>NZ_JBIBJK010000030.1:0-95076 GCF_042958635.1 Streptomyces sp. NPDC007971
ATGTCGCAATCCACACCAGGCCAGAGGGCCCTCACCCATTTCAAGATCACACGTCAGTGATCGCTGTCACCAACCTCCATGGACAGAACACCTAGTCCTCGAACAGGACCTCCTGTTGCCCCTCCGTCTTCTCCCGCACCCGCCTGTTCCGTGCGCCCACCACGACCGCCGTCGCCACCGCCGTCACCCCCAGCGCCACCGGAACCATCCAGCCGCGGTCGAAGACATGGCCCGAGGCGTGGTCGAGGGAGAGACGGCCGGGGCCCGCGACGGCGAGGCCGGCCGCGGCCAGGCCCAGGGTCGCCGCGTGCTCGTAGCCACCCTCCTGGGCGAAGAAACCGTTGGGTTTGTGGACCGCCGAGGCCCCGGCCATCGCGCCGGCCGCCGCCGCGCCCGCCGCCGGGGTCGCGAGGCCGAGCGCCAGCAGTGTGCCGCCGCCCGCCTCCGCGAGGCCCGCCATGGTCGCGCTGGCCCTGCCGGGCGTATAGCCGACGGACTCCATGAACTGGCCGGTGCCCTCCAGGCCGTACCCGCCGAACCAGCCGAACAGCTTCTGTGCGCCGTGCGCCACCAGCACCCCGCCGGTTCCCAGCCGGAGCAGCAGCAGGCCCAGATCACGTCGGTCGTAACAGGTCACGGTTACTCCCCATCAGCAGGTCGTCGGCAGGTCAACAGAGCCGGGCGCGAGTCAGGTCGTCAGCGTTACGGGGTCCCTCTACGGTTTCCACCGTCGCACCCCGCCCCGGCGCGGGCCCGTCCTGGATGCCGTTCGGGTGGCGGGTCCCAGTAAGCGGTGTGAGTCTGGCTGGCATGGCGATTCAGACCTCCAAACTCAGTGACCCGGCCGTCCGCGCCTTCGTCACCGCCGTCAACGCGCACGACCGCGACGGCTTCCTGCACCTGCTGACGCCCGACGCGACCATGGCGGACGACGGCGCGGACCGCGATCTCGCCGAGTGGATCGACAACGAGATCTTCTCCTCCCACGGTCACATGGACGTCGCCGCCGAGTCCGACGGCGGCCGCGCCCTCATCGCCCAGTACCGCAACGACACCTGGGGCGAGATGCGTACGGCCTGGCGCTTCACCGTCACCCCGGACGGTCACATCTCCCGCTTCGAGACCGGGCAGGCGTAAGCCCGGAAGAATGCCGTGCCCGAGGTCTTGTCCTCGCGTGCGCTCCAACTCCTAGCCTCCACGGCCATGGACACAGGAGGCACGGACGCGGGCGGCACCGACACGGGCAGCACGGACGCGGGCGGCACCGACACGGGCAGCACGGACGCAGGCGCAGAGACAGCCATGGGTGCAGGCGTGGGTGCCGGCGTCGGTACAGGCATGGGTGCAGGCGCGGGGACCGCCACCAGGACACTGGGGCGCAGCGGTATCGACGTGAGTGCCCTCGGGTTCGGTTGCTGGGCCATCGGCGGCGAGTGGCAGTCCGCGGACGGGCAGCCCCTCGGCTGGGGGAAGGTCGACGACGAGGAATCCGTACGGGCCGTCCGCCGCGCTCTCGATCTCGGCGTCACCTTCTTCGACACCGCCGACACCTACGGCGCCGGACACAGCGAGCGCGTCCTGGGCCGCGCCCTCGGCAGGCGCCGCGCCGACGTCGTCCTCGCCACCAAGTGGGGCAACGTCTTCGACGAGCGGACCCGCACCCTCACCGGCGCCGACGACTCCCCGGCCTACGCCCGCCGCGCCCTGACCGCGTCCCTGCGGCGCCTGGGCACCGACCACATCGACCTCTACCAGCTGCACCTCTCCGACGCGGCGCCGGAGAAGGCGGCTCAACTCCGCGACGTGTGCGAGCAGTTCGTCGCCGAAGGGCTCGTGCGCGCCTACGCCTGGAGCACGGACGACCCCGACCGCGCCGCCGTCTTCGCCGAGGGGGAGCACTGCGCCGCCGTGCAGCACGCGCTCAACGTGCTCCAGGACGCTCCCGGCATGCTGGCGCTGTGCGAGGAGGCAGGGCTCGCCAGTGTCAACCGCAGTCCGCTCGCGATGGGCCTGCTGACCGGCAAGCGGCGCGGGTCGATGGAGGCCGGGGACGTCCGGAGCAGGCCGCCCGCGTGGTTGCAGGGGTTCGGGGACGGCTCCGGGGCCGATCCGCTGTGGGTCGCCCGGGTCGAGGCGCTGCGGGAGGTGCTGACCAGTGACGGCCGTACGCTCGCCCAGGGTGCCCTGGCCTGGCTGTGGGCGCGCAGCCCGCGCACGATCCCGATCCCCGGGTTCCGTTCGGTCGCCCAGGCCGAACAAAACGCGGGCGCCCTCGCCAAGGGGCCGCTCACCGCGGCGCAGTCGGCCGAGATCGACGGCCTGCTCGGGCGCTGAGCAGCCCCCGGGTACGCCGTACGACGACAGAGGCGTACCGCCGCCCTGCCGATGCTGTGTCCAGGGTCCGGTCGCTGACGTCGACGCCGGCCACGGAGCAGCTGTTGACGTCGACGTCCACGCCGTCGCCCCGCACCTGCACCCGCACCTGACCTGCACCTGCGGCTGCCCGCTGCCGCCCGGGCCTCCCTGCCGGCCGCTGCCGGAGGACGACAGGGCCTTGCTCCGGGCGAGGAAGGAACCTTTGCGACGCACTGGGTGAAGGTGGCGCCGGAACTGAGAAAGCAAGGTAAGTGAACGGATTTTCATAAGACTGTAAATTCCTGGGTCGCGGAGGGGTCCGTTCCGCGAAACTGCTGCTGGGTGCATGTACGGTCCCGGGATGCGCGATTGTTCCCGGCTCAGCCGACGTGCCGTCCTCGGGTTGACGGCCGCCGCCCTCCCCCTGTCCCCGGCAACCGACGCTTTTGCGGCCGAAGCACCCGTCATCGGTGGTGAGCGGCTGGCCCGCGACGGTGTCCAGGTGCAGGGCGCCGCCGGACTCCCCGAGAAGCTCACCGCCCGCTCGTGGCTCGTCGCCGACTGGGAGACCGGAGAGGTGCTCGCCTCGTTCAACGCGCACCAGCGCCTCGCGCCCGCGTCCACGCTGAAGATGCTGTTCGCGGACACCCTGCTGAAGAAGTTCGACCGCACCGCGCGGTACAGGGTCACCGACGCCGACCTCGCCGACATCCCCTCCGGATCCAGCCTCGTCGGCGTCAAGCCCGGCCTCACCTACAGCGTCGAGCAACTGTGGCAGGGGGTGTTCCTGCGCTCCGGCAACGACGCGGTGCACGTGCTCGCGCACATGAACGGCGGTGTCGCGAAGACGGTCGCCGAGATGCAGGCCAGGGCCGAGGATCTGCAGGCCCTGGACACCCATGTGGTCAGCCCCGACGGCTTCGACCACAAGGGCCAGGTCTCCTCGGCGTACGACCTCACGCTGTTCGCCCGGCACGGCCTCAAGGACGCCGACTTCCGCGGCTACTGCGGCACGCGGACCGCCGACTTCCCGGCGGGCGGCAAGAAGACCTTCCAGATCCAGAACACCGACCGTCTGCTGACCGGGGCGTGGGGGCTGCCGACGTACCGGGGGCTCCTCGGGGTGAAGAACGGCTACACCAGCCATGCCGGCAACACCTTCACCGGCGCGGCCACCCGGGGCGGGCGGACTCTGCTGGTCACCGTGATGCATCCGGCCACCGGCAGCAACGCCGTCTACGAGCAGACCGCCGCGCTGCTCGACTGGGGTTTCGGGCGCGGGCGTTCCGCGCAGCCGGTGGGCATGATGGTCGAGGCGCTGAGCGAGGGCGGGTCGCGCGCGACCCCCGCGCCCGTGCGGAAGGCGGCCGGGGCCGCGGCAGGCGCCCCCGGCTCGTCGTCCAGGAGCCCCTCGACATGGCGGCTGCTGGAAGGCGCCGCGGGAACGGCGGCCCTGCTCGGGGCGGGCGCCTGGGCGCTGCGCCGCAAGGTCAAGGCCGGCAGGGCCGAGGCGGTGACCGCCGCGGGGGAGGCGGAACCGGCTGCGGCTCCGGACCCGGAGGCCGAGGTGCGGGCGAAGGCGGAGTCCGGCGGGCGGCACCGGCGCTGAGTCCGCCGGCGCCGACACCGGCAGGCTCAGTGCCTTCGCCGCACCGGCCCTTCGCCCTGGTTGCCGGCGAGCCGCCGGAGACGTACGCGGCAGCCGTTCCACCCACCGGTGCGTACCCCGTGGTGCGAAGCGGGGTCCACCCCCAAACCCGGTGCGGTGGAACGGCTGCCGACTCCCCCCTCGGTGTGGCTACGGAACCTCCGTGCTCCAAATGTGAAGCTCTGGTGGAGGAAAGTTGAGCATATGTCCTCGACCGGCCGCAATACCGCGGATGTTCAAATTCCGCTTGTGTAAGTAAGGGAGTTGGGGCACCCCCCGTCCCGGGGCCCGCCCTCAGCCTCGCCCGATGTACGGCATCGCCGTCGCCAGTACCGTCGCGAACTGCACGTTCGCCTCCAGCGGCAGCTCGGCCATGTGCCGCACGGTCCGCGCCACGTCGGCCACGTCCATCACCGGTTCCGGGACCACCTCTCCATCGGCCTGGAGCGCGCCGGTCCGCATCCGGGCCGTCATGTCGGTGGCCGCGTTGCCGATGTCGATCTGCCCGACCGCGATGCGGTACGGCCGCCCGTCCAGCGACAGCGACTTGGTCAGGCCGGTCAGCGCGTGCTTGGTCGCGGTGTAGGCGACCGAGAGGGGCCGGGGCGTGTGCGCCGAAATGGAGCCGTTGTTGATGATCCGGCCGCCCAGCGGGTCCTGCTCCTTCATCTGCCGGTACGCCGCTTGCGCGCACAGGAACGCCCCGTTGAGGTTGGTGTCCACCACGTGCCGCCAGGCGTCGTAGGGCAGGTCCTCCACGGGCACCCCGCCGGGGCCGAACGTCCCCGCGTTGTTGAAGAGCAGGTCGACGCGCCCGAACAGCTCCACGGCCGCCGCGAACAGGGCCTCCACGTCCTCGGGCCGGGACACGTCGGTGCGCAGGGCGAGCGAGGGCGTCCCCGGCGCCAGCGCCGCCGTCTCCTCCAGCGTTTCGATGTGCCGGCCGGCCAGCGCCACCGACCAGCCGGCGTGCAGCAGCTCCACGGCGACGGCCCGCCCGATGCCGGAGCCGGCGCCGGTCACCACCGCGATCTTCGTTTGCCTGTCAGTCATGGCTCCGCAGCGTAGGCGGGAAGTCCGCCATGCGGAATCAGGTGTCCGCCATACGGCTAAAGGGTGACCGTGGCGGCTTCCAGGGCCGTCGCCTTCCCCGACCGCCGCCTCGGCCGCCCCACCCTCGCTCACGTGTGCCTCGGCAGTGTGTGCGAACTGAGAGCATGGGTGCCGGCTGTTTCACAGAGGGAGGGACGCATGACCGAGCATGCGGCGGCACCGACACCGCAGACGGAGCACCCGTCCACGACCGCGTCGCCCGCGTCCGCGGCCACCCGTCGCACCGGCCTGCTCGTCGTCCTCGTCCTCGGCGGCCTCACCGCCACACCCCCGCTCGCGATGGACATGTACCTCCCGTCGCTGCCGGAGGTCACCCGCTCCCTGCACGCCCCGGCCGCCACCGTCCAGCTCACCCTCACCGCGTGTCTGGCCGGCATGGCCCTCGGCCAGCTGGTCGTCGGCCCGATGAGCGACCGCTGGGGCCGCCGCCGCCCGCTGCTGACCGGCCTCGCCGTCTACCTCCTCGCCACCGCCCTGTGCGCGGTGGCGCCGAACGTCGAGACCCTGGTCGCCTTCCGGCTGGCGCAGGGCCTCGCGGGCGCGGCCGGCATCGTCATCGCACGGGCCGTCGTACGCGACCTCTACGACGGCGACGCCATGGCCCGCTTCTTCTCCACCCTGATGCTGATCTCCGGGCTCGCACCGATCGTCGCGCCGCTGATCGGCGGGCAGATCCTCAGGGTGACGGACTGGCGTGGCGTCTTCGTCGTCCTCACCGCCGTCGGGGCCGCGCTCGCCGTGCTCGTCCGGCTGCGGCTGCCCGAGACGCTGCCGCCCGCCGAACGCAGTGACGGGGGAGCCGGGCAGGCCCTGCGCGCGATGCGCGGCCTCCTCGCCGACCTGCCCTTCACCGGCTACATGCTCGCCGGCGGCTTCGCCTTCGCCGCGCTGTTCGCCTACATCAGCGCCTCGCCGTTCGTCGTCCAGGAGATCTACGGCGCCTCCCCGCAGACCTTCAGTCTGCTCTTCGGCCTCAACTCCGTCGGGCTGATGATCGCCGGACAGGTCAACGGCAAACTGCTGGTGGGCCGGGTCAGCCTGGACAAGGTGCTCGCCACCGGCCTCGCCGTGATCGTGGCCGCCGCGACCGCCCTGCTGCTGATGACCTCGGGTGTCCTCGGCGAGGTGGGCCTGGCGCCGATCGCCGCCGCCCTGTTCGTCCTCATGTCCGCGATGGGCCTCACCCTGCCCAACGCCCAGACCCTGGCCCTGCTGCGCACCCGGCACGCTGCCGGCTCCGCCTCCGCGCTGCTCGGCACCTCCTCCTTCCTCGTCGGAGCGGTCGCCTCCCCGCTCGTCGGGGTCGCCGGAGAGCACACCGCCGTGCCCATGGCGCTCGTCCAACTGGTGGGTGCGCTGGTCGCGGCGGCATGTTTCATGGGAATGTGCCGTCCTTGGAACGCATGTGCGGGGTCGGAGGGAGACCAGAACTGAGCGCACCGAGACTGCGCGCCGGCACACCCGGACGAGCCGGGCTCGACCCCACCGAACTCGGGCACCTGACCGGCGAGGTGCACGCCCTGACCACCGGAGCCCGCCCCTGGGCGGCCGGTGCCGTCGTGCTGGCCGGCCGCGGCCCCGTGATCGCCGTGGCCGAGGCCGCGGGCTGGGCGGTGCGCTACGCCTCCTGCGACCCCGAGACCGGCACCGGCCTCGAACTGCCGCCCGCCGCCCGGGTCCCGGTCACCGTCGACACCCCCTTCGACCTGGCCTCCCTGACCAAACTCTTCACGTCCGTCGCCGCCGTGCAGCAGATCGAGCGCGGCACCCTCGGCATGGACGCCAGGGTCGGCGCCTACCTGCCCGAGTTCGCCGGGGCCGCCGCCCACCACGTCACCGTGCGGCAGCTGCTCACCCACACCTCCGGGCTGCGCCCCGAACTCCCCCTGTACGACTGCGTCGACGACCGGGCCCGCCTCGCCCTGCTCCGCACCGAGGCGCCCACGTCCGAGCCCGGCACGTACCTCTACTCGGACCTGAACATGCTCCTGCTCCAGTTCCTCCTGGAGCGGATCACCGGCCGTGCCCTCGACGTCCTGATCGAGGACGGCATCACCCGCCCGCTCGGGATGACCTCGACCTCCTTCGGGCCCTGCCCCGGCGCGGCCGCCACCGAGGACCAGCGCCGCCCCTGGGCCAAGGCGGACCGCGGGATGCTGCGGGGCGTCGTCCACGACGAGAACGCCTGGGCGCTGGGCGGTGTCGCCGGCCACGCGGGCCTGTTCTCCACCGCCCACGACCTCGCGGTCTTCTGCCGGGCCCTGCTCGCGGGCGGCGCGTACGGCCCCGCACGCATCCTCGGCCCCGACTTCGTGGAACTCCTGCTCACCCCGCCGGGGCTGGGCTTCGCCGTGGACCAGCCCTGGTTCATGGGCGAGCTGGCGGGCAAGGGAGCGGCCGGCCACACCGGGTTCACCGGAACCTCCCTGGTCCTCGATCCGGCGACGGACACCTTCCTCGTCCTGCTGGCCAACACCGTGCACCCGCGCAGACGGCCGCCGGACAGCCGGCCGAGGGCGGCCGCGGCCACGCGTCTGGCCCGAGCGGTACGCGGAGCCTGAGCAGGCGGCCCGAGCGGTACGCGGAGCCTGAGCAGGCGGCCCGAGCGGTATGCGGAGCCTGAGCAGGCGGCCCGAGCGGTATGCGGAGCCTGAGCAGGCGGCCCGAGCGGTACGCGGAGCCTGAGCAGGCGGCCCGAGCGGTACGCGGAGCCTGAGCAGGCGGCCCGAGCCCTGCCGGGCACCTGCGAGAATCACCAGGTGAACGCTCCCGCCGACCCGGCCGACACCCTGCGCGCATCCCTGGCCGCGCTGCTGGACGGACTTCCGCCCAAGTCCGCCGCCGGCGCCGTGGAACGGCTGATCGCCAACTACCGCGGCGCCACCCCGACCGACGCCCCGATCCTGCGCGACCGCGCCGACGTGGCCGCCTACGCCGCCTACCGGATGCCCGCCACCTTCGAGGCGGTGCGCTCGGCGCTGGAGGCGCTCGCGGACGCCGTGCCCGGATGGACGCCCGGCAGCCATGTGGACGTCGGCGGCGGCACCGGGGCGGCCACCTGGGCGGTCACCGCCACCTGGGACGGCACCCGTCCGGTGACCGTGCTGGACTGGGCCGAGCCCGCCCTCGCCCTCGGCAAGGAGATCGCCGCCGCCAACCCGGCGCTGCGCGAGGCCCGCTGGCAGCGCGCCCGCATCGGATCCGCGCTCACCCTGGAGAGCACCGACCTGGTCACGGTGTCCTACGTCCTCAACGAACTCGCCGAGGCCGACCGCGCCGCCCTCGTGGACGCGGCCGCGGCCGCCGCACAGACCGTCGTGATCGTGGAGGCGGGCACGCCCGCCGGCTACGACCGGGTCATCGAGGCCCGCGACCGCCTGGTCCGCGCAGGGTTCCGGGTGGCCGCCCCCTGCCCGCACAGCGCCGCCTGCCCCATCGTCCCCGGCACGGACTGGTGCCACTTCTCGGCCCGGGTCAGCCGCTCCTCCCTGCACCGCCAGGTCAAGGGCGGCTCCCTGGCGTACGAGGACGAGAAGTTCAGTTACGTCGCCGCGACCCGGCTGCCCGCCCGCCCGCCCGCCGCGCGGGTGGTACGGCGTCCGCAGATCCGCAAGGGACAGGTGCTGCTCGATCTGTGCGAGGCGGAGGAGCAGCTGCGCCGTACGACGGTCACCAAGCGCCACGGAGACCTGTACAAGGCCGCCCGGGACGCCGACTGGGGGGATGCGTGGCCGCCGGAGAGCGGGGAGCGCGTGGACCCGGTGTCGTAGCGGCTTGTTAGCTTCGACCCATGGCCAACAAGCCCGCCCCCGACGCCACCCGCCGCAGCGAGAAGTCCCGCCGGGCGATCTACGCCGCAGCCCTCGCCCTGGTCGGCGAGGTCGGATACCCGAAGACCACCGTCGAGGGGATCGCCGCCCGGGCCGGGGTCGGCAAGCAGACGATCTACCGGTGGTGGGGTTCGAAGGCGGACGTGCTGATGGAGGCGTTCCTGGACCTCGGCGAGCAGGCGGCCTTGGCGGCCGGCCACGAGCCGTACGCGATCCCGGACACCGGCGATCTCGCCGCCGACCTCAAGGCGGTGCTGCGGGCCACGGTCGACGAACTCCTCGACCCCCGCTTCGAGGTGCCCGCCCGTGCGCTGACCGCCGAGGGCGTGGTCAACGAGCAGCTGGGCCGCGAGTTCGTCACCAAGATGCTCGAACCCCAGCTCCAGCTGTACGTGGACCGGCTGCGCTCGGCCCAGGAGAGCGGTGCGGTACGCCCCGGGATCGACCCGCGCATCGCCCTCGAACTCTTCGTCTCGCCCCTGGCCCAGCGCTGGCTGCAGCGCACGGGGCCGATCTCCTACGACTACACGGACACCCTGATCGACTACGCCCTGCACGGCCTGACCCCCCGCTGAATCCGCCCACCCGCCCGTCCGACACGGCCGGATCCCTGCCCCGGCAGCCGCGACGGCGGCCGGGAGTCGGGAGTCGGGAGAGGGCGGCCGGGGGCCGACAGGCGGGAGAGGGGGCCGGGGGCGGGAAGCGGTGAGCGGCTCCGGGCGGGTGTCCCTCCCCACCCCGACCGGGCGGATACGGGCCTGCGGCGGTCTCGGCGTGCTCGCCGCAGGCGCCACCGGCCTGTACGCGATGCGCCGCGGGGAGGGGCACGGAGGCGTCCTGACCGGCCTGGACCATCCAAGGGATGCGGCCGCAGCCGGGCGTTTGCGGCGGCAGCCGCGGGCTCGGGTGGGCGTTTGCGGCGGCTGTCATGGATTGATCGGGTTTGTCGGCTTGAGGCGCTTTTCTAGGCGTCGCCCGTGTGAGCCGTGTCTCGTCCGCTTCCTCCGGATCCGCCCCGCGGAACCCCGAAGCGCATGAAGGTGGGACGATGAGGCATGCTGTCCGCACACCAGCGAGGCGAGGGGATAGATGAGCGCGACGTTCGGCGGCCGGTCGGCCCGACAGAGCAAACTCTCCCAGTGGCTGCGCGGACGCCGCCCGAAGGAAGCCGCCGACGACGGCGGCCGTGAGGCTCTGCTGCTCGCCTCCGCCGCAGCGGGACTGCCGCTGGCCCCCGCCGCGCACCCCGTGTCCGGCTACCGCTGTTCCTGCGACCGCGTGGGCTGTCCCATCCCGGGCCGGCACCCGGTGTCGTTCGCCTGGCAGACGCAGTCCACGACCGACCGCGGGCAGATCGAGCGCTGGGCCCGGCACCAGCCGGACGCGAACTTCATCACGGCGACCGGCATGATGCACGACGTCCTGGACGTGCCCGTCCAGGCCGGTCGGGAGGCGCTGGAGCGGCTGCTCGGCAACGGCGTCGAGGTCGGGCCGGTCGCCGAGAGCGACGACGGCCGCATGCTGTTCTTCACCCTCACCCGGGGCACCCCCGAGGACGAGGACGAGTGGTGGCCCTGCGAGTTGGACTGCCGCCCCGAGACCATGGACGAGCACCCGGGGCTGCGCTGGCACTGCCGCGGCTCCTATGTCCTCGTACCGCCTGCCCGGCTGCCCGGCGACGACGACGAGCGGATGCGCTGGGTGCGCGGCCCCGAGCACGCGCTTCCCGACCCGCTGAGCCTGCTGGAGGTGCTCACGGACGCCTGTGCCCGCCATGCCGAGGCCGAAGCCGAGGCGGAGCACGCGGGCACCACCTGGCCCCCGCGCCACTGAGGCCCGACCCGCGCCACCGAGGCCCGACCCGCGCCACCGAGGCCGGCCCCCGTGCCACCGGGTCCGTCCGTCGGGCGCGAGGGCGTCCGGCGGGTCTACTCGCCCTGGGCGGCCGTCAGGCCCTGCACCCGCCCCAGCACCGACACCGGACCGCTGCCGGCGGGGTCCAGGGCGACCTCGTTGGAGATGTACTCCAGCGTCAGCGACTGCTTGACCTCGCCCTTGGTCAGGGCCTGCACGTCCTTGTTCGGGACGGGCACCGTGGTGCCCGGGGCGCCGGTCCGCTTCTCGTAGTGGTGCGTCGTGAAGAACACCAGCGCCCCGCCGTCCGCGGTGCGCAGCGCGAGCGGCGCGTAATCGCCGTGCGTGAGCGGCTGGTCGATGTACTGCCGCACCAGGCCCGGCTTGCTGGCCTGCGCCTTGCGGTCCGCGCGCCAGCCGCTGGTGTTGCGGCCGTCCGCGAAGGTCTTCCCGCCGTTCTTCAGGTAGACCGCGTAGTCCTTGCCGAGATCGCCCGGCGGGACGGCCAGTTGCGCGGAACCGGCGGGCACGGCCTCGCCGAACCCGTCCGCGTCCTTCTTGAACTCCGGTACCTCACGGGGCAGGACCAGCGTCAGATACGCCGCCTGCCACGGCTCGCCCAGGCCGCTGCGCGTGAAGACCAGCAGCCAGCGGTAGTCGCCGCCCTTGTTGCCCTTGGCGTCGGCAACGAACCAGCGGGGCCAGCCGGCCTTCTTGGGGATGGTGAACTTCGCGTCCGTCAGCGTCAGCGGGGTGTGACTCGCGTTGCCGCCGGGGTTGTTGGCGTGCCCGGCCTTCAGCCGGGCGGAGTCGATGTCGGCGAGGGCGCCGGTGACGTGGTCCTCGTCCAGGGAGCTGTCGTAGGCCTTGTCGGCTTTGTTGTACGCGTCCGTGAACTGCGTGAGGGCCTTCGCGGCCTCGGCGCGGGTGGCGGCGGGGAGCATCGCGCGCTCCCCGTGCACCACCACACATCCGCTCGCGGTCAACGACAAAGCGGTCAGTGAGGCCGCTATGAGTGCGTTCCGGTCACGCCTGCGGAGCCTTCGACGGCTGCGTTCCCTGGTCATGAGGTGCCTTCACCCTCCCCTTCCCGGAGGCGAACCCTACCGGGGCGAAGAAGATCGCGAGTGTCGGGATCAGGTACAGCAGCCACACCGTGACCTGGACCACGGTCGGGTCGGGCTGGAAGTTGAACACGCCCTTCAGCAGCGTGCCGTACCAGCTGTCCGGCGCGATGGTGTCGCTGATGTCGAAGGCCAGGTCGGAGATGCCCGGGATCCAGTTGGCCTCCTGCAGGTCGTGGAAGCCGTACGCCAGCACGCCCGCCGCGACCACGACCAGCATGCCGCCGGTCCAGGTGAAGAACTTGGCCAGGTTGATCTTCAGGGCGCCCCGGTAGAACAGCCAGCCGAGGAGGACGGCCGTGGCGAGACCGAGGGCCACGCCGATCAGCGGACGCGGGGTGCCGTCGCTCGCCGCGTGCACCGAGGCCCACACGAACAGGGCGGTCTCCAGACCTTCCCGGCCGACGGCCAGGAAGGCGGTGGCGACCAGCGCGCCGGTGCCCATGGCGAGGGCCGCGTCCAGCTTGCCGTGCAGTTCGGACTTCAGGTGCCGGGCGGTGCGCCGCATCCAGAACACCATCCAGGTCACCAGGCCGACCGCGACGACCGACAGCGAGCCGCCGAGCGCCTCCTGCGCCTCGAACGTCATCTCCTGCGAGCCGAATTCGAGGGCGCAGCCGAAGCCCATGGCGATGGCGACCGCGACGCCGACGCCGATCCAGATCGGCTTCAGGGCGTCCCTGCGGTCCGTCTTGACCAGATAGGCGATCAGGATGCAGACGACGAGCGACGCCTCAAGCCCCTCGCGCAGGCCGATCAGGTAGTTGGAGAACACGGGCTACGCCTCCTTCGTGAACAGCGTGCGGCCCCACCAGTCGTCCTTGTCCCGGACGCCGGGCGGCACGGCGAAGACCGCCGAACCCACGTGCTGGATGTACTCGTTGAGTGCGTCCTGCGCCGACAGCTTGCGCTGCAGCGGGATGAACCCCTTGCGCACGTCACGCTGGTAGGCCAGGAAGAACAGGCCCGCGTCGAGACGGCCGAGCCCGTCGCTGCCGTCGGTGAAGGAGTAGCCCCGGCGCAGGATCGTGATCCCGTTGTTGGAGTCCGGGTGGGCGAGCCGGACGTGCGCGTCGGGCTTCATCGCCTTCAGGAACGGCTTGTCCCGCTCCTTGGCCCTGCCGACCGGAGCGCCCTCGCCCTTGTCCCGGCCGAAGACGTCCTCCTGCTCCTGCAGCGAGGTCCGGTCCCAGGTCTCGATGTTCATCCGGATGCGCCGGGCGACCAGGTACGACCCGCCCTCCATCCAGCCGGGACCGTCGCCGTCGCCGACCCACACGAACTTCTTCAGCCGGTCCGGCTCGGTGCCCGCGATGTTGCGGGTACCGTCCTTGAACCCCATGAGGTTGCGGGGCGTCTGGGCGTCCGGGGTCGTGGACGAGGTCTTGCCGAAGCCGAGCTGGGACCAGCGGATGGCGACCTTGCCGAAGCCGATGCGGGCCAGGTTGCGGATCGCGTGCACGGCCACCTGCGGGTCGTCCGCGCAGGCCTGGATGCACAGGTCGCCGCCGGTACGCGCCCGGTCCAGGTTGTCGCCCGGGAACTGCGGCAGGTCGACCAGGGCCTCGGGCCGCCGGCCGGCCAGGCCGAACTTCTCGAAGAGGGACGGGCCGAAACCGATCGTCAGCGTCAGCCGCGACGGCTTGAGCCCGAGGGCCTCGCCGGTGTCGTCCGGCGGCGCCTCGGCCAGCCCGCCGTACGCGCCCTCGCCGACCGCCTTCCCGGCGGTCATCCGGCGCGCGGCCGCCGTCCAGTCCTTCAGCATCTGCACGAACTCGTCGCGGTCGTCGGTCTTCACGTCGAACGCGGCGAAGTGCAGCCGGTCCTGCACGGGGGTGGCGATGCCGGCCTGGTGGGCGCCGTGGAACTCCACCGCGCCGCCCGCCTCGGCGGCCGTCGGATCCACGTCGTTGCCCGCCCTGGCCGCGGCCACCGCGCCGCCTGCCGCGGCGGCACCGAGCGCGAGCCCGGCACCGCCCCAGCCGATCAGCGCGCGACGGGAGGGGGAGGAGCTGCCCTGGGTCTCGGTCATGCCCGTCTGCTCCTTCTTACTTCGCAACCGCGGCGGCGAGCTTGGACAGCGGCTCCGCGAGGGCGTTGACCGCGTCCGACAGCTCCTTGCGCTGGTCCTTGGTGACCTTGTCGTACGAGATGAAGTCGTACGTGTTCTTGTCCGAGCGGTACTTGTCGAGCAGCGTGTTCAGCGCGGCGAACTGCTTGTCCAGCTCGGTGGTCAGGGCCTTGTCGTTCTGCCGGGCGACCGGCTTCAGCAGCTCGTACGCCTTCTGCGCGCCCTCGACGTTGCCCTTGAAGTCGACCAGGTCGGTGTGCGAGTAGCGGTCCTCCTCGCCGGTGACCTTGCCGGTGGCGACCTCGTCCAGCAGCTCCTTGGCACCGTTGGCCATGGAGGTCGGGGTGATCTCGGCCTTGCCGACCCGCTTCTGCCAGTCCTTCAGGTCGGTCACCAGCTGGTCGGCGAGGGTCTTCTCCTCGGCGCCGATCTTCTTGTCCTGCCAGAGGGCCTTCTCCAGGCGGTGCCAGCCGGTCCACTTCTGGCCGGCCTCCAGGCCGTCGGCGCGCGTGTCGGTCTTGGGGTCGATGTCACCGAAGGACTCGGCGATCGGCTCGGTGCGCTCCCAGCCGAGGCGTGAGGGGGAGTACGCCTTCTTCGCCGCCTCCATGCCGCCGGCCTTGATCGCCTTCGCGAAGGTCTCGGCGAGCGGCACGGTGGCGTCGGCCTGCTCCTGGGCGTATTCGCGGTAGTCGGCGACGGCCTTGTCCAGCTTCGGGTCGCGCTTGGCGGCCGTGCCGGAGCCGCTGACGGTGAGCTTCTGACGGACGCCGCGGCCCTTCATGCCGGGGCGGCAGGCGATCTCGTAGGAGCCGGCCTTCACCTCGGCGGTCAGCGTGTACTTCGTGCCCGGGCCGATGTTCTCCTTCTCGGAGACGATCCGGTCGTCCGGGAACAGGATCTCGACCTCGGTGGCCTTGGAGCCCTTGTTCTCGATCTTCAGGGTGACCTGGCCGGCCGGGACAGACTTGGCGGAGGTCTCGCACTTGGAGTCGGCGGCGGTCACCTGGATCGCGTCGCCGTCCTTGGCGTCGCTCTTCGCCGTGCAGGCCGTGATGGCGGTCAGGGCAGCCACGGTGGCGGCTGCGGTGACGGTGAGTCGGACGGCTCGCATGCAGGCTCCAAGCGGGGATGGTGTGGTGAGGCTGGCCTAACTTACATGAGGCTTACCTCACCTCTACCCGCCCGGGTGGCGATTCAGCTCTCACGAAAATCTCACAGGCACGGCTTGATCTCGACGGCTCAAAGTGCACCCCAAGGGAAAGTAAAGAGAAGGTCAAGGGGTGATGGGAGGGGCTGTCGGGGCCGCCCCCCCCGTGCGGGGGTGTGGGAGCGCCTCGACCGGCTGGTCGTAGACCTCCCCGGGCAGTCGTCCGGCGAGGACCTCGGCAGGAGGGCCGTAGGCCGGGCGTGCGGGCGTGCGGGCCTGCGGGCGTGCGGTGTGCGGGTGTGCGGGCCTGCGGGGTGTAATCCGGTTGCCGGGCCGGGGTGCGGCTCGCCGACAATGCCTTGCATGACCGGCGCACCCAGGGAACTGCTCGGCCCGCACCGTCTGGTCCTGGACGTTGGGGACCGGCCCGGCCCGGCCCCGTTGCGCTTCGAGAGCACCGACGACGGGCGCCTGAGGGTGCTCAGGCAGGCCGGGCGGCCCGTGCTGCTGGGCGGGCTCACCGGTGAGGGCTGCTGCCACGACCTGCACCTGCACCGCCTGGACGGCTACCGCTCGCCCCTGCCGCCCATCGGCTCGGCGGAGATGCGCACAGGTGTCAACTGGGTGCACCGGTACGCCCGTTGGCTGGAGGACGCCCACGAGACCCCGCTCTACGACGGCCGCTGGCAGATCTCGGTGCGCACCGCCTTCGCCCTGCCGATCTGGACCGCCGACTTCGTGACCGACTGGCCCGGCGGCACCCTGGAGCTGTACTGCGGCGGCGGCTGGCACGGCGTCCTGCCCCTGCGCGAGCTGTCCGCCCCCGACGCCGGCCGCGTGAAGGCGTACCGCAAACACGTCCGCGACGGCACCCTCGCCCCTGTCCTGCTGTGGTGGGTGCCCGCCCTCGACGGCTGGCTCATCCTCGACGGCCACGACCGCGCAGTGGCCGCCCTCACGGAAGGGCGCACCCCGCAGTGCGTCGTCCTGACCCGGCTGCGCGACGAGGACCTCTGGCGCCGCGACGCCGAAGCCGTCGCCGAGAGTCACCGGCACACCATGGGACGACTGGCGGCGCGCCCGGCCACCCCCGCGACCGAACGGCAGCGAGCCGTCATGGAGCGGAACCACGGCGACGTCATGGCCGACCTCCCGTACGAACCGTCGGGCCTGTGCACCTTGCCGCTCCCCGGCGGCGCCCCCGCCTGGCAGGCGCTCGCCGCCGCCGCGATGTTTCAATTCCCAAGTGACTGACTACGACGTACTCCGCGTCTTCTGCGGACCGGGCGGCGGCTACGGCAACGAACTCGGTGTCGTCCGCGACGGCTCGGTCCTGCCCGAGCGCAGCGACCGGCAGGCCCTGGCGGCCAAACTGGGCTTCAGCGAGACCGTGTTCGTGGACGACCCCGAGCGCGGCGTGATCGACATCTACACCCCCACCCTGCGCCTGCCCTTCGCCGGTCACCCCTGCGTCGGCACCGCCTGGCTGCTGGACGTGCCCGAACTGGTCACCCCCGCCGGGGTCGTCGGGGCCCGCCTGGACGGCGAGTTCAGCTGGATCGAGGCCCGCGCGGAGTGGGCCCCGCCGCGCACCCTGCGCCGGTACGCGACCGCGGCCGAGGTCGACGCGCTGGAGGTGCCGCCGCCCGGCGAGTGGATCTACGCCTGGGCATGGGAGGAGGAGGCGGCCGGCCGGATCCGCGCCCGCGCCTTCCCCGGCCGCGACGACGGCATCCAGGAGGACGAGGCGACGGGTGCGGCGGCGCTGCTGCTCACCGACCAACTGGGCCGCGCCCTGAACATCACGCAGGGCAGGGGGTCCCAGATCCTGACCGCGCCGCAGCCGCACGGCTGGGTGGAGGTCGGCGGCCGGGTGTTCCTGGAACGCTGACCGCGCCGCCGGTCCCCACGCGGCCCGCCACGGCCGCAGCCCCCGCACCCCCACCGGAAGACCGGGTCCGGACTCGGACCGGGGAGCCAAGTCCCGCGCGGTGAAGAGGGTCAGGCGGTCAGCGGGAACTCCTCGCCCAGGGCCCGGAAGACCGCGGTGTTCAGGGCGAAGGCCTTCTTGCACTCCGTCACGATCCGCTGCTGCTCCAGCTCGTCGGCGGCGACTCCGTCCAGCCGTTCCCGGTAGTCCCGCTTGAACGCGGCCGGGTTGGGGATCTCCTCGAACACGTAGAACCGGACCCCGTCGCCCTTCCTGGCGAAGCCCCAGGCCCTCTCCGCCCTGTCCCGGATGATCTGCCCGCCGGAGAGATCGCCGAGATAGCGCGTGTAGTGGTGGGCGACGTACCCGCCTGGCCAGCGCTCGGCGCACTCCCGGATCCGGTCCGCGTACGCCCGGGTCGCGGGCAGGGCGGACAGGCCCGACCGCCAGTCGGGGCCCCGCAGGTGCGCCAGATCCCGCTCCAGCGCGGGCAGGCGCAGCAGCTCCGGCCGGATGAACGGCCCGGCCACCGCGTCCGCGGCCAGGTGCCCGGATGAGGCCTCCAGCGCCTCGTACACGAACCACAGTTGCTCGGTGTAGCGGGCGTAGGCGGCCACGCCCAGCCGGCCGCCCACCAGGTCGCTCATGAACGTCGAGGTCTCCGCCTCCACGTGCTGCTCGTGCGACGCGGTGCGGATGAGAGCCGAGAAGGAGTCCATGAATCAGATCCTCTAAGGTAAGGCTTGCCTAAGTCAATGCCTTGCCGACGCCCCGTCGGGAAAGTTACCGACAGTGTGTCGGTAAAAGCGTACAAGAGAAAGCCCGCCCCCGTCAGGGGCGGGCTCGGCGGCGGTCAGGGCAGCGTCAGGATCTCCGCGCCCGTGTCCGTCACGACCAGCGTGTGCTCGAACTGGGCCGTTCGCTTGCGGTCCTTGGTCACGACGGTCCAGCCGTCGTCCCACATGTCGTACTCGTGCGTGCCCAGCGTCAGCATCGGCTCGATCGTGAAGGTCATGCCGGGCTGCATGACGGTGTTCGCGTGCGGGCTGTCGTAGTGCGGGATGATCAGGCCGGAGTGGAACGACGAGTTGATGCCGTGCCCGGTGAAGTCGCGCACGACGCCGTAGCCGAAGCGCTTGGCGTACGACTCGATGACCCGGCCGATGATGTTGATCTGCCGGCCCGGCCTGACCGCCTTGATCGCGCGGGCGAGGGACTCGCGCGTCCGCTCCACCAGCAGCCGCGACTCCTCGTCCACCTCCCCGACGAGGTAGGTGGCGTTGTTGTCGCCGTGCACCCCGCCGATGTACGCCGTCACGTCCAGGTTGACGATGTCGCCGTCCCTGAGGACCGTCGAGTCCGGGATGCCGTGGCAGATGACCTCGTTGACCGAGGTGCACAGCGACTTCGGGAAGCCGCGGTAGCCGAGCGTGGACGGGTAGGCGCCGTGGTCGCACATGTACGCGTGGGCGACCCTGTCCAGCTCGTCGGTGGTCACGCCCGGCGCGATGATCTTCGCGGCCTCCTCCATCGCCTGCGCGGCGATCCGGCCGGCGACACGCATCGCCTCGATGGTCTGCGGGGTCTGCACCTCCGGGCCGGTGTACGGCGTCGGCGCGGGCTTGCCGACGTACTCGGGGCGACGGATGTTCCCGGGGACCGGACGGGTGGGAGAGAGCTCCCCTGGTACGAGCAGCGACTGGCCAGACATGCCAGCGAGTCTAACCAGCGGGCATGGGGGAACATGTCCGTGGCGAGAGGAGCTGTCCATGCCCCTGTTCAAGAAGCGCACCGTCGGCAAGCCGGGCGAGTGGTACTACTGCCTGGAGCACAAGAAGGTCGAGGAGGGTCCGGACTGCCCGGGCAAGGACCGCTTCGGGCCGTACACCAGCCCGCAGGAGGCGCAGCACGCGATGGAGACCGCGGCCGAGCGCAACCTCCAGTGGGAGACCGACCCGCGCTGGCACGACGCCTCCGCGGGCGGTGACAAGGACGCCGACGAGGACTGATCACACCTGCGTGGGTGCGGCGGCGGTGCGCAGCTCGCGCAGCCGCACCGCGTGCTCGTTGGTCCGTGCGTCGTAGGCCATCAGCCCCGGCAGAGAGAGGGCCAGCAGCCCCATCGCGCCCGCGCACAGCAGCCCGCCCGACCACACGGACGTCCGCACGCCCGTCCACGCGGCGACCCCGCCCGAGCGGACCTGGCCCAGCTGCGGACCCACCGAGTACGACAGCAGCTCGATGCCGGCGAGGCGGCCCCGCAGCTCGTCGGGGATCGTCTGGTTCCACATCGCGGCCCGGAAGACCCCGCTCACCATGTCGCAGCCGCCGGCGACGGTCAGAAGCAGCAGCACCAGCCATACGTTGCCGACGAGCCCGGCGGCCGTGACCGCCAGGCCCCACAGCGCGGCCGACAGCACCACCATCCGGCCGTGCCGGTGGATCCGTGAGGCCCAGCCACTGGTCAGGCCCACCAGCAGCGCACCCAGCGGAAACGTCGCATACATCAGACCCAGCGACCAGGCCGCATGCAGTTCGTCGGCGAGGAAGGGCAGGACGGCCATCGGCATGGCCAGGAACATCGCGGCGAGATCCACGGCGTACGTGCCGAGAAGCTCCTTGCGGCTCCAGGCGTAGCGGGCACCCTCGGCGATGGCCCGCAGGTCCGGTCCGGTCGCCTCGTGGACGGCGGGGGAGGGGGCGATGCGCACGACGAACGCCAGCGACACGACGAAGGTCAGCAGGTCGGCGGCGTACGCCCAGCCGAGACCGGCGTAGGCGACGACCACGCCCGCGACGGCCGGGCCGGCCACACCGCCGACCGTCCAGCGCAGCGAGTTCAGGGAGGCCGCGGCGGGGAGGTCGTCGTGGGCGACGATCCGGGGGAGCAGGGAGTCCAGGGCGGGGCGCTGCACGGAGACCAGGGCGGAGGACAGGGCGGCGATCAGGTAGAGCGGCCATACGGCGGGGTGCGGGAGCAGGGCGTTGACCAGCAGGGCGGCGCTGAGCAGGCCCTGGCCGGCCTCGGTCCGCACGATCAGGCCGCGCTTGTCGAGGGCGTCGGCGAGGGCGCCGCCGTACAGGCCGAAGACGATCAGCGGGAGCAGCTCCACCGCCCCGATCGCGCCCACGGCCGCCGCCGAGCCGGTGAGGTTCTTCAGCTGGACCGGGAGGGCGACGAACGTGAGGAAGCTGCCGAAGGTGCTGATCAGGCCTGAGGCCCACAGGCGGCGGAAGTCGGCGGAGGTCTTCCAGGGGGTCAGGTCGGGGAGGAGAGCTTGGGCCACCGGGGAATGCTCTGCTCGGCCGGAGTCGGACAGCAACTGCTTTTCCCGGCAGATGGGGGGGCGCCAAACCCCGTTTCCCACCCACCCACCCGACTCGGCCTGCTGAAAAGAGCCCACCCCGCCCGTCCGGCCCGCCACCCACCCGACTCGGTCTGCTGGAGGGAGCCCGGTCCGGCTGCCCGGCCCGCCACCCACCCGGCTCGGTCTGCTGGAAAGAGTTCTGGCCCGTACGTTCGGCCCGCCGCCCGCCCGGCTCGGTCTGCTGAAAAGAGCCCACCCCGCCCGTCCGGCCTGCCACCCGCCCGACTCGGCCTGCTGGAGGGAGCCCGGTCCGGCTGCCCGGCCCGCCACCCACCCGACTCGGTCTGCTGGAAAGGGTTCTGGCCCGCCCGTCCGGCCCGCCACCCACCCGACTCGGTCTGCTGGAGGGAGCCCGGTCCGGCTGTTCGGCTCTCCGCCCGGTCAGCTCGGTCTTGCTGGAAAGGGTTCGGTCCGGATCGTTGGCTCGGGATTGGCGGGTCGGGATGGAGAGGTCGGGGCTGTCGGTGTGGGGTTGTTGGGGCGGGGTTTTGGCGGGGCACTTTTGGTTGGCCGAGGCGGGTGGGTGGGTGGGCTGGTCACCAAGGGGCAGCCGGCGGTGCCGTCAGGATCTCGGCCAGCCTCGACAGGCGGTCGCGGAAACCCCGTCGCCCCCTGGAAGCACCCCCGTTCTCTCCCGCCGCCGCGCTCACCAGGTGCTGCACGCTGTCCAGGTCCAGCTCCGCCCCCTCGGGCACGGCCAGCGTGTCATGGGCCATCGCGGACAGCTCGCCCCCGCCCGCCCCCAGTGCCAGCACCGTCACCCCGGCCCGCCGCGCCGCATGCACCCGCTCCAGCAGCTGCGCCGGCTCCTCGGGCGCGACCACCAGCAGCGTCTCACCCCGGCGCGCCTCCTCGATCCGGCCCGGTCCGACGGCCAGGTGTGCGGGGTCGGAGGGGCGCGCGTGGTGCCGTACCAGCGTGGGAGCCAGCTCCGGCGTGCCCGACCAGGCCGCCTCGTCCACCAGGTGCGCGGCCAGGTGCCAGGGCTCGTACTCGGGCGTGCCCACCAGCAGGAGCCCGCCGCCGTGCCCCACCACCGAGCCGCGCAGCACCCCCGCGAACCGTCGCGTGGCCCCCAACCACTCGGTTCCGGTGAGCACTTCGCGCAACAACGCGACCCGTACGGCGTCCATACGACCGCATCCTGCCGCAACCGGTCACTTCTGACGTGGAGTTCACCCCGGATTAGCCCGACCTGGGGATGGCCACGAGCCCTCCTCGTCCCCGTCAATGGTCGTGTACTCCGGTGTCCTTCGTTCTTCGTTCTTCGCCCCGCGCGTCGTGTCCCGCGTCCCGTGAGTCGCATTGCCAGTTCCCAGTTCCCAGTTCCCAGTCCCCAGTTCCCAGTTCCGTGTGAGGAGCCTGCCGATGACCGACGTGTCCGTTCCCTTCCGTGCGGGGCATGAGGGGTACGCCAGTTTCCGCATCCCGGCCGTCGTGGCCACCCGCCCCCCGTCCGGGCTTCGCTCGGCCGTGGCCACTCCCACGAGCACGCTGCTCGCCTTCTGCGAAGGGCGGGCCGACTCCGCCGCCGACCACGGGCGCATCGACATCGTGCTGAAGAGGTCCACGGACGGCGGCCGCACCTGGGGTCCGCTGAAGGTCGCCGCGCGCAACGGGAAGAACCTGGCCGGCAATCCCGCCCCCGTCGTCCTGGACACCGGCCGCATCCTGCTGGTGCACGTCCGCGCCGCGGCCACCGCCACCGAGGACGCCATCCTGCGCGGCCGGGTCAAGGACGCCGACGGCCGGCGGGTGTGGGTGCAGCACAGCGACGACGACGGGGCGACATGGTCCGGGCCGAGAGAGATCACCCAGCAGGTGAAGAAGCCGGGCTGGCGCTGGTACGCCACCACCCCCGGCCACGCCCTCCAGCTCGGCTCGGGGCGCGTGCTCGTCCCCGGCAACCACACCGTGCCGCCCACCGGCACCGACACCGGCGCCGAGGCCAAGTACAACGGCGGCCACTGCCTGCTCAGCGACGACCGCGGCGAGACCTGGTACCTCGGCTACCTCGACGACAACACCGACGGCTACATCAACGCGAACGAGACCACCGCCGCCGAACTCCCCGACGGCCGCGTCTACTTCAACACCCGCAACGACTCGCCCTCACCCGGCAACCGCGCCGACGCCCACTCCAAGGACGGCGGGAAGACACTGGTCAGACCCTTCCGCCCGCAGGCCGGGCTCACCGCCCCGGTCTGCGAGGCCAGCGTTCTGCAACTCCGCGATCCCGACCTGCTCCTCCTCTCCGCCCCGGCCGACCCCGCCTTCCGCGCCCTGATGAC
Source organism: Streptomyces sp. NPDC007971 (assembly GCF_042958635.1). Classification (NCBI taxonomy): domain Bacteria; kingdom Bacillati; phylum Actinomycetota; class Actinomycetes; order Kitasatosporales; family Streptomycetaceae; genus Streptomyces; species Streptomyces sp. NPDC007971. The sequence goes on from NZ_JBIBJK010000030.1 coordinate 22,735, forward strand.
CGTCCGCGCCTCCGGCGACGGCGGCACCACCTGGCGCACGGCCTTCACGGTCGACGGCCTGCCCGCCGCCTACTCCGACCTGGTCCGCATCGACCACGACACCGTCGGACTCCTGTACGAGACAGGGGACTTCAGCGCCTACGAGACGATCACTTTCCGCCGGGTGCCCGTGACGCGGCTCACCTGAACCGGGTGCCGCCCGCGCCACGGACGTAGAGTCGGCGCATGACCTCTACCGACAGCGCACAGACTCCCGCGAAGGCCCCCGTCAAGGACCCCTGGGACCTGCCCGACGTCTCCGGGCTGGTCGTCGGCGTGCTCGGCGGCACCGGCCCGCAGGGCAAGGGCCTCGCCTACCGCCTCGCCCGGGCCGGCCAGAAGGTGATCATCGGCTCCCGGGCCGCCGAGCGCGCCCAGGCCGCCGCCGACGAGCTGGGGTACGGCGTGGAGGGCGCCGACAACGCCGAGACCGCGCGCCGCAGCGACATCGTGATCGTCGCCGTACCGTGGGAGGGCCACGGCAAGACGCTGGAGTCCCTGCGCGCGGAGCTGGCCGGCAAGCTCGTCGTCGACTGTGTGAACCCGCTCGGCTTCGACAAGCAGGGTGCCTACGCGCTCAAGCCGGAGGAGGGCAGCGCCGCCGAGCAGGCCGCCGCCCTGCTGCCGGACTCCCGGGTCACCGCCGCCTTCCACCACCTGTCGGCCGTCCTGCTCCAGGACCCGGAGATCGAGCAGATCGACACCGATGTGATGGTGCTCGGCGAGGTGCGTGCCGACGTGGAGATCGTGCAGGCGCTGGCCGGGCGCATCCCCGGTATGCGCGGCGTCTTCGCCGGCCGGCTGCGCAACGCCCACCAGGTCGAGTCCCTGGTCGCCAACCTGATCTCCGTCAACCGCCGCTACAAGGCACACGCCGGGCTCCGCGTCACCGACGTGTGAGCCGACGTACGAGGTGCAGGGACCGATGGGGGACACTGGTCGTCGTAGCAGTGTCCCCCGCAAGGAGCCGACCCCCATGAGCCTCTCGCCCCCGCCCACCCGGACCCGGCGACTCGCCCTGTACACGCTCGTCGTCTGCGTCCTCGCCGTCGCCGCGGCGGTCGTCTCGTTCGTCCAGGGCAGCTGGCTGGGGATCGTCTGGGTGCTGCTGGCGGGTCTGTCGTCCAACATGACCTGGTACTACATCAAGCGCGGCCGGTCCGCCGGGGGGCCGGGCAAGTCCGTCACGGGCTGATCGTGCAGATCTCCGGGGTATCGCGCCAGAAGCGGTAGAGCTCGTAGCCGCAGGCGCGGGAGAAGTCGTCGACGCCCAGGCCGCGCAGGATCGCGTCGATCGCATCGAAGAACACGGCGTTGATCGACGGCACCCACAGCAGCGCGAACACGAACAGCAGCCCGAACGGCGCGAACGGCTCCACCTGCCGCTTCACGTTGTACGACAGCCACGGCTCGATCACGCCGTAGCCGTCCAGGCCCGGCACCGGCAGGAAGTTCAGGATCGCCGCCGTCACCTGGAGCAGGGCGAGGAACCCCAGCGCGTACCGGAAGTCGCGGGGCACGCCGTCCAGGGCGTGCAGCCAGAAGGGCGCCGTGCACACCGCCGCGAACAGGACGTTCGTCAGCGGGCCCGCCGCCGAGATCAGGCTGTGCCGCCAGCGGCCCCGGATGCGGCTGCGCTCGATGAACACCGCGCCGCCCGGCAGACCGATCCCGCCCATGATCACGAACAGCACCGGCAGCACGATGCTCAGCAGCGCGTGCGTGTACTTCAGCGGGTTGAGCGTGAGGTAGCCCTTCGCGCCGACCGTGATGTCGCCGCTGTGCAGGGCGGTGCGCGCGTGCGCGTACTCGTGCAGGCACAGGGAGACGATCCAGGCCGCCGTGACGAACAGGAACACCGCGATGCCGGGCTGTGCGGCGAACCCCGTCCAGGTGGCCCAGCCGGTCACCGCCGTCACGGCGAGGATCCCGGCGAAGACGGGGCTGACCCGCCGTTCGCCGCGGCGGGTGGTGGCGGTGGTCATGGGCGCGCTCCTGTGGGGCGTGGACGGTCGGCGAGCCCGACCGTACCCGGCACAGGCCCGCCGGGAAAACGTCTCGCGGTCGGCCGGGGGTTCCCGGAAGCTGGGGGGATGCCGACGATGAGGGTGTTCTACGAGGACTGGCAGATGGAGTGCTGCGGCAGACCGTTCTCGGTGGGGGACGAGATCTGCTGGCGGCTGGCCGAACTCGACGAGGAGCAGCTCCGGGAGGGCCGGTACCACGGCGCACGGGCGTGGGTGCAGAACCACGGCGACGTCCCCAGGCACAAGACCGTGGGCCGCGTCCGCTCCATCGACGTGGTGCACCAGGACTACGCAGAGAAGCAGCAGGGGTCCCACACCCTCGAACCGGTCCCCGGCACCGTGTCCCTGGAACCCGTCGGCACCTGCCCGAAGTGGTTCCGGTACGAGGAGTCCGAGGCGGACAACGGCCTGCGCCGCGCCCGCCGCACCGACGGAGTCCTCGTCACCCTGGAGCTTCCGGGTTCGCCCGGCGCATCGCTCCCGGAGCTTCCCGGCGGCGCACCGGGCGAACCCGGTGACCGGCCCTGACCGCTCCAGGGAGAATGGACCCCGTGCGTTATCGCCTGCTCGGTCCCACACAGGCGCTCCGCCCCGACGGCACGGCCGTCCCGGTCGGCGGAGCGCGGCTGCGTGCCCTGCTCACGGTCCTCGCGCTGCGCGCCGGGCGGAGCGTGCCGGTGGGCCTGCTGGTGGACGAGGTGTGGGGCGCCGACCCGCCCGCCGACACGGCCGGAGCCCTGCAGGCGCTGGTCGGCCGGCTGCGCCGGACCCTCGGCGCCGACGCCGTCGCCTCCGCCGAGGGCGGCTACCGCCTCACGGCCACCTCCGACGACATCGACCTGCACCGGTTCGACCGACTGACCGGCGAGGGCCTGCGCGCCCTGCGCGACGGCGACCCGGACAAGGCGGCCACCGTCCTGGACGACGCGCTCGCCCTGTGGCACGGACCCGTCCTCGCCGATCTGCCCGACCGCACCGCCGAGGCGGCCCGCTGGGAGACCCGTCGGCTGGACGCGCTGCGCGCCCGGCACAGCGCCGCCCTCGCCCTCGGCCACGCCGGGCAGGCCCTGCCCGAGCTGACCGCCCTGTGCGACGGCCACCCCCTGGACGAGCCGCTCCAGACCCTGCGGCTGCGAGCCCTGCGCGACGCCGGCCGGCCCGCCGAGGCGCTGGCCGCCTACGAGGACGTACGACAACACCTCGCGAACCGGCTCGGCTCCGACCCGGGGCCCGAACTGCGCGCCCTGCACGCCGAGTTGCTGACCGAGACCGCCGAGCCGCCGGCGCCCCGGCCCACGGCGGTGCCCGGCAACCTGCCCGCCCGGCTGACCTCCTTCGTCGGCCGCGAGGCCGACATCGCGGCCATCGGCGCCGATCTCGCGGCGGCCCGGCTGGTCACCCTGCTCGGGCCCGGCGGAGCCGGCAAGACCCGGCTGTCCCAGGAGGCCGCCGAGGCGGTGCGGCACACCGTGCGGGACGGCGTGTGGCTGGCCGAGCTGGCGCCCGTGGACGACCCGGACGCCGTACCGCAGGCCGTGCTGACCGCGATCGGCGCCCGCGAGACCGTGCTGCACGGCGCCGGCGTCGAGACCATCCGCGCGGCCACCGACCGGGGCGGCGACCCGGTCGACCGGCTCGTGGAGCACTGCGCCCGGCGCCGGATGCTGATCGTCCTCGACAACTGCGAACACGTCGTCGAAGCCGCCGCCCGGCTGGCACAGCGCCTGCTGGCCCGCTGCCCGGAGCTGACCGTGCTGGCCACCAGCCGCGAACCCCTCGGGGTGCCCGGGGAACTGGTACGGCCCGTGGACCCGCTGCCCGAGCCGGTCGCGCTGCGGCTGCTCACCGATCGTGGCGCGGCGGCTCGCCCAGGATTCCGGGCCGCGGACGACCCCGAGGCGTGCGCCGAGATCTGCCGCCGCCTCGACGGACTGCCTCTCGCGATCGAGCTGGCGGCCGCCCGGCTGCGCGTGCTCACACCCCGCCAGATAGCCGACCGGCTGGACGACCGCTTCCGGCTGCTGAGCAACGGCAGCCGCACCGTGCTGCCCCGCCAGCAGACCCTGCGCGCCGTCGTGGACTGGTCCTGGGACCTGCTGGACGAGGAGGAACGGGACGTCCTGTCGCGTCTGTCGGTCTTCGCGGGCGGCTGCGACCTGGCCGCCGCCGAGGCCGTGTGCGGTCCGGCCGCCCTGGAGGCGCTCGCCTCCCTGGTCGACAAGTCCCTGGTCGTGGCCGCGCCGCCACCCGGCACAGGGGCCGAGGGCGGCATGCGCTACCGGCTGCTGGAGACCGTCGCCGAGTACGCGGCCGAACGGCTGGCCGAGACCGGGTGCCGGGCCGACGCCGAGCGCGCCCACCTGACGTACTACCGCGAACTCGCCCGCACCACCGACCCCTTGCTGCGCGGCCGCGCACAGCGCGCCGCCATCGACCGGCTCCAGCTGGAGTACGAGAACCTGCGCACCGCCTTCCGGCACGCCGTCGCCGTCGGCGACGAGCAGGAGGGGCTGAGCCTGGTGCTGTCCCTGGTCTGGTTCTGGCAGATGCGCGACCAGCGCATCGAGGCCCGCACCTGGTGCCAGGAGGTCATGGCGCTCGGCCCCGACCCGTTCACCGAGCCGGTGCGCCCCGCCCGCCCGGTGTGGCAGCGCTGCACCGACGTTCCGCCCCCGTTCACCGGCGAACTCCTCGCCGAGGCCCGGCGCGGCGTCCACCTCGCCCATCTCGCCTGCATGGACACCGAGATGGAGGCCTGGCAGACCCCCGGGGCGCAGGCCAAGCTGCGGGTCATCACCCAGGTCTACGAGCCCGGCCTGCCCCAGGCCTGCCGGGCCCCGGGCATGCTGTGGTTCTACGCCGAGATGCTGACCGGCGGCGTGGAGCGGCTGAGTACGATCGTCGACGCCACCGTCCAGACCTGCCGGGACACCCCGGGCTACGAGTGGGAGCTGGCCGGCGCCCTCCAGACGCGCGCCAACCTCCGTGCCAACCGCACCGTCTGGGCGGGGGACGCGGTCCGCGACGCCGAGGAGGCCCTGGAGATCTACCGGCGCCTCGGCGACGACTGGGGCATCGCGGAGGCGCTGTCCGCCCGCGGCGAGGCCCACGAGCGCACGGGCTCCTACGAACAGGCCGCCACCGACTACACGGCGGCCATCGAACACGCCGAACTCCTCGGGGCCCACGCCCAGACGGCCGTGCTCAACGCCCGGCTGGGCAGCGTGCTCATGGAGGCCGGCGACCTCGAACGCGGCGAGCGGCTGCTGCGCGATGTCATCGCCGGCCAGGACGGCTCCCACAACGAGGCGATGCCCGCCGCCCGGCTCTTCCTCGCCTGCTGGCTCGGCCTCACCGACCGCACCGACGAGGCACGCGAGCAGCTCCGGCTGCTGCGCGAGGAGTTCAAGATCGCGCACTTCGTCGTCTTCGACGTCATGATCCTCACCCAGGACGCCTGGCTGGACGCCCTCGACCGCCGCGGCGAGAGGGCCCTGGGCAGAATCCGCCGGGCCCTGCGGCTCGCCGCCGATCCGCTGTCCCAGGCCATCACCCCGCACATGGAATCCATCTGCCTCACCGTGGCGGCCATGGCCCTGGCCGACCACGACGGCGGCACCGACACCGACCACGACCGCGACGACGGCACCGGCACTGGAGCCGGCACCGGCACCAGAGCTGACACCGGCACCGGCACTGGAGCCGGCACTGGAGCCGACGCCGTGGACGCCGCCCGCTGCCTGGGTGCCGCCGACGCCCTGATGCCGATCGGCCACGTCCCCTCCAGCATGGAGCGGCGGGTGCACCGCATGACCGAGGCCCGGATCCGGGAGAGGCTCGACGGACCCGCGTACGAGGCCGCGTACGCCGAAGGCGGTGGCCTCTCCCGCTCGGAGGCCACCGCCCTGGTCTGAGCCGCAGTCCCTCAGGACTTGGTGCGGAACTTGTGGATCGCGACCGGCGCCATCACGGCGGTGATCGCGACGGACCAGGCCAGCGTCACCCACAGGGGATGGGCGACCGGGCCGCCGGTCGTCAGGCCGCGCGCCGCGTCGGCGAGCGTGGACAGCGGGTTGTAGTCGGTGAAGTGCTGCAGCCAGGTCGGCATCGACTTGGTCGGGGCGAAGATCGACGAGCCGAACTGGAGCGGGAACAGCACCAGGAAGCCCATCGCCTGCACCGACTGGGCGTTCTTCAGGACGACGCCCAGGGTGAGGAACACCCACATGATCGACGAGGCGAACAGCGTGGACAGGCCCACGGCCGCGAACAGGCCGGGCCAGTTGGTGATGTCGAAACCGACCAGGACGGCGACGACCATCAGGATGGCCGTGGCGAACAGCATCCGGGCCAGCTCCACCGCGAGCTTCGCGAACAACACCGAGCCGCGCCCGATCGGCAGGGACCGGAAGCGGTCCATGACACCGCTGTTGAAGTCCTGGCTGAAGCCGGTGCCGACCCCCTGCGACATCGTCATGCTCATCATCGCCAGCATGCCCGGGATGACGTACTGCACGTACTTGTCCTGACCGCCGCCCAGGGCCTGCCCGATCGAGCCGCCGAAGACGTAGACGAACAGCAGCGTGAAGACGACCGGCATCAGCAGGGCGTCGAACATCGACTCGGGGTCCTGGCGGATCCACAGCAGATTGCGGCGGATCAGTGCGCCGGTGTGCCGCAGATGCCCGCGCAGCGGGATACGGCCGTCGGCGGCGCCGGTGGAGGTGGAGGTGGTGACGGTGACGGCGCTCATACGGCGACTTCCTCGCGGGACTCGACGGGCGGGGTGTCCTGCTCGGAACCGGCGCGGTGGCCCGTGAGGGACAGGAACACCTCGTCCAGGCTGGGCAGTTCGGTGGTGATGGAGGAGATCGTGATGCCGCGCGCGGTGACCGCGCCGACCACGGCGGTCAGCTGCTCGTCGCTCAGGATCGGTACCAGCAGGGTGCCCGTCCGGCGGTCGACGGTGGTGGTCGCGAGGCCGGTGATGCCCAGCTCGTCGAGCATCTCGGCGAGCGGTGACAGCTGGAGCGCGTCCACCGGCCGGACCCGCAGCGTGCGCCCGCCGACCTTGGCCTTCAGCTCTTCGATGGCGCCGTTGGCGATGACCTTGCCGCGGTCCACGACGGTCAGCTCGGAGGCGAGCTGCTCGGCCTCCTCCATGTACTGGGTGGTGAGCAGCACGGTGACCCCCTCCCCGACCATCGTCTTGACCTCGTCCCACACCTCGTTGCGGGTGCGCGGGTCGAGTCCCGTGGTCGGCTCGTCGAGGAACAGGACCGCCGGGCGGCCGATCATCGAGGCGGCGAGGTCGAGCCGGCGCCGCATGCCGCCGGAGTAGGTGCTCGCCGGGCGCCGGGCGGCCTCCGTCAGCGAGAAGCGCTCCAGCAGTTCGTCGGCGCGGGTGCGGGCGTCCTTGCGGGACAGATCCAGCAGCCGGCCGATCATGTACAGGTTCTCCCAGCCGGGCAGCTTCTCGTCCACCGAGGCGTACTGCCCGGTGAGGCCTATCACGCGGCGCAGCTGCCGGGGCTGGCGCACCACGTCGTACCCGGCCACGGTGGCCTGCCCGGCGTCCGGGGCGATCAAGGTGGACAGGATCCGTACGAGAGTGGTCTTGCCGGCGCCGTTCGGCCCGAGCACCCCCATCACGGTGCCCTCCCGTACGTCGAGGTCGACACCGTCCAGTGCTTTGGTCTCGCCGTAGTGCTTGACCAGCCCCCGTACGGTCACGGCGGCATGCCCGCCGGCGGGGTTGTCGTCGATTCGCGTCATGCCGAGGACGGTGTCAGGGGCGACCGACAAACGACCGACAAACGGCCTACAGGCAGCCGACATGCAGGGTGCTGGTGTCTTGGGCGCCGTTTCCCGCCCACCCGCCCACCCGACTCGGTCCGCCGAGAAGGGACCGCCGGAGGAACGCGTTCGGCCCGTGTGCCGCGGTTCCGGTCGGTCGGTTCTGCCCAACCGCCCGCCCGACTCGGTTCGCTGAGAAGGGACCGCCGGAGGAACGCGTTCGGCCTGTGTGCCGGCGTCCCGGTCGGTCGAATCTGGTCGCTCGCTCGCTCGCCCACTCACCCGCCCGCCCGCCCGTACGCCCGCCTGACCCGGTTCGCCGAGGTGGGAGTGGTGGAAGGCAGCGGTCGTCCCGGCGGCTCGGCGAAGGGGGAGGGGGCGTCGGAAGGAGCCGGTGGTTGGGGCGGTGCGTTCTTCGGCGGGTGGTGTCGGGTGGGTGGGCCGTTCGGGGATGTCGGAGTCCGTGACGTGGGGCAGCCCGCCGATGGGGGACGATCGGCGGGCTGCCCGGGTGTTGCCGCTGTGGACTAGTGGACGGAGTGCTCCTCCAGCGGGAACGTCCCGCCGACGACGTCCTGAGCGAACTCCTTCACCGCGTTCCCCATGACCTCACGCAGGTTCGCGTACTTCTTGACGAACTTCGGTACCCGGCCCGAGGTCAGCCCCAGCATGTCCGTCCAGACCAGGACCTGCGCGTCGGTCTCGGGACCCGCGCCGATACCGACCGTGGGGATGTGCAGCACGCGAGTCACCTCGGCCGCCAGCTCCGCAGGAACCAGCTCCAGCACGACCGCGAACGCCCCCGCGTCCTGTACCGCTTTCGCGTCACGCAGCAGCTGCTGCGCCGCCTCCTCGCCGCGCCCCTGCACGCGGTAGCCCATCGCGTTGACGGACTGCGGGGTCAGCCCGATGTGGGCCATGACCGGGATGCCGGACTCCACCAGCAGCCGGATCTGCTCGTGCGACCGCTCGCCGCCCTCCAGCTTGACCGCGCCGACCCCGGCCTCCTTCACCAGCCGGGTCGCCGAGCGCAGCGCCTGCACCGGCCCCTCCTGGTAGGAGCCGAAGGGCAGGTCGCCGACGATCAGGGAGCGCCGGGTGCCGCGGACGACGGCCGCGGACAGCATGCTCATCTCGTCGAGGGTGACGGGCACGGTCGTCTCGTACCCGAGGTGGCAGTTGCCCGCCGAGTCGCCGACCAGGATCACCGGGATCCCGGCCTCGTCGAAGACGGACGCGGTCATCGCGTCGTAGGCGGTGAGCATGGGCCACTTCTCGCCCCGCTCCTTGGCGAGGGCGATGTCGCGGACGGTGATGCGGCGGGTGCCCTTCCCTCCGTACAGCGCCTTGCTGCCGTCGGAAGGCTGGTTCTGGGCAGCCGAAAGCTGCGTCATGGCAACGGCTCCTTCAGTCATCTCGAGGCGCCCTGACGGCGTCCCCGGACCGTCTCCATGGTGGCACCTCGTGCCAGCCAGGGCCAGGGGACCCCGTGTGATCCCCACGGTGCTGTCGCTCCGCTGTGTAAGGTCTCGGTAAAGGAATTCAGATACGAGACGGTACCGTATTGGAATGACAATAGGCTCGTATGCATGACAACTTCCGTCCCTGCCTCCCGGATACCCGAGGCGGTGCACCGCCGCCGCTGGGCGATCCTCGGCGTTCTGATGCTCAGCCTGATCATCGTCGTGCTCGACAACTCGATCCTGAACGTCGCCATCAAGACCATCTCCAGCCCGGCGCCCACCGGTCTCGGCGCCACGCAGAGCCAGATCGAGTGGGCGATCAACGCCTACACCCTCGTCTTCGCCGGTCTGCTGTTCACCGCAGGTCTGGTGGGTGACCGCCTGGGCCGCAAGAAGGTGCTGCTCGGCGGCATCGTCGTGTTCGGCATCGGCTCGGCACTGGCCGCCGAGTCCGGCAGCCCGGACCAGCTGATCGCCTTCCGGGCCCTGATGGCCCTCGGTGCCGCGTTCGTGATGCCCGCCACGCTCGCGGTGCTGATGAACGTCTTCGAGCGCAACGAGCAGCCCAAGGCCATCGGCATCTGGGCCGGCGGCGTCGGCCTCGCCATCGCGATCGGCCCGATCACCGGCGGCGCGCTCCTGGACCACTTCTGGTGGGGCTCGGTCTTCCTGATCAACGTGCCGATCGTGCTCATCGCGCTCGCGCTGATGGTGTGGCTGGTGCCCGACTCGCGCGACCCCAGGCCCGGTCGCCTCGACCCGGTCGGCGTCGTCCTGTCCGTCGTCGGTCTCGTCCTGCTGGTCTACGGCATCATCAAGGGCGGTGAGCTGGCCGACTTCACCGACCCCAAGGTGCTCGCGACCATCGGCGCCGGTCTGGTCGTCCTGGCCGGCTTCGTGATCTTCGAGAAGCGCAGCGACCACCCGTCCCTGGACGTGACCTACTTCAAGAACAAGGTCTTCTCGGCCGCCATGGCCGCCATCGCGCTGGTCTTCTTCGCGCTGATGGGCGTCACCTTCTTCTCGGTCTTCTACACCCAGAGCGTGCGCGGCTACTCCCCGCTGCAGTCCGGCCTGCTGATGCTGCCGCTGGCCGCGGCGCAGATGATCTTCGCGCCGCGAGCCCGGCTGGTGGTGGAGCGCTTCGGCAACAAGGCCACGACCACGGCGGGCCTGGTGCTGATCGCGGCGACGCTCGCCGCCTTCGCCACCTTCGAAGCCGACACGCCGATCTGGCTGCTGGAGGTCGTCTTCTTCCTGATGGGCACCGGCATGGCGCACATCATGACGCCGACCTCCGTCGTGATCATGCAGGCGCTGCCGCGCGAGAAGGCCGGCTCCGCCTCGGCGCTCAGCAACACCTTCCGTCAGGTCGGCGGCGCCCTCGGCATCGCCGTCCTCGGATCGGTGCTCTCCACCGCGTACCGCAACGGCATCGAGGGCAAGCTCGGCCTGCTGCCGCTCGGTCTCAGGGGCACGGCCGGCGAGTCCATCGAGGCCACCCTCGGTGTCGCCGAGAAGCTCGGCGCGCCGGGCAAGGCGCTCATCGACCCCGCCAACGACGCCTTCCTGCACGCCATGCACGTCACCGCCCTGTGCGGTACGGGCGTCGCGCTGATCGGCGCCGTGGTGACGGCCCTGTTCCTGCCGGGCCGGCAGCCGGTCGACCAGGAGGGCCAGAAGGAACCGGAGTTGGTGGCGGCCGCGGACTGAAAGCGATCGGTGGATCCACGGGGGAAGGAGGCTGTTGCGGGAGAATTCCCGCAGCACAGTGAAAGGACGGACGAGTGAGCCTTGCCGACAGCCGGCCGCGGCCGGACGGTCCCGTCAGGGGCCGCCCGCGCAGCGAGGCCGTGGAACGCGCCATTCTGGAGGGCGTGATGAAGCTCCTGGAGGAGGGGGTACCCCTTGCGGAGCTCTCCATCGAACGCGTCGCGCGCACGGCCGGAGTGGGCAAGGCCACCATCTACCGCCGCTGGAGCGGCAAGGAGGAGCTGTTCGTCGACGTCCTGCGCGCCGCGGAGCCTCCAGACCCGGTACTGCCCGGCACCTCCATGCGCGACGACCTCGTCGTCCTGCTCGAATCCCTGCGTCAGCGGGGCCTGCTCAGCCGTTCCTCGGCGATCCTGCACAACGTGTACGCCCAGATGAAGAGCAGCCCCAAGATCTGGACGGCGTACCACGCCAACGTCATACAGCCCCGGCGCAACCTCGGCCTCGAAGTGCTGCGCCGCGGACAGTTGAACGGTGAACTGCGGGTCGGCATCGATCTGGAGCTGGCCAACGACATGTTCGTCGGCCCCATGCTCGTCCGCTCCGTCATGCGTCCCGAGGCCGATCTGCCCGAGGGGCTGGCCGAGGAGATCGTCGACACAGTGCTGAAAGGCCTACGACCCGTCAGCTCGACATCCTCGTAGCACTCATGTGCACGTTTCGTCACAGACCGGGCCTGTCCGGGGGCCACCGGAACCCGGGGCACCGTCGAGTTCGTCCTCGTCTTCCGTACGGCCGTCATGGGACGGCAGGAACGGGACCCATCATCCCCTAGGGTCGGTAGAACACGGGGGGACGACGGTGTGCACGGCAGGCAGTGAGGCAGACGGTATGGCGCAGCAGGCGTACATGACGGAGACGGACAACGGCGGCTCGGAGCCCGAGCGACCGGGATCCCGGCTTCGGCGCCTGATGCACCGCCTGATCGACGGCTGGCGCGGTGATCCGCGCATCTGGCGCCGGGGCATCGTCCTCGCCGCCGTCGCGCTGCTGCTGGCCCTGGTGATGCTGATCCACTCGCGCATGCCCAACCGGATCGGCAACCTCGGCTCCCTCACCGAGACGTTCCTGCCCTGGCTGGGCCTGCTCATCCCGGTGCTGCTGGTCCTCGGCCTGATCCGCAGGTCGGCCACCGCCCTGATCGCCGTGATCCTCCCGGCCATCGTGTGGCTGAACCTCTTCGGCGGGCTGCTCACCGACAAGACGGGCAGCGGCGGCGACCTGATGGTGGCCACCCACAACGTCAACGCGGACAATCCCGACCCGTCCGCGACCGCCCGCGACGTCGCCTCCTCCGGCGCGGACGTGCTGGCCCTGGAGGAGCTGCCCGGGTCCGCCGTGCCGGTGTACGAGAAGGCGCTCGCGCCGACCTACCCGTACCACGCGGTCGTCGGCACGGTCGGCCTGTGGAGCAAGTACCCGATGACCGGCGTGAGGGCCGTCGACATCAAGCTCGGCTGGGAGCGTGCGATGCGCGCGACCGTGGCGACCCCCAAGGGCCCCCTCGCGGTCTACGTCGCCCACATGCCCTCGGTGCGGGTGAAGGTGGAGGCGGGGTTCACGGCCCGGCAGCGGGACAAGAGCGCCGACGCCCTCGGTGAGGCGATCGCCGACGAGCCGCTGAAGCGCATCGTGCTGCTCGGCGACCTGAACGGCACGATGAACGACCGCTCGCTCAACGCCGTCACCTCGCAGATGCGCTCCACTCAGGGCGCGGCGGGCAGTGGCTTCGGGTTCAGCTGGCCCGCGGCGTTCCCCATGGCGAGGATCGACCAGATCATGGTGAAGGGTGTCGAGCCGGAGAGCTCGTGGACCCTGCCGCGCACCAACAGCGACCATCTGCCGGTGGCCGCCCGTGTGAAGCTGGACACGTCCTCGTAACCACCCGGAATACTGGGCCTGGGAGACTTTGTTCCGTAGATGAACATAAACTGGACGGAACTCACCTCTCCCCTGAAAGGCACAGGCCCTTCATGCCCCTGGCCCTGCTCGCCCTGGCCGTCGGCGCTTTCGGTATCGGTACGACCGAGTTCGTGATGATGGGCCTGCTGCCCGACGTCGCGGACGACCTGCACATCTCCATCCCCACCGCCGGGCACCTGGTCTCGGCTTACGCGCTGGGCGTCGTCATCGGCGCCCCGCTGCTGGCCGCCGTCACCGCGCGGATGTCCCGCCGCACGGTCCTGATCGGCCTGATGGTCCTGTTCGTGGTGGGCAACGCGCTCTCCGCGCTGGCCCCCGGCTACGACTCGCTGCTGGCCGCCCGCTTCCTCAGCGGCCTGCCGCACGGCGCCTTCTTCGGCGTCGGCGCGGTCGTCGCCACGAACATGGTCGCGCCGGAGCGCAAGGCACGCTCCGTGTCCCTGATGTTCCTCGGGCTGACCGTCGCCAACATCGCCGGCGTCCCGGTCGCCACGCTGATGGGCCAGCACCTCGGCTGGCGGGCCACCTTCCTCGGCGTCAGCGCCATCGGCCTGGCCGCGATAGCCTCCCTCGCCCTCCTGATCCCGCACGACCACGACAGCGCCCCCGCCGTCGGCCTGCGCGGCGAACTGGCCGCCCTGCGGTCCCTGCCGGTCTGGCTGGCCCTGGGGACGACGGTGGCGGGCTTCGGCGCCCTCTTCGCCGCCTACAGCTACGTCACCCCGATGCTGACGGACTCCGCGGGCTTCGCCGAGTCCAGCGTGACCCTGCTGCTCGCCCTGTTCGGCGTCGGCGCGACCGCGGGCAACCTGCTGGGCGGACGGCTGGCCGACCACTCGATGCGGGGCACCCTCTTCGGCGGACTGGCCTCGCTGGGGGTCGTCCTGCTGTTCTTCCCCCTCCTGATGAGCGCCGGGTGGAGCGCGGCCCTGGCGGTGGCCCTGCTCGGCATGGCGGCGTTCGTCACCGGCTCCCCGCTCCAGCTGATGGTCATGGAGAAGGCCTCCGCGGCCCCCTCCCTGGCCTCCTCGGCGAACCAGGCGGCGTTCAACCTGGCGAACGCCGGCGGCGCCTGGATCGGCGGACTGGCACTGGCCGCGGGCTTCGGTGTGACGTCGCCCGCGGTGGCCGGAGCGGCACTGGCCGTGCTGGGCCTCGGGGTGGCGGGCGTGGCGTACGGGGTGGACCGGCGGCGTCAGGCTCCGGTGGCGGGCCGGGAGCGCATCGTCGCCACGCACGTACCCGAGCAGTCCGGGGCGCTGCACCACTGACCCGGGGACCGGCGCCCCCTGGCCCCCGGCGTTCCTCGCAGGCGAACCGGAGCCGAGACGGGGTGGACCGGTCCCGGAAGGGCGCTCACGCACCGAAGCGGCGTGCCCCCTCGCGGCCGATCCGCTGGTTCTCGCTCACGTACGGGCGCAGTTCCTGCTCGTAGGCCGCGAAGGCCTTGTCGTGGTCGTAGTAGGCGGCGAGATGCCGGGCGAGGCTGTGGGCGCCGATCAGGGCCTGGGAGGTGCCCATGCCCGAGGTCGGGGCGGCGCAGTACCCTGCGTCGCCCACCAGGACCACGCGGCCCTCGGACCAGCGGTCCAGGTGCACCTGGCAGGCCGAGGAGAAGAAGAAGTCGGTCGCGGCGGACATGTCCTGAAGGAGACGCGGGACGAGCCATCCGGCCCCGGCCAGCCGCTCGCGGGTCACGCGCTCCTGCTCGGCGCGGTCCAGCAGGTCGAGCGCGGGGGAGTCGCTGGCGAAGGACAGGTTGACGAACACCCGCTGGGGGTCTCCCGCGTTCAGCATGTAGACCGCCCGCCCGGGGGTCTGCCACAGCGCTCCCCGGTGGTCCAGGCCGAGATGGTTGGCCGTGCTGAAGCCGGCGCCCGACAGGCCGAGGTGCCGGATTACCTCGGAGTGCGGGGCGAAGACCAGGCGGCGTACCACGGAGTAGATGCCGTCGGCGCCGACCACCAGGTCGTAGGTGTCCGGCTCGGCCCGCTCGAAGCCGACCCGGACGCCGCTCGCGTCCTGGTCGATGCGGTCGACGGAGTCGCCGAAGACGTAGCGCACCGTCCGTGCCGTGTGCTCGTGGAGGATGCGGGTCAGCGCCCGCTTGGGGACCTCCAGCTCGCCGGCGAAGACCTCGGCCGGCAGCTCGCCGGTACGGTTGCCGTCGGGATCCAGGAGATCGGTGCCGGTCGTCCCGGTCGCGCTCGCGCGGACCCGGGCCAGGACACCGAGCTCCTGAAGCACCTCGAAGGCAGGTCCCCGGAAGTCGATGGCGTAGCCGCCGTCGCGCAGGGCCGGGGCGCGTTCGACGACGGTCACGTCATGGCCGTCGCGGTCCAGGAACCATGCCAGGGCGGGCCCGGCGACGCTCGCGCCGGAGATCAGGATCTTCATGCGTACCCCCGTTGTCCAGCCGGGCGGAGGTCTTCCAGCCTTCAGGAGCGCGTCGGCGTCGATCAAGGACGTTTTGGGACAGACGGCCGCACGCCGGGAAGAGGCCCTCAGCCGTCCTGCGGTCCCCTGGAGATGCCCAGCAGCAGGGGGCCCGTCGGATCCGCCACGATCTCCCGCACCGTCAGCGGGTCCAGCGTCGCGAAGAACGCCTCCTGGGCCCGGCGCAGCGCGCCCCGCAGCCGGCAGGCCGAGTTCAGGGGGCAGGGGGTCGTGCCCTCGCACTCCACCACGTCGCCCTCGCCCTCGAAGGTGCGGACGATCGCTCCCACGGACGCGTCACGGCCCCGTTCGCTGAGGGAGAGGCCGCCGCCCCGGCCGCGGCGGGCGTCGACCAGGCCGAGGTGCTGGAGTTCCGCGACGACCTTCGCGGCGTGCGTGTAGGGCACGCCCATGTCCTCGGCGACCTGGCGGGTCGTGGGGCTGGCGGAGCCGGCGACGGAAAGCCGCATCAGGACCCTCAGGGCCAGATCGGTGGAGCGCAGCAGCCGCATACCGCGAGGGTAGGTAATGCGCATCCGTGGTTCAAAACCGTCCCGGCTGTGACGCCCTCCCTACGGCACAGGACACCGTGCCCACTACGATCAGCGGGCCCCACCCTTCATGTCCCTTTTCCCCAGAAGGACTGGCCTCATGGGTTCCGCGAAGAACAGCAGCAGCGCCGAGCGCAAGGCGCGCATAGAAGAGATGCGGCGCACCGAGCGCGCCCGCGAGCGCCGCAACCGGGTGCTCGTCGTCGCGGCCAGCGTCGTGGTCGTCGCCGGTCTCGTCGTCGGCGGTGTGGTCCTGGTGAACTCCCAGTCGGACAAGAAGGACTCGACGGTGAGCGGCGACGCCAAGAGCGCCGGGGACTCAGGGCACTTCACCACCGGCAAGGACGGGGTGAAGACCTGGTCCGGCAAGCTGGCGCGGACCCATGTGACGACCAGGGTGTCGTACCCGATGCACCCGCCGGTGGGCGGCAACCACAACCCGGTGTGGCTCAACTGCAACGGCGACGTCTACGCCGAGCCGGTGCAGGACGAGAACGCCGTGCACGCGCTGGAGCACGGCGCGGTCTGGGTGACGTACACCGGCAAGGCGGCCAAGGCGGACATCGACGCGCTCGCGGCCAAGGTGAAGAAGACCCCGTACTCGCTGATGAGCCCCTACGAGAACCAGGACGCCCCGCTGATCCTGTCGGCCTGGGGCCATCAGGTGGCCGTGAAGAGCGCGAGCGACCCCGAGGTGAACAAGTTCTTCGCGACCTATGTGCAGGGGCAGCAGACGCCCGAGCCGGGCGCCTCGTGCACCGGCGGGGCGATGAAGTGAGGCGGCAGCACATCGGCTGGGTGGCGGGCGCCGCGGCGGCGGCGCTCGTCGCGGCCGGGGCGATCACGTACGCGGTCGCCGAGGAGGGCGGCGGATCGGGCCCGAAGACGCCCACGGCCGAGTCGGCCGACGCCGGGTTCGCGCGGGACATGGCCGTCCATCACCAGCAGGCCGTCGAGATGTCGTACATCGTGCGGGACCGTACGAAGAACGAGGAGGTCCGGCGCCTCGCCTACGACATCGCGCAGACGCAGGCCAACCAGCGCGGGATGCTGATCGGCTGGCTGGATCTGTGGGGGCTGCCGAAGGTGTCGGCCGATCCGCCGATGACCTGGATGGGCATGGGCGACATGGCCTCCGGCAAGGACGGCGCGCTGATGCCGGGCATGGCGACCGACACCGAGATGAAGAAGCTCGGCACGCTGAACGGCAAGCAGGCGGAGATCTTCTATCTCCAGCTGATGACGGACCATCACAAGGGCGGCATCCACATGGCCGAGGGGTGTGCCGCCAAGTGCACCGTCGGCGTGGAGAAGAGGCTCGCGCAGGGCATGGTGGACGCGCAGCAGTCGGAGATCGAGCTGATGGCCGGCATGCTCAAGGAACGCGGCGCGCAGGCCCGTTCCTGACGCCTCGCACGGACGAAAGCGTCAAAACCCCTCACCTGAACGTTCCTTGGGTTTCTCTTGACCTTTGCGTTCCCCTGGCATGAACGGTTCATCGAGAGAGTGGCCCCCATCTTGTGATCCATTCGCGGGTCGACGCCGCCGCGGGCCCGCGCCCGGATCCATGACGTACCGACCACTACATGCATGCGAACCGCATCGCAGGGGGTTCTATGAGATCCAACCGTGCCAAGGCGCGCGCCGGTGTGAGCATGGCAGCAACTCTGCCCATGATCGCCGGTGCTCTGGCGCTCGGCATACCCGCGGCGCACGCCGCGGACACCCCGGCCCGTGACGCGCTGGCGGGCACCAAGCCCGCGTGGGCCACGGCCAAGGCGGACAAGGGTTCCACCGCCGACGCCGCCCGGGTGAACGCCCGGGTCTACCTGGCCGGCCGGGACCGGGCCGGACTCGCCGCCTACGCCAAGGCCGTGTCCGACCCCAGCTCGCCGTCGTACGGCAAGTACCTGAGCCCCAAGAAGGCCCAGGCCCGCTTCGGTGCCACCAAGGCCCAGGTGGCGGCGGTCAAGTCCTGGCTGAAGTCGGCCGGACTGCAGGTCACCGAGGTCACCGAGCACTACGTCGCCGTCTCCGGTGACGTGGCCGCCGCCGAGAAGGCGTTCGGCACCCAGCTGCACAACTTCACCAAGGGCGGGAAGACCTACCGCGCTCCCGCGAAGACCGCGTCCGCACCGGCCGGTCTGAAGGGCGCCGTCCTCACCGTCACCGGCCTGGACAGCGCGCCGCACAAGTCGAACCACGACGACCAGCTGCCGCCGCCGGACGCCGTGTTCAAGAACGCCGGGCCGTTCTCCTCGTACTACGGCTCGAAGACCGCCACCACCCTCCCGGACGCCTACGGCCAGAAGATCCCGTACGCGGTCAAGGGGTACACCGGCAAGCAGCTGCGCTCCGTCTACGGCGCCGGCAAGTACACCGGCAAGCACGTCCGCGTCGCCATCACGGACGCGTACGCCTCGCCGACCATCGCCTTCGACGCGGGCAAGTACGCGCTGAAGAACGGTGACGCGGCCTGGAAGACCGGCCAGCTGCACCAGGCGCTGCCGAACACCTACACCAAGACCAAGGAGTGCGGCGCGGCCGGCTGGTACGGCGAGGAGACCCTCGACGTCGAGGCCGTGCACGCCGTCGCGCCGGACGCCGATGTCACCTACGTGGGCGCCGCGTCCTGCTACGACGACGATCTGCTCGACTCGCTCAGCAAGGTCGTCGACAACCACCTGGCCGACATCGTCTCCAACTCGTGGGGCGACATCGAGGCCAACCAGACGCCGGATCTCGCGGCCGCCTACGACCAGGTCTTCCAGCTGGGCGCGGTCCAGGGCATCGGCTTCTACTTCTCCTCCGGCGACGACGGCGACCAGGTCGCCAAGTCCGGGACGAAGCAGGTCGACACCCCGGCCAACTCGGCGTGGGTGACGGCGGTCGGTGGTACCTCGCTGGCCGTCGGCGAGGGCGACAAGTACCAGTGGGAGACCGGCTGGGGCACCGAGAAGGCGACCCTGTCGGCCGACGGCAAGAGCTGGCAGGGCTTCCCCGGCGCCTTCACCTCGGGCGCGGGCGGCGGCACCAGCAAGAACGTCCCGCAGCCGTACTACCAGAAGGGCGTCGTGCCGAAGGCGCTGGCCACGGCCAACAACGCCGCCGGCAACCGCGTCGTCCCGGACATCGCGGCCATCGCCGACCCGAACACCGGCTTCCTGGTGGGTCAGACCCAGACCTTCCCGGACGGCTCCGAGCAGTACAGCGAGTACCGCATCGGCGGCACCTCGCTGGCCGCCCCGGTGATCGCGGCGGTCCAGGCGCTGGCCCAGGAGGCGGGCGGCGGCAAGGCGATCGGTTTCGCCAACCCGACGATCTACTCCAAGTACGGCAAGAAGGGCGTGTTCCACGACGTCACGGACAACCCGACCGGCTCCGGCCTGGCGGTGGCCCGTATCGACTTCGTGAACGGCCTGGACGCCACCGGTGGCCTTGCGACCTCGGTCCGCAGCCTCGGCAAGGACAGCTCGCTGTCCGCGGTCAAGGGCTACGACGACGTCACCGGCGTGGGCTCGCCCGCGGACGGCTACGTCCAGTCGTACCGCGGCCACTGATCACAGCGCACGGCCAGGGGGCGCGGGGTGCTCAGCACCCCGCGCCCTCCCCTTTGCCCTCCCCTTCGAGCAGCTCCGGCCCGACGGGGAGCGACCTGAGTCAGGGATCGCTGCGGACCGTCTCCACCGCCTCGCGGACGTCCGGATGCGGGTCGTCGGCGAGGCTCTCCAGCAGCTCGGCGACGCCCGGGGTGGACCAGCGGCCGACGGCCCACACCAGGTTCTCCCGCACCCCGGGGTCGGGATGGCCGGCGAGGCGGCCCAGCGGGGCGAGCGGGCCCCGGCGCCGCATGCCGAACCAGTGCAGTGCCTCCCGCAGGGCGGCGGGATCACCCGGATCCCCGGCCGCCGCGACCCGCGCGAGCAGCACCCTCACCGGCGGCGGTGGACCGTCCAGCGGATGCGGCAGCCGCTCGCGCAGACGCCGCGAGCCGTACTCACCGCGCACCCGGCACCCCAGGCAGGTGCAGGGCCGCACGCCGTGCGCGTCCGGCCAGTAGCGCCATCCCGCGACCTGCGGCGCGGTGCGGATCCGGTGGACCTCGCGCGGCCCGATCGCCCGGGGCACGAAGACCTCCCAGCCGCGCGGATCCTCCAGCGCCCCGATCCGGCGCACCGCCTCGGCCGCGGTGACGGCCGCCTGGGCGCCCCGCGCCCGATCCCCGTAGCGCCCGACCAGTACGTCCTGGCCGTCGTCCAGCCGCACCTGGACCGCCACCAGCCCGCCCCGGCTGCCGGAGCGCGCCAGTTCACGCAGCCACTGGTGGGTGAGGGTGTACGACGGCAGCACCGGGAAGCAGAACACCCCGCGCACACCGCCCTGTCCGTGACTGACGGCACGGATGCCGGACCGCCGGACACGGGGTGCGTTCGCCGCCGAGGTCAGGTGCACGAACATCGCCATGGGGGGCATGTTAGGCCGCCCGGCCTGCGACCCGGGCGGCCTGGTCCGTGACCCGGGCGGGCGGCCTGCGACCTGGGGCGGCCTGGTCTGTGACCCGGGCGGTTCGGTCTGTGACCCGGGCGGGCGGCCGTTCGGCCCTGGCCTCGGTCCCTGTGCTCGGTTCCCGCGCTCGGTTCCTGTGCTCGGTTCCCGCGCTCAGTCCTGGGCCAGCCAGAGGTCCGGCCCGAAGACCTCGTAGTGGATGTCGGCCGCAGCCACACCCTTCCCGATCAGCTGGGTGCGCACCGCGCGCATGAAGGGCAGCGGGCCGCACAGGTACGCGCGCGTGCCGGGGTGCACGGCGATGCCGGTGAGGTCGACCAGGCCGGTGCGGGTGCCGGGCTCCGCGGCGTTTTCGTAGAAGAAGTGCACGCGGGCGTCCGGGAGTTCGGCGGCATACGTCTCGTGGTCGGTGCGCAGGGCGTGGTCGGCGGGGGAGCGGTCGCCGTGGACGACCGTGACCGGCGCGCGGTGGCCGTCGGCCGCGAGAGCGGCGAGCATCGCGACCATCGGGGTCACGCCGATGCCCGCGGAGGCGAGCAGGAGGGGCCGGTCGCCGGCGTCGCCGAGCACCAGTTCGCCGTACGGCTCGGACAGCTCCAGGACGTCGCCCTCGCGCACGCGCGCGTGGAGGTGGTGGGAGACCTCGCCGTCGGGCGCCGCGGTGCCGAGCACGCGCTTGACGCTGATCTGCCTGAGTGCCGGAGCCGGGGCCCCGGAGAGGCTGTACTGCCGTATCTGCCGGACCCCGTCGGGCAGGGCGGCGGCGACGGAGACGTACTGGCCGGCGCGGAAGCCGGCCACCGGGCCCCCGTCGGCCGGCCGCAGCCGGAAGGTGACGACGTCCGCGGTCTCGGGGATGCGCTCGACGACCTCCCACGGGCGCAGGCCGCGGCCGCCGCTCTCCTCGTACAGCCGCTTCTCGATGGCGATCAGGGCGTTCGCCATCAGCCAGTACACCTCGTCCCAGGCGGCTGCCACCTCGGGCGTGACGGCCTCGCCGAGGACCTCGGCGAGGGCGGCGAAGAGGTGCTCGTGGACCACGGGGTACTGCTCGGGTGCCACCCCGAGGGAGGCGTGCTTGTGCGCGATGCGGGCGAGCAGGGCGTCGGGCCGCCGGTCCGGGCGCTCCAGCAGCTGGGTGGCGAAGGCGGCGATGGAGCCGGCGAGGGCCTGCTTCTGGGCACCGGAGGCCTGGTTGCCGCGGTTGAAGAGGCCGCGCAGCAGTTCGGGGTGGGCGGCGAAGAGGCGGGCGTAGAAGCGCTCGGTGATCTCGCCGATCGCTGCGCCGACGGCCGGAAGGCTGGCGCGGACGGTGACTGCGGACTGCTCGGACAGCATCGGGGCTCCTCATGGCTCGACTGATCGGCACCGTATGAAAAGTTGCATCTTAGATGCAAATTAAATCGGGGTGGTCTCGCTCACGCAGGAAGCGGACCGGCCATTACGGATGTCGCTGCGAGCAGGCAAGATGGGCGACAGAGCAGTACACCTGTAGGACGCAAGGCGTTCAGGTCGAGGTCGGCCGGGCGATCAAGGTCCGCAACGCGCCCGAAACGGTGTTGTGGTGTGATGCTCAGGTGCCCGACCGCTTCCGGGGACACCCGGGGAATGGCGGCCTGACCAGCAAGGATGGGGAAGCTGAAGATGGACAAGCAGCAGGAGTTCGTGCTCCGCACCCTGGAGGAGCGCGACATCCGGTTCGTACGCCTCTGGTTCACGGACGTGCTGGGCTTCCTCAAGTCCGTCGCCGTGGCCCCCGCCGAACTGGAGCAGGCCTTCGACGAGGGCATCGGCTTCGACGGCTCCGCCATCGAGGGCTTCGCCCGTGTATACGAGTCCGACATGATCGCCAAGCCGGACCCGTCCACCTTCCAGGTCCTGCCGTGGCGCGCGGAGACCCCCGGCACCGCCCGCATGTTCTGCGACATCCTCATGCCGGACGGCTCCCCGTCCTTCGCGGACCCGCGCTACGTCCTCAAGCGCGCCCTGGCCCGCACCTCCGACCTGGGCTTCACCTTCTACACCCACCCCGAGATCGAGTTCTTCCTGCTGAAGGACCGCCCGCTGGACGGCACCCGCCCCACCCCGGCCGACAACTCGGGCTACTTCGACCACACCCCGACCAACGTCGGCATGGACTTCCGCCGCCAGGCGATCACCATGCTGGAGTCGATGGGCATCTCGGTCGAGTTCTCCCACCACGAGGGCGCCCCCGGCCAGCAGGAGATCGACCTCCGCTACGCCGACGCGCTCTCCACCGCGGACAACATCATGACGTTCCGCCTGGTCATGAAGCAGGTGGCCCTGGAGCAGGGCGTGCACGCGACGTTCATGCCGAAGCCTTTCTCCGAGCACCCGGGCTCCGGCATGCACACCCACCTCTCCCTCTTCGAGGGCGACCGCAACGCGTTCTACGAGTCCGGCGCGGAGTACCAGCTCTCCAAGGTCGGCCGCTCCTTCATCGCCGGCCTGCTCAAGCACGCGGCGGAGATCTCCGCGGTCACCAACCAGTGGGTGAACTCCTACAAGCGCATCTGGGGCGGCTCCGAGCGCACCGCGGGCGCCGGCGGCGAGGCCCCCTCCTACATCTGCTGGGGCCACAACAACCGCTCGGCCCTCGTCCGGGTCCCCATGTACAAGCCCGGCAAGACCGGCTCCGCGCGAGTGGAGGTCCGCTCCCTGGACTCCGGCGCGAACCCGTACCTGGCCTACGCCCTCCTGCTCGCCTCGGGCCTGAAGGGCATCGAGGAGGGCTACGAACTCCCGCCGGGAGCCGAGGACGACGTCTGGGCCCTCTCGGACGCCGAGCGCCGTGCGATGGGCATCGAGCCCCTGCCGCAGAACCTCGGCGAGGCCCTGACCCTGATGGAACGCAGCGACCTGGTCGCCGATACCCTCGGCGAGCACGTCTTCGACTTCTTCCTGCGCAACAAGCGCGCCGAGTGGCACGAGTACCGCTCGGAGGTCACGGCGTTCGAACTGCGGAAGAACCTGCCGGTGCTGTAGGGGCAGGTGAGAGGGGTTTCGGCTGAGACGAGCTGCTGAATCGTCGGGGCTAGCCATTTCCCGCGTCTGCCTCTTCGCGTCCGTCCTGGGCCGTGCCTGGGCCGTCGGGGACGGGAGGGTGGAAGCTTGCCGACGGCGGGCGCGAGACGCCGCCGTCGGCCCGGCTTTGGAGAGCCCGGGTAACCAAGTGTCCGCGCTGCGTGCGTCGCGGGCACCAAGTTGCAGGTTCATTTAAGCCGCAACAAAAGGCCCCTCCTGGCTGAGCGGGAGGGGCCTGTGGAGCTGTGTCAGAACACCTCGTGTGTCGTGCGGCGCTCCTTTGCCAGCTCGGCGCGCTTCGCCTCGATCTCAGGGCGCCTCGCCTCGCAAGCTAGCTTGACCTCATTGCGCTTGTCGCGCAGCGCAGCGCGCCAGGCCTTGCGGGCTTCCCGCTTTTCTTCATCGGTTCCGTGCGCGAGGGCGGCGGCGAGATCGTCATCGGCCTCTCGCAGCTTGATCTCGGCCTTGATCAGACTCTCTGGCAACATCTGCCGCCTCCTTCCGATCTGGTCACCCTACTGAATTCAACGATCGCTGTGTGATGCTTTATGCCACACGCGGGCGATTCTTGTCGAGGCTACGGGGCGAATGCCCAGTCGTCAGTCCTCGCAACCGTGCTGAGCTCGCCGTCGCTGCTTGTGTCCACGATGATCCAGGAAGGTACATCCCAGTTACCGTCCTTGATCGCGTCAACTACGGTCTGTACATCCACAGCGGCGGACTCGATGACCCTCTGTGGAACCCGTCGGCCGGTCTCGATGGCGCGCCGCTTCATGCGATCGATCGCGACGTCGACATTGCAGACCGCGACTAGCATATGGACCTTCCGGCCGACGGCGGACCAGTCCCTTATGTAATCAGCCATGTGAGCGGGTCGACCAATACTGTCGATCGCGACGTCGGCTGTGCACTTCCTTGCGCGTGGATGGTCGCCCTCGTAAGTGATGTAGCAGGCTTCTTCGTGAACAACCGATGCACCCAAGCCTGAGGCGTACTCAGGCAGCGCTGCGCCAACGTCGTCTGCGCAGAGGGTCACAAGACTGTATTGCGAAGTTCCGTGCGCCGTTTGGTACTTGCGAGCGAGTGGAACGAGTTGGGATGTTTTGCCGGCACCTGGAATGCCTGAAAGTATGAAGACGCTCGCTTGCTGGCTGCGGGCCTTGGGGTCAGGGAGCCTGACTCGTGCTGACGTTTGGTCAGGGAGTCTATCGTCGTGCCAGATTTCCTCGTGCCTGTAGACATCTTCCGTTCCCACGATGTCAGGTTCGGTAATTGATTCTAGCTTTGCGTGGAGACCCGGGATGAGGTCGCACATCTTCGCCACTCGGGGCTCGTTCTGCCACCAAGTCTGCTCGTATTCTTCGATGTCCTGCTCAAGGATCAGATAGAGCAGCTCGTCGTTTTCGTTCATGCTGCTCCCCTGCGCTTCTCGGGCCCCCTACCCTCCTACATGTCAATGGTCACGCGGCTGAGTAGAGGCTGCCACTCGACTCCGCCCGCGTCGCAGACGGCGTCCGTTTCGTCGAGCTCTACGCTTCCGAGCGCTGGTCAGCGTCGCCCAACTGAAGGGGCCCGTTGTCGGCTCCCGTGCTCTGGTACAAGCGGTCTGCGGCCTTCCTTGCCCGCGCGTCGCTGTTTGGCATCAGATGGGTGTAAATCCGCAAAGTGAACCCCGGATCGCTGTGTCCGAGGTACTGACTCAGTGCCTTGACGTTCTCGCCGGCGTCCAGCAGTACCGAGGCGTAAAAGTGCCTAAGAGCGTGCATGCCGTGTTCGCGGGCGGCCTGGTGGCGCTTCCCAGGCCTCGGCTGGGGGATCACCCCCAGCTGCGACGAGGGCGGGTTTCCATGCGCGGTCATTGAAGTCGGTCCGCCGCACCGCACCCGCGCCATCGAGACGGGTGAACAGCAGCCGCTTCGTGACAGGCGGACCGCCTACCCGGAGCCATGGCAGGGTGATCTCTACCGGGGGGAACGCTTCCATGTGCTGCTTGAGGGCGTGCGCCACGCGGTCCGGCAAGGGGACGTCGCGGACCTTGCTCCGCTTCGGTGGGGCGAATACGAGCCCCTCCTTCGTCACCTTCACCTGATTCATGATGTGTAGCCATCCGGAGTCGAAGGCGATCTCATCGACGGGAAGCCCGAAAATCTCTCCTTGCCGGAGTCCGCATCCGCCTCCGAGGCCGACGGTCGCGCGGAAGCGCTCTGGCAGCGCTGCCCGTACGGCGAAGACCCGCTCTGCACTCCACGGCACAACGCGACCAGTGCCCGCAGCAGGCGGACGCACCGATTGTGCGTGGCATGGGTTCTTCGACAGGTGACCGTCGTCGACAGCCGCATTGAGGACCGTCGATACGTTGTTGTAGATCACGCGCCGGTACGACGACGCAGGTACAGCCCGTTCCAGGGCGCTGAGCCAGTCCCGGATGTGTTCGGGCTTGAACGAGCCGAGCGGTCGCGGTCCCAGGTAGGGGATCACGTGGCCGCGAATCGCGGACTCCACGGACTCTCGCGTGGTCATGTCGGTGGTCTGCGTGCTCAGCCACTTCTCGGCGTACTGACGGAAGGTCACCTTGCTGGCGGCAGGGTCCATGTACTGCCCCCGAGACATGTCCGCCTCGATGTGGACGAGCCACTGGTCAGCCAGCCGCTTCTGTCCGTCAGGGAATGACTTGCTCTTCTCGGTTCCGTCCGGGCCGATGTAGCGGGCTCGGTAGCGCAGGCCCGTTCCGTGGCGCTCGGTTCGTACGCGGCGGGGCTTGCTGTTGGCATCGGTTTCGGTCTTGTACCAGCGATCTTGGATGTGGCCAGCCATGCGGCGGCGGTCCTCTCTCGACATGCAGCAGGGAGAGCCGTCGCCAACGGCTCTCCCTGCTGTCTCTGGCGGGTGTTCAGCTACGCGGCGTTTCGGTCGGCGTCCTTGCGCTGGGTGACGTAGGCATGCACGTCGGCTGGGTCGTAGCGGAGGTGCTTGCCGATGCGGAAGCCGGGCGGGCCGGTCCGCTTCTTGCGCCACTGGTAGACGGTTTCGAGGGGCACCTCGAACGTCTCGGCGATGTCGTCGGGGGTGAGGTACCGGTCCGGGAGACCACCGCGGAGGATGGCGCGGGGGTCGGTCTCCTCAAGGACATGGGGCGGCGTCACTGTGTCCTCCGGGAGTTGGAGTCACATTGCTCTGAGTTCGGACTTATCGCGACTTAGAGCGGGTGGGAGGGGGTTTGAGTCGCGATGAGTCACGACTCAGACGAGTGTGATTCGAAGTGGTTGAGGGTGGTGCCGTTGTAGGTGGCCACCTGCCAGCCGTAGGGGTCGAAGGGCCCGCGTCTGTCCGAGGTGCGGGATTCTGCGTCATCGCGTCACGCACGTCATTTGTGGTTCTGACCTGCTGCTATGCGGTGACGCGGGCCGGTCGGGGCGTGTCACAGGGCGGGGCGGGGTTCTGTCACCCGCGACGCGGGTGACGCGGGATGACGTAGGTGTCGGCCGTCTGCGTCACCGATCTAGCCACAGGTCAGGGGCCGTTTTCTGGTCCGTGGTGACGCGGGTGACGCAGCGTCTCTTCTCTTAGGAAAAAGAAGAGGGGGGTGGTGTCTGTGGTGGTGCGGTTCGGCTCAGGACGTGAAGAAGGAGCCGCCTTGCGGCGCGACTTGTGCAGCGGCGGCAAGCCGCCGGAGCAGCAAGAGGAGCACGCGGGGCGGGGGGTGCTCCTCTTGCTTGTTCGGTGCGGCGCCGTGGTGGCGCGGGTCAGAACGCCGCTTCCTGCTCGTTCGCTGGCGGGAGGGGCGGGCGGGTCATCTCGATGTAGCGGGCGGAGCTGGTGCGGCCCCAGTCGATGAGGACGCCGCGTGCGGCGAGGGTCGGCTGTAGCCGCTTGAGCCGGTCGGAGAGGACCTTGCCCGTGGTGGGCCAGCCCTTGGGCAGGGGACGGCACTCCTCACCGCTGTAGAGGATGGTGAGGCAGTGCAGCCACTCCGATGACGTCATACGGACTTCCGCGCCCGCGTCGAGCCCGGCAGCGTGCTGCAGGACCGTCTGCGCCAGCAGGTCACCTTCGATGACGTCGTCGTTGAGGTCATCGAGGCTGGCCCGGTACGTGGCCAGCGAGCCGAAGCCGGTAGCCGCATCGAGCTGGGCGCACAGGTGGGCGAAGTCGGCCATCCGCAGGTCGGTGGGGGTGTCCGCCTGGGCGGCCCGCACCTTCACCGTCAGGTCCAGCAGGGAGCCGAGAACGACCGGCAGGATCTCCACGTACTCCGCCCACAGTTCCGCCTCGGTCCGCCGTACCCGGGGCCGCACGAGACGGAGCGGGAGGAGGCGTTCGGCGAGGTCGGGGCGGATGACGCCGACATCGATGCCGGTCAGGAGCATGGGGCGCCGGTAGCGGGAGCGGACGACGTCGCCGTCGGTGAACAGCGCGCGCTTGATGCTCTCGGCGCCGGTGACGATGCAGCACATGAGGTCGGACAGGTCCGGGGGCAGGTGGGAGAGGTTGTCCAGGGCGGTGACCCACCCGGCGGCGACGGCCGTGATCATGTTCTCCTCGTCCTTCGGCGCCCGCCGCAGGTCACCGCTCATCCCCTCGATGATCCGCACCAGCATCCGGCCGCCGGTGGACTTGCCCGCCCCCTGCGGGCCGGTGAGGAACGGTGCGGGGACGGGTACGGACGGTTCCAGGCAGCCGATGAGCCAGGCGATGGTCAGGCGCGGCCCGGCCCCCGGCCGGGCCTGCGCTCCTGTCTCCGCCCCGCTCCAGCCCGGCCGGCGCCCGTGCCGCGCGCACAGCAATCAGCCGCTTGACGCCAGAGAAGAAGGGGGCACGTCGTGGCTGGGGCGGTCGGCTCCGCGGCTTTACGGAGCCACTTTGGCGCGAGCCTCGAAGATCATGGCCCCAACGTCGTGCTTTACCGGGCAGGTCCACTACCTGCCCGACGCGCCGGAAGCTTACGGGCCATGATCACTCGCGCCAAAGCCGCTACACCGACCGATTGGCGTCTGCATCAAGTGGGTAGCGCTCCACGCGATGCCCGCCACATTGTGTGCTCTCGGCTAATCGCTTCCTCAGCATCTGAAGATTCGCGTGCCCAGACATCTTCCTCTTCGATGCTTTGGAGTCTGGCATACACTGTACTCAAATCGTTCGCGGCAAACTTATAAGCTCGAGCTAGCGCTTCGTACTGGCGAACCGCAAACCATGCTGAGCCTGCCCCCAGTAGTGCCGCTAGAACTCCAGGGAGATCAAAGTTAATGACGCCGCTCGCTTTAAGTAGAGCGGCTATGATCCCTGTTCCTTCGATCGAGATCAACGCTAAACGCCAACCGCGAGCTCGACTCGAATTGAACTTTGCCTTACTCGAGTACCATTTGAGTTGATCCTGAATGCGAGATTCAAGGTACACGCGCTTACGGAGCGGTAAATCCTTCTTCCTGAGAGCGCGCATGTGCTCGGTAACTCGCACAGGGTCTGATATCACTATGGAGTCCGCCGGAGCTTCATCGATGAGCTTTTGCACTTCCTGAATAAAACGCCTTTCAGTCTCCATGTCGGGAGAGGTGGAGATAAATGGTGCAGCCCCAACCGAGTAGCGCCAAGATAGCGTCTTAATCGATTCCGCCAAGGCTCGGCCGTCGTACCAGTCGCGTTCCGGGTTACGAGTAAGCAGCCAAAATTCCACCATCAGGGTCGCAATGAATGCGCTGGCGACGACGAGTGCCGCAAGATCCCATCTATCGCCGATCCCTATCCTGATAGTGGCAAACGCCGCTGCGGCAACAGCTAAGGTTAGCCTGATTTTTGTTGCCCTAATATAAACCCGCTGCCCCTGGATTGACACAGCATCAGCAGTACGAAAAAGTTCCGGAAGTTCGCTGTCTGTGAGTCGCGGTTCGGAGGTCACGGCTATACGCAAGTCCGGTTATGCGAGAACAGCAGGCGCTTATTATTTGGCATCACAGATTCTCGGGCAGAATAGGCAGTCTCGATCATTTCACTCAGTTGACTCACATCCCGCGGATAGTGATACCAGTGAGCATACGTGCGCCCGCCATAACCATCGGCAAGATTATCTGAAAGGCGGGGAGGCGCGGTTGGGGCCGCTGAAGCAGAAGGGAGAACGATGCCCATAAGGCCGCTTCGAGTGTTGCGGGCATCGTTACGGAGAGTTGATGCGATCTCCCAGTCGACGTAACGCCTCGCCCAAGTACATCTTCCGATCATCACGATAGTAACAGTGCTATCGCGAAGATACGATTCCCGCACTCGACGCATAATGTAATCACGATCAGTGCTTTGAATCACGTCGCCGGGCATTCCAGCGCCGATACCCCGCGCGATAAAACTGTCGCGAGCGTGGTCGAATCCTTGGATGAAACGAAGAACCTCGGATTCATCATTATGGTGGTACGAGATGAAGCATTTTCTGCGAGGCATCTGTCTACCCACCCCTAGAAAGACAGCACGTTTGCGTCCAGCGTAGAAGAGACTGGCAAGTTATGGGTGCCCTTGGGGGATCTTGGCGCCGAACAGGCGAACGATTTGCTAAATATGGCCACGTTCGCCCACTTATGGTTGAAGAGAGGCAAGGGAGGGGAGGGCGCCCCTTGCCCCTCGTCGGCGCTCCTGGCGCGTGCACGCGGATGCTCCAACAGGAAGAGCTCCAACCCGAAACCGGCGGCTACTTGGAAGCTTGTCTGAGAATCTTTAGGAACGTCTGAGCGGTGTCGCGATTTTCCCAAGCGGCCATTACGTGAGCCTCGATCTTCGGTATATCTTTAGCCACTGTACTGGTCCATAGATTGGGGTTGTATTCTTCTACACGCAGCATGTTGTCGACGTCGAATATCGGCCCCGTTCCCTTGGCGCGCACCAACACTACCGGCTTGTCCTCGGCCATTCGCATGCCAAGTTCGAAGAGCACATTCGGGTTATGCTCCGTCAGATCGGCAAGGACCAAGTCGGCATCCAGAAGTTCCGTCACAATCGTGGAATGAATGATGTCAGAACCCTGGCGGCGGGCAGTCGTGATCTCAAAACCGGCATTCGTTACGGCCGGCTTGAACAGTGCCTCGAATACTTCGTCGAAGAAACCAACGGCATGTGAATCATCTCGCTCCGAGAACGGCATGATTACGAAGCACGTTGGCGGATTTTCGGTATCGCCGACAGGAGGTGTAGCCGTGCCGGGTGTCTTGGATGCGGATTCTTCCAGAGTCGCTTGCAGCGTTTGACCGGATCCTCGTGCGCCTATTTCGAAGTCTGAACCGACTCCAATGAAGCGACAGTTCTTTTCAAACAAGTCGAGAAACTCGCTGTGGATTTCGGGTGGGAGGCCGAAACTCGTCTGAAGCGTGTTTGTGAGGAACCGCTCTTCGGGAAGTTTGGATCCGTTGAAGTGATCTACGATCCGGTGGAATATCTCTACTGAGAAGAATGCTTTGTACAAAGATTCACGTTCGTCCTCATGTGAGGACGGGTAAACGGCTTGCCTTCCCAGAGCGCTGAGCGTGATTTGTGGGCTGTCACGTGTACCGGAAGTTAGGCCGAAATCCCGCGAGGCTGCGGTTAGATAGAAGAAATTGCTACTTCCTTTGCCGACTCCAAGTGCCTTAGCGACTTGTTCCGGCGGCCATGGATTACCCCCGTTGTACTCTTTAAGTGCCTGAGGGACTCTAAGCGCTTCCTCTAGCGTCCTGCGCGGGTAGGGGCGGTTGATAGCCGCACTACGCGTCCTCTTGGGTTTCGTCTCGGAGCTGTCTCCCCCCGACAACCCGGTCTCTTGATCGATCTTTTCCTGCTCAGGTGCCTCACTCACAGATCCCCCCGGGGCGCGCCGTAACGGTTCCATTCTTGTAGCACCTACCTGCAGGTCGTGTCGCCCCGCCGAGCAAAGATGCTGGTCAATTGTCTGACCATGCCACGCAAAAACGAACTAGTGTTTGATTTCTTCAGGATCGCCCTCTTGAATGATACGTCAAATCCAAACTAATGTTTGATTTTGCATTATGGATTGGTTCCCTCCGAGGTGTCGCCACAGGGTCTTTCTCCGTGGCCTGATCGCGTCTCTTGCTCGCGCTTCGTGCACGTGTCACATATTCGGTTCGGGGGAGCAGGAAAGAGCTGTCGGCAAGATCCGCAAGAAGCGCCAGCGGTGCACCTTATGGCCGGCGCCACAGCGGTCGTGCGCCCCAAAGGTGCCCAAATGTGCCTGCTTCGGCTGGAGTTCAGCCTATTGCCCGGGCACCTCGTATCTGCGGTAATGACCGGATGGCGAAGTCTCGGGACGGCCGTGGCCGCTCCTCCCCCGCCCGGCACGCCGGGCTGTTCACCATGCTCAGCGCCGTGTCGGGGCTCACCACCGGAATCTTCCTCCCGCTGTTCCTGTACCTCATCGGCAGGACCCTGGAGGACAAATGGCCCCTTTGGTGCGTGGCCCTGCTCGCCCTCGGGGGCCTCGTCTGCCTGGTGTGGATGTTCAACTCAATGAGGACAAGCGCGCAAAACTCGCTGGTCCGACGGCTGGTCGGCCGGGACGTCAGGGAGGAGATGAAGGACGGCCAGTACGTCCTCTACCTCCGGCCCTTCGCCGTCGACGACATGCTGTCCGAGGCGGACCCGGCGGGCGGCGCCAATACCTGGACATCCTTGGCGTACCACTTCGGCTACGGCGATCTGGGCGTCCTTTATGACACCTGGGAGGCCCGGCTCACGCGGCTGTTCGGTCATTTCGGCACCGTGATCGCGGTGGGCCGCCCCTGGGAGTCCTTCCCTCCGCAGGGAGCCGGGCGTTTGTACGTCTCCGGGGCGGGGGATGCCTGGCAGCAGGAGGTCACCGAGGCGATCCACCGGGCCCGACTCGTGGTCCTCGTCGCCGGCATCGAACGGGACGCGGGCGGCGCCGAGGGCACGCTGTGGGAGTACACCGAGGCTGTGCGCCTGGTACCCCCGTCCCGCCTTGTGCTGCTTGTCTGCGGCGAGCCCAACGGCTATGAACGTTTCCGGGTGGCGGCCACCGAGTACTTCGCCAGGCGGGCTGAGGAACTTCGCGCGACCGGGACGGAGTTGCCGTCTCCACCCATCCTGCCCCCGTGCCCGCCGCTGCGACGTCCGTTGAAGGCGACCTCGGGGCTGCCTCTGCGCGGCGTGGTCCGCTTCGACACCGACTGGACGGCCGAGTTCGCGCCTCTCGACCCCACCGCCGAACGCGGCATGACCCAGCACACCCGGTGGCGGACGACTGTCCGCCACCAGGTCTATCCTCTGCTGAGCCGAGTCGAACGCGGGCTGCCGGGCAGGGCCGTGTTCCCCTGGACCTTCCGCTGGCACTGGCACGTCGTCGCGGCCGTGACCCTGGGAGTCGGTGTTCTGCTGACCGTCGTCGTCCCCGACCTCTGGGACCGCGCTCACCTCTCACAGAAGTGCGCTTTCGTCGGCGGCCTGCTCTCCGTGCTCGGGACGATGGCGCAGGTCACCGCTGTCCTGCGCGGCAAACGACGTGACACGGCGGAGATCCGGCTCCCTGACGCGGACCGGGAAGGGGCCCCGACGCGGCCCTCGGGTATCGCACGGTTCGTGACCCGGTACATCATGCGGTGGCCGGGACGCCTCGGGGTTGGCATCTGGGTTCTCCAGCGCTATCACGACGAGACCGGCGAGCCCCTGGACGCGGCCACCTTCCGCAGGCCGCTATGGGAGCCCCGCTCTTCGCGAAAGGAGTGGATCGACACCGTGTCCGCCGGGCGGGCGGTCGCGGGGCTAGGCAGCTGGGTCACGCTCCTGAAGGTCGTGGAAGCACCCACCGAACGGCTGCTCGCCCGAGCCGCCCACCGCCTGCGCTTCCTCGTCGTCCTTATCGTCAACAACGTCGTCGCCGGCTTCTACATGCGGACCGTCCGGGACGTGCTCGAAGTGACCGCCATGCACATCGGTCTCGCGATCTGGGTGATCGTCCGGGCGGTCCGGGACCGCAGACTCGTCCTGCGGATCTGCGAACGCCCGCGCCTCCCCCAGGACCTCAACCGCGAAGCGAACGTGCTGTACCTGCGGCCGCGCGGCGACGACGATCAACCGCGCTCCCTGTGGGGCGGGCCGCTAGAAAGCGACCTGGGCACGCTCTTCAATCCGGCGGGCTACTTCCGGGTCGTAGGCCCACCTCAGGAACTGACCCGGTTCACCAGCCTGTGGCATCTGCCCCTGCCGCCGGACGACTGGCAGACCACTCTCCTCGCAGCCCTCCCGCCGGCCCGCCTGGTGCTCATCCCCGCCGCCGGCACCGAGCCCGAGACCCTGTGGCAACTGACCGAGGCCGTGCGCCTCCTGCCACCTGCCCGGCTGTTGCTGGTCCTTCCAGCCGACACGGGAGCCGCGGAGGCGTACGACGCCTTCCGCGCGGCCGCCATCAAGGCGTTCACCCCACCGTCCAAAGCTGCACCCGACCGCTCCGGCGCCGGCTTCTGCCCGCACCTGCTACCCGCCGCGCTCCCTGGTCCGGCGGCGGAAGGACACCGTGAACCGGCGCTGCGGGGCCTGATCCGCTTCACGGAGGACTGGACACCGGTCCTGCTGTCCTTCGCCCCCACCGAGCCTCCCCCGGGAGAGACCTCGCAACGGGCGCGTCTACTGCACCTCCGCACACAGCTGGACAACTTGCTCACCGCCCTGCCACCGGCACCCTGTCACGAGACCGATCAGGCCGACCGGCTTACTCAGGAACGCCGGGACGACGGGGAACGACAGGAGCGCCCCCAGATCCACGAGTACGACAGCTGAACTGGACGCCTCACTCCACCGTGACCGACTTCGCCAGGTTCCGCGGCCGGTCCACCGTTCATCAGCCAGCGGCTCAGCAGGCACCGCGGTCGAGCACCCAGTCGAACATTTGGGACGGAGGGGTCGTGCCAGAACCGTGCCAAGTCGTGCGGGGAACCACGGGGAATGGCGGGGACCAGGTCGTCGGCCAGCCAGCCGCCGTAACCGCTCCACCACAGGTCAGCCAAGCAAGCGCCCATAGAAGACCTAAGCTTCCCAAGCTGATGGCTTCGCTGTGCGCCCACGCGCACCAGTCCTACTTTTCACGCGCCTTCTATCCCCGCAGGAACCGGGCCACGGTGCCTAGAGCTTCACGTACTAGTGTCGAGACCGGAGGTGCGAAGCAGCATGGCGAAGTGTGGCGCGCCAACTAAAGCGGGAGGGCGATGCCAGCGGACGGTGGTGACTGGCACCTCCCGGTGCCCGGCGCATCAGGGACCGTGGTCTGCGTACGGCGTGGCCCAGCGCAAAGAGAAGGAAGCCAAGGAGAAAAAGCGCAAGATCCGCAAGAAGCGCTAGCTCCCGTTGACATCCGCGGGTGACATCAACGATGCCGGACGTGGGCACTCGTGCACGGCTAGCCATGTTGGGCGCGATCACGCAGGGACGCGGCCGGTCCGCGCTTGGATCGAACTCCCAAAGCGGCGCTCATCCGTGGGTGGTCCCGGCCGGGACACCCTGCCACCATCTGTACAGGCGCAGCGCAGCCGTGGCGGCTACAAGTCCTGTCCCATGTGTCCGACTGTCCGGTTGGAGCTCTGGCCTGCACAAATGGCTGGGACAGCTAGATTGGCAGGTGTCCCAGCTGTCCGCCCTGAGTGCAGGGCTGCAACACACCTGGGTATTGCAGCCTCTTCGACGCAGCAACCTCCGTCGCGCCGCAGCGACTGCGGATGACCTCCCACCTCGTCCCCGCGCACGTGTGAGGAGCGTGTGGCCAGTCGAGATCAAGTGGCCCCCACGCCTCACTCGCAGGTCAGAGCTTCAAAACGGCGGGCCATCAGCATGCTCTCCGGTAACCCGGTCGCAGGCGGCCAGGATGGGCAGGTGGTGGCGGAGCAGGATCCGAGGGCGGTGGATGCGGCGATGCCGCAGCGAGCTGCCACGCTCGCCGTCGGCGAGACTGCGGCGGATCAGCAGGGCGTCGTCGAAACCGTCGTTGCTGACGCCGGGCAGCGGGACCAGGGCCCAGGCGTATTCGCGCAGGCCGTGGGCGCCTTCCCCGGCGGAGCGGATCTCCCAGGCATGCTCCGGCAGGAGCGCCGAGACGGTGCGGGCGTTTTGCCCGCGCGGCCCGCATCGATGCTTGTAGGCGATCGCCAGCACGTAGCTCAGGCGCTGCTCGGCCAGCCAGCAGCGCAGAACCGGGCGACGAATCAGGCGCAGTCGTCGGTTAGTACTGCAGCCGCAGAAACCGCCGTGGGTCGAACCACTGATGCCGCGAGGGGCGCATTGAAGCACAGTGGGGCGCGCCGGAAGCAAACAATGCCCCTAGTGAATAAGCCGCAAGGAGTGCAAGTTGACTGTGTAATGGCTAACTTAGCTTCGCGGCCTAGTTCGAAGCAGAGGACGAGACGGATGCCACGCGAGGAAAAGAAAATCTTCATCAGCTACCGGCGTGAGGATACGGCGCCCTATGCGGGATGGCTGCAGGACCGACTTGCCCAACACTATGGTGCCTCAAAAATCTTCATGGACGTGGCATATTTACAGCCGGGTGAAGATTTCCCTCGGGTTATCGCTCAGGCGATATCATCGTGTGACGTTCTGGTTGCTCTTATCGGCCCTGCCTGGGTGGGCTCCACGGCTGACGGAAAGACGAGAATCCAGGAAGCGAATGACTGGGTACGCCTGGAGATAGAATCAGCCCTGGACCAAGGGATTAGAGTAATCCCACTTCTCATTGATGGCGCATCACTGCCAAGTCCAGAAAAACTACCCTCGAGCCTAGGGCGGATTCTTGCCAAGAACTGTTTGAGCCTCTCTCCCGGCACGTTTGGCGAGGACATTCGGAAGCTGACTAGCGCAATCGACTTCCCGACGATCGGGGTATTCGGAGAAGATCCCGCAAAACGCATAGAGCGAGGTCGAAAAGCTAGATTCGCCGAAATTGATCGCCTATACCGAGCACTGTTTGGCGACTTCAACGATCTCCGGTACCGCCACGACCCGTTCATTCAACCGAGTGCCCGCAGGAGGCAACTCGACGCGTTGACTGACGCTGTCGAACCGGATGAGGACATTGCCCATCTAGCGCTCGGGACTTTCTCTCATGATCATGACACTACGATGGAAGTCATCCGATACAGGGGTACATATCGGGGCCTCTGTGCGCTAACTCAGCGGAGGCTCGTGTACATTCCGTGGCGGACGGGACTTCCAGCCTATTTCCTTCCTTACAGTCACATCTTGAATGTGGATCGCAGCCTGCTATCGATCACCTTCACGCTTGTTGCGGGAAACACCAGGCTGGACGAGATTAAACCCCACTCAAAAATGTCCATCATGCGGGACTATATTCGGGACAGGATAGCGCGACGATAGCATCAGGCTTTTTGGTGAGTGACTGCAGCACGGCTATTCGCTGTGGTCAGCCGCTGACGTTCAACCGTCAAGGTCGCCAACCCACCCGGAGCTGAGAACCTAGTCTAGAGGGCAACGCGTCGCCGTGGGCTGTCTGTGGACGGGCTCCACCTTCCCAGGCACGCGCACGGCCTGGACCAGCCGCTTGGGCTGAGACCCAATGGGCCTCCGGAGTCGTGTCCGCAGGTTCGAATCCTGCCCGGGGGTACTTTGCCTCAACCGGGTTGCGAGGGAGAGCAGCGCTCAATGATCAGGCACCTCCAGATCTGAGGTACATGCTCGGAGGGCGATCTATCGTCTTGCGGGCTGGGTTGCGCAGAAGCGAGCGGAAGGCAGCCGGAGCGTGATGCCAGCAGCTTTGAGGCTGGCCCAGTCGGGCCGTCTGTGGGCCGTCCGAGGGCGGCCCACAGCAACCAATGACGACCAACGATGCCCCTTCGTTCGCAGACCAACGCTGCGCCGACGTTGGAGGCGTGACGTCACACCGGGCCGGCGTCACTTCCTGCGCAACAAGCGGGCCGAGTGGCACGAGTACCGCTCGGAGGTCACGGCGTTCGAACTGCGGAAGAACCTGCCGGTGCTGTAGGCGCGGGTCAGGGCGGAGCCTGCGGCGAGGGCCGGCAGGCTCTGGGACGCAGGGGGAGCGGTGGCGCCGTGCCCGGCTGCGGGTCGGGTCCGTCGTGGCTTGCGGGACGGGAGTCGGTGGGGGCGCGGGGTGAGGGATCTGCCGAACGCGCGCCCGTGGATCAGTGCCCGCTGCCGCTGCCCTCGCCGGGCGGTCGGCGGTCCTTCATCATTCCCGCGGCGAAGGTCGCAACCCCCACCACGGCGCTGATCAGCGCTGCGACGGAGGCCATGACTGCGGAGACGTCCCCTGTCCTCGGGGCAGGCGTATCGCTGGCACGTCCCGGTTCGACCGTTTGGGTGACCGTCACCGTCGCGGCCGGGACGGGTACCTCCGGGGCAGGGCTTTCATCACCGCCGGCGCTGGGCGGAGTGGCTCCACCGCCGAAGTCGCTGGGCGGAGTGCCTGCTCCTGGAGTACCGGCTCCCTCGGTGGCGCTGGGCGACGTGGTTCCTGCGCCGGGCGAAGTGGTTCTTGCGCTGGTCGACGGGGTGGAAGGCGCTGTCGAACCGTTCGACCCCTGGTCGGGCCGCGTGGCGAAAACGACCACCGTGAGCAGCGCAACGCTCACACACAACAGGAGGGCTCCGGCCCACACCAGACGTGACCGTTTGGGGCCGCCACGCCTCCGGGACTCCCACGAGGGCAGCGCCTGGCTTCGCGGTGCGTCACACCATCAGGTCGCAACGAGAACCGCGCGACATGAACAGAAATGACCGAACGGGAACTCCGGACGGTCCGTGACGGCCGGTGAGCGTCGTCCGGCCGGATCCCTCCCCCGTCCCGGGCGGCGGAGGCGGGGAACCGCTCAGCCGCACACCCGGGTTGGCTCAGGCGTTGGGGCGCTTGCCGTGATTGGCCTTCTTCTTCTTACGGGCGCGTCGCTTGTTCCCTCGCTTAGCCATGGGGCATATCTCCCTAATTCAGGCTTTTCTACGACTTCGTCAGTCTAGATTCGGCCCGGAGGGTCCGCATCAGCGGTTGTCCGACTGCCCGAGACGACGAGTACGTGCGGCTGTGGACAGGCACAGGAGGCCAACAGGCGCGTGTCCCTCACGTATTGCCGCTGGACGTCTGCCGGACGAGCCGCTTCCACCACGCAACGCCTGCGGCCGGCCGAGAGGGCCCGGCGGCTGCGGCCTCACCACGGACGGCGGAGCGAAGGCCGGTGGATCCGCCGCCCTGCCCTAGTCGCGTGCGTGGTGGACGTGGGGGCGGTTGTTGCACGCGTCGTCCACCGAGTCGCCGGTCCACGGCGCGGCCATGGGGACGATCGCGAGTGCCTCCCTGCAGAGGTAGGCGCCGGTGACGTGCCGGCCGGCGACGTTGATGTGGCCGACCGGGTCGCCGCCGCTGTCGGCGTGGGCCGGGGTGGCGAGCGCGAGACCGGTCAGGGTGAGCGCGGCGAGTGCGCTGGTCTTCTTCATAGCCGGGTCAACGACATCGGATCGGCCCAGGTCACGCGGCTACGTCCGACATGGGGCCGATACTCCGCGGCTCCCCGGACCCGCAGGGAGCCGGCTCCCGGGGCCGCTGCCCTGAACCGGCGCCGGCGTCGGCGCGTACGCCGGTCGTCGGCCCGTGCGTGAGCCGATGGCTCGTGCGTGAGCTGCCGGCTCGTGCGTGAGTCGCCGGCTCGTGCGTGAGTCGCCGGCTCGTGCGTGAGCCGTCGGCTCGTGCGTCAGTCGAGGAAGGCGGCGGACACCGCGGACGGCAGGAGACGGTGCGGCGTGCCCGGCCCGCCTGCCGGAACCGCGTACAGGTCGGCACCGTAGTCGCCCGGCAGGGCGTAGACGAGCGTGCGGTCGTCGCGCCACACCACCTGATCGTCGACGCTCCGGGACTCGGCGACCGGCGTCTCGCGCATCGTGTGCAGATCGAGGACGTACAGGTGCCAGGGGGCGTCCTTGGGCAGCCCCGGCACCCGCTTCTTGTAGGCGATGCGGGTGCCGTCGGGGGACAGGGACGGGCACTCGACGTTCGTGTGCACGGTGGTGACGGTGCGCGTGCGCAGGTCGCCCCGGACCAGGTAGGTCTTCCCCCCGGTCGCCAGCGTCGCGTAGAACGTGCGGTCGTCCGCGGCGAACGTCACGCCCCAGAAGTTGGCGTCCGCCGCCCGGTACGGGTGGCCGTCCCTGACGATACGGAAGGCCTCCAGGGACGGGATCAGCGCACCCGTGCGGGTGTCGGCGATCGCCGTGCGCGTGGAGAAGTTCGTCCCGGCGTACGAGTCGCCGCCCACGAACGCCGTCCAGGCGGCGAAGTGCCCGGTGGGGGAGACCCGGGCGCGGGAGGGGATGCCCGGGACGTCGTACCGGTCGCGGGTGTGCAGGCGGGCATC
Organism: Streptomyces sp. NPDC007971; assembly: GCF_042958635.1. Taxonomy (NCBI): domain Bacteria; kingdom Bacillati; phylum Actinomycetota; class Actinomycetes; order Kitasatosporales; family Streptomycetaceae; genus Streptomyces; species Streptomyces sp. NPDC007971. Next base: position 62,643 of record NZ_JBIBJK010000030.1, read on the forward strand.
GAGGATCAGGGCGCGGTAGGTGTCCGAGACCGGGCCGTGCACGGCCTGCAGGCACACCCCGGTGCCCGAGGCGGCGTAGAAGCGCAGGCACTTGACGCCCGAGGCGGTGCGCGGGCCGGCCGGATCGGACCGGGGGACCGTGGTCAGCTCGTCGCGGTGCGGGCCCCACGCCATGTTGCGGAACACCATGCGCCCGTGCTCGGTCAGCAGCACGGTGCCGGACGTGACCGCCGGACCGCCCGCCTGCACGTGATCGCGGCGCTCCGCCCGCGCCGCCGCGTGCAGCACGGCCGCCACCCCGACCGCCACCAGCAGGGCGACGGCCGAGAGCAGGATGAGGATGCGGGTACGTACGGTCATGCGGGGACGGCACCTTTCGGGCGGACGACGACGGAGAAGACCGCACAGGCCACCAGCGCCGCCGCCGCTCCCGCCAGCGCCGCCCGGTCGCCCCACACGGTCCAGGCCGCGCCGAACAGCAGCGAGCAGGCGAAGCGGGCCAGCGCCTGCCCGGTCTGCACGACGGCCAGGCCGGACGAGCGCAGCGCCTCCGGCACGCCCTCCGAGGCCGCCGCCATCAGCACTCCGTCGGTGGCCGCGTAGAAGCCGCCGTGCAGGGCCAGCACGAGGTACGGCAGGGCCGTGCCGTGCCAGGAGGTGAGCAGGAGCGCGTAGGCGAGCAGCAGGGCGCCGTGACCGGCCAGGAAGACCGCCCACCGGCCCGCCCGGTCCGCCAGCCGGCCGAGCGGCACCGCCAGCAGCAGGAAGGCGGCCGCAGTACCGAGCGGCAGCAGCGCGAACCAGCGGTCGGGCACGCCCAGGCGGCGCTGCAGCAGCAGATAGACGAAGGAGTCGCTGACCGTGGCCAGCCCGAGCAGCAGGGCGCAGACGGTGATGCGCCGCAGGTCGCGGCGGCGCAGCAGCCCCACGGCGGCACGCAGGGTCGGCCGCACACCGTCGTCCTCGCCACTGCGCTGCGACTCTCCGGAGACCTGTCGGTCTTCGGCAGCCTGCCGGTTCCCTGGAACCTGTCGGTCTTCGGCAGCCTGCCGGTTCCCTGGCACCTGTCGGTCTTCGGCAACCTGTCGGCTCCCTGGCACCTGTCGGTCTTCGGCAACCTGTCGGCCCCCTTGAACCTGTCGGCCCTGCTGAGCCTGTCGGGCCTCCTGAGCCTGTCGGCTCCCCGGAACCTGTCGGCCGGCCCGGACCTTTCCGCCTCCCGGCACGAAGAGGACCAGCACCAGCACACCGAGCACCGCCACGCAGAAGCTGACCGTGAACACCGCGTCGTAGCCGTCCACGGTGGCCCGCAGGATCAGGAAGGCCACCAGTGGTCCGAGCAGGGCGCCCGCCGTGTCCATCGCCCGGTGCACCCCGAAGGAGCGCCCCCGGGCCCCGGGCGTGCTGGACAGCGAGATCAGCGCGTCCCTGGGGGCCGTGCGCAGCCCCTTGCCGGTGCGGTCCGCCGCCAGGATCAGCCCGATCGGGGTGAGCGAATGCGCAACCAGCAGCAGCGGCTTGCACAGGGCCGACACCCCGTAGCCGAATCCGGCCACCCACTTGTGCCGCCCGCCGCCCCGGTCGGCGAGATGCCCGCCGGCCAGTCGTACGAGGGCCGAGAAGCCGTTGTAGATCCCGTCGAGCAGCCCGAACCCCAGCGGCGACAGACCGAGCCCCGTCACCAGGTACAGCGGCAGCACCGCCGTCACCATCTCCGAGGACACGTCGGTGACCAGGCTGACCGTGCCGAGGGCGAGCACGGTGGGGGCGACCGCGGCACGGCGCCGCCCGGCCACAGCAGGCCGGGCGGCGCCTTCCGCGGACACCGGCGCCTTGCTCGCGCGGCTGTCCGCTACGTACACGTCAGGACGCCCAGATGCCGCTGATGTCCGAGGCGGACGCCGCGTTGCCCGCGTGCGTGGTCAGACCCTGGCTGTCCTCCAGGGTACGCAGCAGGTCGTAGTGGTCGTAGGTGGTGGAGCTGGACGACCCGGCCGTGACCGGCTGGCCGTACAGGACCGTCGGGATGCGGTTGCCGCTGAGCCGGTTGTCCTCGTCGAAGGTGACGACGAGCAGGCTGTTGTGGGTCTTGGCCCAGGTGGCGTAGGCACCGAGGTTGTTCTTCAGCCAGGTGTCACCACTCGACACCGAGCAGTCGTGCATGTCGCTGCACAGGTTCGGAGTGACGAACGACAGCTGCGGCAGTGTCGAGTAGTCCGCGGGGAACTGCGTGAACGTGTTCGCGCTGGACGTGGGCACATTGCTGAACCCGAACCACGGGTTGTGCTTGCGCGCGTACTTGCCGCTGCTGCACGTGGTCGAGCCCTGGCTGGGCAGGGTCTCGTTGTAGCTGGCCCAGCTGCGCCCGGCGGCGATCATCTCCGAGGCGAGGTTGGGCGCGGACGAGAACCCCGGGGTGTAGCAGCTGTCGTCCGTGATCCCCTGGGTGGAGCCGGAGAACAGGGCGAAGTAGTTGGGCTGGCTCGGGTGGGTCTCGGCGTAGGACTGGGCGAGGCTCGCGCCGCCGGACTTGAGCGAGTTGATGTACGGGGCGCTGGAGGAACCGATGACCTGGCTGTAGGCGTGGTTCTCGAAGACCACGACGACCACGTGGTCCGGGCTCGGCACGGCGCCCGCCGCGTGCGCGGACTCGCCGCCGAGTCCGGTCCACAGCCCGACCGCGGCCGCGGCGAGGGCGGTTGCCGAGGCCACGAGGGTACGGGCACGGCTGTACACGGAACTGCCGGACACATCAACCTCCGGGTGGGGGGGGAAGGACGGGGTTGGCGGTGCGGACAGAGCATGCACACGCCAATATTCCCGTGCCCCACGTAGCTCAACCGGGCGGATGAAGACCGGATGAACTGCTCCTGCCACTGGGTCGGTTCACCAGCCACAGGACAGCACGATTCCATGGCCCGCCCGCCGCCGCAGAGGGATTCCCCCCGGCTGCCGACGCGACGGCACACGTGGCCGCGGACGCGTACGGGGGGAAGGGGACCCGCCGGCCCGCGTGCCCCGCACACGCGCCCGCACACGCGCGGCGCCGCGCGTGCCACCGCACCGGGGCCGCGCACGTCCGCTCCGGCTAGGCTCTGGCCAGGACGACCGAGACCGCAGGGGAGGCCGCGGATGACGCCGGGGCGCAGAAGCAGTACGTTCACGCGCCTGCTGCGGCACGGCTTCACCGCCCCGTCCGCGGCCGAGCGCCTCCTGGACGGCCCCGAGCTGGCCCCGGTCCGCGACGACCCGGTCCTCCTGGAGGCCCTGGGCGCCACCGCCGACCCCGACCTGGCCCTGCACGGCCTGGTCCGCCTGCTGGAGGCCCAGCCCGGCCCGACCGCCCACCGCGAACTGCTGGACACCCTGACGGCCGCCAAGCCCCTGCGCGACCGCCTCCTCGGTGTCCTCGGCGCCTCCGCCGCCCTCGCCGACCACCTGGCCCGCCACCCGAGCGACTGGCAGGCCCTGGTCACCTACGAGCCCCGGGACCTGCACCCCGGCGTGGAGGAGTTCGAGGGGGGCCTGGCCGCGGCCACCGACCCCATCTCCCTCCGGGTGGCCTACCGCCGCTGTCTGCTGTCGATAGCGGCACGCGACGTGTGCGGCACCACGGACGTCGCCGAGACCGCCGCCGAACTGGCCGACCTCGCCACCGCCACCCTGCGCGCCGCCCTGGCCCTCGCCGGGGCCGCCGCCCCCGAGGACGCCGCCGCCTGCCGTCTCGCGGTGATCGCGATGGGCAAGTGCGGCGGCCACGAGCTGAACTACGTCTCCGACGTGGACGTGATCTTCGTGGCGGAGGCGGCCGAGGGCGCCGACGAGGCCAAGGCCCTCAGGTCCGCCACCAGGCTCGCCTCGCACATGATGCGGATCTGCTCGGAGACGACGGTCGAGGGCTCGATCTGGCCGGTCGACGCCAACCTGCGCCCCGAGGGCCGCAACGGCCCCCTGGTCCGCACCCTGAGCAGCCATGCCGCCTACTACCAGCGCTGGGCCAAGACCTGGGAGTTCCAGGCCCTGCTCAAGGCCCGCCCGGTCGCCGGCGACGCCGCGCTGGGCCGGGCCTACGTCGACGCGCTCGAACCCCTCGTCTGGAAGGCGGCCGAGCGCGAGAACTTCGTCGCCGACGTGCAGAAGATGCGCCGCAGGGTCGTGGAGAACATCCCCGTGGCCGAGGTCGAACGGGAACTCAAACTGGGCCCGGGCGGCCTGAGGGACGTGGAGTTCGCGGTCCAGCTCCTGCAGCTGGTGCACGGCCGCACCGACCCCGCCCTGCGCAGCGGCACCACCCTCGACGCCCTCCAGGAGCTCGCCGCCGGCGGCTACGTGGGCCGTGAGGACGCGGCCCGCCTCGACGAGGCCTACCGCTTCCTGCGCTCGATGGAGCACCGCATCCAGCTCTACCGGCTGCGCCGCACCCACCTCGTCCCGGAGGCGGAGGCCGACCTCCGGCGCCTGGGCCGCTCCCTGGGCCTGCGCACCGACCCGGTGACCGAGCTGCTGCGCGAGTGGAAGCGGCACACCGGCGTCGTACGCCGCCTGCACGAGAAGCTCTTCTACCGGCCGCTGCTCGACGCGGTCGCCCAGCTGGCCCCCGGCGAGGCGCGGCTGAGCGCCGTGGCGGCCCGGGAACGCCTGGTCGCCCTCGGCTACGCCGACCCGGCCGCGGCCCTGCGCCACCTGGAGGCCCTGGCCTCCGGCGTCACCCGCAAGGCGGCCATCCAGCGCACGCTCCTGCCCGTCCTGCTCGGCTGGTTCGCGGACTCCGCCGACCCGGACACGGGCCTGCTCAACTTCCGCAAGGTCTCCGACGCGCTCGGCAAGACCCCCTGGTATCTCCGGCTCCTGAGGGACGAGGGCGCGGCGGCCGAGAACCTGGCCCGGGTCCTGTCGGCGGGCCGTCTCGCCCCGGACCTGCTCATGCGCGCCCCCGAGGCGGTGGCCCTCCTGGGTGACGGCGACGGCGGCGGAGGAGGTCTGCGGCTGCGCGACCGTGCCCCGCTGGAGCAGGAGATCCTGGCCGCCGTGGGCCGCGCCGAGAACGCCGAGCAGGGCGTCACCGCGGCCCGTGGCGTGCGCCGCCGCGAGCTGTTCCGCACGGCCGCCGCGGACATCGTCGCGTCCTACGGCACCGAGAACACCAACGCCGAGCAGGACCAGGGCGCCCTGGTGGACCGGGTCGGGGCCGCGGTGTCCGACCTGACGGCCGCGACCCTGGCGGGCACTTTGCGTGCCGTCGTACGGGAGGGCTGGGGCGACACCCTGCCCACCCGTTTCACGATCATCGGGATGGGCCGCTTCGGCGGCCACGAACTGGGCTACGGCTCCGACGCCGACGTGCTGTTCGTGCACGAGCCCCGGGACGGCGTGGACGACCAGGAGGCGGCGTCGGCCGCGAACAAGGTCGTCTCCGAGATGCGCCGCCTGCTGCAGCTGCCCAGCGCCGACCCGCCGCTGCTCATCGACGCCGACCTGCGCCCCGAGGGCAAGTCGGGACCGCTGGTGCGCAGCCTGAAGTCCTACGAGGCCTACTACCGCCGCTGGTCCCTGGTCTGGGAGTCGCAGGCGCTGCTGCGGGCCGAGCCGGTCGCCGGGGACGAGGACCTGGCCCGCCGCTTCACCGGGCTGATCGACCCGCTGCGCTACCCGGAGCACGGCCTCGGCGACGAGGCGGTGCGGGAGATCCGGCGGCTCAAGGCCCGGATGGAGTCCGAGCGTCTGCCGCGCGGCGCCGACCCCAAGCTGCACACCAAGCTCGGTCCCGGTGGTCTGTCCGACGTCGAGTGGACCGTCCAGCTGCTCCAGCTGCGCCACGGCTGGCGCGAGCCCGGCCTGCGCACCACCCGCACCCGCGCGGCCCTGGCCGCCGCGCACACGGCCGGGCTGCTGTCCGCCGAGGACACGCAGGTGCTGGACGAGGCCTGGGTGCTGGCCACCCGGGTGCGCAACGCGGTCATGCTGGTGCGCGGCCGGGCCGGGGACACCTTCCCCACCGAGTCCCGCGAGCTGGCCGCCGTCGGCCGCTACCTGGGCTTCGGCGCCGGGCACGCCGGGGACATGCTGGACGCCTACCGCCGTACGACACGCAGGGCCCGCACGGTCGTGGAGGAGCTGTTCTACGCGGCCGGGACCTGAGCCGCCGCGGCGGCCAGGGCCGAGGCCGGCGCCCGAGGCAGGCCGTACGGCAGGCGGCGGTACCAGAGCCGGGCCACCGCGAAGCCGAAGGCCAGGCACAGGACGCCGCCGACCGCGTCCAGCCAGAAGTGGTTGGCCGTGGCAACGATCACCAGAAGGGTCGTCGCCGGGTAGAGCAGCCCCAGTACCCGCGCCCACGGCACCGATGCCAGCGCGTAGATCGTCAGCCCGCACCACAGCGACCAGCCGATGTGCATTGACGGCATCGCCGCGTACTGGTTGGACATGTGCTTCAGATCGCCCGAGGCCATCGATCCCCAGGTGTGGTGCACCATGACCGTGTCCACGAAGTTCCCGCCGCTCATCAGCCGGGGCGGCGCGAGCGGGAACAGGTAGTAACCGACCAGGGCCACGCCCGTGGTCGCGAACAGCACCATACGGGTCGCCGCATAGCGGCCGGGATGCCAGCGGTACAGCCACACGAGCACACCCAGCGTGATGACGAAGTGCAGGGTCGCGTAGTAGTAGTTCATGCCGACGATCAGCCAATTCGCCGAGTTCAGGGCATGGTTGACCGACTGCTCGACCGCGATGCCGACATGGTGCTCGGCCCGCCAGACCCAGTCGGCGTTGCGCAGCGCCTCGGCCTTCTGCTCCGGCACGGCGTTGCGGATCAGCGAGTAGGTCCAGTAACTCACCGCGATCAGCAGGATCTCGAACCACAGCCGGGGCCTGCGCGGCCGCCGCAACCGGTCCGTGAAACGCCGGAAACCCGCTCTTGTGTCCTCGCCCGTGACGGCCCGCGGAACGGCCACCTCCTCGCGACCTTCCGGATCTGTCACGGTAGAGTCACTCATAGGCACAGAGTCTGCCAGAAAAGGCTTCTTCGCCAGATCATCCCAAGGTTGGGTCCGCCCCGCACGTCCTACGACGTACGGAGGACGTTCACCCCCGAAGGCCCCCGGTCACCCGTAAACACGGCCACTCGGGCCGCTCGGGTCATCTACCGCCCATGCGGTCACTGCGGTCGACCGGTGCCGAAGCGGTCGAACCGCGCACCACCAGCTCCGGCATGAACACGAATTCGCTGTGTGGTGCAGGTGTCCCGCCGATCTCCTCCAGCAGCGTGCGCACCGCCGCCTGCCCCATCGCCGGGACCGGCTTGCGGACGGTGGTCAGCGGCGGATCGGTGAAGGCGATCAGCGGGGAGTCGTCGAAGCCCACCACCGAGACGTCCCGGGGGACCTCCAGGCCCAGCTGCCGGGCGGCCCGTATGGCACCGAGCGCCATCATGTCGCTCGCGCACACCACCGCCGTGCAGTTCCGTCCGATCAGCGCGGCCGCGGCTGCCTGACCGCCCTCCAGGGTGTACAGCGAGTGCTGGACCAGCTCGGTCTCGACCGTCTCCGCGCTCAGTCCCAGCCGGTCCTGCATCGCGCGCACGAAACCCTCGATCTTGCGCTGGACCGGCACGAACCGCTTCGGGCCGAGCGCCAGCCCGATCCGGGTGTGCCCCAGGGACGCCAGGTGCGTGACCGCCAGCGTCATCGCGGCCCGGTCGTCGGGAGAGATGAACGGCGCCTGCACCTTCGGCGAGAACCCGTCCACCAGCACGAACGGCACGCCCTGCGCCCGCAGCAGCTCGTAGCGCTGCATGTCGGCGGTGGTGTCGGCGTGCAGCCCTGAGACGTAGATGATGCCCGCCACCCCGCGGTCCACCAGCATCTCGGTCAGCTCGTCCTCCGTCGACCCGCCCGGGGTCTGGGTGGCGAGCACCGGCGTGTACCCCTGCCGGGTCAGCGCCTGGCCGATGACCTGGGCCAGCGCCGGGAATATCGGGTTCTCCAGCTCCGGGGTGATCAGGCCCACCAGGCCCTCGCTGCGCTGCCGCAGCCGTACCGGACGCTCGTAGCCGAGCACGTCCAGGGCGGCGAGCACGGACTGGCGGGTGGTGGCGGCAACGCCGGGCTTCCCGTTGAGGACGCGGCTGACGGTCGCTTCGCTCACCCCCGCCTGCGCAGCGATGTCTGCAAGCCGTGTGGTCACGGCACTGGACTGTACCGGCCGCGACCCGCCTTGCACACCGACGGGACGCCGTGCGCGGGCGGGCGGCCGGCCTGCCGCGGATTGCTGCCTCATCGCGCTCCTCGTCTTCCTGTGGGGGCCTTGCGTAGCAAGAACTTGCAGAGTCTTGCACAAGACATCCGTTCGTCGCCCGATCGGCGCCATAACCAGCCCGCATGCGGTTCGCACGCAGGTCACGGCGCGGTAACCATCGTGTTCCCTTGCACTTTTTTTCTGCAAGGTCTTTCGCAACGCTTACATGGCTGTTACGTTCCAGTCGCCCGGCAGCCTCCCCCGTTCTCGACCTCGTTCGAGCGGGGGGACCCCCCATCGGCGCAGTCGGCAAGACCAGGGACGGCGGACGGGACCGCTCCCTGCAGACGGGCTTAACCCTCAAGGAGAACTCATGCGGCGTGGCATAGCGGCCTCCGCGCTGGTGGCGTCCCTCGCTCTGGCGGCGACGGCGTGCGGCGAGAGCGACAGCGACAGTAAGTCGGACGGCCCGGTCACCATCACCTGGTGGGACACCTCCAACGCCACGAATGAGGCACCGACGTACAAGGCCCTGGTCTCGCAGTTCGAGGCCGCCAACAAGAACATCAAGGTCAAGTACGTCAACGTCCCCTTCGACCAGGCGCAGAACAAGTTCGACACGGCGGCCGGCTCCAAGGGCGCCCCGGACGTGCTGCGCTCCGAGGTCGGCTGGACCCCCGCCTTCGCGAAGAAGAGCTACTTCCTGCCGCTGGACGGCACGGACGCCCTCGCCGACCAGGCCAAGTTCCAGCCGAACCTGATCAAGCAGGCCCAGTACGAGGGCAAGACCTACGGCGTGCCGCTGGTCACCGACACCCTCGCCCTGGTCTACAACAAGGCCCTGTTCAAGAAGGCCGGCATCACCGAGGCCCCCAAGACCTGGGACGAGCTGAAGTCCGACGCCGCCAAGGTCAAGGGCAAGACCGGCGTCGACGGCTACTGGGGCTCCACCCAGGCCTACTACGCCCAGTCCTTCCTCTACGGCGAGGGCACCGACACCGTCGACGCCACCGCCAAGAAGATCACCGTGGACGCGGCCGCCGCCAAGAAGGCCTACGGCACCTGGCTGAGCCTGTTCTCCGGCAAGGGCCTGCACAAGGCCGACACCACCGCCGACGCCTACGCCCACATCCAGGACGCGTTCGTCAACGGGAAGGTCGCCGCGATCGTCCAGGGCCCCTGGGAGATCACGAACTTCTACAAGGGCTCGGCCTTCAGCGACAAGTCCAACCTCGGCATCGCCACCGTCCCGGCCGGCTCCGCCGGCAAGGCGGGCGCCCCGACCGGCGGCCACAACCTCTCGGTCTACGCCGGCTCCGACAAGGCCCACCAGGCCGCGGCGCTGAAGTTCGTGCAATTCATGACCTCGGCGAAGTCCCAGGAGACCATCGCCCTGAAGAACTCCACGCTGCCCACCCGCTCCGACGCCTTCACCGCACAGGTCAAGGCCGACCCCGGCATCGCCGGCTACCAGGGTGTCCTGGCCGCCGCGCAGCCCCGTCCGGCCCTGCCCGAGTACAGCTCCCTGTGGGGTCCGCTGGACATCGAGCTGCCCAAGATCGCCGGTGGCAAGGAGTCGCTGGACAAGGGTCTGGGCAACGCCGAGGTCGCCATCGCCAAGCTGGTGCCCGACTTCAGCAAGTGACGCCCGCGTGGCCGTCGGATCTCCCCCGCGCTCGAATGAAATCGCGCGGGGGACCCCCCGAAAGGGGGGAAGGATCCGACGGCCACCGGCCTGTGCCCAGGCCCGCCCCCTGATCTCCCGAAGGTGTCGAACATGACAGTCGCCATCGACCGCGCCACCGGCAGCCGCCGCGGTGACCGCGCTCCGCGGCCCGGCCTGGGCCAGCGCATCAAGAACGGACTCCAGAAGCACTGGTACGCCTACGCGATGATCGCGCCGGTCGTCATCGTGCTCGGCGTCATCGTGGGCTATCCGCTGCTGCGCGGTGTCTACCTGACCCTGACCGACGCCAACAGCCTCAACTCGGCGCGCACGATCGGCGTCAACCACATCGACGCCACGTACAAGTTCATCGGGATCGGCAACTACAAGGACATCCTGTTCGGCCCGCTGGCGTACGACCGGTTCTGGTCGCACTTCCTGTGGACCGTCTTCTGGACGGTCGCCTGCGTGGCCCTGCACTACACCATCGGCCTGGGCCTCGCGCTCATGCTCAACCAGAAGCTGCGCGGCCGCACCTTCTACCGCCTGCTGCTGGTCCTGCCCTGGGCCGTGCCGACGTTCGTCACCGTCTTCTCGTGGCGGATCATGCTCTCCGACTCCGGCGCGCTCAACCAGATCCTGCACACACTCCACCTGCCCGAGCCGCAGTGGCTGGAGGACACCTTCTGGCAGCGGTTCGCCGCGATCATGGTCAACACCTGGTGCGGTGTGCCGTTCATGATGCTCTCCCTGCTCGGTGGTCTGCAGTCCATCGACTCCACGCTCTACGAGGCCGCGGAGATGGACGGCGCGACCGCCTGGCAGCAGTTCCGGCACGTCACCCTGCCCGGTCTGCGCTCGGTCAGCTCCACCGTGGTGCTGCTCGGCGTCATCTGGACCTTCAACCAGTTCGCCATCATCTTCCTGCTGTTCGGCCCCACCGGTGCGCCCGACGCCCAGATCCTCGTCACCTGGGCGTACTACCTGGGCTTCGGACAGCAGCCGCGCGACTTCGCCCAGTCCGCCGCGTACGGCGTCCTGCTGCTGTCGATCCTGACCGTCTTCACCTCCTTCTACTTCCGCTGGCTGAAGCGCAATGACCAGCTCGCCGTCTGACGCCGCAGGAGCCGCCGCCATGAGCACCACGACACCCCCCGAGATCAAGCCGGGAAGCCCGGTGACCCCGCAGGTCCTCGCCGCGTCGCGACTCAGGCCGGCCCGCCGGCGCGGCGAGCGCGGCCCGCTCGGCGCCGCGCTCCTGCACGGCGGCCTCGCCCTCGCGAGCCTGATCGCCCTGGCCCCGGTGGCCTGGCTGGTCTTCCTCTCCCTCGGCCCGGACAAGGACGACTACCTGCACCCGGGCAAGATCCTGGGCAAGATCACCTTCTCCAACTACAGCTTCGTGCTGGAGCACACCGGCTTCTTCGACTGGTTCAAGTCGACGATGATCGTGGCCCTCGGCACCACCTTCATCGGTGTCTTCGTCGCGGCCACCACCGGCTACGCCGTCTCGCGCATGCGCTTCCCCGGCTACAAGTCGCTGATGTGGGTCCTCCTGCTCACCCAGGCCTTCCCGATCGCCATCCTGATCGTTCCGATGTACGAGATCTTCAGCGAACTCGGCCTCATCGACACCTACTGGTCGCTGATCGTCATCAACTGCACCACGGCCGTGCCGTACAGCGCCTGGCTGCTCAAGGGGTACTTCGACACCATCCCCTTCGAGATCGACGAGGCCGGACGCGTGGACGGACTCACCCCCTTCGGCACCTTCTTCCGGCTGATCCTGCCGCTGGCCCGTCCCGGGCTCGCCGTCGCCGGCTTCTACAACTTCATCACCGCCGTCAGCGAGGTCGCGTTCGCGACCACCTTCATGCTGGACGACTCGAAGTACACCTTCGCCGTCGGTCTGCAGACCTTCGTCAGCGAGCACGACGCACAGTGGAACTACATGGCCGCCACCGCGGTGCTGATCGCGATACCCGTGTCCGTGTTCTTCTACCTCGTGCAGAAGAACCTCGTCACCGGCCTCACCGCAGGCGGCACCAAGGGCTGAGCCCCTGTCCGAACCGGGCTCCCGCGCGACTGTCCGCGCGGGTAGGCGGCCGCGGTGCTCCATCCGACCCCGCTGGCACCGCGGCCGCCTTGCACACCCCCCGGCCCCTGTCGCCGTACCCACGTTCGCCCATGACCCGAACTCCCTTACGCATCAAGGACGCCATGAGTCACCAGCACCCTGCAGCCCCGGCCGACGACTCCGCGGTCGCCACCGTCGCCAAGCGGCGCGACTGGTGGCGGGACGCGGTGATCTACCAGGTCTATCCGCGCAGCTTCGCCGACAGCAACGGCGACGGCATGGGCGACCTGGAAGGCGTACGCTCCCGGCTCCCGTACCTGCGAGACCTCGGCGTGGACGCCGTCTGGCTCAGCCCCTTCTACGCCTCCCCGCAGGCCGACGCCGGCTACGACGTCGCCGACTACCGCGCCGTCGACCCCATGTTCGGCAACCTGCTCGACGCCGACGCGCTGATCCGCGACGCCCATGAACTGGGCCTGCGCATCATCGTCGACCTGGTCCCCAACCACTCCTCCGACCAGCACGAGTGGTTCAAGCGGGCGCTCGCCGAGGGCCCCGGCTCGCCGCTGCGCGAGCGTTACCACTTCCGTCCCGGCAAGGGGGAGAACGGCGAACTCCCGCCCAACGACTGGGAGTCCATCTTCGGCGGCCCGGCCTGGACCAGGGTCACGGAACCCGACGGGTCGGCCGGCGAGTGGTACCTGCACCTCTTCGCCCCCGAGCAGCCCGACTTCAACTGGGAGCACCCGGCGGTCGGCGACGAGTTCCGCTCGATCCTGCGCTTCTGGCTGGACATGGGCGTCGACGGCTTCCGGATCGACGTGGCCCACGGGCTGGTGAAGGCCGAGGGGCTGCCGGACCTCGGCTCCCACGACCAGCTCAAACTGCTGGGCAACGATGTCATGCCGTTCTTCGACCAGGACGGCGTGCACGCCGTCTACCGGCAGTGGCGCACCGTCCTCGACGAGTACGCGGGAGAGCGCATCTTCGTGGCCGAGGCCTGGACGCCGACCGTCGAGCGCACCGCCAACTACGTCCGCCCCGACGAACTCCACCAGGCCTTCAACTTCCAGTACCTGGGCACCGAGTGGGACGCGGACGAACTGCGCACCGTCATCGACCGCACGCTGGAGGCGATGCGCCCGGTCGGCGCCCCCGCCACCTGGGTCCTGTCCAACCACGACGTCACCCGGCACGCCACCCGCTTCGCCAACCCGCCGGGCCTCGGCACCCAGATCCGCACGGCGGGCGACCGCGCACTCGGTCTGCGCCGCGCCCGCGCGGCCACCCTCCTCATGCTGGCCCTGCCCGGCTCGGCCTACGTCTACCAGGGCGAGGAACTGGGCCTGCCGGACGTCGTGGACCTTCCCGACGAGGTGCGCCAGGACCCCGCCTTCTTCCGGGGGGCCGGCCAGGACGGCTTCCGCGACGGCTGCCGTGTGCCGATCCCGTGGACCCGCGAGGGCTCGTCGTACGGCTTCGGCAGCGGCGGCAGCTGGCTGCCGCAGCCGCAGAGCTGGGCGGAGCTGAGCGTGGAGGCGCAGTCCGCGGTGCCCGGCTCGACCCTGGAGCTGTACCGCGCGGCGCTGAGCGCCCGCCGGTCGCAGCCCGACCTGGGCGCGGGCGAGGCGGTGGAGTGGCTGCGGGCGCCCGAGGGCGTCCTGGCCTTCCGCCGGGGCGAGTTCGTGTGCGTCGCGAACACCACCGGCGAGTCCGTGACGACGCCGTCCTACGGCCGCGTCCTGCTCACCAGTGGTGAGGTGACCGAGGCGGACGGCGAGACGAAGGTGCCGGCCGACACCACGGTGTGGTGGACCAGGGCCTGACGGCCCGTCCGAAAGTTCTTGCATCAACTTCACAACGGCCCGCTGCCTTTCAGGCAGCGGGCCTTTAACATCTGCGTCACCGCAAGTTTGCTGAAACATTTCAGCAAGCGCCTTCAAGGACGAAGGAACCCCCACATGGCACGCAGAACCCTCCCCGCGGTGTTCGCCCTCGCCGCCGCCGTTACGGTTGGCATGTACCCGACTACCGCACAGGCCTCCCCGCCCGGCACCAAGGACGTCACCGCCGTCCTCTTCGAGTGGAACTACGCCTCGGTGGCCCACGAGTGCACCACCGCCCTCGGCCCCGCCGGCTACGGATACGTCCAGGTCTCCCCGCCCGCCGAGCACATACAGGGCTCGCAGTGGTGGACGTCCTACCAGCCGGTGTCGTACAAGATCGCGGGCCGCCTCGGCGACCGCAGCTCGTTCCAGAACATGGTGAACACCTGTCACTCGGCCGGTGTGAAGGTCGTCGTCGACACCGTCGTCAACCACATGTCGGCCGGCTCGGGCACCGGCACCGGCGGCTCTTCGTACACGAAGTACAACTACCCGGGCCTGTATTCGTCCTACGACTTCGACGACTGCACGGCCCAGGTCACCAACTACCAGGACCGCTGGAACGTCCAGCACTGCGAACTCGTCGGCCTGGCCGACCTGGACACCGGCGAGGAGTACGTCCGCAAAACCATCGCGGGCTACATGAACGACCTGCTCTCCCTCGGCGTGGACGGCTTCCGCATCGACGCGGCCAAGCACATCCCCGCCGACGACCTCGCCAACATCAAGAGCCGCCTCACCAACCCCTCCGTCTACTGGAAGCAGGAGGTCATCTACGGCGCGAACGAGGCCGTCCAGCCCACCGAGTACACCGGCAACGGCGACGTCCAGGAGTTCCGCTACGCCTACGACCTCAAGCGCGTCTTCAACAACGAGAAGCTCGCCTACCTCAGCAACTACGGCGAGGGCTGGGGCTATATGAGCAGCTCGGTGGCGGGCGTCTTCGTCGACAACCACGACACGGAACGCAACGGGTCGACCCTGAACTACAAGGACGGCGCCAACTACACCCTGGCGAACGTCTTCATGCTCGCCCACCCCTACGGCGCCCCGGACATCAACTCCGGCTACGAGTGGTCGGACGCGGACGCGGGCCCGCCCAACGGCGGCACCGTCAACGCCTGCTGGCAGGACGGCTGGAAGTGCCAGCACGCCTGGCCGGAGATCCGGTCCATGGTCGCCTTCCGTAACGCGACGCGAGGCCAGGCCGTCTCCAACTGGTGGGACAACGGCAACAACGCGATCGCCTTCGGCCGGGGCACCAAGGGCTACGTGGCGATCAACCACGAGTCCTCGCCCCTGACCCGCACGTACCAGACGTCCCTCCCGTCGGGCACGTACTGCAACGTCCAGAACAACACGACGGTGACGGTGAACTCCGGCGGGCAGTTCACGGCGACGCTGGGGTCCAACACGGCCCTGGCGCTCTACACGGGCAAGTCGAGCTGCTGAACGTCGGGGGCGCCGACGGCGGCGACGTCGGCCGGCGCCCCCGGCCGGTCGTCGGCAGCCTGCCGTCGTGAAAGTTCTTGCCATCGGTTTCAGGACTCTTGCTGTAAACCTTTCGTCAGCGATACGGTCACGCGGGCGCCCGGCAGCGATGGCGTGCCGCGGCGTTGGGGTCGGACCCAAGAGAGCCGCATTCGCTAGGAGTTACCGCCTGTGATACCGAGATGGCCGGCGCCCCGGACGCGCCGCACCGCACAAGCGAGACGGGCCGCGGCCGTCACCGCCGCAGTCCTCGCCGCTGCACTGATCCAGCCAGTCGCCGCCCGCGCCGTCACCCCGCCGGCACCTCCCTCGGACGCGAAGCTCGCGGCCCAGCCGGCCCGGCACGACGACACCCGCGAGCAGTTCTACTTCGTCATGCCGGACCGTTTCGCCAACGGGGACCGGTCCAACGACCGCGGAGGACTCACCGGCTCCCGGCTCAGCACCGGTTACGACCCCACCGACAAGGGCTTCTACCAGGGCGGCGACCTCAAGGGCCTGACCAGGCGGCTCGACTACATCAAGGACCTCGGCACCACCGCCATCTGGATGGCGCCGATCTTCAAGAACCGACCGGTCCAGGGCACCGGCAGCAACGCCTCGGCCGGCTACCACGGCTACTGGATCACCGACTTCACCCAGGTCGACCCGCACTTCGGGACGAACAAGGACCTCACGACCCTCATCTCCCAGGCGCACGCCAAGGGCATGAAGGTCTTCTTCGACGTCATCACCAACCACACCGCCGACGTCGTGGACTACAAGGAGAAGTCCTACGACTACCTGTCCAAGGGCGCCTTCCCGTACCTGACCAAGGACGGGCGGCCCTTCGACGACGCCGCCTACGCCGACCACGCCGTCGGCAGCCGGAGGTTCCCGGCCGTGGACGCCGGCTCCTTCCCGCGGACGCCGACGGTCACGAGCGACAGCAAGGTCCCGGCCTGGCTCAACGACCCGACGATGTACCACAACCGGGGCGACTCGACGTACGCCGGCGAGTCCACGACCTACGGCGACTTCTCCGGTCTCGACGACCTGTGGACCGAACGTCCCGAGGTCGTCCGGGGCATGGAGAAGATCTACGAGCGGTGGGTCGAGGACTACGGCGTCGACGGGTTTCGGATCGACACCGTCAAGCACGTGAACATGGAGTTCTGGACCCAGTGGGCCACCGCCCTGGACCGGTACGCGGCCGCGCACGGGCGGAAGAACTTCTTCATGTTCGGCGAGGTCTACTCCGCCGACACCTCGGTCACGTCCCCGTACGTCACCCAGGGCCGCCTGGACGCCACCCTCGACTTCCCCTTCCAGGACGCGGCCCGCGCCTACGCCTCCCAGGGCGGCAGCGCGCAGCGCCTGGCGAGCGTCTTCGGTGACGACTACACGTACACGACGGACAAGGCCAACGCGTACGAGCAGGTCACCTTCCTCGGCAACCACGACATGGGCCGCATCGGGTACTTCCTGAAGCAGGACAACCCGAAGGCCACCGACGCCGAGATCCTGAAGAAGGACCGGCTCGCCAACGAGCTGATGTTCCTCAGCCGCGGCAACCCCGCCGTCTACTACGGCGACGAGCAGGGCTTCACCGGTTCCGGCGGCGACAAGGACGCCCGCCAGACGATGTTCGCCTCCAAGGTCGCCGACTACCTGGACGACGACGAGATCGGCACCGGCCGCACCCACGCGAGCGACTCCTACGACACCGGCGTACCGCTGTACAAGGAGATCGCCTCCCTCTCCAGGCTCCGCAAGGCCAACCCGGCCCTGACGGACGGCGTCCAGACGGAGCGGTACGCGGCCGACGGCGCCGGCGTCTACGCCTTCACCCGGACGGACGCGAAGACCGGTGCCGAGTACGTCGTCGCCCTCAACAACGCGGACAGCGAGAAGTCCGCGACCTTCGCCACCGGCTCGGCCGGCATGTCCTACCGGGGCATCTACGGGACCTCCGACACGGTGAAGTCCGACGCCGACCGCAAGGTCACCGTCGCCGTCCCGGCCGGTTCCGCCGTCGTCCTCAAGGCCACCGGCGCCCTCGAAAAGCCCGCCGCCGAGCCGACGATCACCCTGAAGGCCCCGGCCGCCGGGGCCACCGGAACCGTGGACGTCACGGCCGGCGTCGACGGGGGACAGCTGAACCGCGTGGTCTTCGCCGCCCAGGTCGCAGACGGCCCGTGGCGGACGCTCGGCTCCGCCGACCACGCCCCCTACAAGGTCACCCAGACCCTCGGCAGGCACGTACCCGCCGGCACCACCCTGCGCTACAAGGCGGTCGTGATCGACTCGGCCGGGCACACCGCGAGCGCCCTGGCGAGCAGCACCACCGGCACCCCGCCCACGCCCGAGGTCCCCACGGCCTCCTCGCGAAGCTACGCGATCGTCCACTACAAGCGCACCGACGGCGACTACGCCGACTGGGGCCTGTACGCCTGGGGCGACATCGCCGACGGCGAGACCACCACCTGGCCCGCCGGCCACCCCTTCGCCGGCCGTGACGCGTACGGCGCCTTCGCCTACGTCAAGCTCAAGCCGGGTGCCTCGAACGTCGGCTTCCTGGTCGTCGACAAGGACGGCAACAAGGACGTCTCCGCCGACCGGTCCATCGACGTCACCAAGGCGGGTGAGGTCTGGGTCGAGCAGGGGAAGACCGACGTCCTGACGACGAAGCCCGACCACCCCGCGCAGGACACGGCCAAGGCGGTCATCCACTACCACCGCGCCGACGGGAACTACGACGGCTGGGGCCTGCACGTCTGGACGGGTGCCGCGCACCCCACCGACTGGTCGAACCCGCTCAAGCCGGTGAAGACTGATGCCTATGGCGCGGTCTTCGAGGTACCGCTCACCGAGGGTGCCACCAGCCTCAGCTACATCGTCCACAAGGGCGACGACAAGGATCTGCCCACCGACCAGTCCCTGGACCTCAAGGCCGACGGCCACGAGGTGTGGCTGTTGAACGGCCAGGAGGAGTACCTGCTGCCGCAGCCCGCCGGCAGCGCGGCCGCCCTGGACCTGACCACTTCCAAGGCGGTCTGGATCGACCGGAACACCCTTGCCTGGAACGGCGTCGACGGTGCCGCCTCCACCCAGCTGCTGTATTCCCACGACGGCTCGATCGCCGTCAAGGACGGGACGCTGACCAGCGACGACGAGCGCTGGCTGCGGCTGACGAAGACCGCCCTCACCGACGCCCAGAAGGCGAAGTTCCCGCACCTGAAGGACTACACCGCCTGGTCCGTCGACCCGCGCGACCGGGACCGGGTGCGCGAGGCGCTCAGCGGGCAGATCGTGGCCTCCCAGCGCGCCGTGAACGGGGCCGTGCAGGCCGCGACCGGCGTGCAGATCGCCGGTGTGCTGGACGACCTGTACGCCGGCGCGACGAAGAGCAGGCTCGGGCCCGTCTTCCACGGCGGGAAGCCGACCCTGTCCGTGTGGGCACCCACCGCCCAGTCGGTCCATCTCGACCTGGACGGCCGCAGCGTCGCCATGGACCGTGACGCGGCGACCGGCGTCTGGTCCGTCACCGGGCCCGCCTCCTGGAAGGGCAGGTCCTACCGGTACGTCGTGAAGGTCTGGGCGCCCAGCGTTCGCAAGATCGTCACCAACAAGGTCACCGATCCCTACTCGGTCGCCCTCACCGCGGACTCCGGGCGCAGCCTCGTCGTCGACCTGAGCGACCGGTCCCTCGCGCCCGGCGGCTGGGCCGGCCTGCACAAGCCCAAGGCCGTGCCGCTGAAGGACGCCCAGATCCAGGAGTTGCACGTCCGGGACTTCTCCGTCGCCGACAAGACGGTCCCGGCACCGGACCAGGGCACCTACCTGGCCTTCACGGACAAGAACAGTGACGGCTCCAGGCACCTGCGCCAGCTGGCCAAGTCCGGCACCTCGTACGTCCACCTGCTGCCCGCCTTCGACAACGCCACCGTGCCGGAGAAGAAGGCCGACCAGGCGAGAACCGACTGCGATCTGGCGTCCTACCCCGCCGACTCCGACAAGCAGCAGGAATGCGTGGCGAAGATCGCCGCGAAGGACGCCTACAACTGGGGCTACGACCCGTACCACTACACGGTCCCCGAGGGCTCGTACGCCACCGACCCCGACGGCACGGCCCGCACGGTCCAGTTCCGCAGGATGGTCCAGGCCCTCAACCAGGACGGCCTCAGGGTCGTCATGGACGTCGTCTACAACCACACGGCCGCGAGCGGCCAGGCGGACACCTCCGTCCTGGACCGGATCGTGCCCGGCTACTACCAGCGGCTCCTCGCCGACGGCTCCGTGGCCGACAGCACCTGCTGCTCCAACACCGCGCCCGAGAACGCGATGATGGGCAAGCTGGTCGTGGACTCGATCGTCACCTGGGCCAAGGAGTACAAGGTCGACGGGTTCCGCTTCGACCTCATGGGCCACCACCCCAAGGCCAACATCCTGGCGGTCAGGAAGGCCCTCGACGCGCTGACCCCCGCCAAGGACGGCGTCGACGGCAAGAAGATCATCCTGTACGGCGAGGGCTGGAACTTCGGGGAGGTCGCGAACGACGCCCGGTTCGTGCAGGCCACGCAGCAGAACATGGCCGGCACCGGCATCGCCACCTTCTCCGACCGCGCCCGCGACGCCGTGCGCGGCGGCGGCCCCTTCGACACGGACCCCGGCGTCCAGGGCTTCGCGTCCGGGCTGTACACCGACCCCAACACGTCCGCCGCCAACGGCACGCCGGCCGAGCAGAAGGCCCGCCTCCTGCACTACCAGGACCTGATCAAGGTCGGTCTGAGCGGCAACCTGAAGTCCTTCGGCTTCACCGACACCGACGGCAAGCAGGTCAAGGGCTCCGAGGTCGACTACAACGGCTCGCCCGCCGGGTACGCGGACGCACCTGGCGACGCGCTCGCCTACGCGGACGCGCATGACAACGAGTCGCTCTTCGACGCTCTGGCCTACAAGCTGCCCGCGGGGACGAGCGCGCCCGACCGGGCCCGGATGCAGGTCCTGGCGATGGCCACGGCCGCCCTCTCGCAGGGGCCGTCGCTCTCGCAGGCGGGCACCGACCTGCTGCGCTCGAAGTCGCTGGACCGCAACTCCTTCGACAGCGGCGACTGGTTCAACGCCATCCACTGGAACTGCGCCGACGGCAACGGCTTCGGACGGGGGCTGCCGATGGCGGCCGACAACCAGTCCAAATGGCCCTACGCCAAGCCGCTGCTCGGCACGGTCAAGGTGGGCTGCCCGCAGATCACCGGCGCCTCGGCCGCCTACCAGGACCTGCTGCGGATCCGTACGACGGAGAAGGCCTTCTCCCTCGGCACGGCCGCCCAGGTGCAGGACCGGCTGTCCTTCCCGCTGTCCGGCAAGGACGAGACACCGGGCGTGATCACCATGCAGCTCGGTGACCTGGTCGTCGTCTTCAACGCCACCCCGCAGCAGCAGGAACAGCGGATCGGCGGCCTCGCCGGGACGGCCTACCGGCTGCACCCGGTGCAGGCGGCCGGTGCGGACGCGGTGGTGAAGACCTCCTCCTACGCGGCCGGCTCGGGCACGTTCACCGTCCCCGCGCGGACCGTGGCCGTCTTCAGCCGGGCGGCGAAGTAGGGTCGGGCCGTCGCCGTAGAACAGGAGTGCCCATGCCGCAGATCACCGTCGACTACACCGCCGTGCTGGAGGAGTCGGGCGCCTTCGACATGGACGGTTATGCGCGTGCCCTGCACGAGGCGGTCGTCGAGATCGCGGCGGCCTCGCCGCAGGCCTGCAAGACGCTGTTCCGGGACTGTCTCGCCGCGTACGGATACGAGCCCATGGACGGGCGGCACGTCGTGGTGCACGTGACCATCGGGCTGCTCGCCGGACGCAGTGAGGGGACCAGGGCGAAAGTGACCCAGGCCGCGCTGGAACTGCTCCGCACCCACGTGGAGCAGGAGGAGGGAACCACCCTGCACGCCTCCGCCGAGGTCCGAGACCTGGATCCCTCGTACCGGAAGTTCGACCGCTAGGCCGGACTGCCTAGGGAGCCAGGGAGATCAGCCGGCCGACGAGCTCTGCGAAGGGCCCGTCGGCCGGCTCGTCCTTGACCATGGTGCGCAGCAGGGCGGCCATGTCCGCGTCGTAGGCGGCGCTCACCGCCGCCAGTGCCGCGAAGTCGTGCACGAGCTGGAGTTCCAGTTCGGCGCGCGGGATGCTCCGGCCGTCCAGCCAGATCAGCGCCGTCGACTCGGCGAGCGAGATCCACGAGCGGACGACCAGTTCCAGCCGCGGGGGAGCGTCGACGACGCCCAGATGCGACAGCATCTGTTCGTAGGCGGCCTGGCGTACGGAGTCGATGAGCGCGTTGGTCGCCGACGAGCCGACGGCCGGGCCGCCGCGCATCAGGGCCGAGAAGCCGGGGCCGTGCTCGTCCACGAAGTCGAAGTAGCGGCGCATCACGCGCAGCAGGCGGGCGCCCAGGGCGCCCTCCTGCGGTTCGCCGAACCGGCCGGCCAGATCTTCGGCGGCACGCTTCAACGCGGCTTCGTACAGGCTCATCTTGCCGGGGAAATAGTGGTAGACCAGCGGGCGCGAGATGCCCGCCGCCGACGCTATCTCGTCGATGGAGACCTCGTCGGGCGAGTGGCGGCTGAACAGGTCGAGTGCGACGCCGATCAGCTGCTGCCGTCGCTCCTCGACGCCCATCCTGCGGCGAACCCCGGTACTCATGCGAACACCTTACCGATCGAATCCGGCCTCGAACGGGCCGGACCCTCGACGGC
Source organism: Streptomyces sp. NPDC007971 (assembly GCF_042958635.1). Taxonomy (NCBI): domain Bacteria; kingdom Bacillati; phylum Actinomycetota; class Actinomycetes; order Kitasatosporales; family Streptomycetaceae; genus Streptomyces; species Streptomyces sp. NPDC007971. The sequence goes on from NZ_JBIBJK010000030.1 coordinate 84,735, forward strand.
ATTCGCATCATTCCGTCACAGGTCAAGCACAAGACGCTCACTTCTGGCCCGTGACACACAGATCAGCATCGAGTCGGCACGCTCCGCATCCGTCAGCAGCTCGTCCCGGTGATCCACCTCGCCGTCCAGCACCCGCTGTTGACAGGTCCCGCAGAACCCCTGCTCGCAGGAGTAGGCGATGTCCGGCAGCTCACGGCGTACGGCGGCCAGCACGGTGGAGCCGGCCGGGACCGTCACCGTCCGCCCGCTGCGCCGCAGTTCGAGCTCGAACCCGGCGTCGCCCTCTGCCGGGGTGCGCGGAGCGAACCGCTCCAGATGCAGCGTGGCACCCTCGGGCAGCCGTGCCTCCACCGCGGCCATGAGACCCTCCGGGCCGCAGCAGTACACGGCCGTCCCCGCAGGCACCTCGGCGAACAGCGCGTCCAGGTCCGGGCGCCCGTCCTCGTCCTCGGCGACGAGCGTCAGCCGGTCCTGGGCGAGCGCCCGCACCTCCTTGAGGAACGGCATCGAGGCCCGGGTGCGTCCGCCGTACAGCAGCCGCCAGTCGGTGCCCTCCGGCAGTGCCCGCAGCATCGGCAGGATCGGCGTGATGCCGATGCCGCCGGCGACGAAGACGTAGGCGGGCGCCTCGGCGAGCGGGAAGCGGTTCCTCGGTCCGCGCACCTCCAGCTCCATGCCCTCGGCGAGCTGCTCGTGCACCTCGCGCGAGCCGCCCCGCCCGTCCTCGACCAGCCGGGTGGCGACCGTGTACGACGAGGTGTCCGCGGGGTCGCCGCACAGCGAGTACTGCCGTACGAGCCCCGACGGCAGCACCAGGTCGAGGTGCGCACCCGGCTCCCAGCGCGGCAGGGCGCGCCCTTCCAGGCGCAGTTGTACGACCCCGTCGGCGACGGTCTCGTGGGCGGTGAGCAGCAGCCGCAGCGCCCGTGAGCGGGGGCGGCCCGACAGGGGCGGGTCCAGGGAGGGCAGCGGCCACAACGGCGAGGCCGCAACCCGGCGGCGCAGGGCCCGCCGGGTCAGCAGGGCGGCCCCCGCGACGAGGGCGACGGTGCGCAGCTTCGGCATCATGCCCCCGTCTTCTCTGCGGCGAGCGCGGCGGGGGAGGAGGCCAGGTAGGCGACGGCCTGCGCGGTGGAGCCCTCCTGGGAGGGGTGGTAGGAGCGGCTGAGGTAGCGCGGGATGGACTTGAGCATGTCGCCGGTGGCGGGCAGGGTGCCCTGCCGGCCGCGCACGTAGAAGTCCTTCAGCGAGCCCTTGGCGTCCACCAGGGTCGGGTCGTTCTCCAGGAAGAAGCGGATCCCGCGCTGCCACAGGAACACCAGTGCGCTGAAGGCCGTCGCCCAGGTGCGCGCCCGGCGCCGGTAGCTGCCGTCGAGGTGCGCGAACAGGTCGAAGGCGACGGAGCGGTGCTCGACCTCCTCCGCGCCGTGCCAGCGCAGCAGGTCCAGCATGGTCGGGTCGGCGCCGCGCCGGTCCAGCTCGGCGGCGTTGAGCACCCAGTTGCCGAGGAAGGCGGTGTAGTGCTCGATCGCCGCGATCAGCGCGACCCGCTCCAGCAGCCACCAGCGGCGCGCCCGGCCCGGCGGCAGGGTGCGGTCGCCGAGCAGCTTCTCGAAGAACCAGTCGACCTGCGCGGTGTACGGCGTCGGGTCCAGCCCCTGCTCGCGCAGGTGCGGCAGGACCTCGTCGTGGGCCTGGGAGTGCATCGCCTCCTGCCCGATGAAGCCGATGACGTCCTCGCGGAGCCGGTCGTCCCGGATGAGCGGCAGCACCTGCTTGTACACGTGCACGAACCACCGCTCGCCGGCGGGCAGCAGCAGGTGCAGCACGTTGATGGTGTGCGTGGTGAAGGGGTCGCCGGGCACCCAGTGCAAGGGTGTGTCCTCCCAGGAGAAGGACACGTTGCGGGCCTTGAGCGGTATGCGCTCGGACTCCACCGGCCGGGCCTGCGTGTTAGACATGGCGTCAATGTACTGACGGGTAGGACGTCTGAGAACCCCCGTGCGGCACCTTGTTGACGCGAATGTCAGCTAGGTGCCCGCCGACGGGGCCCACCGGGCGCCGACCGACGGGCCCAGCTGGACGCCGGCCGGTGGGGCCCGGCGGGGGTCGGCCGACGGAGCGGAGCCGGACGCCGACTGGTGAAGCTCGCCGAACGCCCGTCGGCGGGGCCCGCCGGGCGTTCGGCCGATGGCGGTGCCCCGTGGGATTTCGGCTAGTGGAGCCCGCTGATCTGCCGTCCGTCGGCCAGCGTCGCCTTCAGGTCGGCCTGCGCACCCTGCTTGGCCCGGACCGCGAGCAGCGGCCCCTGTCCCCGGGCGGTGACGCCGCCGGTCGCACGGATCGACGCGGTTCCCTCGCTGCCGGCCGCCAGCAGGTACCAGGCCCCGGTCCTGGACTTCCACAGCACCCCGGCCAGCACCTGCGGGTCGCGCGGGCCGCACGCCGGTACGTCCCCGCCCTTGGCCACGACCGCCCCGACCGCGCCGCCCGGCGTCCGGAACTGGGCCAGGGCCGCCGTACCGTCGCCGCGCCAGGTCTCGGCCCGGGTGCACAGCCAGCCGGCCGACCCGCTGCCCTCGGGCAGAGGCTGGTTGGCGAACGCCCACGCGTTGACGCTGCGGACACCCGCGGAGCGCTCCATGGCCAGCGAGCAGGCGAACGGCGCCCAGGTGCGCAGCCCGTCCGTGCCCGACGCCTCGGCGGGGGCGCCCGGGCGTCCGGCGGTGAGGTGCGCGGGGACCAGTTCGCCCAGGTCGGTGGCGAGCCGGGTGCCCCAGTCGTCGGTCAGCTGGAGCACGTTCCACGAGGTGCAGCTGCCGGGCTGCAGCGCCGGGCTGGCCAGCGGTGTGGTGACGCCGCCGGTGGCGGTGAGGGGCGTCGGCGCCGAGCCCGGCTTCATCAGGTCCCGCGCGGCGGCCTTCTTCACCCAGGGGGCGAGCAGATAGCGGACGTTGCCGTCGGAGCGGCCGAGCACCAGCGAGCCCGCCTCGGCGCCGGTCGCGCCGTCGACGCGGGCGAAGTCGAGCGCGGCGCCGGAGGTGCCGTCCGTCGGCTCGGCGTAGCGGACGATCCGCAGGCCGTCGTGGAGGATCACCACCCGGGCGCCGTCCACCGTGCCCGCGTACAGCAGCTGGGGCGGGCCGGCCGGGCCGCCGGTCTGGGTACCGGGGGTGGACGAGACGCGGACCGTCTCCCCGGGGCGGGCCCAGACGGCGAGGGCGCGGCGCAGCAGAGCCTTGTCGCCGGTGAGCGGGCCGCGTGCGGGCCACACGGAGAAGTCGGTGCGGGCGGCGGACTGCCACGCCGTCGGCGGGACGCGGGTCACCTTGCCCGGGTCCAGGGCCGCCTCGGCCGCCGGGTTCTGCGCGTACAGGGGCGCGGCGGCGCCGTCGGGGCCCCAGCCGCCGCCCGGCATGAAGACCAGCGCCCCGCACACCGCGAGCGCGGCCGCCGCGGCGAGCGCGGCCTTGGTGTGCTGGCGGCGGCGCATCAGGTCGGTGGGCCGGGCCTGCAGCGAGCAGGGGTCGTACTCGGGGGAGGAGAGCAGCGCGTCCTGTCCGGGCACCCCGTTCGCCTCCGCCAGCGCGGCGTCGGGCTCGTCGGCCTCGGCGGCCTCCAGGATCCTGCGGATGTCGGGGTCGGAGAGCTTCTCCAGGCCGCGCAGCACGTACGCGGCGCGGGCCGGGCCGGACAGGGCCGACAGCCGCTGGTCCAGGGCGAGTTCGTCGGCGCCGCCCGAGCGCGGGAACAGGCGCAGTCCCCACACCTGGGGGAGCAGCGGCGGCAGTTGCGAGAGTCTCGGCAGGGTCCTGCGGGGGCGGGTCGCCTCCAGCGCCGCGCGCAGCACGCGCAGGCGGAGGAAGGCGTAGCTCGGGTCGCCGTCCCGGCCCGTGGACTGGGCCGGGATCACGGATGTCTGCTTGCGACCCCCGGGCAGGGCCCGCTGGGCGAGGGCGTGCGCCGTCAGCACCCGGCGGCTGCGGCCGAGGCGGGGCGGCAGTACCAGGTAGGCGAGCCGGACCAGCCGGGGGTAGTGCTCGACGAGCGCGGCCTCGGCCTGCTCGACATCCACTACCGGGCCGGCGGCCCCGGCGGAGGCGGGTGCGGGACGCTGGTCTACTTCCTGTGACTGCACGTCCGGGAAAACGAGCGAATCGGTGGTTGGTCACCGGCCTGCCCGGCGGCCTCCGCCACCGGGCGCCGCAGCCGGCGCGGAGGCGGCGAGCGGCCGGGCACGACCGTCCCGCCGGCACCGGCGACGGCGTGCCCCGCGGTTCCGGCATGCCCTGCGTGGTCTGCGGTTCCGGTGTGCCTTGCGCGCTCTGCGGTCCCGGCGTGCCCTGCGCCTCCGGCGGTCAGGCGCGCTCTGTGGTCCCGGCGGTTGCCGCGTGTCCTGCGGTCTCGGCGGTTCCGGCATGCCCCGCGGGTGCGAAGTGTCCCGCGGCCCCGGCGTGCGGGCGGGTCAGTCCTGCGGCTCCACGAGCAGACGCGCGTAGTTCGCCATCGACCGCTGGTAGCGCGGCAGGTGCGGGGCCAGCGCGCCGAGCACCAGGGACAGGCCCTCGCGGTCACGGCCCAGGCTGGACAGGCACAGCGCGAGACAGCCCCGCACCGCGTCGTCCAACTCGTCCGACGGGGCGTCCAGTTCGGGGGTGAGCAGCTCGACGCCCTCCTGGGCCCGCCCGATGTTCCGCAGCGAGCTGGACATCTGGATCTTGGCCCGGCGGCCCTTGTACCGGCTGGCCTCGCTCAGACCGCGCGCCAGCGCCTCCCGGTACAGCGGCACCGCCTTGTCCGAGTGACCGGTGGAGTCCCAGGCGCAGGCCTGCTCGAAGGGGCCCAGCGGGCTGCCCTGCGGCAGCTCGGCGACGAGCTTGTCGATCACGGCGCGGAACTCGGCGGGGCCCTTGGCGGAGCTGCTGTCCGATGCGGCTTCCGCGTAGTCGTCGAAGGTGGCCCAGGCGGCGGTCACACGGTCTTCCCAGTCATGGTTCACCGGGTCACCCTCGCACACCCGTGCCCGCGGGCGCCCCGTAATTGAGCGCAGCGCACGCGGGGGCCGTATCGAAGGGCGGGGCCCCTCGCCCGGGCTCCCTGCGGCATGCTTCTGCGCATCAGGACCGGAGGAACAGATGAGGTTGACGCGACCGACGCTCGCCGTTGTGGGTGCAGCGGCCGTACTGGCGCTGACGGGCTGCGGCTCCGGCGGGGACACGAAGAAGGTGCCGCCCACTGCCACGGGCAGCCTGGAGAGCCTTGCCGCCGAGGTGAAGTGCAAGCCGAACATGCAGACCGACGCCGACGAGATCCGCCAGGCCATCTGCAAGAACACCGACGGCCGGTTCATCCTCGCGACCTTCGCCACCGACCGCGGCCAGCGCGAGTGGATCAACGACGCGAAGGACTACGGCGGCTACTACCTGGTCGGCCGCAAGTGGGTCGCCGTCGGTGACAACGGCGTCGTCAAGGCGCTGCGCGGCACGCTCGGCGGTGACGTGGAGATCGGCACCGACCACCACGCGCACGGTGCGCACAGCGGCTGACGGCCGTCGCGGCCCAGGCGGCGCACAGACGAAGCGGGCGGTGGGAGTTCCCACCGCCCGCTCGTGCTACCGGACCCTCACTGGCACTGGCGGCCGGTGTTGATGCAGTTGGCGATCTTGTTCGCCAGGCCGCCGGTCGTGACGCTGATGAAGTCGTCGTGGTCGGTGGCCGGCTTGTGGAGCTGTTCCGGGAACCCGTCGACCGCGTAGGCGTTCTTCACCTGGCCGTTCTGGAGGCTCGGCGGGGCGATGTTGTACACCAGGCGCATCGTCAGCTGCGGGATCGCCTTGAAGCCGTTCCCGCAGACGCCGCTCGCCGGGTCGGCGAAGGCCACGTGCGTGCGGTGGTTGGCGCTGTCGATGTTCTGCCCGTCCCAGCAGCTCTGGAAGGCGAAGGTGCGCACCACCTTGCTGCCCTGCGGGCAGATCGGGTACTGCGACGTCAGCTGCACCTTGTTCTCGAAGCCGGTGCAGCTCCAGTGCGCGTTGGCGTTGGCCAGACCGTTGGTGGTGGTCTTGGCGTCACCGGTGATGATGCGCAGGAACTGCGGCATCGCGACGACCTTGCTCGCCGGGCTGCCCACGTACTTGATCTGGGCCTGCACCGGCGTCAGGATCTTGCCGACGTTGCCTTCCTTGCCACCGCCGTCCGCGTTCTGGTCGAAGTCCTGCGAGCCGTCCTGGACGCGGACCACGGGCCAGTAGTACGACGACAGGTCGTTCCTGTTCTGGCAGCTGGTGCCGCCCTGCAGGAACGTCTGGTTGCTGGAGAACGCGTTGACCTTCTGGTTGCCGACGTAGTCGTGCAGGTGGTGCGCGCCGTTGGTCACGCCGGGCGCCACGATCACGTTGTCGGTGTTGTGGTTCTTGTTCGCGTTCACACCGCAGCGCGTGGTGAACGTGCCGGTCGAGGCGTTGCCCAGCTGGCGCGGCTTGCCCTGGACGTTCGGCGCGACCTTCGTGATGTCCACGAAGTCGGCCGCGACCGGGCCGTTGCCGGCCTGCCCGCCGACGTTCTGCTGCTGGCCGCCGGCCTGCTGCTGACCCCCGTTCTGCTGCTGGCCCCCGTTCTGCTGCTGACCACCGGTGTTCTGCTGCTGGCCACCGGTGTTCTGCTGCTGACCGCCGGTGTTCTGCTGCTGACCGCCGGCGGTCGTCTGGTTGGCGGACTGCGTCGTACAGGCGGCGAGCTGGTTCAGCGCGCTGTTGAAGGAGCCGCCGACCCGCTGGATGTCCATCCTGATCCGGTCGATCGTCGCAGCCCGTTTGTCCTTGAGGGGGCCGACGATCGAGTTCTGCACGAAGCTCGGGTCGTTCGTCTGTGCCTGCCGGGTGGAGGCGAGCCGGTTGTAGGCCTCGGTGATCTGCTTGTCGAGGTTCGCCAGCTCCATCGCCACGCCCTGGCGTGCGCGCCAGGGCACGTTCGTCAGCTTCTGGCCGACGTCCGGGCAGGAGATCGTCGCGACCTGGGCCGTGGCGGCCTTGGTCGAGTTGCCTCCCCACGTCTGGTGGTTCGGCTCGTGCGCCGAAGCGTAGAAGTTCGCCCAGATCAGCCCGCCCCCACCGAGCGCTAGGGCCGCCGATGCGGCTATGGCCTTGGTGGCCAGCGGCGTACGGCGTTTTCGTGTGTTGCGTCCCATGGAACTCCTCTGACTTCCTTGCGGGGCAGCATCGAGGCGCCCGACAGGAGTGAAGCGGCGCCCTTCCATACGGACACCGCCTCAGAGGTGTTCAGCCGTCTCACAAATTTGTCCGAGGAATACCCCGCCCACGGGCCTCAAATGCCATCTGAGCAGCGGAAGTTGTCCTGAGGATCAGAGGTCGCGGTCGAGGTGGGCGAGCACGGCCAGAACGCGGCGATTGTCGTCGTCCGACACCTCCAGGCCCAGTTTGGTGAAGATGTTGGAGGTGTGTTTCGCGATGGCCCGTTCCGTCACCACCAGCTGGGAGGCGATCGCCGTGTTCGAGCGGCCCTGTGCCATCAGTTCGAGGACCTCCCGCTCCCGGGGGGTCAGCTGGGCCAGCGGCCGGTCGTCGGCCGCCCGCCGCGACAGCAGCTGCTGGATCACCTGCGGGTCCATCGCCGTACCGCCCGCGGCCACCCGCTGCACGGCGTCCACGAACTGCTCGGCGTCGAACACCCGGTCCTTGAGCAGATACCCCACCCCGCCGCTCCCGTCGGCCAGCAGCTCCCGTGCGTACAACTGCTCCACGTGCTGGGAGAGGACCAGCACCGGCAGCCCGGGCCGCTCCCGCCGGGCCTGCAGCGCGCACTGCAGACCCTCGTCGGTGTGCGTGGGCGGCAGCCGGACGTCGACCACGGCGACGTCCGGCTGCAGCTCGGCCAGCGCACGGGTGAGTTCGGGACCGGACTCGACGGCCGCCGCGATCTCGAAGTCGTAGGCCTCCAGCAGCCGCACCAGTCCGTCACGCAGCAGGAAGAGGTCTTCGGCTAGGACAACGCGCACGGGATCTCCATGGACACCAGGGTGGGACCGCCCGCGGGGCTGCTGACGGCCAGGACGCCGTCGAATGTACCCAGTCGCCGCTCGACCCCGGCGAGCCCCGAGCCCGCGCCGATCACGGCACCGCCCTTGCCGTTGTCGGTGACCGTGATCCGCAGCATGCCGTCGGTGTGGTGCACGTCCACCCGGACCCGCTCGGCGCCGGAGTGCTTGACGGCGTTGGTCAGGACCTCGCTGACCGCGAAGTAGGCGGCCGACTCCACCGGTGCGTCCGCGCGGCCCGGCAGCTCCACACTCACCTCGTTCGGCAGGGGCAGCCGCAGCGCCAGCGCCCGCACCGCGTCCCCGAGTCCGCGCTCGGCAAGCACCGGCGGATGGATGCCGCGGACCAGGCCGCGCAGTTCCTCCAGGGCCTCGGCGGAGTTCTGGCGGGCCTGCGCGAGCAGCTTCCTCGCCCTGGCCGGATCCCTTTCGAGCAGCGCCTCGACGGTGCCGAGGTCCATGCCCATGGCGACCAGCCGCGCCTGCGCCCCGTCGTGCAGATCCCGCTCGATGCGGCGCAGTTCGGCGGCGGAGGTGTCCACGGCGTCCCGCCGGGTCTCGGTCAGCACCCGCACCCGCTCGGCGAGTTCGGCCTGGCTCGGGGCGAGGACGGCGCGGGTGAGGCGGAAGTGCGCGGTCAGCATCGCGGGGGTGAACCGGTGGGCCACCACCAGGAGGACGGCGGCCACGGCGGCGGCGGCGAACGCGGTCGCCCGGCTGTCGACCGGCACGAAGGCGTACCAGTAGGGGCCGCCCTCGGCGTCCGACAGCACGTGCCACAGCCCGGCCGCCACCGCGAAGCCCTCCAGCGGGTAGAACACCAGCACGGCAGGCAGCAGGGCGGTGACGAACCCGGCCGTCATGTCCACCAGCAGCCACCGCAGATCCCGCCAGGTCGCGGGGTCCGCCAGCATCAGCACCGTGCGCGTCCAGGGGTTGGCGTCCTCGGGTGTCGGCCGGTACGCCACCGGGATGCGCACCCCGCTCCACTCGGCGGCCAGGACCCGCCGCCAGTTGGCGAAGGTGCGTACGCCGGTCAGGACCGGCGGGGTGGTGAAGATCCCGAGGCCGGCCGGGACGAGCGCGATCGACACGGCCGCCAGCGTGAAGCAGAGGACGGCCAGCGGCAGCGAGACAACGGCCAGCACGAACCCCCGCCCGGCGGCCAGCAGAACGTCCCGGGTACGGGTACGCAGGCCGTCGTTCCTCGTGTTGTTGTTCATGCCGTCAGTCTCACCGACCGAGGCGGGCGCGGGCACGGGGCCGGTCCCCCCCCTTCAGGAGGTGGTGTCAGGTACACCCCCGCCCCCGGCCAGGACCTTCGCCTCCACCTCCGGATCCAGGCCCGGCACCGGGCGGTCCGGCCGCAGCGGTACCGTGCCGCCGATGTCCGTCAGCCACCGCCAGGTGTCGGCGACGGTCTCCCCGGCCGGCCGGCACACCAGCCCCGTGGCGAGCGCCCGGGAGACGTCGCCCCGGTGCGCCGGCCCGTACATCTCGCCGTCCGGCGGCACCCACACCGGCAGCTGGGTCCACGGCTCGATCCCGGCGGCGAGGATCGCCTCCGGGGCGGTCCAGCGCAGCTCGGCGTCCGCGCCGGTGACCCGGACACAGGTCCGCAGCAGTTCGCCCATGGTGGTGTGGCCGGGCGGGCTCACCAGGTCGTAGGGCCCGCTCAACTCCCGCTCCACGGCGCCGAGCAGCCAGTCGGCGAGGTCCCGGGCGTCGATGTACTGGAGCGGCAGGTCCTGCGGTCCCGGTGCCAGGACCGGGCCGCCGCGGGCGATCCGGGTCAGCCACCAGGGCAGCCGGCCGATGTTCTCGTACGGGCCGAGGATCAGCCCCGCCCGGACCAGCACCGACGCCTCGGCCCCGAAGGCCTCGACCGCGGCCAGCTCGCCGCCCCGCTTGTCCTGTGCGTACTCGGTCGCACCGGCGTCGGCGGAGGCGCCCTCGACCAGCGGCCCGTCCTCGGCGGCCCCGCCCACCGAGGGCCAGGGCCAGGCGTACACGGACCGGCTGGAGACGTACACGTACCGGCCGGCCCGGCCCCGCAGCAGCCGTGCCGTGTCCCGGACCGCGCGCGGCTCGGCCGACCAGGTGTCGACGACGGCGTCCCAGGTGCCGCCGTCCGCGGCGAGGGCGGTCAGGCCGTCGGGGGCGGTGGGGGGGGCGGGGCGCCCCCCCCCCCCCCCCCGGGGCCCCGGGCCCCCCCCCCGGGGGCCGGCCCCCCCCCCCCCCCCCCCCCCCCCCCCCGGGCCGCCCGCCCCCCCCCCCCCCCCCCCCCCC
>NZ_JBIBJK010000031.1:0-90705 GCF_042958635.1 Streptomyces sp. NPDC007971
TGATCGAGCGCACGATATCGTGGCTGTCCGGCTACCGCCGACTCAGCCCCCGCTGCGAACGAAACCCCCGCAACTACCTGGGCTTTCTGGGACTCCCAGCCGCACTCTGCTGCTACAAGCGATACGTCCGCCTCACCACGTAGGACACGGTCTTAGGCGTACAGTTCCCGCCGGAATCGACGCTACCTACGACGTCGCCAGATCAGGCACACCATCCCCGAACGCAAAGACCAGCGGGCCAACCGCCAGCGCCGAGACAGCGCAGGCGGTCGGCCTACCGGCTTCGACCAAGCGGTGTACAAACGCCGGAACGAGGTGGAGCGAACGATCCATGCCCTCAAGGGCTTCCGCGCTGTGGCCTGCCGCTTCGACAAACGAGCGTACATCTTTCACGGCACGGTGACCGTTGCCGCCGTGCGTCTCTGGCTTCGTCGGTGACTCCCCGGACGGTCCCTAGATCGGGCTGTCGCGCGCGAAACGAACGCGAATTGTCGACGAATCGCACGCGGATCGATCGCGATTCTCAGACGCCATTGCAGGTCAACGCGATCTGTCTTCAGGGGACGACCGGTGGGCATCCTCAAGGAGGGCGAGGAGAACCCGTACGTGACGGGAACCCCGCATCCGGGAGCCCGAGACTCATCTCGACGGCGGGGTGTTCCCCGCTCCCCTCTCCCTGGTCCCGGAAGGGGGTCCCGGGTTCCTACTGGACGTCGACGAAGTCGCTGGCCGACGTCGCGGCGTCGGTGGTCGTGGTACCCGCGTAGGAGAAGCGGTAGTACCCGTCGCTCGTCGCCGTGGTGGTGGCCGTCACCGCTCCGCCGGAGCCGCTGGTGACGGTCTTGAGGGTGGTGTACGTGCTGGTGCCCGACTTGCGGAACTGGAGCTTCACCGACACGTTGCTCAGGCCCGCGTACGCATGGGTCTCCCAGTTGGCGCGGGTGAGCGCGCCCTTGACCGTGATGGTCCGGCCATGGACCACCGGCTCGGGCGAGGCGTTCGCGGTGAGCGTGGTGTTGCGCTTGATGTGCACGGAGCCGGCGTATCCGTCGCTGGTGGAACCGCTCGGGCGGCCGTACGCGATGGCGTACGCGTGCCAGGTGCCGGCATAGGCGTTCTTGGTCATGTCGGCCGTCGGGTCCACGGTGAAGTGGACCGTGCACGTCGAGGTCTGGGCACTGGTCGCCACGCAGGAGCCCGATCCCTGCTCGGCGGGGAACAGGGCGCCGTCCCTGCCCTGGTCGTCGAAGGAGGTGCCGTGCCACAGGGCGACCCAGCCGCCGGTGACGCCGTCCGGGTCGGCCGCGGTCACCGTGGCGGTGAACGACTGCTTGGCGGAGGTACCGAGGACGATGTCCTTGCCGCCGTTGACGACGACCTTCGTGATCGTCGTGTCGTCACTGTCCATCGGTCCCGCGTGCGCCTGCGCGGCGGCGGGAAACACCAGAGCCGAAGCGAGAACCAGGGTGCCGGACAGAGCGGCAACCGAAGCGCGTATGCGCATGTGCATCCCCACGGTGAGAAGAAGGGCCCCCGGCGGGGCGTCTCCCGACAAGAGCCCATGGGCGCACGCATCGTACAGATTCTTTCGAGTCACGACGAGATGCGGGGATCCCTCGATCCCTCCCCGGAGACTCGCGCCCGCGTTCCCCTCCCCAACACCACGCCCGCCTCTGCCAACGCCGTTGGCACGCCTACGCCTACGCCTACGCCTACGCCTACGCCGACACGGACCGGGCCCCATTGCGGCTGTTGCCGCTGCCGGCACCGGCCGGGGCGTGCTTCTCGTAGCCGAGGTGGTCGGTGATTTCTCCTTCGAGGGCGGACTCCAGCACGCGTTCGGTCAGCTGCTGCAGCAGCCCGCCCTCGCCGGTCAGTTGGAGGCCGCTCGCGCGGGCCCGGTCGACCAACTGCCCGATCAACTGATCGTCCAGTGCGTCCGTCGGCAACTTCACCGGCCGGACCTCTTCAACCGCCTCGGCAGAGACAGTCACGTCGCTCATCAGGTGCTACTTCCATGATCAGGAGTTACACCGAAGACCGTACAGACCCCAGCCATGCGTAGCGAAATCACTGGTGCCAGCGCACCGGTTTCGACAAGCTACGACACATGGACTGGACGCCCCTGCTCTCCACACTGACCGGTGCCGTCATCGGCATCGCAGCCACTCTGATCGCCGATCGCAACCGGTGGCGGCGGGAGGAAGCCAGGCACGCTCTGGAAGTACGGCGCGAGGTCTACACGGAGTATGTTTCCGCCCTCAAAGCCGCGGGTGAGGAGATACGGGCCGTCGCCTTGGGCGACCACATGTCCGAGTCGGCACGCGACGCGGCGGTGCGGGAAGCCGTGCGCGGCACCGGCATCTACACGGCGAGCGAACGCCTCTGGCTCGTGGGCCCCCCGCAGGTCGTGGAGGCGGGGAATGAGGCGTTCCACCGCCTGCGCGCGATCCGCGACGCCTATGCCCGTGGAGTGGCTGTCGGCTCCGCCGACGACGCGCCCCTGATAGAGCGGCGGCGCAAGGCTATGGCGCAGATGCGTCGCCTCATGCGTGAGGACCTGGGCATCGGACCACTCGGAATCGAGTGATGTGTCACCAGCCCTGAGCTCGTCCCAGCCTCGTCCCCTCCGGTGCTCGGGCCAGATCGGGGTGTCCAGGACCCATCCCCCGCCGGTCCTGGAGGTGCCGGCCGGGGGCAGGTCGCCCCGCAGGTGCTCCACCTGCGGTTCCCCGCCGTCGTCGGCGAACGACGGGAAGCCCAGGCCCTCGTACGACAGCAACGCGGCCCCGGCCGGCCGGCCCCACCGTACGGGCGCGGAACCGCCCACGTCGACGGGCTCGTCCAGCCACAGCAGCGCCACGTCCACCGTGTCGGGAACGTGGTCGCGGGGGGTGGGCCAGCACACGCGGACGCCGCGCCGGTGCAGCTCTGGGCTCAGGACCGGATGCCCGACGCGCACGCTCAACCGCCGCCTGGGGTCGCGCACGACGTGGAGGCTCGTCAGGACCAGCTGGGGCCCGATCAGGTAGCTGGTGCCGTTCGGTGCGCCCCCGACGCGGATCAGTACCAGTCTCTTCGGATCCATGTCACTCGTCCCAAGGCTCGGGCTGCAGCGGCTCGGACGGCTGAGCGCCGTAGGCGGGGTCCGGCGCCTCGGCGTACGCACCGCGGACCGAGGCACCGCGCTCGACCCGGAAGCGTCGATCGGGGCCGATGGCCTCGTCCAGGACGTTCAAGGTGAGGGTGAGCCGTTCCCGCCGGACGGCCCCGCGCACCCCTCCGGCCTCGGCCTCGCCCTTCGCGCCGAGCGCGCCGACGGACACCTTCACCTTGCCGTTGCCGTCCCGCCGGAACTCGACCTCCAGCTCCAGCTCCGCCTTCTCCACTTCGAACCTCAACTGCTGCCCCGCGCCGTCGGTCTGCGCCTGGTACAACTCCGACCGCAACTGCCACAGCGCTTCACTGAGACTGATCTCGTCCATCCGTGCCGTCCCCACCCATCCGTGCCCGCCCCACACCGTGGTGACCGCGGCGCACAACCGATACAGCCCGCCCACGACAGCCCCAACAGACCAACCGCTCAAGGGAGAAGAGCCCACCAGGCCGTCGACGTATAGCAGTCTGCTGGCGGACGGGGGCGCTCGTCCCGGGAACGGCCAACTGTCCACCCCCGCCGGTCCGGCGGCGCCCGACCCTGGCGCACCGGGAGAAAGCGCCGCGCTCCCCCCCCCCGCCACGGTGAACTTCCCGCGCGGGCGGCGCGCCCCGGGCCCGCGGCGGCAGGGCGCTCCTAGACCAAGAGCAGACTGCCGCGAAGGTGCTCCAGTTTCTGCGAGCGTGATCACGGGGGCTATTCGGAGAGTTGCGATGCCCGACTCCACCATTACACATCGCCAACACCGATCCGCGCCTCAGCGACGCCCTGCAAACCGTCTGGGTCAGCGGACCAGGCGCCCTCGAACCGAGCATCGTCCTGTCCGGCGGCGAACCCATGAGCCGCCAGGAAGCCGAGGCTATGCTCGTCGACCTCACCCACCGCTCGACTCCGGCGGAAGGAGGCTTCTGCACCTTGCTCCCGCCCTCGCCTGTTCCCCGACCTCACCTGTATGAGCACCAGCAGCGGATCTCTGTCGGCGCACCAGCCAGTGGTGGACAGGGTGCCCCTGCCGTACCAGCCCAGGTGGTGGCCAAGGAGCACAGTCGCCGAAGCGCTTTCGTTTCACTGCGGACCTTCTTTTCCAGGCTTTCGTCCTGACTGTCCTGGCGTTCCTGGAGGTTGCAGCGCTGCTCACCGCTGCTGGAGCCGTTGGGCCTTCCACCTGCGTGGGCTGGTTCGCTGGCGTCCCCGGCGCCATCGGTATCGGCATGCTGTTGATGGCCCTGGGGATGGTCTTCTTGCACACGATCGCTGAGTCCTACGACAACCAGCTCCGGGCGCCAGGATGCATCCGGGCGGGAAGCCTTCTTCTCTCTTTGGCCTACCTTGCCGCGGGGATCACGGCCGTGCTGCTGAACTGGCCCCCAAGCCCCTGCTTCAGGTGGTGGCCCCCGAGGTAGCCGTCGGCATCTCGCAGTGGCGCAGAACAGGTAGTACTCGAAAGATCGTCCATGATGTGGTTCGGCCGGACCACGTCCATGAACGTGCCCTACCTGCTTACGTCCTTTCAAGTGTGTCTGATCTGCAGGTATCCCGCTCTTGTGCCTAGATAGACCGGGCGGTCGCCTTGCGCGGCAAGGGGCTCGACCGGGTAGACCCCCGGTCCCGCTTCGCGCGACTGCCGGCAGCACCCGGTCGGCGCCGACCGACGCCTTGGACCGGATCGAGACCGCAGCACCCGAACTCGAGCGCCTGGAACGCCTCTACCCGGGTCGCACCACCACGCGGGAGATGCATCGTCGATGACGGTGTATCGCCCGACGCGCTCGGCCGAGAGAACCGCCCCAGGGCTGGCCTGGGGCGGTTCTACTTCCCGGGGTTGAGGAGTTGGCGCCATGTGGTGGGGCTGGCCGGCCTCACCACGCGCGCATCAGCCGGTCCGGCACGACGCCTGCGGGTGTCTCGGCAGAACCGTCAGACGGAGACGCGCGGCGACTGGACGCCGCCGTAGTAGCCGTATGAGCCGCCGGGAGGCGTGCCCCAGTACCCATACTGGAAGACGTAGGTTCCGCCACCCGGGTAGTACGCGCTCCAGTCCGCCGCGTAGTAGCCCAGTGGCTCCCAGCCGTGGCAGCCGTAGTCGTGGACCTGCGTGGTGGAGCCGTTGCCGTTCACGCGCAGGAGCTGCGCACAGACGTCCGTGCCGATCTGGCCGTCGTACACGCCCACCGACGGGACCAGGCCACCGCTGCCGTTGTTGTAGCCGCACGCCGACAGCCTGACCTGGCCGGGCCCGGTCCAGTCCGCGCGGCAGTTGCCCTGAGTCCCCGGAGGGTTGGCGTGCGCGGCGCCGGTGCCGATCGCGATGGAACAGGCGGCGAGTGCGGCGACCGCCGCAGTACGCGCTAAGTGGCTCAGCGTCAAGGCAGAATCCTTCCCATTGAGGCCGCCCACTTCAGGCAGCCGCGCCGGAGTCTTCCAACAGAGGTGATCCGCGCACCAGAGGAAGCACACCCTCCGTTCACGAAGCAGACGCCAATTGCAGGTCAATGGGGAGAGCCACCGCAGACCCGGCCTGTGGCGGCTCTTCCCTCGTCTGTGTGTCCCGTGTGAGACCGCCGCCTTGCCCTCGGGTACGGTCACCGTCGCGATGCGCTCTACTGCGGTGCCGAGTATCGGCAGGCTACTTGCCCGGCTCGGCAGGCCGAGCGGGTTGGCGAAGCCGTCACGACGCTCGCCTGACCGCCACGAGCTGCAAGTGCGTTGGCTCCATCGCCCCGTACACGGACCGGGCCAGCGATCGGGCGGTCAGTAAGGGCGGCCAGGGCTCGGAGATACGCACCTTGGCCAGCCGGTCGGTGATGGCGCTACTTGTCACTTCGCGGTAGCTCGGCCGTTGCAGCGGTCAGCGCCAGTGTCGACGCACGGGCCTTCGATGCCAGAACGGGCAGGCCCGCTGCTGCCGCGGCTTCGGGGGGACACCTAATTCCTAGGTGGCGGACGGTCACTTGTACATCTCAAGGGCCGCCGCGGTCTGACACAGCGCGTTCACGTCTTGCAGGAAGTTCCTCATCACGACCTCGGCACCCTGCTCGTTGACCCGCTTCCAGTGGGTTCCGGCCCATCACCAGCAGGTCTCGCGTGGCCTGTCGGGCGGCGGTTTCCGGACCTTCGGCCATTCAGCCGCCGCGGGGCAGGTTGGGGCGTACTTCCCTGTGGAGAATTTCCCACTGGTCCACGACTCGGGTCCGCCACTCGCGCACCTGCATCTTTTCGTCGCTGTAGCGGTGAAGCGAGCCGAGGCTGCGGCGAGAACGTCCGGACGGGCTTGGCAGCAGCCCGTCGAAAGCGGAGAGGAAGGCGGCGACGGCCTGATCCCGTGTGTCACCGGTGGGCAGGCCCCTGATGCCGGTGATCTGGCTCTGCAGGGCTGCCACCCTTGTCGTCAGGTCGGCGAGGTCGGGTGTGTCGAAGAGAGAGCAGGGCCGCCTCAAACGCGGCCTCGCGCTGGCCTCTTCCCGGGCATGTGCGGTCCTTCGGGCTTCGTCCTGAGCGCTTCCCAGCTGGTTGAGCAGGAGCAGGGCGAGGGGGACGCCGAAGCACACGCCGGTCAGGCCGGAGTAGATATTGAGGAGATAGTCGTGTCCCGTCCACCCGTCGATGTGGTCGAGCCATAGGCCGCCGAAGAATAGGGCGACGCCGCTCGGAATCAGCCATGTAGGTGAGGAGCCGGGTCATCCGTGGCGTCTCATTCCACCAGCGGCGCGTCCGGGTGTTCGGTCGTTGCACGTGCCCCCCTCATCGTGCGTTGGAGGGGACGTTAGCGCAAGCCCGAGCGTTCCGACCTCTCCGCCCGCGCCGTGGTCACGACCCCGGCGGCGGCATCCGTGGTCGCCTCCGGCGCGAGGCAGAGCCCCCGGACCTGAGCAATGGCCAGCGGCACGGACGCGGCGGCCGTAAGGGCGAATCGGGCGTGACGCCCGACCGTCGTATGCCGACCTGCGGAAACGACCCCGGGGGCCCGGGATCCCCTGGGACAGTAAGAACGGCCTGACCCGGGCGGGTTCAGCTGTGCCTGGTCTCCTGGGCGTCGCCGCGGGCCGGCGCCTCTGTGGTGCTCTCGCCCACCGGCTCAGCAGCGGTAGCAGCACGGCGCTTGCTCCACTTGTCATAGGCCACGGTCCCGGCGATGGCGCCGCCGGTGAGGGCGCCGCCGATGATGGCGCCCTGGCCGCGGTAGAAGTACCGCAGCGCGACGGGACCGCCGCGCTTGGCTGCTTCCTTGGCCAGTTCCGCATAGGCCCACGCCATGGTGCTACCTCAGTTCGTGTCGCTCACTCAGAGACGGGTCGATGATCGCAGACGGGTGCGCCGCGGGTGGAGCGTTCGCGGATGCTCGTCCGGGCGCGCGCCGCTCCTCAGCCGAGGGCCCGGCCCCCGCGCCCGCTGCGCGACCCGGACGCGCCGGAGCTGGACGAGGACGACGCCGGGGGCGAGGCGGACTAGTCGTGGCCGACCAGAGCGGTGATGAGCTTGCGGGCCCTGGCTACTCCGGCATCGTGCCCGACGGGATCGACGACCTGGTCACCGGCGATGTCGACTGGGCCGGTGACTCCACCGTCCTCCTCTCCTACATCAAGGGCCCGACCGCGGGAGAGAGCGTGAACCTGCCGCGTCGGGCGGTGCGGCTGCTGGAGCAGTGGCTGGCCCATTCGGCTCTGCTGCGGAGCATGTCCGGCCCGGAAGAGCGAGGGCGTTTGTGGTTGTCGCTCAGCCGGCCCGGGCAGTTCACCGTGTTCGCCGGGTCCGGCGCCCGGGCGGCCGTCCAGCGGTGGGTGGTGCGGCACGAGGTGTTCGCCCAGGACGGCCAGCCGATGAAGATCCACCGCGCACGGATCCGCACCACGCATCACGCGATGCGGGACAAGAGCACGTGGGCAGGTCGGGGACGGGCAACGATCGATCCGAACCACACCCCCGAGGTCGAGGGAGACCGCTATCTGACGGCCACGACGCCGGTCCAGCGGCAGGCCGTCGAGGCGGTCGTCGAGGACGCCCAGCACGACATGCTCCGGCGGGCCCACCCGCCCACGGTGATCACCGAGGAGGAGGCGGCCGCGCTGGCCGAGAGCTATTTGCAACTGCTGGCGGCCCTGGATTTGGACGAAACGGCAATCGCCGAACTCGTCGGCGGACAGCGCGATGTGTTCACCGCCGCCTGCGGGGACCAGCTGTCCGGACCGCACGGCCCGAAGGGCAAGCCCTGTCCGGCTCGTCCCTGGGTTTGCCTGCTGTGTCCCCTGGCGGTGTTCGCTCCCCGGCACGCGGTCAACCTGCTGCGGCTCAAGGCGTTCTTCTCCCGGCAGTGACAGCAGATGCCGGCCGCCCACTTCATGGCCGTCTTCGGCCCCTATGCCGCCCGCATCCAGCAGGTCCTGGACCGGTTCGACCCGGGCGTCCTCGCGGCGGCAACCGGCGAGGTCGACGACATGGACGAGGGGCTGCCGCTGCGGCCCGAGGAGATGACCGCGTGACCACCGCCCTCACGATCCCCTTCGACGGCCCTTCCGCCGTCTTCGCCGGCGCCGACGTCTGCCGCGAGGCCGGTCTGCCTCTTCCTGACGGCTGTCGCCGCCCGTTGTTCGAGGACGACGTCTGGGACTTCAACGAGGTCATCGGCCTGCCGGTTCAGCTGCCGATCTGCCACCGGCATCTCGACGTCACCGGCATCTGTGATCTGCGCTGGCGGCTGGTCGCCAAGGAACTCAGCCTGGCCATGCTCGCCCCGCGGCACCCGGCCGTCGCTCCGCTGCCTCGGGCCCTCCGCACAGCACTCCACCTGCGCAGCTGCGTGGGCCGTCTGGAAGAGCCCACCCGCCTCTTCCAGTGGTTGGACGAGCGGTCCATTACGAGCCTGGAGACGCTCGATACACACCTCTGCGAGGCATACCTGGCGCACCGCCGCTACGCGCTCGACGAGCACGGCACCATCTGGGTGAACAGAGCCCGGGAACCCGCCGTCGCGCGGCGCAGGCCGTGGTCGACCTGGTCAACTACCGCGATCTGTTCACCGCGGACCGGGTCTCGGCGACCCTTCGGCCCTGGGGCGGCGCCACCGCCTCGGCGATCGCCGAGATGCCCTCCGGCCGCACGGAGAACAAGACCCAGCCCGTCGAGGACGCCGTCCTGCAGCCCATGCTCGCGGCCGCTCTCTACCTCGCCGACACGCTCGGCCCGCACGCCGTCCAACTGGTGCATGCGGTCCGCGAGGCAGACCAGTACTCGGCACGAGGGCTCAGGGGCCTATGGAAAGTGGGCGCGAAGAGCAAGGTCCCGGCCCATGAGATCGGACGGGTGCTCGGTGAGTACACGGATACGTGCACACCCCTGCCCATGCTCGAAGACTGGTACGTCACCCGACGACTCGCTGACGGCTGGGACCCGCACGATCCCCTCCTGCACGTCGCGACGGGCACCCTGGCCCGGCAGGCCAGCCTCAGCCAGTTCGCCACCCCCTGGCTGACCGCCCTCCGCAGGCCGCTCGAGGACACCCTTGCCCAGGTCGGAGTCGACAAGCCCTTTGGGCAAGACGCGTCCCACATCCCCACGGCCGATGGGCAATCCGAGCTGCCGTGGACTCTGTCGCTGCACCGGCTCGAAGCCGTCGCCCTGGTCGGGATCGTCCGCACCGCGGCCATCATCACCACGGCCGCGATCTCCGGGATGCGCTCGAGTGAGCTGATGGAACTGCGAATCGGCTGCCGACGCCCGACCGAGGAACCCGTTCCGGGCCTGATCCGCTACCGCATCGCGAGCAAGGTCGTCAAAGGCCAGCCGCTGGGCGGCACCGACGACGAATGGGTCGTCGTCGAACCAGTCCACCGGGCGATCGGCCTCCTGGAACAACTACACGAAGACCCCGTCGACGGAGCCCTGCTACTGGGCCGGTTCGCCTTCAACGTCCGCTACCAGTGGTTCAAGAACTGGGTCAACTCCGAGGCCGGGCAGCGGCTCGGGCTCGCACCCGTTCCCGACGGGCCGGTCAACATGAGGATGCTGCGGCGGACTTTGTCCCTGGAGATGGCCTACCGACCGGGCGGTCTCCTGGCCTCCAAGATCCACCTGAAGCACATCGCCGTGGCCACAACGGAGGGCTATGCCTCACGCCCCGGCGGGGCCCAGGCCGAGCTGTTGTCCGAGGTCAACAAGCACGAGAGCGAGCGCAATCTCCAACTGGTCCTGGAGGAGTTCCGCAAGTATCAGCAGGGCATTCTGCCCGCCGGGCCGGGAGCTCGCAGCCTGACCGAGTTCTTCGCCAGCATCGCCGAGAAACTCGAACCCACGGCAGCATCGGCACCGAAGATCCAGCGCAACGACCGCGACGTGCTCAACCTGCTGACCAAACGCGCCAAGGTCCTCCACCTCGGCCCGGCGAACTACTGCTGGTTCACCGACCCGTCCCGGGCACTCTGCCTCAAACTTGCCGGCACCCCCACCGCCGACCGTCCGCTGATCGGGATGTGTGACTCCGCCCGCTGCCCGCAGGCCACCCACCACCCCTGCCACCGGCCTGTCTGGGCCGAGCAAGCCGACAAGACAAAGATCTTCATCGGCCAGCTCGGCACCACCCGCAAGACCGAACGCACCCGGCTCCAAGCCGACTTCGACCGAGCCTTCCGCGTCGTCGCGGAGATCGACGCCGCCAGCACCAGCATGAGCGAGGAGCCCGTATGAGAATCTCCGCAGCCCAGAAGACGGAGAACGAGAACCGCATCCGGGCCGCCATGGACCGGCTCCTTCGAGGCGAGATGCCGCCCGGCGGAAAGTGCGACATCAAGACCCTCGCCAACGAGGCAGCCGTCGACCGCACCGCGTTCTACGGCACTCGCACCTACGCGCACCTCCGCGCCGAATTCGAGCGCCGCCTCCAGGCCCTGCAGCAGGCGGGAGACATCCCCGACCCCCACGAAGCCCAGATCGCCCGGCTCAAGGCAGAGAACGCCAAGCTCAAGGACAGGCTGGCAAAGTCCGAACAGACCATCGACGAGCTCACGGACTTCCGCACCCAGGCCCTGGCCCGACTCGCCGCCCAGCATGAGGAAACCGTCCGACTCCGCGAAGCCGCCCTCGGCACAAGCCGCGTGAGCCGTCCTCCCACACCTCGAACCACAGTGATCGGAACGTGCAGCTGACCCACCCGGACGCACGGGACACCGTTGCAAGCAAGGTGATCGAAAACGGATTGCGCACGGGGCTGCGCTTGGATAGACGTTACGGCGGAACCCCCGCCACGAGGGTGAGGGACCACGACAGCGAGAGGAGGGATAAGCCCATGATCCCCATGATCACCGCGCTTGTGTCCTCCCGGGGCTCGGACCGCGTCTGACCCCGGTGCGGACGGGCGCCTTCAACGGAGCGTGCCTTGACCGTGAAAACGAACGACCTGACCATGCGTCCGATCACCGGACGCGAAGAACTCGACCTCTTCTCCCAACTGCCTTACGTCCTCAACGAGGAACTGGCCGACGATCTGGCCAACGCCCGTCGACGTCCGGAATGGATGTGGGTTGCCCTGCGCGGTGACCGCCTGCTGGCCAGGGCAGCCTGGTGGTGCCGGCCGGGCAATGACGCGCCGCTCATCCTGGATGTCCTCGACATCGACGACAGCGCCTCGGCTCCCGATCGGGTGGACACCGGGGTGCGACTTCTGCACACCGCGATGGCCGTGACCCTCCCGAACGGTTCGCGTCCGCCTGAGTACAGCCGTTTCGTCCCGCCAGACTGGCGTGACAACGCGGTAACCAGGCAAGTCATCGAGGATCGCATGACGGTACTGGAACAAACTGGTGCCCGGCTGTTCGTCGAACGACTGCGTCTGGAATGGCGTCCGGAATCGCCAGTTCCTGAGCCCAGCGGGCGCCTCGCGTTCCGGCCGGTCCACGATGCCAAGGAACTCGTGGCGCTGATGGCCTCGGTTATGGACGGGACACTGGACGCACACGGCCGTGACGACCTGACCCGAATGTCCGCCCAAGAAGCGGCCGTCAAGCATTACGAGGACGAACTCGCGCGCTACACCAGCCCACGAGACTGGTGGCGGATCGCAACGCTGCCTCATGGAGAACCAGTTGGGTTCGTCATCCCGGCCCACAACGGCTACAACGCGATCATCGCCTACATCGCGGTCCTCCCTGCGCACCGGGGCAACGGCTACATCGACGACCTTCTCGCCGAGGGCACCCGTGTCCTTGCCGAGCAGGACGTCCCTCGCATCCGCGCGTCCACGGACCTGGGCAACGTCCCGATGGCGAATGCCTTCCGGCGCGCTGGATACGCCAACTTCGCACGCGAGATCAATATGACCTGGAACTGACCGAGACGCGGGGGCTCCCACAACGGCGCCCCCGCCCACTCGCCCGTCGATCAGTGAAGTGAAATGCATCACACCGGCAAGGCCGGAATGCAACACACGCCGCCCTCATCGTCGCGAACGTGGCACCACCAAAACACGCCTGCTCAATCGCCACACGGTTCCGACCTCACACGGTCTCTGCGGACACAAGCCACACGTATGTCACCAGGCTGATCGAGGCCGGTTACGACGCTTCGTTCGTCACCGAGCAGGTCGGTCATTCCCATGCCGCGACCACGGCGATCTATACCGCCCTGTCCAGCGACTACAAGAACTCCCAGGTGCGCGAGTTCCTTGACGCCGCGGAGCAGGAGGCTCTGCGCAGCGTGTTCGCCCGGGCGGAGGCCGAGGCCGACATGGACGACGAGTTCGACACCGGGGACGGCGAGCCCACCCCGGTCGGCGGCCGAGGGGGATCGCGATGAAGGCCGTGCCCGGAGGGCAGGCAGAGGACCGCGGGCTGTCCGGGCCGGAGGTGTTGCAGCCCCGGTGCGTGTGGCGGCTGCGCGAGCTGATGGCGGTACGCCGTAGTTGGTACACCACCACCAAGCTGGTTCCCGAACTGCACCGCTACGGGTTCGACTTCGACCGCAGCACCGTCTACCGCCTGGTGTCCGCGGAGCAACCGCCCAAGATCCCCCTGGAACTCGTGGTGGCGCTGTGCAAGATCCTCGACTGCCGGTTCGAGGACCTGGTCGCCGAGGAGGCGCGGCCTGCTTCATCAAACACACTCGGTTGGTGGGGGGTGTAACCGACCGTGACTGACCGGACTGCTCGATCCCGCACCGCAGGGGCCTGCCTCCGCGGGGTGTGGGATCCGCTGCTTTGTCACCGGCCCGGCTGTTGCCGAAGCTCTTCGTGACGCTGTCCCTCCAAGCGCGCCCCAGCCATCCACGAGCAGGGTTGCGGACCGTGGACTGGCGAGGGCCTTGATGTGAGGGAGCGGAGGCATACCGGTGCGTCGATTTCGCGAAGACAGCTCGGCGACGCTGCAGGGCTGGGATAGGGGCATGCTCGAACGGTGGCCGCGACTGGCTGACTCCGGGGTCGACCGGGAGTTCCTGGCCTGGTTCGAGAGGCGGGTGCGCAGGATGTCGTGCTCGGTCGACCGAATTCCGCTGGCGGAGATGCGGTCCTGGCAGCTGGATGCATCGACCGGGAACATCAGGCACAGCAGCGGCCGGTTCTTCACGATCGAGGGACTGCATACCCGTACGACCCACGGCACCGTTGCGGAGTGGAGCCAGCCGATCGTCAGCCAGCCCGAGATCGGTATTCTCGGACTTCTGGTCCGGAAATACAACGGCACCCTGCAATGCCTGATTCAGGCGAAGATGGAACCCGGCAACGCGAAGATGATGCAGTTGTCGCCGACCGTCCAGGCGACTCGCAGCAACTACACCCGGGCGCACAACGGGAGCGCCACCCGCTATCTTGAGTATTTCACCGATCCGCAGGATCACAGGGTCCTGGTCGATGTTCTGCAGTCCGAACAAGGTTCGTGGTTCCTGCGCAAGCGCAATCGCAACATGATTGTCCTGGTCGAGGAGGACTTTGCGGTCGATGACGGCTATCGCTGGATGGATGTCCGCGTTCTGCGTCGGCTGCTGAGGGTCGAGCAGTTGGTCAACATGGACATGCGGTCGGTGCTGTCGTGTCTGCCTGACGGGGACCGTGGCGAGCCCGACACGACCCACCTCCTGCGGTGGTTCACCGGGGTCAAGAGCAGGTACGAAGTCGCGACCCGGCGAGTTCCTCTGCGAGGCATCGAGGGATGGCGGTACGGGCCGGAGCGGATCACACACGATTCGGGGCTGTACTTCGACATCGTCGGTGTCTGCGTCACCGCGGCCGACCGGGAGGTCCTTGAGTGGGATCAGCCGATGCTCTCTCCCCATGGGCAGGGCGTCGTGGCCTTCGTCGTCAAGAACTTCGACGGTGTCGCGCACCTGGCAGTGCGGGCCCGGTTCCAGGCAGGAGTGCTGGACGTCGCGGAACTGGGCCCGACCGTGCAGTGCACTCCCGCGAACTACCCGCAGCACCCGCCGCGTTTCCTGGACTACGTTCTCGGCGCCAGTGCGGACCGCGTTCTGTTCGACACTGTCCTCACCGAGGAGGGCGGTCGTTTCTACCACTCCGAAAACCGGTACATGCTCGTCGAGGCCGATGAGGACTTTCCGGTGGCACTTCCGCCGGAGTTCTGCTGGGCAAGCGTCCACGAGTTCGAAGCCCTGTTGCGCCATGGCTATTACGTCAATGTCGAGGCGCGCAGCCTGCTGGCCTGCCTCCAGGCCGTCAGGTGCGGCGCATGACCGACGACGCCGAGCAGCCGCCACTGCGGTTCGGCGTGCTCGGGTGCGCTGATATCGCCGTGCGCAGAACGATTCCGGCTATCCTCGCCGCCCCCACCGCGCGGCTGGTCGCGCTGGCCTCCCGCACACCGGGCAAGGCCGAACACTATGCGGACCACTTCGGGGGAGTCGTTGCCTGTGACTATCACGATCTGCTCCGACGCGATGACATCGATGCCGTCTACGTTCCACTGCCGACCGGCCTGCACGCCGAATGGGTCGAGGCGGCACTGGTCGCGGGCAAACACGTGCTGGCGGAAAAGCCGCTGACCACCTGTCACCCGGACACCCTCGCCCTCGCTGCGCTGGCGGGCAGGCTCGGGCTCACCCTGCAAGAGAATCTCACCGCTGCCCGGCACCGGCTGCACGCAGCCGTCTCTGAGCTGGTCGCGGCGGGAGAAATCGGTGAGTTGCGTGGTATCGAGGCGTGTTTCGGTATTCCGCCGCTGCCCGCAACGGATGTGCGGTACGCCAGTGACCTGGGCGGCGGTGCGCTGTTGGACGTAGGTGTGTACCCGCTGTACGCCGCAACCCGGTTCCTGGGCGCCGGGCTGACCGTTGCGGGTGCCGTGTTGAAGACAGATCCGGTCCGGGGCGTCGATGTCGCGGGACATGCTCTGCTCTGTTCACCGTCCGGCCCAGCCGCTCACGTCACCTTCGGTTTCGAGCATGCCTATCGGTGCAGCTATCGGTTGTGGGGCAGCGAGGGTGTGGTGTCGGTCGACCGCGCGTACACGCCGCCACCGGAGTTCAGTCCGGTGATTCGTCTGGCACGCGGGGATCACGGGCGCGAGGTCGTCGTCCCTGCCGAAGACCAGTTCTTGACGACGATCTCGGAATTCGTCGCACAGACCCGGAATTCGCAGATCCAGTGGTACGGCGAGAGCGACTTTCTGGAACAGGCCCGGCTCGTCGACGACGTTCGTGACAGGGCACTGGTTCGTGCCATCAAGGGGCGGACGTGTGTGACGTCGTGAGCGCGCCGCACCGCGGCGCGCCGTCGCTGGGCCGTGGTAGCGGCCCACGACGCTGCCGGCGTACTAACTTCCAGCCACGTGCGGAGGCGGTTCGTCCGCGTTGGGCAGTGGCTCGGTGTCAACGTGGCCCAGCCTGGGCTCCGGTGCCAGCGGGCTGAGGTGGAACACGGCAAGCGCCGACTCGCTACCGTGGTTGACCAGCCGGTGCCTCGCACCGATCGGCACCATGATCGCTTCGTCGGCGGCGAGTTCGATGTCCGTACCGTCCACGGTCGCGACCATATGGCCCCGGACCACGTAGAGGAACTCTTCGGAATACGGGTGATAGTGCTCGGAAACGTACTCGCCCGGTTCGAGCGTCACCGCCCCCATGAACCCCGATACCGAGCCGACAGTGCTCGGACTCAGTCCGACCCTGATCTCACCGCCCCGGTGACGATTCGGCGGCACATCGCTGAATCGGACCTTCTCCACCGTGGCACGGTTGGCCTGTGACACCGCAGCTCCTTCCGGTCGAGTCGCTCTGACGGCTCAGCGTCGGACGGCTCGGTCGAACATCGCTGGGATCGGACTGGGGGCCTTGCCGACCAGCCGGACACCAGTGGTTCCGGAGTCCGGCGGCGGAAGATACCGCGAACGGCACCGACGGAGGCAGCAACGATGCGCGCGTTGTTCATCACTTGGCCCTGGGGCTCGCATCTGTATCCGATGACACCCTTCGGGTGGGCGATGCGTGCGGCGGGACACGACGTGGTCGTCGCCGCGCAGCCCGCCTTCGCCTCGACGATCACCCAGGCTGGTCTCATCGCGCTCCCGGTCGGCGAGGACGTCGACGTCAAGGGGCAGCTCCGCCGAGCACACCAGCACGACTCCCTGGACCGGACGGCGATCGAGCATCGGGGCGCGGCTGCCGTGCAGGCGGCAACCGACAGCGCGATCGCCATAGCCGAGGACACCTATCGGTTCGCGGCACACTGGCGCCCGGACTTCGTCGTCTACGAGCCGATGGCATACCTCGGTCCCGGTATCGCGCGAGACCTGGCCATCCCCGCACTGCGCCTGCTCTGGGCGACGGACTTCCTCGCCTCGGTCACGGACTTTGGCCCGACCGAGGAAGAGTTCCTCGGCGGGCTGACGACCCGGCGGGAGCTGCAGGAGTCCAACGCGTTCGGCGACCTGACGCTGGACCCCTGCCCGCCGCAGCTGCAGGTCGCCGCCGACCTGCCCCGGCAGGGCATGCGGTACGTCCCCTACAACGGCCCCGCTCAGCTGCCGCATCGACTGCGCACGCCGCCGCAGCGGCCGCGTGTCGTCGTCACCTGGGGCGGCTCGCTGCACCAACTCGGCTGGCAGCGGGCGTTTGTGGCACCCCGCATCGTGGCGGCGCTGGCCGGCCGCGACATCGAGGTGGTCGTCGCGGTACTCGACGAGCAACGCGACAGCTTCACTTCCCTGCCCGACAATGTCATCCACGTCGGCCCCGTCGCGCTGAACCTGCTGCTGCCGGGCTGCGCGGCGATCATCCATCAGGGCGGTGCGGGCACCACCATGACCGCGGTGAGCTACGGCGTCCCGCAGCTGATCCTGGCCTGGGCGGCCGATGCCATCGTCAACGCGAGACAGGTGGAAGCCACCGGAAGCGGGCGCCGGTTGTGGCCTGACGACCTGGATGATGCCGCCCTGGCCGACGCACTCGACGAGTTCCTCGGCGGTCTGGCCGGGCACCAGGAGTGCGCGGACGACTTGCTCCGGGCACACCTGGCGCTGCCCACACCGGCCGCGGTCACCACCCGGCTCGCGCACGACTTCCAGCACGCCACCGGCGTATGGACGAACTTCGGGAGGCGAACAGCCTCGAACCGACGGGAGAGTGGCGGCCATGACGGAGAAGCTAGACGCCGACATTCCGTTGTTTCCGATGAGCAGGCCGGGGCCGTTTGAACTGCCGGCCGAGTACGCCCGGATGCTGGAACACCGTCCGGTCCGGCGGGCCAGGCTGGCCAATGACACCCCCGTGTGGCTGATTTCCCGCTACGAGGACATCCGCGCGGCCCTGACCGATCCCAGGGTTCGCGCCGACCGGTCCGCTCCGGGGTTTCCCTTTCTCAACGCGGAAACCACCCATCTGCGCCAGGTACGGGTCTTCTTCGGCATGGACTCGCCCGAGCACGGACCGGCACGGCACATGTATCAGACGGAGTTCACCGCGCAACGGTCCGAAGCGATGCGGCCGTTCCTGCAGCACTGTGTCGACGAGCGCGTCGACCGCCTGGTCGCGGCCGGACCTCCCGCGGACGTGGTGCGCGCCCTGGCCTATCCGATACCCACGCTGGCGGTCGCCCGGGTTCTTGGCCTCCCGGAATCCGACTACGACGAGTTCGAGCAGATCGCGACGGCGACGATGACCAAGCGCGACGAGTCGCACTTCGCCGCGCTGTTCGCGTACATGCGTGACTTCGTCGACTATCGGGGAAGTGTGCCCGGAAACGACCTGACCAGCCGGGTTCTGCGAAAGCATGTGAAGGGTGGAAGCATTTCCACCCAGGATGTGCTGCACACCATCTTCATGATCATGACGGCGGGCATCGAGACAACAGCGGGCCTCGTGTCGCTGGGCATCGCGACGCTGTTGCAGCATCCGGATGAACTGGCCGAGCTGCGTGCCGATCCGGCCCTCATGGACGGAGCAGTCGACGAGCTGTTGCGCTACCTCTCCGTCGGCGAGCTCGCGTCGGTACGGATCGCGGGCGAGGACCTCACCCTGCGCGGTGTGCACATCCAAGCGGGCGAGGGCATCGTGGCGTTGGGCGCGGCAGGCAATCGCGACCCGAGAGCCTATCCGGACCCGGACACCTTCGATATCCATCGGGACGCACGTCGGCACCTGGCCTTCGGCCACGGGCCGCACAAGTGCATCGGCTGGCGGCTGGCCCGGCTGGAGCTGAACATCATCTTCTCCACGCTGATAGCGCGCCTGCCCGAGCTGCGGCTGGCCGGCGCCATCACCGATGACCTGCTGGACAACGAGGCCCTGGTGTTCGGGCTGCACGCACTGGATGTGACGTGGCGAGATGGAAAGCAAGCTTGACACCCGATGGGGTGACAAGTACGCTTTCCATATGCGGAACAAGGTCAAGGAGCTGCGCTCGGCACGCGGGCTCTCCCAAGCGCAGCTTGGGGCCGCCGTCGGGGTCTCACGACAGACCATCAACTCCATCGAGGCCGAGCGGTACACGCCGTCCTTGCCGCTTGCCTTGTCCTTGGCCAGGTTCTTCCAGAGCAACGTAGAGGAGATGTTCTATGCCGACGGGGACAAAGCCCATGACTAGGACCCCGGCCACGTGGTCCGTACCGGCATTCTTCCTCGGTATCGGCGTGGTCTGCCTGGTGACTGCGTCCGTTGGCGGCCATGTCGGCATCGGGCTCGTGGTGTTCGGCGTCATGGCGTTGTGCAGCCTGACGTTGCTCGTGCTGGCACACCGCAGTCAGGGCTACCGCGAGGCCGTTGCTCATCCGGACGAACGCTCCCACTCGATCAGCCTGCGCGCCTGGGCCGGCGTGGGCGTGATCCTCACGGTGGGAAACCTGAGCGCCTTCGTCGGCGAACTCGCATCCGGCCGCAGCGGCAATCCCTACTACTGGATGGTGATGGTGGCCGGGATCGGCTACATCGTGCTCATCCTGCTCTTCCGCCGGACCAGTTGAGCACCGTGTCAGCCGCACACTGAGGTGGTGATCCCCTCGGGACGTCCAAGGCCTTGGTACGGGCCGATGATCCATGCCGACGATCCTTACCCCGGCGGACTCTTCATCCTGCTCATCACATTGATCGGCCCGGCTTGTACGGCGATGGGCCTTCCAGCCGGGCTCGCGGTGCTCAACTCCGGTGCCCTCGGCCTCTTTGCGGCACTGTTCGCCGTGAGCCAGTGGATCACCCCCACGTATCCGCTCGTTCTTCGGTTGTCGTGCTACGCGGGACTGACCGCACTGACGGCCTGGGGACAGTGGGCGCTGGCACCGGGGTGGTGGGCGACCGCCGTGCTGACGGCGGTCGCGTGCGCGAATCTCCTCGTCCGCACGCGTGAGGCGGTCCTTGGCATAGCTGCCGTCACACTGCTGAGCCTGCTCTCGGGTGCTGCGCTGTCAGCGGCAGCGCTGGTCGCGGCCTCCGGCGCCATCGCCGTCCTGCGTGGCCGCCTCCTGCTGGAGGTCGCCCGGTCCCGGGCCAGCAGAAAGGCTTACGCCACAGCGGCGGTCGAGAACGAGCGGCTGCGGTTCGCCAGGGATCTGCACGATCTGCTGGGGCACAGCCTGGTCACCATGATGGCGAAGGCGGAACTGGCGGAACGGCTGGCAGGCGTGGATCCGGCAGCGTCAGCGGCGGCTGCCAAGGATGTCCACGAAGTGGGACGGACCGCCATGCTCGAAGTGCAGCAGGCAATCACCGGCTACCGGTCGACGTCGTTGGCTGACGAGATCGACCAGGCGCACCGGAGTCTCGATCCCCTGTTCAACAGCGTCGTCGTGACCGTGCCCGACCGGCGATGGCCGGCCCAGGTCGATTCGGTACTGGCTTGGGGCGTACGGGAAGCGGTGACGAACGTTCTCCGGCATGCCGATGCCAGCGAATGCGCGATCACCGTCGAGTCGACCGGACGATCGGTCCGGCTGGACGTCGTCAACGACGACCTGGGCGGCCGAACGGTCGAGACCGGCCGCTCGGGTGGCCATGGGCTGACCGGCCTGCGGGAACGCGCGCGGAAACTCGGTGGCGACCTGACGGCGGAAGGCCGGCAGGACGGCGGATTCCGGCTGACCATGGAACTGCCGATCGCTGCGGACGAGCCGTCCTGATCCGGGTCCGCCGACCGGCACGGCACAGGAGAAAGCTCCTGAACAACTCCGTAGTTCCGCCTCTGTCCGGCTCTCGGTGCGACTGAAACGATCGATGACGGGCAGGCGGCACAACGGCCCGGCGCGAGAGAACGGCACGGGGAAGGGCACATGGCAAACACCACGCAGTCTCGGCCGCAAGCCGGCGGTCTGCTGACGATCATCCTGGAACTGGTCGTGTCCGTCGCGGGGTACTACTGCCTGCGAGCATTCGGCATCGGCGTGATCTGGTCGCTGGCGATTCCCGGCATCGTGGTCGGCCTCATCGCGCTGGGCAGCACGATTCGCCGCAGGAAGCTCGATGCGACGGGGATACTCGTACTGCTCGAACTGGCGGCGACACTGGCGCTGTCGCTCAGCACAGGTGATGTGCGGATCGCGGCCTGCCGCCAGCCGTTGTACGTGCTGCTCGGCGGAGTGTTCTGTCTGTGCACCCTGCTCGCGGCCCGGCCTCTGACGGCGACCTTCATCGGGTCGGCGGCGACCTTCGGAGATCCCGTGCGGGCCAAGGCCTTCGAGCTGGCGTGGCAGGAGAGCCCCGACTACCGGCGTGCGCAACGAGCCATGACGTCCGCGGTCGGCTCCATCATGGTCATCGACTCCGTGTTACGGGTGCTGGTGATCTACCTCTTTCCCGCCTCGCGGATCGATCTCTCGCTGCTGCTGTCCAACGGCGCCGGCATCGTGATGTTCGTGCTGATCGGTTTCGTTGCAAGGGCCATGGTCATGCCGGCGCGGCGGATCGTGCTCGACTACGTCGACCGTCTCAAAGCCGAAGCCGAAGCCGAAGCCGCTCAGACGTAGCGACCACCCCTCACAGTGCCGGGTGCTTCTTGAGTGGTCCTCGACCGGTTCGGTCCATGGTCGAGGGAACTACTCATGGACGGAGGCAACCGCTGGTGCGCGTTCTCGTTGTCACATGGGCTTGGCCCTCGCATCTGCAGCCCATGGTTCCGCTGAGTTGGGCGCTGCGGGCAGCCGGGCACGAAGTGATCGTCGCAAGCACCGAGGGTCTTGTGCCGGCCATCCGGGACGCCGGGCTGCCCGCCGTGGTGCTCGGGCAGGAGCGCCCGGATGTGACGCGACAGATGACCGGATTCTATTTCGACTGGCTCGCGTCGTTGCCGGGGCCCGCGAGGGTCGAGGACGTCCGGAAGCTGGGCCCCCATGCCGTGGCGATGTACGTGGCGATGGCCGAAGCGACGATCGACGACACGTTGCGATTCGCTCGGACCTGGCGGCCTGATCTGGTGGTCTACGATCCCACCACCTTCGTCGGGCCGCTGACCGCCGCCGCCGTGAACGTGCCTGCGGCACGCCACATTTGGGGGATGGACTACACCTCGGTGACCAGGGCATTCGAGCCGGAAGCACTCGGGAAACTGTGCTCGCGCATCGGGGTTGCCCCCATGGACACCCTGGGCACGGTCACCCTGGATCCCTGTCCACCGTCGTTGCAGACCGAACTGGACGTAGCCCGGTTGCCGATGCGTTTCGTGCCGTACAACGGTCCGGGCGTCCTCCAGCCATGGCACCTGGACACGCCCACGCGACCGCGCATCGTCCTGCTGGCCAGCAGCATCGCCGAGCTCTACCGCGAAACGGACTCGGCCGAGGGACTGTTCGCCGCGGTGCTGCGGGGCCTGGCCGGGCTGAACGTCGAGGTACTGGCGATCGCGGGGAGCCGGACGGACGCATTCCTCGAATCGCTGCCGGCCAACGTGCGGGTGATCGACCCGACCCCCCTGCATCTGCTGCTGTCGACGTGTGACCTGGTGATCCATCAGGGTGGCGGCGGGACCGTGATGACCTCGCTGGCCTACGGTGTGCCGCAATTACTGCTGCCGATGTCGGTCGACCACGTCTGGAACGCCGGGCGGCTCACCCGCAGCGGTGCGGGAAACTGGCTGTCCGCGGAATCGGTCACCGCGGAGGCCGTCCGCGACCACGTCGAGCGGCTGCTGGAGGAGCGGGGCCCGCGCGAGCAGGCACTGCGGTTGCGGGAAGAGATGGCGGCCCAGCCGTCCGCGGCCCAGGTGGTGGACTCGCTTGAGCGTCTCGTGGCGGAGCGGGGCGTCGGGTAACGGACCGGCTCGGCTTCACCGGTGAGTGGCGAACGCTTCACCAGTGAGTCCGAACGACGGACTGTCCCGGTTCGGGACAGTCCACCTTCCGCCTTCCGCCTTTCCGTCTGTCAGCCAAGCGGTTTGCGCAACGTGACGAACTGGCTGAGGACGGGATAGTTCCAGCTGGGAAAGAACTCGTCGATCCGGTCCGCGATGCGCTGCGGGTCGAACTCCGGGAATCCGCACAGCTCGGCGGGGTCGCCGCATTCGACCGTCAGGTTGTTTCGCGACAACAGGGCATGCACGTCGGTGTTTCGTCCCCAGGCGTTCTTGTCAAGCATCCCGAAAGGCTTGACGTCGAGGAACAGGTCGATGCTCAGCACGATCAGCCCGCCCGGTGCCAGTAGGTGGCACATGGTGTCGACCATCAGCTCGGCCTCGTCCTGATCCACGTGTTCGAGAACCGAGAGGGAGAAGATCCGGTCGAAGGAGTTCGCCTCGAAGTCAGCGTCCTGCAAGCGTTCGCTGACCAGCGTGACGTCCACGTCGAACATCGACGTGAACCAACTGTGGATCTCCGCATGCGCGTCGTTGGTCTTCTCGACCCCGACCGACCACTTCTCGTCCTCCGACGGATCGACGTTGACGACCTTGCACCCTTGCTTTGCCAGAACGACCTGGAACCCGCTGAGCCATCCGCCGACGTCCAGCACCCGCATTCCCGGCTGCGGATCGGCGGTGAAGTAAGCCCAGGGATACTCCATGGTCCTGGTGTGGCTGGTCGGCTGGAAACCGAAGGCACCATAACGTTCCGGGTTCTTGGCGCTGAACCTCTGCAGACTCACCTGCGAGTGATCGACGTGGAAACCGTAGGGTGCCCCCCAGCGCTTGTTCCACTCCCGGTATTCGGGCGGGATGTCCTTCTTCGCGAGCATGCCGGATTCCTCTCGTGCCGTTCGAGTCAGCATTGCCCCGCTGCCTCAAGGACCGGTGGGAATGCGGTGGGGCGGGGCTCCGGCAAGGGGGCCAGCGGTTCTCCCAGGTGTTTGCGAGCAGTCCGGCCGACCATGGGGCGATGCGCGCCTTGTTCATCACCTGGGCCTGGAACACTCACTTCTACCCCATGGTCCCGCTCGGCCACGCACTGCGGGCGGCAGGCCACGAGGTCATGGTCGCCAGTCAGCCCTCGTTCACCAGCACGATCACCGACGCGGGCTTGCCCGCCCTGCCGGTCGGCCCCGACATCGACATGCAGGGCCGCATAACAGCGGCGTACCGCAATTGGCGCCCGACCGCGCCTGCCCATGGTGCGCAGGGCACATCCAAGGCCCCACGCGGCCGGAGAACCTACCAACTCGCCGCGGACTGTGCCGAGGCGATGGCCGACGAGGCGATGGACTTCGCGCACTCATGGCAACCGGATGTCGTCGTGTACGAGCCGATGGCGCTGTTGGGGCCGCTGATGGCCGCCCACCTGGGCGTCCCCGCAATGCGGCTGCTGTGGGGAATAGACTTCTCGCGCGCGATCACCCTGCTCGGCGACGAGCTCTTCGGCGGCCTGGCCGAACGGCTGGGCGTGGACGAGTTCGCCCCGCTCGGGGATGTGACGCTGGATTCGTGCCCACCCCGGCTGCAGGTCCCCGCCGATGACGTCACCCGTCAGCCGCTGCGCTACGTCCCCTACAACGGCCCAGCCCGGCTGCCCGCTGTGCTGCACCGTCGGCCCGACCGACCACGCATCGCCGTCACCTGGGGCAAGACCCTGCTTCCCATCGGCCTGCACGACGCCACCCTCGGCCCCCGTATCGTCCGCGCACTCGGCCGCCATGACGTCGACGTCGTCGTCGCCACCTCCGCCGACCAACGTCAGCACTACACCGCGCTGCCCGACAACGTGAGCCATGTCGGGCCCGTCCCGCTGGACCTCCTTCTGCCCGGTTGCGCCGCCATCATCCACCACGGCGGCGGAGGTACCACCATGACCGCGATGAGTCACGGCGTCCCCCAACTGCTCTTCCCCTGGATCCCCGACGGTGTGGTCACCGCCCGGCAACTCCAGGCCACCGGCAGCGGACGTCACCTCCAACCGCAGGACCTCGACGACACCGCACTCACCGACGCACTCGACGCATTCCTCGCCGACCTGCCCACCTACCAGGACCACGCCGGCCGACTGGGCAGGGAGAACCGGGCCCTGCCCACCCCCTCCGAGGTCGCCACCCTGCTCGCCGGCCGGCTCAGCGGCCGCACAGGTCCTTGGGCCCACGTCCGTTCCCAGCCATGCACGAGTCGTTCCCCAGCTCGCTGCCGGAACATGACCATGGACCGAATAAGTGGAGGCACACGCTGATGCGCGCACTGTTCATCACTTGGCCGTGGAATTCTCATTTCTATCCGATGGCACCGCTGGGCTGGGCACTGCGCGCCGCGGGGCACGATGTGATGGTTGCCAGCCAGCCGTCCTTCGCGCCCACGATCACCGGAGCCGGGCTGCCCGCGCTGCCCGTGGGCCCCGACCTCGACATCGTCGGTCAGCTGTCGGAAATGTACCGTGGCTGGCGCCCGGAGAATGACCGGGCCGTCGTAGAGAACAGCCCACACCGAAAGAACGGCATCGTCTCGCTGTACCGGATCGCGGAGTCCGCGGAGGCAATGGCACAGGAGGCAATGGAATTCGCCCGGCAGTGGCGGCCGGACTTCGTCGTCTTCGAGCCGATGGCCTTCCTGGGGCCGGTTCTCGCCAGTGCGCTCGGGGTTCCCTCGATGCGCCTGCTGTGGGCCACCGACTCGTCCGCGAAAATCGCGCGCATCCAGGACGAGATGTTGGGCGGGCTCGCCCAGCGGATCGAGGCGGACCGGGTGAACCTGGTCGGCGACCTGACGCTGGACCCGTGCCCACCGCGGCTGCGCCGGGTCGACCCCAGGGTGACCGGCACGTCCATGCGTTACATCCCCTACAACGGCCCCGCTGAGCTGCCGCTGTGGTTGCGCACCCCGCCCAGCCGGCCGCGCATCCTCGTCACCTGGGGCGGGTCGTTGTTCCAGTACGGCTGGAACGAGGGCATTCTCGCTCCTCGCGTCGTGCGTGCCCTCGCGGACCAGGACGTGGAGGTCGTCGTCGCGGTGCACGGGGAGTACCGCGAGATGTTCACCGACCTGCCCGCGAACGTCGTGCACGTCGGCCCGGTCGCGCTGCATCTGCTGCTGCCCAGCTGCGCCGCCATCGTGCACCAGGGCGGCGCGGGCACCACGATGACGGCCGTGAGCTCCGGTACGCCGCAGTTCGTCGTGCCCTGGTGGCCCGACGCCATCGTCAACGCCAGGCAGGTCGAAGCCACCGGCAGCGGACGCCACCTGTGGCCGGTCGACCTTGAGGACGCCACCCTGAAAGAGGCGCTCTGCCAGTTCGTCGCCGATCTGCCCGGCTACCAGAACGCCGCCACGCGACTACAGGACGAGCATCTCGCTCTGCCTACGCCGGCCGAGGTCGTCACCCAGATCGAGCGGGACTCAGCGGCAGGCACGGGCCTGTGGGCGGCCAGGAAACCGGCGTAATCCAGAGGGCGCGAGGGAGTTCAGATGAAGGCTCGTCCGCTGACCCTACCGGGTGCGTTCGAGGTGATACCCGACCGGCATCGCGACAAGCGGGGTGTCTTCCTCGAATGGTTCCGCGCCGACTGGCTGCGTGAGGCCACGGGACACACGTTGAACGTAGCCCAGGTCAACCTGTCGGTCTCCACACTGGGTGCGATCCGCGGCCTGCACCTGACCAGGACGCCACCGGGACAGGCCAAGTACGTCTCCTGCATGAGCGGCGCGATCGTCGATGTCCTGGTGGACCTGCGGCTCGGCTCGCCGACGTTCGGACAGCACGAAAGTGTTCGACTGGACGCGACGGAACAGCACAGCGTGTATGTGCCCGAG
Organism: Streptomyces sp. NPDC007971; assembly: GCF_042958635.1. Taxonomy (NCBI): domain Bacteria; kingdom Bacillati; phylum Actinomycetota; class Actinomycetes; order Kitasatosporales; family Streptomycetaceae; genus Streptomyces; species Streptomyces sp. NPDC007971. The sequence continues at coordinate 26,724 of NZ_JBIBJK010000031.1, forward strand.
GGTTTCGGGCACGGGTTCTGCGCCCTCACCGAGGGCGCCACCGTCTCCTACCTGTGTTCCACCTCGTACGCTCCGGAGATCGAGTACGTGCTGAACCCGCTGGATCCCGAACTCGGCATCACCTGGCCGGTCGCCGATCCGATCCCGTCGGACATCGCGGCCCAGGGCCGCGGGCTGCGCGACTGTCTGGATGAACAGCTCCTGCCGACCTATGACGAATGCCGCGCTCTTGCCCAGGCGCACCCGGGCCGGCTGACATGACCGCACCGCAGCCGCGCGCGCTCGTGCTGGGTGGCACCGGCTACCTGGGTCGTCGGCTGTGTACGGCACTGGACGCCGAAGGCTGGTCGGTGCTCGCCGTAGGGCGCCGCTCAGTACCGCTCACCGCAGCCCGGTTGCTGGTGGCGGATCTCACCAGTGCGGACATCTCTGACGTGCTGGCCGAGGCGCAGCCGAGCCTGGTGGTCAACGCCGCTGGTGGGGTATGGCAACTGAGCGAACCCGAACTGATCGATTCGAATGCCGTGCTGGTCGACCGGCTGGTGGCCGCGCTCGCGAAACATCCCCGAGCGGTGCGTCTCATTCAGCTGGGTTCGGCCAAGGAATACGGCACCGGACCGGCCGGCGTGGCGATCGCCGAAGACGCCGTCGCACGGCCCGTGAGCACCTACGGCAGAAGCAAGTTGTCGGCGACCCGAGCGGTGCTTGCGGCCACGCGGCGAGGCGAGCTGGACGGTGTGATCCTGCGTCTGCCGACCACGATCGGGCCGGGCAGCCCCCAGGTGAGCCTGCTCGGTACGGTTTGTGCGGCACTGGCCGCTGCGGTGCGGGAGAACCGGCCCGCGGTGCTGCGGCTGTTCCGGCTGACGGCCCATCAGGACTTCCTGGCGCTGGACGATCTGGCCCGTGGGGTCCTGGCGGCGGCGCAGAGCAGGCAGGCGGTGGGCCGGATCATCAACCTCGGCTACGGGGAGGCGATCTCCGTGCGATCACTGGTCGAGACGCTCGTGGCTGTCAGCGGTTGGCCGACGGAGATCCGCGACGATGCGCCGCCGTCGGGAACCGACCGGACCGAATGGCAGCGCCTCGACATCTCGACGGCCGCCGAGTTGCTCGGCTGGACGCCTCGGCAACAACTGCGCGACGCGCTCACCGAGGTGTGGTCCGCGGTGAATCCTCAGCGCGACGCCGACGCCGACGCCGACGCCGACGTCGCCCCCGACTCCGCGGACCGTCGGCCGACGCATTCCAAGTAGGCGCCAAGTCCGGCACTTGCCCCGCCGCGGGCCACCGTGGCCTGAGCGCGTCTGCCTGTCGGGAACCGGCTGTGCCTGCTCCGTCATGACCTTTGACGCTCACTCTGGGATACCAGCATGCCTATCGACCAGTCCCTCAGCGGTATTCGAGAAGGCCGTCCTAACGTTCGTTGCATGAAGGCTCTCGTTTTGTCCGGTGGCTCGGGCACGCGTCTGTGGCCCCTGACTCACACCTCGCCCAAACAACTGGTACCGGTGGCCAATAAACCGGTTCTCTACTATGCCCTTGAGGACGTCGCACGAGCTGGGATCACCGAGGTGGGGATCGTGGTCGGGGAGACCGCCTTCGAGATCCAGGAAGCGGTGGGCGACGGTTCCAAGTTCGGTCTGCAGGTGACCTACCTGCCGCAGGAAAAGCCGCTGGGACTCGCGCACGCGGTCCTCATCGCCCGGGAATACCTCGGCGACGACGACTTCGTCATGTATCTGGGTGACAGTTTCGCTGTCGGCGGGGCCGCCTGCCTGGTGCGTGAGTTCCGCGCCGACCCGACCGACGCGCGGGTCCTGCTCACCCAGGTGCCGGACCCGACCGTCTTCGGCGTGGCCGAAGTGGCCGACGACGGGCGGATCCTGGGCCTGGAGGAGAAGCCGGCGCGGCCCAAGAGCGACATGGCCGTGGTCGGCGTGTACCTCTTCACGCCGGTCGTGCACGAGGCGGTGCGAGCCGTCGAGCCGTCCTGGCGCGGCGAGCTGGAGATCACCGACGCCATCCAGCGGCTGATCGACACCCGGCATGAGGTCCGCTCGACGCGCTTTCACGGCTACTGGAAGGACACCGGCGACGCCCCCGGCGTACTGGAGGCCAACCGGTCGGTGCTGGAGAACGTCGAGCCGCGGACCGAGGGCACGGTGGACGCGGACAGCGAGGTGATCGGCCGGGTCAGAATCGAGGCCGGCGCACAGGTGCGCGGCTCCCGCGTGGTCGGCCCGGCCGTGATCGGCTGCAACACGGTCATCAGCAATTCGTACGTCGGCCCCTACACCTCCATAGCGGAGGACTGCCGGGTGCAGGACACCGAGATCGAGTACTCCATCGTGCTGCGCGAGGCCCGCCTGGACGGTGTGGGCCGGCTCCGGGCATCCCTCATCGGCCGCAACGCGAGCGTGACCCCCGCCGCGCGGAAGCCGTTCAGCAACCGGCTGATCCTCGGCGATCACAGCGAGGTGCAGATCTCTCCATGAGCAGACGGAGGAAGGCGATGAGCGGCGGTGCCGTCGGCACTGATGGCGGTGCGGCGTGAGGGGGATGCTGCGCACCGTGCGCGGTCTGGTGAGCGGCTACTTCCTGCGGCCACTGTGGCGCTGCCTGATGACGTACGGATCACTCCACGTCGCACCTGTCCCCCCCGACCCGTTCGATTTCTCCATCATCGAACAGTTCGTGTACTTCACCACTTCTTGGCCCGCCCCGGTCCGTTACGCCCAGCATCCGCCCGCGAGGCTGGCCGGGCCGCTGGCCGGGCCGCTGGCCGGCCATCCCGAACGAGTGAGGCCCGACGTGCCGCTGACGGAGCGGGAACGGCTGCTCGACCTTGAGGTCTGGTCAGCGCAGCGCCCGCACCGGACCCAGCCACCCCGGCGGTCGCAGCGCCGGGGCAGGTCCGCCCGGTAGCCTGGACGGTAGGGGACAGGCGTGAGGGAGAGCGGACGTTCGTGATCAATGTGGCGATCGTCGAGGACCAGGCGATGTTACGTTCGGCTATCGTGGCTCTGCTGGAACTGGAGCCCGATATCAGGGTCGTGGCCCAGCTCGGCCGGGGGGACACGGCGGTGGAGACCCTCGCGGGTGCCGGATGCGACGTTCTCCTGCTGGACGTCGAGATGCCCGGTGTCAGCGGTCTGGACGTCGCCGAGGCGCTCAAGCAGCATCCCCACCCACCGCTGGTGATGATGCTGACGACATTCCAGCGGCCCGGGTACGTGCGGCGGGCGCTGGAGGCGGGAGCGCGCGCCTACATCACGAAGGACTCGCCGGTGGGAGAGATCGCCGCCGCCATCCGACGGGTGGCCGCAGGCGAACTCCTCTTCTCCGGCCAGCAGGTGCGGCTGGCCATGGAGTCGGGCGACAGCCCGCTGAGCAAGCGGGAATGTGACGTGCTGCGTGCCGCCCAGTTCCACGACACCCTGGCCGACATCGCGGAGTATCTGCATCTGTCGGTGAGCACCGTCAGTAACTACATCACCGCGGCGATCGCGAAGACCGCCTCCCGCAACCGGGGCCAGGCCATCAGGATCGCGCGCGACCGCGGCTGGTTGTAGCGAGCGGCACTCGCGCTGTCCTTCACCAGTCCTCGACCGGTGCGGTCCATCGTGAGGGACCCGAGAGAAGGGGTTCCTCACATGCGTGTGCCCGCTGTCACCCGCCCCATGCGCACCGCCCGCCCTGGCGGCCGGGCGCGCGAACTGCGCCTCGTCGAGGCCGGGGAGCGGCGGTGAAACGGACTCTGGGGAGCCTGGCCGTCCTGGGCGGCGCGCCGGCGTTCGACACTCCCGTGGTCTTCGGGCGGCCCAACATCGGTTCACGCAAGGCGTTCTACGACCGGCTGGACAAGGTTCTCGACAGCAGATGGCTCTCCAACGGCGGCGTCCTGTGCGAGGAGTTCGAACGGCGCGTCGCCCAGGCGGCTGGCACCCCGTACTGCATCGCCACGTGCAACGCCACGTGCGCCCTTCAACTCGCCTTGCGGGCCCGGGGCGTGACAGGTGAGGTGATCATGCCGGCATTCACCTTCGCCGCGACCGCACACGCCCTGTCATGGATCGGGCTGACCCCCGTCCTGTGCGACGTCGACCCCGACGACGGCTCGCTGCTGCTGTCGGAGGCCGAAGCCCTCATCGGCCCGGACACCACGGCCATCCTGGGCGTCCACATCTGGGGTCGGCCCAGTCGGCTGGACGAGCTGACCTCGCTGGCCCAGCGCCACGCTCTCGCCCTGATCTTCGACTCCGCGCACGCCTTCGGATGCGGCTGGAACGGGCGGCGCATAGGCGGCTTCGGCGACGCCGAGGTGTTCAGCTTCCACGCCACGAAGTTCATCAATTCCTTCGAGGGCGGTGCGCTGGTCACAGCCGACGGGGAACTGGCCCGCCGGGCCCGCCAGATGCGGAACTTCGGCATCGCCAGGCACGACGACGTCGTCTCGGTGGGCACCAACGCCAAGCTGCACGAGGCCAGCGCCGCCATGGGCCTCACGTCCCTGGACGACATGGACCACTTCGTACGCAGCAACCGGGAGAACTACCGGCGCTACCGGGACGAGCTCGCCGGCACGCCGGGACTGCGGCTGCTGGAGGTCGACGAGCGCGAAGCCAGCAACTACCAGTACGTCGTGCTCGACGTGGACGCCGCACGCACCGGACTGGACCGCGACGACCTGTTGGCGGTCCTGGCGGCTGAAAACGTCTTCGCCCGCCGCTACTTCTACCCGGGCTGCCACCGCATGGACCCCTACCGCACCCACCGCCCGTTCCCGGGTACCGACAGCATCGCCGCCCGCGTCATGGTGCTGCCCACCGGGGAATGCGTCACCGCCGACGACATCACCGCGGTGTGCGCGATCATCCGGCTCGCGGTGGAGCGGGGCCACGAGGTCACCCGGTGCCTGCGCCGGGCCGCCTGACGACTCCGGCGCGTACGGCACGCTGAGTCGGCCCGGACGGTAACCAGGACGTCTCGGGAACCGGTAGAAGCCGCGTGCAGGAGCCGACGCCGACACATGTCCAGCGGCTCTGGAGCCCCGGGCACTGTACTGGCCTTCCGGTATGGCCGAGCTCGCGCCAAGGGAAAGCCAAGGGGAAAAGGGGGCGCACCAGATGCCCGGACTCGCATCCCGCGGGGAGCCCATCACCATACGCCGGGCAGTGGTGATCGGAGCGGGTGGATTCATCGGCAGGGAGCTCAGCGCGGTGCTGCACCAGACGGGCATCGACACCGCGTGTTTCACCAGGAAGGCCGCCTTCATACCGCCCGTCGGGCTCGCGCACTGCCTGCTCACCGCGGACGTCGTCTTCTACCTCGCCAGCAGCATCAACCCGCTGCTCGGGGAACAGCACCCCGAAAGGGCCCAGGCGGACCACCGGCTGTTCGCGGAACTGCTCTGCCGACTGGCCCAGATGCAGGATCCGCCAACGGTGATGCTGACCAGTTCCGGCGGCACGGTGTATGACCCGGACGTCCGCCCGCCGTTCTCGGAAGCCTCGCCGACCCGCGCCACGGCCTCCTACGGCGCCGCCAAACTCGCGTTGGAGGAGGAGCTGTCCGCGTATCGCGGCACCATCCCGGGCATCATCCTGCGCCTGTCGAACGTCTACGGTCCCGGACAGCGCGCGACGGCCGGGCAGGGCGTCCTGGCCCACTGGCTGCGCGCGCTGCACGAGGGCACACCGCTGAGGATCATCGGCGACCCGGCAAGCACCCGGGACTACGTGTACATCGACGACGTCGTCGACTGCATGCACCGGCTTCTGCACGTCGACCGGAGCGGGCTCCTGGCCACCTGGGGAAAACCACTGGTCCTCAACGTCGGCTCAGGACGGCCCACCTCCCTCGCCGAACTGGCCGACGTCGTACGGACCGTGGTGGACCGTCCCCTGGTTTTCGAACACCTACCGTCCCGCGGCCTCGACCGCGCTCATGTCTGGCTGGACGTGCGGCGGGCCCGTACCGCGATCGGCTGGCAGGCGCGGACGTCCCTGACCGACGGCGTCAGGGAGGCGTGGCGTGCGGCCGTCCTCGCGGCTGCGGGGTGATCAGGAACCGTTGACGACGCTCCAGCCGGGGGCCGGGGCGCCGTCACGTCGCCCCGCCCCCCCCGGGCGCTCATGACGGTGCAGGCTGCTCGGCAGCGCGCTCGGCGACGGTGGCGAGCGCGCGCACCGTCGGGTTGTCGTAGATCTCGACGACCGGGACGCGGACGCCGCAGTCGTCGGACAGGAGAGCGGCTGCTCGGATCGCCATGACCGAAGTCCCGCCCAGGGAGAAGAAGTTGTCGTCGACCCCTACGTCCTGCCGCTCCAGCACCTGCGACCACACCCGGACGACAGCGTCCTGCCACGGTGTCAGCGGGCGGACGTCCCCGGTGGCTGCCTGCGCGGATCGCGGGCCAGGCCGGTCCGCGTCCCGCGTCCCGGTGCCCCGGCCTGGGACGTAACCCAGCAGCAGGTAGGGTTCGCCCGCGTCGAGCGCGAGCTCGAACAGGTCGACTGCCTCGTCCCGGTTCATGGTCCGAAAGCCCCGGCGGCGGACCGCCACGTCGAGCTCGGCGGCCTTCCGGCTCATACCGAGGCCCGACCACACGCTCCACGCCTGGGCGTGCGCCGATGCGGACCCAGGCCGGCGCGGGCCGCGGGCGAAGGCGTCGACGCCTGTGCAGGCCGCCGCGTAGGAGCCGAACGGGGAGGCACCGAAGGCGCCGTTGAGCGAGGAGAACAGCACCAGCGTGCACGAGGGGCGCCGGGCCGCGAGTCGCGCGGCGGCCCAGGCGGTCAGGAACTTGTTCCGCAGGACGGAGCGGAACGTGTCCACCGCCTCGTTCGCCACCACATGCCCCTCCGGCTCCAGCCAGTTGCTGCCCACGTCCTGCGACGCGAGGTGCAGCACCAGCCCCACCGTGCCGCCCCACCGGGACTCCGTCTCGGTGACGGCCTTGTCGAGGGCCGCCTCGTCACCGGCGTCGCAGCACACATAGTGCACGCGGCCCCGCTCCGCCAGCGCGGTCAGGCGCTGCGCGCGCTCTCCGGCGCCGCCCACGCACACCGGGGTGCGTCCCACCAGCACCAGGTCCATGCCGTACCGGTCCTGGAGGTGCCGCGCGAGCTCGTACCCCACATCGCTCAAGCCGCCGGTGATCAGTGCCGTCGCGCCGGTGCGCAACGCGGACGGGGCGCCCCGGTCAGCCGGAGCCGGCGCCTGCACGGGGACCTTGCGGGGCACGTACCGGGTGCCGTCCCGATAGGCGGCGACGGCCTCGCCGTCGGCGCTACGAGCCTCGCCGGCCAGGGTGTCCAGGACGGTGGCGGAGGTCTCGGCTGTGCCGAAGTCCACCTGCCGCACGTCAAGCCGGACGCCCTCCGTCCGTGCCGTCCTGACCAGTCCCGTCACGGTCGCCGCCAGCGGGTTCACCGGTTCGTCCGCGCGGACCGCGCATGCGTGGCGCGTCACGATGAGAAGCCGTTCAGGAGGTGCCGGGGCACGCTGCGCGGACTGGAGGGCGACCAGCAGCGAGGCGGGCCCGCCTCCGTCGAGGACCTCGGGCCCCGGTGTCCCGGGCAGCGTGGTGTCCGGGCCGGGCAGCCAGGTGTAGACCTGCGTCCGGGGACGCAGGCCGTGACGGTCCAGGGCGGTGTGCACAGCCGCGTGGGAGGCGGGGTCGTCCGGGTCGATCTCGTAGCGCAGCGGGGTCAGTTCGCGAAAGGCGGGGCCGCGTGAGACGACGACGCTGCCGGGCGGCGCGATTCGCGCGTCCTCCGCGTCGCCGAACAGCAGCAGCGCCCCTGGCTCCGTCCCCTGAGTCGGTGGCGCCGGGGTGGGGTCCCAGATCTCCGTGCACATCCAGGATGCCGGGTCCTCGGAACGGGCGTACTCCTTGGCGAGCCGCTTCCGCTGGATCTTGCCGATCGCCGTCTTCGGGAAGGACTGCGCCGGGATCAACACCACATCGTCGGGTACGAAACCGAACCGACGTGCGGTCACCTCACGTACGCAAGCGACGAGTTCCTCCGACGTCGCGGTGGCGGCGGTGGTGCGGGCCGCGAAGACGACGGTGCGGCGCTGTCCGCGGTGGGTGTGCACCCCGCACACCGCGACGAAGCCGGGCCTGAGGTCGGGGACCGACTCCAGCGCCGCCTCGATGTCGTGGACGGGGACGTTGACACCGTTGACGACGATGGCGTCGGTTCCCCGCCCCACGAGGGTCAGCTCGCCCTCGTGGACGAACGCCCGGTCCCCGGTGCGGAACCAGCCGTCGGCGGTGAACGCCTGCCGGTTCGCCTCCACGTTGCCCACGTAACCGCGAAACAGCGTGGACCCGCTGATCTCCAGGTCGCCCACCCGGTCGCACGGCAGCACCCGGCCGTCCTCGCCGGTGATGCGGACCGTGACGCCCGGCAGGGGGACGCCCGTGACGGTGAGGGGAAGCGACCTCGGCAGGCCGGGGCGGACGAAGGCCAGTGCACCGTCGAGGGAGGCCGCGTCCACATGCACCATGCCCACGGCGGTGTCGGCGGCGTCCAGGCGCGAGTAGACCACCCCGGAACCCGTCTCCGACATGCCCCAGCTCGGGTGCACGGCGTCCGTGCGAAGACCGTGCCCGGCCAGCCGGGCGGCGAACTCCTGGGCGGTCGCGCCGACGACGGCCTCGCCCCCGTTCAGCATGTGCCGCAGTGCGCGCAGGTCCCAGCTGCGTCCGGCGTCCCGGCGCAGCTCGCTGTTGACGAGGCCGTACGCGAAGTTGGGCGCCCAGGTCATCGTGGCGCGGTGCGCGCTGAGCAGGTCGAGCCAGGCGAGCGGGTCCCCGAGGATGAGGCGGGTGTCCACGTCGACGTAGTCACACCCCAAGAACGCGGACTGCAGGCTCCACATGACCAGACCGCCGATGTGGTCCAGCGGCATCCAGTTCAGCGCGACCTCGTCGGGCCCGAACCCGTTGTGCCGGGCCGCGGCCCAGGCACGGTGGGCCAGCGCCCGGTGGGTCAGCGGCACGCATTTCGCCACGCCTGTGCTGCCCGACGTCAGCAAGTGCACCGCGACGTCGTCCGGGCACCGCTGCACGGCCCCACCGGGCTGCGGCTCGGCCGCCTGGCTGCCGGACGGGGGCAGCGCTCGCAGGTCGAGGCGGCGGGTGGCGGCGTCCTGGTCGGCCCAGTCCTCGTCCGCCCAGTCCTCGTCGACGACGACCAACGGCCCGCGGAACAGCTCGCACACGCCCCCCAGTCGGCCCCGGTCGGCCTCCCCGGAGGGTCCCGCCGCCGGCGGCGCGATCGGGGTCGGTACCGCTCCTTCGAGCACACACGCCCAGAACGCGGTGAGGAATCGCATGCTGTCGCGGACCGCGAGCACGACCGGCTCACCGGGACCGACGCCCGCCGCGCGCAGTGCCGACCGCGCCGGGCCCGCGGCACGGGCCAAATCACCGTAGGTGACTGCCAGTTCCTCGCCGCCCGCGTCGACGGTGGTGACGGTGCGGCCACCGTCCGCCGCACGCAGCAGCGCGGCGCTCAGAGTGGCCGGCCAGTCGGAGGGCGGCCCGGCCGCTTCCCCGCTCAGGACCGCCTGCGGTGGTGCGCTTACCACGTGACCTCCAGCCTCTTCAGCCCGAAGAGCACGGCCTCGTAGTCGACCGCGTCGTCGGTGATGCGTTGCGCGAGCCGCAGACCGGGCAGGCGCTCCAGCAAGGTGGTCAGGACGAGGGTCAGCTCCAGCCGCGCCACCCGCGCCCCGATGCAGGCATGGGGTCCATGACCGAAGGCCAGGTGCCGACCGGGGGAGCGGTGGACGTCGAAGCGCTCCGGGTTCTCGAACACCCTCGGGTCCCTGTTGCCCGCGGCGCCCAGCAGCACCACGCCGTCGCCGGCCCGGATCGTCGTCCCGCGCAGTTCGACGTCCTCGGCCGCGATCCGCACGGCGGCGAGCTCACCGACCGACAGAAACCTCAGCAGTTCCTCGACCGCCTGGGGTACCAACTCCGGATGCCGGCGTACCGCGGTGAGCTGCTGCGGATGGTGCAGCAGTGTCAGGACACCCAGCGAGATCATGTGCGCGGTCGTCTCGTAGCCCGCCAGCAGGATGACGAACACCGTGGCCAGCATGGACCACACTTCGAGCTGACCGGCCGCGACGTACTCCCGGAGCACTCTGCCGATCATGCCGGCGCCGGCCGAAGCGGGCGATGCGGCTGCGTCGTCGGCGATCTCCCTGACGAAGTTGAACAGCTCCTCGAACGCCTCGGTGCCACGATGGGTGAGCGCGGCCACCGACAACTGCTCCAGCCGGGGCAGTTCGCCCTCCGGCGCGCCGAGGATCCGGCCGATCGTGAGCGCGGGCACGGGCATCGCCAGCGATGTCACCAGGTCGGCCGGCGGCCCTTGCGCGACCATCCGGTCCAGGTGCTCATCGACGCAACTCTGCACGAACGGCCGCAGCTCATCGACCCGCCTGGGCAGGAACTCCGACAGGAACATGCGGCGGTGCGCCAGATGGTCCGGCGCGTCCATGCCGAGAAACACCGGCACGGTGGCGAGCTGGGCGGTCTCGCTGTCGAGGGAGGGAAAACCAGGCCGCGACCGGTCCGAACTGAGCCGGGCATCGCCCAGCAGAGTCCGGATGTCCTCGTAGCGGGACACCAGCCACACCAGGGAGCCGCCGGCCAGACGCGCCCGCCGTACCGGCGCGTGCTCGCGCATCTCGGCGTAGGCGGCCGGCAGCCCGAACGGGCAGGGCCGGCGCATCGGGAACAGCGGCACGCCTCCGGGCACGGCCTCCACCGGGCACCTGCCACCGGCCGCGGGGCTTTCTCCGCGTCCATCGGGGGCGTCCATGCGCCGACCTCCGTTCTCCTCAGGTGGCGCTGCCGACCCTGGTACGCGGCCGTCGGAGCGGATTCGTGCCCGCATCGAGTTGCTGATCGAGGGGCAGGACAGCGATGCTGGATCGGTATCCGAGCCGTCCCCGGCATGCTGCATCCACCATGACTGTTCTTCTCCGCGACGACTTGCGGCTCAGCCCCGTCGGCCTCGGCACGACCATGTCGGTCTTCAGCCCGGCTGCCGAACCCGTCAGCCCGCACGAGGCACTCGCGCTCCTGCGGCACGCCGTCGACATCGGTGTCACCTTCCTCGACACCGCCGATGTGTACGGTAACGGCGCGAACGAGGAACTCGTCGGCCAACTGCTGGCCGACCGGCGCGCCGAAGTGACGGTGGCGACGAAGTTCGGCATCACCGGCGATCTCCAGGGGGCCAGGTGCGCCCGCGGCGACCGGTCCTATGTGGCGCGCTGCGCCGAAGCCAGCCTTAGGCGGCTGGGCACCGACACCATCGACCTGTACTACCTGCACCGGGTGGACCCGAACGTGCCGATCGAGGAGACCGTCGGCGCGATGGCCGAACTCGTCACCGCCGGGAAGGTGCGCCACCTGGGTCTGTGCGAAGTCACCGCGGCCCAACTGCGCCGCGCCCACGCCGTCCACCCGATAGCGGCCGTGCAGTCCGAGTGGAGCGTGTGGAGCCGCGACGTCGAGGCCACGGTGGTCCCGGCGGCGGCCGAGCTCGGCGCCGGGTTCGTACCGTACTCGCCGCTCGGCCGCGGCATGCTCGCCGGCACGGTCAGCGAAGGCTCGCTGTCGGCCGACGACCTGCGACGGGCCTTGATGCCGCGCTACAGCGAGGACAACCTCGCGGTGAACGTCTCCGCGACCCGGACCATCGCCTCGGTCGCCGAGGAGACCGGACTGACCCAGGCGCAAGTCAGCCTTGCCTGGCTGAAGGCCAAGGGCCGCAAGTTCGGCCTGCCGGTGGTGCCGATCCCCGGCACCCGGCGACGGCGGTATCTGGCCGACAACCTCGCATCGGCCGGCGCCGTGCTCGGCGAGGACCACATCCGGCGACTGGACGCCGTGGCCGGCGCGGTGGCGGGGGCCCGGTCCCGGGACCCGCACTGGATCTCCGCCGGCAGCGGATGACGGACAGCGCCCTTCGACGGACGGGAGACGAGGAGTTGAACGACACGCAGTCGGCCCCGCTGCACAGCGGCGCTCGTACGGCGCTGACCAGAGCCATGGACGACATGGTCGCCGCCGGGGCCACCGGAGTCCTGGTACGGGTGCACGACCGGCTCGGCGTGTGGACCGCCACGGCGGGCGTCGCCCGACGCGGCCGGCCGGGTCCCGTCCCCGAGGATGCCCGCTTCCGCATCGGCAGCGTCACCAAGACGTTCGTGGCGGCCGTCGTGCTGCTGCTCATGGCCGAGGGCGAGCTGGATCTCGACGATCCAGTCGACCGGTACCTTCCGCGCTTCGGCCTCGATGGCCGCATCACCATACGGATGCTCCTCACCCACGTCAGCGGCCTGTACAGCTACTCGGGGGAGAACGAGCGCGACAGCAAGGCGCAGACCGGGCTCTTCGCCACCAGCGGCGACCTGTACGTACGGCAGCTTGCGACCTCCTACACCCCCGACGAGCTGGTGCGCTTCGCGCTGGACAGGCCCGCCTACTTCGCGCCCGGAGAGGGCTTCGCGTACTCCAACACCAACTACGTCCTGGTCGGACTGCTCATCGAGGAAATCACCGGAGAACCGTACGCACAGCAGGTGGACCGGCGGATCGTGCAGCCGCTGGGCCTGGCCGACACCACCGTGCCGGGGTGCGACATGGCCATCCCCGGCCCGCACGCCCACGGCTACCTCGGCTACCGGCACGACGGGCGGCCGATGGTGGCCGACGTCACGCACTCCAGCCCGTCCTGGTACGGGGCCGCCGGCGAGATCATCTCCAGCGCCCGGGACCTCGACGTGTTTCTCGCCGCGCTGCTCGACGGCCGGCTGCTGCCTCCGCCCGCGCTCGCCGAAGTCACCTCGTTCATCCCGCCACCCCCCAGCCCCGGCGTCAGCCCTGGCCTGTTCCGCCGGGAGTTCGCCCCCGGCCGCACCGGTATCGGCCACTTCGGCAGCGTCCCCGGCTACCTCTGCAACGCCTACAGCACCGTCGACGGTGCGGCCCGGCTCGTAATGTCGGCGACCAAGGGCGCCGTCGACCGATTCGACCCGGCCGCCTTCTCGGCGTTCCTGACCGCCATGGACCGCGCGCTCGTCGCCTGCTTCACGTCGTTGGCTCTGCCGTCGTGACCAAGGACGTGCGGTGGCTCGCCGGCCTGCCCGCACCGCAGGCCCGGTACTGGTTCGGCGAGAAGGAGAGCCCCGGATCGCCGGACGCGATGGACTCCTTCACGTTCCGGATCACCGGCCCGGTCGACGAGGCGGCGCTGCGGGGGGCCCTGCGCACCGTCATCGGCCGGCACACCGCCCTGCGCACCCTCATCACCAGGCAGTCCCACCGGCTCCTCACCACGGTCCTGGAACCTGACGCCGTGGGCGAGGTGCTGGAGATCCGCCACGCCGCGCCGGCTGAGCACGAGCAGGCTCTGCGCGCGTTCGCCCACCGCCCCTTCCACCTGGACCGCGACCTGCCGGTGCGGGCGCTGCTGGTGACCTGCGGCACGACGGACCACGGGCCTTCACACCTCATCGTCTCCGTGCACCACGTCGCGTTCGACGGATGGTCGGCGACGGTGTTCTTCTCCGAACTCGGCGCCGCCTACCGCGCGTTGAGGCACGGCGAACTCCCGCCCGGCGATCCGCCCAGCCACTACGAGCGGATCTGGCGTGCGCAGAGCGAGGCGGAGACGGAACGGGACCGCAGCGACCTGATGGAGTGGGCCCAGGACCTCGTCGGCGTGCCTGACCTGCCGTTGCCGCTGAGCCCCGTGCCCGACTCACCCGGCGCCCTCGGCGAACAGCTGGTCGTCCTGTCGCCCCGCCACACCGGTCTGCTCGAAGTGGCCGCGAGGAACGCGGCCACCACGCCCAACGCCCTTCTGCTCACCGCCTGGGTGAGGGCCTTGCGCGCCCTCACCGGCGGCAGCGACTTTGCCGTCGGGCTGCCGGTCAGCGGGCGCACCTCGCTGGCGAGCATGACCGCGATCGGATGTTTTGTCTCGGTGGTGCCGTTGAGGTTCCGGGCCCCCGCAGACGTCGAGGGCGACGGCGAGCGGGACGTCGAGCGCGACCTGGGGCAAACCGTGGCGGGACTGGCCAAGGCCCTGCGCTTCCAATTCTCTCCGCTGGAAAGGATCGTCGGCGAAGCCGTCGCCCACGACGCACACCGCACACCGTTGTGCCAGGCGGCGTTCGTATCGCAGGAACAGACTGATCTCACCCTGCGCCTCGATGGCGCCGAGAGTGTGTACGTGCCTCGGCTCAAGCCGGAGTCCGCGTTCGAGGTGACGCTGGAGGTGTGGTTCGCCACCAGGACCACGGCGCGGATCAAACACCGCGTCGACGTCCTCGACCAGCGGCGCGCGGCACGCCTCGCCGGCCTGTGGCGCACGGAAGTGGACACGGTTGTGAAGGTGTTTGCCGACTCGCCGCGATGACTCGCCCCCGCCGGTACCACTCCGCCGCCGCGGCGACCAGTCGTGGCCTGCGGCTGTCATCGCGCACCGGGGCGAAATTCCGTTGCCGGACTGCGGCGCCGTGTTCGCCTGCTTCCGGGATCCGCCGCTGACATCAACCGACCCAGGTCACGGGACGGCCGATCGGTGCGCGATGTCAACGATGTCCGGCATACCTCGGTACCACCGATTACGTGACAGGGCTTGATTCATGACGCTCCCGCCTTTCCCGTATATCCCGGAGCCATTCAGTGAAACGAACTCCTCGGGTACGCAACCGGATCTGCACACAAGAAGGCCGATACTGAACCCCAAGGCAATGATCTGGCAAGGAAATGGTGCAGAAATCTGCGAGCCGGCGGGCGGTGCTCGGCTACGAGAAGTACCGAGACTTGCCGGATTGTTCCCGATTCCTCTGACTTAAGCGCACTGTTCGCAACGCACAGGTGACGGGCCGTTGCCCTCCACGGGCCGCCGACCGGCTCGTCGGCCGTCAGGCGCGGGGAAGCTATCGGGCCATATGCGAATAGCGCCTTGTGTGCGTGAGGCACCTAGTTTTTAATGGTGATCGGGAGCAATTATCGAACGTGTATGGCCGAATCACACCGCTGTCCATGACATTTGAACCCGTCATGGATGACTAACAGCGGGAAGCGTGGCAACAGGGGAGATCTGTTCGGTATGTGGCAGTATAAAGATGCGGCGGGTGACCGATGCGTCGCAGATGGCAACGGGAGTGAATCGGACCGTCATCGGGTAAACCGCGGCACCGGAAGAGCGGGCGCGTCATCGTTGATGATTTCGGTGCTCAGTCCCTTGAGTCTCACCATCGGCGGCGTCGACGTCACGCCGACAGCTCCGAAACTGCGGACGATCATCGCCTATCTGGCGCTCCGCAACAATAGGGTGGTGGCGATCGAGTCGCTGATCAGCGAACTCTGGGGGCAGGAGCCGCCGGTGAGCGCCACGGCGACCCTGCAGACGTACATGTACCAGTTGCGGCAGATCCTCACCCAGAACGGCCTCAACGGCAAGGAAATCCTCCTCACCAAGCCGATCGGCTACGAACTGCGGCTCAGGTCGACAGAACTGGACCTGGACATTTTTCGTAACCTGGTGGAGCAGGCCCGGGAGCACCTTCAGGAAGGAGCCGACGAATCCGCACTCGCGATCGTCACCAAGGCACTCGATATGTGCCCGGCGGCACCGCTGCACGATGTGATCGGAGGTGAGATAATTGCTTCCTACATAGGCCAGATCGGTGAATCCGTGCTGCAGGCAGTGGAACTGGGGATCGAGGCCAGGCTGCGGCTCGGATATCATCAGGAACTCGTCGCGGAGCTGAAATTGCTGTGCGCCGAGCACCCGTATCACGAGAACCTGCACGCGAAACTCATGATAAGCCTGCAGAGAATGGGAAGGCGCTCAGATGCGCTGGTCGTCTACCAGATGATCCGGAGGAATCTGCAAGACGAACTCGGCATCGACCCCTCAGCCAGTCTGCAGGAACTCCAGAACAAGATTCTGAGCGCTGACTCCAGCACCGTCAGCGAAATCGAGTCATCGTGGCAGGCGCGGGAGACGATCGCCCCGGCACAACTGCCCGGCAATATCGCGGAATTCACTGGTCGGGCTGCCGAGATAGAGCAGCTGGACCGTATCCTGACGACGAACCAGAACACCCTGGCGCCGACCGTCGTGACCCTGACGGGCAGCCCGGGTACGGGGAAGTCCGCGCTCGCGGTCCGTGTCTGCCACGAAATCAGGGACCGTTTCTGTGACGGCCAGCTCTACGCCGACCTGGGCGGCGGCACCGTCGAGCCGTACCAGGTGCTCGGCCGGTTCCTGCGCGGTGCCGGGTTCAAGGGCGAGGAGATCCCGGCCGACCTCGACGAGCGTTCCCAGCTGTTCCGGAGCTGGACCGGGCAGCACGAGGTCCTCATCCTGCTGGACAACGCGGCCTCCCGCGTCCAGGTACGCCCGCTGCTGACGTCGCGACCGGGCAGTACGGTCCTCATCACCGGAACGCAACTGGCCATCGGCGGCTTAGAGGGGTCGCGGTCGTTCCGGCTGGACGCCCCCGCGCTGGACGAGTGCGTGGCGATCCTGAGCTCGATGGTCGGCGCGGAACGCATGGCGGGCGAGGAGGACGTCGCCCATGACATCGCCCGGCTGTGCGACCAGCTTCCGGTGGCGCTGCGCATCGTGGCCGCAAAACTCGCCACCGGCGCATACACCTCGCTGACGGCAGCCGCCCAGCGGCTGACCGACCCCGAGGCCCGGCTGGAGGAACTTCGCTTCGGGGAATGGGACATCCGCGACACCTACGCCGCCGGGTACCGCCTGCTCGACGGCCAGGGACGCAAGGCCCTGACCATGATGGCGGTCTCCGAGCTCACCTCCATGACGTCGGTGCGGATCGCTGAACTGTGCGGCTGGGACCGCCTCCACGCCGAACGCGTCCTCACCCAGCTGAAAGATCTACGGTTTCTGCGCTCGGTCGCCGCCGGCATCGGACCGGGCAGCTACGTCATGCCTCCGCTGGTCCACTCCTTCATGGACGCCCTGATGAACGGCGAACTCGCCATGATGCGCGCGGTCGGAACCTGAACCGGCGAAAGGATAGTCGCGCCGGGCCCGGAACACGGCACCCAGGAGAAAACTCCCGGCGAAGTCCGTAGGTAATCCACAACAAGGTCCGGGGGCCGACGGAAAGACTGCTGACGAACCGAGCACGCAAGGCGAGGAGCGCAGGGAAACCTATGACGCGGAAACGACCGCAGCTCGGCGGCATCGCAACCGCACTCCTCGCTCTTTGCCGATCGGCGGTTCACAGGCCTTGAGCGCGTTCGACGTCCGCGTGATACCGGCGCTCACGGTCCCCGGCATCTTGATCGGGGCGTTCACGGCGCGAGCACGATTCACTGGCGCAAACTCGATGTGGTGGTGGGCGCCCAATTCGTCGAACTCGCCGCGGCCATGGGACTGATATCGGCTTTCCTGCTCCCGTGCGACGACGCCGGGATCACGCTGTTCGTGATCACCGGCCCGGTCTCGAAGAAGCTCGTCCTTACCGACCATCCCCACAGTCACAGACACGCCAACTCCCGCCCCGCGCGGGACACCTAGCGACGGAAGAGTCACAGAGCCGATGGCCGACCTCATTCAACTCGCCCGACTCCGCTTCGACGACTGGGACCGGGTCGGAAGGAAAGCCGCGGTACTCGGCGAGGCACTCCACGCCGGTTTCCGCGTGCCCGACGGGTTCGCGGTGCCCTGGCAGGTTCTCGCGGACGTACTCGACGGCGCCGGCGACGACCCGCGCGCCGCCGTGCAGCGCATCCGCACCGCCCCCCTGTCATCGGCGCTGCGCAAGGAGCTGTCGGCGGCGCTCGACGCACTCGGCGGCGTGCCCGTCGCGGTCCGGTCGTCCGGAGTCGAGGAGGATCTGGCGGGACGGTCGTTCGCCGGACAATACGACTCGGTACTCAAGGTGGTCGGCGTCGACGCCGTGATCAAGGCGCTCCGGCAGTGCTGGGCCTCGGCGTTCTCCGACCACCTCGCCGCCTACCGCAGCGGCGTGGACACCCCCGCACAGGTCGGCGTCCTCATCCAGGCCATGGTCCCCGCCACCGCGGCGGGCGTGGCCTTCAGCGCGAACCCGGTCACCGGCGACCGCGACGAGACTCTGGTGAGCGCCGTGACAGGTCTCGGCGACCGGCTGATGGCGGGCGAGAGCGACGCCGACGAGTGGTCCGTCCGGGACGGCACGGCCCGACTGGTGTCCGGTCCCGGCAAGGCCCTCACCGCGGCGCAGGCAGGCGAGGTGGCCCAGCTCGCCGACCGGGTCGCCGAGCAGTTCGGCACGCCCCAGGACGTGGAATGGGCGTGCAGCGACGGCACGTTGTGGCTCTTGCAGGCCCGGCCCATCACCACGCTCGCGGACGATCCGGCGCCCCCCGCCGTGGAGGTGCCCCCGGGTTTCCACGTCAGGGACCCAAGGTCCCCGGCCCCGAGGCCGCGCCTGGAGTCCACCGTGTACCTGCCCGTGCTGTCGGCGTCCGCGCGGCGCCTGTTCGCCTTCACCACGAAAGTCGCGCTGACCGCGACGGACATCGGCGGCTGGGTGTACCTCAACTCCGGGCCTGCGGACGCCGGGAGCATGCGGCGCATCGCCGAACAGGTCGCGGAAGGCGAGCCCCTCGCCCTCGTCGAACGCTGGGAGTCCGAGTGGAAACCGGCCTACGCTGTGCGCATCGGGCAGTTACGCCAACGGGACATCCGGGCCCTGCCCGAGCCGGCGCTGGCCGCCCACACCGAGGAGGCCGCCGCGTTCTTCGCGGAATTCCACGACGTCTACTTCCGGCTCGCCGGAGCCGCCATGTTCCTCAGTGCACGACTCGGCATGCTGGCCCACCAGTACCTCGACTGGCCGCCCGGCGACCTCCTGCCCCTGCGCGGCGGGCTGGCCGGCGCACACATGGGCGCCGTCATCGGACTGGGTGACCTGGCCAGGCAGGCCGCCGCCGACCCCGTCCTCCGTGCGGAGCTGGAACGCGACACGGCGGGCGCCCTCGAACGCCTTCACTCGCTCAACCCGCACTTCGCCGAGGCGTTCGAGACGTACCTCGACGAGCACGGCCACCGCAGCCCGGGCTTCGACCTCACCGAGCCGACGTTCGCCGAACGGCCCGCCGTAGTACTCGCCATGGTGACCGCGCAACTCGACGAACACTTCGACCCCGAGGAGCGCCGCGCCGCCCTGGCCCGCCGTGTCCACCCGCTCCGCGCCGAGCTGGAACGCCGGCTCGCCTCCCGGCCGGCCACCGAACGCCAGGCCTTCGCCGCGGCGCTCGCCGCCGCCGAGCTCAGCGCGCCCATCCGCGACGAAAAATCCCATCTGGCTGTCTCCGCCTGGGCGTTGCTGCGCTACGCCGCCCTGGAGATCGGTGGCCGCCTGGCCGCCGCGGGACGGTTGGACCGGCAGGAGGACGTCTTCCACGTCCCGCTCGACCAGGCCCTGGCCGCACTCGGCAACTCGGCCGACCTCCACCAGGAGGTACGGCTCGGCCGGGCACGGCACCAGTGGGCCCTCGCCCATCCCGGGCCGCGCTTCTACGGCACCCCGACCGCCGGACCCGCCCAGGACCCGGACCCGTCCGAACTCCCCGCAGACGTCCGGCACGTGAGGGACGTAGCCAGCTGGACGACCCGCCAGATGCAGATGGCACCGCCGCAGACACCACAGACGGACGGACTCGGCGGGCTCGGCGGGCTCGGCGCCTCCGCCGGCCGGACCACCGGCCTTGCCCGCATCGTCCGCGGCCCGGGCGACTTCGGCCGGGTGCGCAAGGGTGACGTGCTCGTCTGCCCCGAGACCACCGCGCAGTGGGCGGTGCTCTTCCCCAGCCTCGCGGGCCTCGTCGCCGATGGCGGCAGCCTGCTGTCCCATCCGGCGATCCTCGCCCGCGAGTACGGGATCCCGGCAGTGGTCGCCACGGGCAACGCCACCGCCGTCCTGCGCGACGGGGACCTGGTCGAGGTGGACGGAACCGCCGGCACCGTTCGGCTGAACGCCTCCCTCACCGCCCGGCGCACCGAGCAGCGCCATGGCTGATGGCGCAGCCGGGCCCGGCGGCGGGCGGGTGCCGTCACCGAGCGCGTGCAGGAGAGAGAAATCGCCGACCGCGTCGACAGGTTCGACCTCTGGAGGATGAGATGCACGTACTGATAGCCGGTGCCGGCGTGGGAGGGCTGTGCCTCGCGCAGGGGCTGCGCAAACGAGGGATCGGAGTCGTGGTCCTGGAACGGGACGCCGCCCCGGACGCCCGGGCGCAGGGCCTCCGGCTCAAGATAGACGCACACGGCCGGGCCGCGCTCGCGGACTGCCTGGACGAGGACTACTACCAGCTGGTCACCGCGACGGCGAACAAGCCTTACCAGTCCCGCGGCGTGACGCTGGACGAGAACCTCAACGAACTGCACTTCGCCGTCCCCGCCCGGCCCGTGGACGAGGCGACGGCGAGCATCGTCGTCAACCGCCACACGCTCCGCCAGATCCTGATGTCCGAGATGAGCGGACACGTCTTCTTCGACAAGGAATTCGAGCGTTACGAGCTTGTCGACGACCGGGTCGTGGCCTACTGCCGGGACGGCAGCATCTGGTTCGCGGATGTCCTGGTGGGCGCTGACGGGATCAATTCGACGGTGCGCGGCCAACTCGTGCCGGACGCCGAGGTGATCGATACCGGGCTGTGGTCGATCTACGGCCAGTTGATGCTCGACGAACAGAACCGCAAGTGGCTGCCGGACAACGTCTTCGGCGGCTCCCGGCCGGTCCTCGGCCCGCAGGGCCGCACCCTGGCACTCGGGTCCTTCCAGCCCCAGATGCCCATCGACGAGGCGATCGCCCAGTTCGCCCCGCCGGCCGAGGTCACCCCCGTCGACGACTACCTCAAGTGGAACCTCATCGCCCCCGCCGAGCAGTTCGGGGTCGACGCGGCGGAGTTCTTCGGCAGCTCCCCGGAATGGCTGCACGCGAAGGCCCGCGACATGACCGCTCAATGGAGCCCGATCGTGCAGCGGATGCTGGCCGAGTCACTCGCGGCGGTGACCTTCCCCCTGGCGATACAGGCCTGCCGCCCCGGGGCGACCTGGCCGGCCGGCCGGGTCACGCTGCTCGGCGACGCCATCCACGCCACCACCCCCGTGGGCGGGGTCGGCGCCAACGTCGCCCTGCGCGACGCCGCCGCCCTGGCGCGCAACCTCGCCGAGGTCGCGGACTTCCCTGACCTCGTCCAACCGGCCATCGCCCAGTACGAAACCGCCATGCGGGAATACGGCTACCAAGCCGTCAGCGACTCCCTGGCCGGCGCCGAACGCATCCTGCGCAGCAAGCGCCTCCTCGACACCGGACAACCCGGCTGACCACCCCGCACCATCCCCCGGCGCAGACCGGCAGGCTCAAGGGAGCCGGAAGACGAGCTTGCCGGTCGTCGCCCCGGTGAGCATGGCGCGCATACCGCGGCCCACCTCACGGATGTCGAGTACGTCGGCCACCGTGGGCCGCACGCCAGTGGCGACGAGGAATTCCATCAGATCACGGAGGTCCTCGGCCGTTCCCATGCCCGAGCCCAGTACCCGGATCTCCCGGAACACCAGGTTGCGCATGGCATCCGCCGCGCCCTGCGGGAGCGTTCCGCCACCGGCCCGGTAGCCCGCGCAGACTATCGCCCCGTGCGGATGTACGGCGGCCACGTCGTCCAGCCAGCCCATTCCGCTGACGGAGGCGTCCAGTACGGCGTCCACGGGCGCGGGGAGCAGGCGGGAGTCGGTGACGAAGACCTCCGCACCGAGCCCCGACGCCAGCTCCCGGTCGTCCGGTTCCCCGGCGACCCACACGTGCACGCCCGCCGCGCTCGCGAGCACGATCGCCGCCGAGGCGATGGTGCCCAGCCGCCGACGGCCCCGGACCAGCACCGTCTGACCGGGCGCGGCGCCCGCGGTGACGAACAGCATGCGGTACGCGGTCAGCCACGCGGTGGGCAGGCACGCCGCGTCGACGGCCGACAGTTCGGGCGGTTTCGGCAGCGCGTTGCGGCACGGCACCACCGCGAACTCCGCAAAGGTCCCCTCGTGCCGCTCGGAGAGTACGGTGCGCCCCGGGTCCAGACTCTCCGGCCCCGTCCAGCCGGGGGAACCCACGGACGCGTGCACGACCACCTCGGTGCCGTCGTCGAGCACACCGCAGCCGTCGCTGCCGAGGATGACCGGATAGCGCTGCCCGGCGCCCGCACGGCCGCCGAGTACGTTGATCTCCCGCATGTTCAGCGACGTGGTGAGCATCCGGACGACCCTCCACCCCTCGGGCACCGGTTGCCGGTGATAGTCACCGACCACCGCGGCTCGCAGCGGGTCGGCGGAGTCGGGCCGGGAACAGTAGACCGCGAGCATGACGCTTCCAACCCCCCTTCCGTGCCGTGCCCTCAAGCGGCGGGCTTGCGGCCGACGACCAGGGTGTCGGCCGGACCGAGCGGAGCGACCCGCACGTCGCCGCAGCCCGCGGCCCCCAGCCACGCGGTGGCCTCGCCGGCCGTGTACTCGGAGCCCTCCTCGGTGACCAGCAGCATGTTGAGACTCACCAGGACGCGAGCCAGGTCGGTGGGTTCCTCGTCGAGCATCGCGTCATAGATCAGCAACGCGCCACCCGGTCTGACCGCCCCGTACGCCTTGGCGACGAGGAACTTTCGTTGTTCCACCGACCAGTTGTGCAGGACGTGGCCGAGGATCAGCACATCGGCTTCGGGCAACGGATCGGTGAAGAAGTCCCCGGCCCGGAAGTCGGCGCGGTCGGCGACGCCGAGCGCGGTGGCGTGCTCCGCGAACGACTCCGCAAGCTCCGGCAGGTCGAACACCGTGGCGCGCAAGGTGGAATGAAGCCTCAGCAACTGACCCACGAGGTTGCCGCGGCAACCGCCTATGTCGGCGACGTGCCCGTGGGCGGCCCAGTCGAAGGCGCCTGCGAGGTGGCCCGCCACGCGCCCGTTGGCCGAGTCCATCATCCTCAGGTACTGCTCACGCTGACGCGGATCGCCCAGCATGGCCCGGAACGCCTCGGGTCCGGCGCCGGGCGTCTGCGGCTTGCCGGAGACCAAGGCCTCGGCGAGGTGCTGCCACGCCGGGTACAGCATCCGGTCGGCGCGCCGCAGGAACCCGCCGACGTAGTCCGCCCCGCCCGGCACCAAGGCCGCCGTGGCCGCGGCGCTGTTGGCGTAGCGGCCGTCCCGCTGCTCCAGGAGCCCCAACAGGACCAGCCCGTGCAGGAGGTCACGGGCGCCGCGAGGATGCAGCGGCAGCCCTTCCACCAGGTCCTCTCCTGCCGATGGACCGTAACGGTGCAGGTGGGCGAAGACGCCGAGTTCCTCGGCGGCCAGCAGCAGTTTCGCGTGGCAGAACCCGTTCGCCAGGCGTTTGACCGCAGCGGAGGCAGCATCGGGCATGGACTCGGCGAGCTCGGTCATCGTCGAAACCTCACAGTCGGTGGGACACGTACACGTACACGGGTCGTCATCTCGTCAACCCGTCATCGGTGGATCGCCAGGGCGGCGGCGTTGGCCAGCACGGCGCACAGCGCCAGCACGGTGCGCACCAGATGCCAGTGCGCCCAGCGGGCCCGCGGATCGTCCCAGTCAGGGCCGACGCACAGCGGATCGGTGCTCTTGACCGTCCGGTTGATGGGCACGTTGGCCAGCTGGGACACCACACTCACCCCCGCCTGGGCGACGGCGCCGGCCGTGAACAGGACGACGCGGCCACCGTCGTCGGCCAGGACTGCCAGGGCGATGTCGACCCCGGTGGAGCAGATCACCAGCGGCGGCATGACATGGTCGTAGTACTGTCCGACGAGCCGGTGCACGCGGATGTACTGGTCCGCAGGCAGCCCCCGGAACGCGGGCACGACCCCCAGGGCCACCGCGACCAGCACGCCGGCCAGCACTCCGCTGGCGGCCAGCACGAACGCGCTCAGGACGGCCATCACAGACTCTCCTCCACCCACGTGCCCGGAGCGTTCTCGGGCGTCTCCCAGTCCGGGATCCGCAGCATCTCCAGGACGGCACAGCCGAAGTTCATGCCGACCCCCGCGCCGGACAGGACCACGCGGTCGCCGGCCCGCACCGCTCGCGTCTCCACGAGGTGGGTGAAGGCAGCCGCCTGATCGCCCGCGCCCATGTGGCCGACCTGGCGGCCCCATTCCCAGGTGGTGCGGTCCAGGTCGAGGTCGCTGTTCCACCACCGGCCGTTGGGGAACACGTACCGGGCCACCTCGTCGGCCTTGACCTCCGCCTCGGCCAGCGCCTGCTTCAAGGCGCGCTGTTGCCCCGCGGTGAGCGCCGCCACGACAGCATCGCCGGTGGCCCCCGTCGCCAGGTACTCCCGGGTCCGCGCACGCAGGTCGACCGGTACGGTGCGGCCTGCGCGGGGCTCGCCCCAAGGACTGGTGCCCCGGTACGCGCCCTCGTGCGTGGAGTCACCGGACAACACGGTGGACAGCAGCCGGGCGACCGCCGTCGTGCCCGCACCCTCGCCCCGGGACAGGACCATCGCTGCGGCGCCGTCGCCCCGCGGCAGGCCGTTGTCGGACCGGTAGCGGTCGAACTCCGGGAGGCCGTACCGGTCCGCCGTGGTGACCAGCGCCGCCCTGGACTCAGAGCGTGCCGCCAGCCAGGACGCGGCCAGGTCGAGGGCGGCCAGGCCGCCGTTGGAGGCCTGCCGGATGTCCAGGGCCGTCGCGCTTCCGGCGACCGTACGCGCCTGGATGTACGACGCGGGGACCCAGTGGTCCCGCCCCTGGAAACCGACGCTCGCGTGCGCGACGAGGGCAAAGTCGCCCGTAGGGACGGCAGACCGTTCCACGGCCAGCCGGGCCGCCGCCACCGCCATGTCCGGCGGGTGGACGTCGTCCGCGACCCGGACGGCGTGGTACTCGTCCCGGGCCGCCTCCGCCGCGTCGTAGCGGCCTTCGGCGACCGCGTCCCAGACGTCTTCCCGGCGCCCGAGCCACGCCGCGCTGGCACTGACGTAGATGTCCTTCCACCACATGGCTCGCTGCCTTTCGTACCGAGGACTCACTGCGGATGGTTCGGCGGTACGCCCGTCAGGGGCGGGCAGGGCCGTCCACCGGGACGAGCTGCTCGATGTGGCGGGCGACATCGCCGGGGGCGGGCATGTCGAGGTGTTCGGCGTACAGGAGATCGGCGGCTTTGCGGTGGTCGGGCAGATCGGTGAGGAAGGCGTCCACGGTGACGCGCAGTGCGGCGGCGTCGAGGCCCTGGGTGGAATGGTGCCGTCCGGCGCCGGTCTTCTCGATCTGCCGGGCGTTGACGGCGGCGTCGGGAGCCCACGGCATGATGAGTTGGGGGGTGGCGGTGGTCATGGCGGTCATGGTGGTGCCCGCTCCGCCTTGGTGGATGATGGCGTCGCAGGAGGGCAGGAGAAGGTGCAGGGCGACGGGGCCGATGTGGGTGACGTTGCCGGGCAAGTCGGTGTAGAGGTGCCGCTGGGCGTCGCTGGTGGCGATCACGATCTCGACGTCGTGTCCGGCGAGGGCGCGGACGACGTGGGGGCCGAGGATGCCGTCGTGCCAGCCCAGGTCGAAGAGCGAGCCGCCCCAGGTGACGGCGATCCGTGGCCGGGCGGGTGGCGTGCGCAGGTGGGTGGGCAGCACGGCAGGGCCGTTGTAGGGCACGTACCGCATCGGTCGGCGCACCACGTCGTCGTGGGAGATCTGCAGCGACGGCGGGGACGGATCCAGCGTCACATCGCCGAACGACTTTGCCACGTCCTGGCCGAGCTGCCCGCCGAGCTGGTCGAACATGTCTGGGTTGCGCTGCACGATGGAGGCGGCGAAGTCGGTGGCCCACAACAGGCGTACCGCGGGCACGCCCAGATCGCGAGCGAGGCCGGGGCCGAGGTAGGCCATCGGCTCGTACACGACGACATCGGGCTTCCAGTGCTCGGCGAACCGGTAGGTGTCGACCGCCATCGCCGCCGCGCTCTCGGCGGGCGCCGCCGTCCAGGCGATGTCCCGCAGTCCGCGCTCGGCTGCCGAGGCATACCCCGCCTCGCCCTCGTCGCTGTCGTCCAGGCTCGCCGGGCGCTGCCTTCCGGGCACGATGACGCGGTTCTTCAGGTCGATGTCCTCGCCGACCGGCAGCGCGGGCAGCCCGGCCTCGGTGATGACCTCGGCGAACGAAGGTTGGCTGGCGACCATGACCTCGTGGCCCGCGGCGCGCAGCGCCCAGGCGAACGGCACCATGGGGTAGTAGTGCGACCTCCAGGCCCAGGTGATGAACAACGCACGCATCAGTCTGCCTCCTCAAGCCCCCAGGGCAGCCGGCGAGCACCGCCCGGCAGCCAGCTCTTCAAGCCGGGCGACCGCCTCGGCCGGTGCGGGTTGGCCCCGCATCTCCTCGCGCAGCGCCTGCGCACGGCTGCGGTACGCGGCACCCGTGAGGACCGCGTCGAGCCGCTTGGCCGTCTCGGCCTCGCCGAACTCTTCGGGCCGCAGCACGTCCCCGGCTCCCGCCGCCAGCACCCGCTCCGCCTGGAATATCTGGTCCGGAATCTGCGGGAGGACCAGTTGCGGCACTCCGTGCACCGCGGCCGTCAGGGCGGTGCCGTTGCCGCCCTGGTGGATGATCGCGGCGCATTCGGGCAGCACCAGGTGCAGTGCGAGCGAGTCCACCACCCGCACCTGTTCCGGGACGTCCCCGAGACGGTCCGCGTCCTTGCCGACCAGGGCCATCACGACATCGACGTCCATCCCCGCCAGCGCCTTGACGAGCCGCGCCGGCATGAACGTGTCCGGTCCCGTGATACGGCTGGTCGAGGTCCCCCACGTCACGCAGACCCGGGGCCGCGCGGGCGGTGTTCGCAACCAACGCGGAAGCGCCGCAGGGCCGTTGTAGGGGACATAGCGCATGGCGATACGGCGCACGTCTGCGGGGATCTGCAGGCTCGGCGGGCACGGGTCGACGGTCGCGTGCCCGAGGATGTCCACCTCGCCCACCCCCAGCCGCCCGGCCATCGCCCTGATCAGATCCGGGACGATGTTCCGGGCCTGGTAGGTGACGTCGATGCCGTGCACGTGCCGGACCGCGGGCACCCCGAGCCCCGCCGCGACGAGCGGGCCCGCGTACGTGGTCGGGTCGTACACCACCAGGTCGGGCCGCCAGGCACGGGCGAACACGGCGAGGTCGTCCAGCATCGCATCGGAGTACGCCGCGAAGGTCCCGAACACCTGCTGCACCCGGCGCAGCCGCTCGGGCGGCCAGTTCGCCATGGAGGACCCGGCGGTCGGCACCCGGGGAACATCGGAGAACGTCATCCCCGCCATCTGCCGGCGCCGCACCTCGCCGTGGTCCAGATCCGGGCCGACGGGCACGGCGGTCGCGCCCGAGTCGTTGATCACTCCGGTCAGCGCCGGCTGGCTCGCGACGCGGACCTCGTGGCCCGCCGCCTGGAGCGCCCAGACCAGCGGTGCGAGCGGCATGTAGTGCGAGGCCCAGGCCCAACTGGCGAACAGCACGCGCACGGCAGCACCTTCCTCTGATCGGGCCCTTCCCTGGGCCGTGTCGACCCGAGGCCTGATCCTGCGGCCCGCTGCTCGGGGATCGTTCGCGCCGCGGTGAAGCGCGCCTGGAACGGACGCGGCGCCGCCCTGCCGCATCGACCACGGCTCCGCCCGTCCTCCAGCGCGCGCGGTGAGGATGCCGGCACCCGATCAAGGAGTTCAGCCATGGAGCTGGGAGTCTTCCTGTCCCACGAGACCGCCTGCGACGTAGCGGAGGAGGCCGAGCGGCTGGGATACGGCATGGCCCTCGTACCGGAGGGGTTCCGCTCGGATGCTCCCACGGTGCTGGGTGCCGTGGCGGCGCGCACGCGGCGGATCGCACTGGCGTCAGGAGTGATGCAGGTGCCTGCCCGCACCCCCGTGCTGACCGCGCTCACCGCGGCCACGCTCGACAGCGTGTCCGGCGGGCGGTTCCGGCTCGGTCTCGGGGTGTCCAACCCCGATGTGTCCCTGGGCTGGTACGGCGTCCCGTTCCCCGAGCCGCTGAGTCGCCTGCGCGAGTACGTGACGGTGGTACGGATGGCGCTGCGCGGCGAGCCGGTCCGCCATCGAGGCCGCCACTATCAGCTGCCGCCCGACGGGACCGACGAGGCGGCCCACCTTGTCGCCGCGCCCGTCCGGGCCGACCTTCCCCTCTATCTGGCCGGCGTCCGCCCCGGCAGTCTGCGACTCGCCGCCGAGCTCGCGGACGGCTGGGTCGGCGTCTTCAGTTCGCCCAGGCGCATCGCAGAATCCCTGGAGCTTGTGCGCAAGGTGCGGGGCACTCTGGACGGTTTCGAGGTCGTGCCCTCGGTCCCGGTCGCCATCGCCGACGACCCGGAACAGGCCGCCGACACCCTGCGCGGCTACTACGCGAACTTCATCGGCCTCGCCAGCAAGGAACGCGGTGTCTACTTCGCTCTCGCCACCGAGATGGGCTTCGGTGAAGCCGCCGAGGAGATCCACGCCCGCTGCGCGGCGGGCGACCGGGCGGGCGCGGCCAAGGCCGTTCCCTTCGCCTTCATGGACCGCACCGCCCTGATCGGCCCGGTGGCCCGCATCGCGCCACGGATCGCCGAGTACGCTGCGGCAGGCGTCACGACGCTGGGGCTGACCGTGCTCAGCCGCACACTGGCGGGGCAGCTTGCGGTGGTGCGGGGGGCGGCGGAGGCGATGGCGGGCGTGGAGGCCGTGGGCAGCGGCCTGGGCTGAACTGCGGGCGCGGGGACGGGCCTGGTGACGGCCCGGGGCGACGAGGCAGCGGCGGGTGCGTGCGGGGGAGTCGCAGGGCGCTCCTGCGCACCCGCGGCACGGGACGTCCGCGCGGTCAGGCGAGCCAGACGCAGTCGTTCATGATGACGCGGTCCCGCATCTCCCCGAAGTTCCGCCAGGCCTGGACGCGGCGCGGCGTCAGGCACACGCTCACGGTGTCTGGCACGCGGCCGGGATCAAGCGGGAGACGGGCGTGGCGAGCCCGGACCGGGGCTGGGGCGTCAGCCGGATCGGTCAGTTCCACGGTGCCGTCGATCAGCACCACGTCGGTCGCCGAACCGAACGCTGCCCGGACCCTGGCGTTGGCCGCCAGGTTGCGGCCGGTGCGGCCCGACCGCCGGGTGAGCATGGTGATCACACCGCCGTCGAAGACGTAGGAGAGCGGGACCACGTGCGGGCGGGGCCCCTCGCTGGCAAGCCAGAGGTGCCGTTCCTCCGCCAGCAGCCGCTCGGTGTCGGCGCGGCGTTGCGCGATCGACCTCGGTGCGGGAAGACCGGTGGCGCCGGGGGGACCGGCCGGAGCGTGCCGCGCTGCCGGGGAGGTTGCTTCGGACGGGGACATAGGACCTCCGCTGTGTTGGCCGGCCGAGCCGGGGGCACCGTCCCGGCCGGGATGGGGTGACGGCCGGGGCGCTACCAGGTCACGGGAATCTCGGTGAATCCCTCCAGCAACGCTCCCTCCTGCCTCTTCAACTCCTCGGCCGGTACCGCCAGCCGCAGGTTCGGGAAACGGGTCAGCAGAGCCTGTGTGGCGATGCGGAGCTCCGCTCGGGCGAGAGAGGCGCCGATGCAGAAGTGGGGGCCGAGGCTGAAGGTGAGGTGAGGGTTGTCGGAGCGGGTGATGTCGAAGGTCCGGGGATCGAAGAAGCGGTCAGGGTCCTGGTTGGCGCAGTCAGCTGCAGGGATGATGCTCGTGCCCTTCTCGATCACGCAGTCTTCGAGCTCGATGTCGTCGGTCGCGTACCGCAGCATCGACACGGAGGAGCCGACGAGCTTCCAGCGCAGCAGCTCCTCGATCGCGTTCGGCAGGAGCGCCGGATCCGCACGCAGCAGCCGCAGCTGTTCGGGGTGGCTGAGCAGCATGGCGACGCCGCCGCCGAGTTGCGTCGCGGTCGTCTCGTAACCGACGAGGAGGAGGAGCCGGCACCACCACTGCAGTTCGTACTCGCTCAGCCGCCCCTCGTCGTCATGGGCCCGGATCATCGCACTGACCAGGTCGTCGCCGGGGTGCGCGCGGCGGTGGGAGATGTGCTCGGCGATGTAGCGGCTCATCTCCGTCATCGCCGCCCGGATCTCCTCGCGCGGGAAGTGGCTGATGGACAGGAACGCCGACGTCCAGTGCCGAAACAGCGCCACGTCCTCGTCGGGGACGCCGAGCAGGCTGCAGATGACGCGCACCGGCAGGGGGAAGGCGAGCGCCTCGTTGAGGTCGACAGGGCCGCCCGAGCGTTCCATCGCGTCGAGGAGTTCGTCGGTCACGGCATGGATCCGCGGTTCCAGCCGCTGTACCCGGGCTGCGCTGAACGCCGAGGCGACCAGGTTGCGCACCCGCGTGTGCTCGGGCGGGTCCGGGTTGATGCGCGGGTCCTGGAACATGCTGTTGTGCCGGCTGATGCGGGCCGCGTCCGGCCGGTCCAGATTGCGGCTGAGGCGGTCGTCGGTGAGCACCTGCCGCACGTCCTGGTACCGCGTCAGCAGGACGGCCTCGTCGCCGCTCGGCAGTACGACGGGCACCAGCGGCTTGTCGTGGATCCCGGCGAGGCGTTCCGGGATGCCCAGCGCCGTGGGGCGCGGGAAGGGATAGGGGCAGCGTTCAGCCATGGCAGGGCCTTTCCGGGTACGGGCTCACCAGGTCACGGGGACTTCTTGGAAGCCCTGGGTGAAGGCGTCCTCGACGCGCACCAGGCGGTCCGCCGGCACGCCGAGCCGCAGGTTCGGGAAGCGGTGCAGCAAGGAGGCAAGGGCCACCTGCAGTTCGGCCCGGGCGAGCGCGGCGCCGACGCAGAAATGCCGGCCGACGCTGAAGGTCAGTTGCGGTGCGTCCCCGGAGCGGGTGACGTCGAAGCGGGCGGGGCAGCCGAAGGCGGACGGGTCGTGGTTGGCGACCTCCAGGGCGGTGATGATGCTGGAGCCGCGCGGGACGGTGACACCGCCGACCTCGATGTCGTCGGTGACGTACCGCAGCATCGACAGGGAGGTGCCCACCACCTGGCAGCGCAGCAGTTCCTCGACGGCGCCGGGCAGCAGCCCCGGGTCCTGGGTGAGCTTGGCGAGCTGGTCGGGGTGGGCCGTCAGCATGACCACCGCGCTGCACAGCTGGTTCGCGCTGGTCTCGTACCCGGCCAGCAGCAGCATCGTGGACCACCAGTGCAGCTCGGTGGCGTCCAGGCGGCCGTCTTGCTCGTCGTGGACCTCGATCAGTGCGCTGATCAGGTCGTCGCCCGGGGTGGCGCGTTTTCGTTCGATGAGGTCCGTCATGTAGTCCCACGGAGGTGTCTGCTTCAGCGCGAACTGCTCACGCTCGTCGGCCGGCACGCCCAGCAGTTCGCAGATGACCTGGATGCTGAGCGGGAACGCGAAAGCCGTGGCGAAGTCCACGGGCCGGGGCCCCGCCTCCATCACGTCGAGCAGTCCGTCGGCCAGTTCCTGGATCCGCGGCCGCAGCCGCTCCACCCGGGACGCTGTGAACGCCTTGGAGATCAGGGACCGCATCCGGGTGTGCGCGGGCGGATCCATGGACACTTGGCTCTGGAAGGCCTTGACCTTACGGGTCGTCATTCTGGCGATGCCGGGCCGGTTCCTGTTCTTGCTGACCCGGGGGTCGGTCAGCAGCGCCCGGATGTCCTCGTACCGGGTGATGAGCAGCGCCTCGTCACCGCTCGGCAGAACGACGGTGACGACGGGGTCGTCGTGGAGCCCCGCGAACTCCTTCGGCTGTTCGGACGCGGACGGCCACGCGAACGGATATGCAAGGGTCCTGCCGGTCACGGGACGTCCCTCCGACGCAACGATAAGTCGGCTTCACCCTGGGCCGGTGGCCTAGGGAGCCGGTCAAGTGCCGCTCGTACCACCGCCGTCGCTCCAAGGACACCAACTTCGCTGGACCGAGAGTCGACTAACGCCCCCAAAGGTGGGCTGATCCTCGCGGAGGAACCAGGAAAGGACCGTTGGCATGCCACATCGGACGCTCATCGTCGCCCGGCTGGAGCCCGTTCACCGGCAGCGGGTGGCAGACCTGTTCGCCAGCTCCGACACCACCGACCTCCCCCATGACGTAGGCGTCAGCCGCCGCACGCTCTTCGGCTTCCACGACCTGTACTTTCACCTGATCGAGGCGGACCGCGACATCCGCCCCGGTCTGGAAAAGGCGCGATCGACCAAGGGGTTCCAGGACCTCAACTCCGAACTGGCCCAACTGGTACGACCGTACGACCCGGGCTGGCGCGAGCCACGCGACGCGATGGCGCAGTCCTTCTACGAGTGGTCGGCCGGAGGGTCGTCGTGAGGGCTGACCGCCACGTGGGGATCGGGATGTCGTGATGGGCGGACGCAAGGCGGTCATCACCGGCCTCGGGGTCGTCTCGCCGGGTGCCCTGGGCGTCAGCGCGTACTGGGATCTGCTGACGGCGGGCCGTACCACGACCCGGCCGATCTCCCTGTTCGACGCCTCCGGGTTCCGCTCCCGAGTCGCGGCCGAGTGCGACTTCGACCCGGTCGCCGCCGGGCTGGACCCCGACCGGGCCGCCCGCCTTGACCGGGTGACGCAGTTTGCGCTGGTCGCCGCGCGCGAGGCGATGGCCGACAGCGGCCTCGTGCCTGGAGAGCCGGCACCCGAGCGGGTCGGCGTCGTCGTCGGGAGCGCCGTCGGCTGCACCATGCGGCTGGAGGAGAACTACCTCCGGGTGAGCGACCACGGCCGCTTGTGGCAGGTCGACCAGCGCCAGGCCGTACCCGAGCTCTACGACTACCTCGTGCCCAGCTCGATCGCCGCCGAGGTGGCGCTGGAGCATGGCGCCCAGGGCCAGGTCGAGTGCGTGTCCACCGGCTGCACGTCGGGCCTGGACGCGGTGGGAACGGCAGCACAGCTCATCGAGGACGGCATCGCGGACGTCGTGATCGCGGGCGCCTCGGAGGCCCCCCTCTCGCCGATCACCTCGGCCTGCTTCGACGCCATCAAGGCCACCACCGCCCGCAACGACGATCCGGAGCACGCCTCCCGCCCCTTCGACCGCACCCGCGACGGGTTCGTGCTGGGGGAGGGCGCGGCCGTGCTGATCCTGGAGGAGGCGGGGGCCGCCCGGCGCCGCGGCGCGCACGTGTACGGCAGCGTGCTCGGCTTCGCCCACCGCAGCAACGCGTACCACATGACGGGGCTGCGGCCGGACGGCCGGGAGCTCGGCGAGGCCATCCGGGTGGCGCTCGACCTGGCCCACGTGGACCCGGCCGATGTGGGCTACGTCAATGCCCACGGGTCCGGAACCCGGCAGAACGACCGGCACGAGACGGCAGCCTTCAAGCGCAGCCTGGGCGCGCACGCCTACAAGGTGCCGGTGAGCTCCATCAAGTCGATGATCGGGCACTCCCTGGGCGCCATCGGGGCGTTGGAGGCCGCAGCGTGCGCGCTCGTCCTGGAACACCAGGTGGTGCCGCCCACGGCCAACCTCACGGAGCCGGAGCCCGAGTGCGACCTGGACTACGTGCCGCGGGTGGCACGTGAACACCCCACCGACGTGGTCCTCAGCGTCGGCAGCGGATTCGGCGGCTTCCAGACCGCGCTGGTACTGGGCCGCCCCGAAGCGGCGGAGGCTGCGTGATGCGACCCTGTGCGGTGACCGGGATCGGCGTGGTCGCGCCCAACGGCATCGGCCACGAGGCCTACTGGGAACAGCTGTTGAACGGCAAGAGCGGCATCGAGCCCGTCCCGGACGGCGTGGCCGGCGTGGTCTCCGGCTTCGAGGCGGCGCAGTACATGCCCGCGCAGCTGATCGTACGGACCGACCGGTGGACGCAGTTGGGCCTTGCCGCAACCGCCCTGGCCCTCAAGGACTCCGCTACCGATCTGGCTGCCGTCCCCGAGTACGAGATCGGAGTGGTCACCGGCAGCTCCTCCGGCGGCAACGAGTTCGGCCAGCGGGAGATCGGGAAGCTGTGGACCGCAGGCCCCGCCGGCGTCAGCGCCTACCAGTCCATCGCCTGGTTCTACGCGGCGACCACCGGCCAGGTGTCGATCCGCCACGGAGCGCGGGGCCCCTGCCGCGTCGTGGTGACCGAACAGGCTTCCGGGCTCGACGCGTTGGCGCAAGCGGGGCGGGTGCTGCAGCGAGGCGCGCGGGTGGTGCTCGCCGGCGGTACGGAGGCCCCGCTGTCCCCGTACGCCCTGGCCTGCCAGCGGGTAGACGGCCGCATTTCCCCCCACACGGACCCCGAGCGGGCGTTCCGCCCCTTCGACCGGCACGCCGACGGGCACGTCCCCGGCGAGGGCGGGGCCATGTTCGTCGTCGAGGACAGCCCCTCAACCGGCCGCCGGCCCTACGGATACCTCGCGGGCCACGCGGCGACCTTCGACCCCAGGCCCGGCAGCGGCGGTCGGCCGGGACTGCGCCGGGCGATCGAACTCGCCCTGGAGCGGGCGGCGTTGACCCCTGCGGACATCGACGCGGTCTTCGCCGACGGCGCCGCCGTGCCCGAACTCGACCAGCGGGAGGCGGCGGCGATCGAGGCGGTCTTCGGCCCGTACGGCGTCCCCGTCACCGTGCCGAAGACCATGGTCGGCCGGCTGTACGCCGGAGGCGGCGCCCTCGACATCGCCACCGCGCTGCTGGCCCTGCGCGACTGCGTCATCCCGCCCACGACCGGGACCCCCGACCTGCCCGAGCACTACCGGATCGAGCTCGTGCTGGACCGGCCGCGCCCCGCCGCCCTGCGGGCCGTGCTGGTCCTGGCACGCGGCCGCGGGGGCCACAACTCGGCCGTCGTGCTCACCGGCGAACTGCGATGAGTGGAGGAAGCAATGTCAACGGACAGCGGAACCACCCGGGTGACCGGGTTCACCTTCGACGACCTGCGGGGCGTGCTGCGGAAAGCCGCGGGCGACTTTGATGCCATCGACGGCGACATCTTCGACGTGACCTTCGCGGAACTGGGCTTCGACTCGCTCATCATGCTGGAGATCACCGCGGTGCTCGAATCCGAGCACCGGGTGAACGACCCCGACGACGTCATCGAGATCGCGCGCACGCCCCGCGAGGTCGTCGCCCTGGTCAACGGCGCCTCCAGCGCGGGCCACGTCGACAACAGCGTCGTCATCGACGCCCCCTACGAACTGGTCTGGGAACTGACCAACGACGTACCGTCCTGGCCGGAGCTGTTCAGCGAATACGCGTCGGCCGAAGTCCTCGACCGCGACGGCGACACCGTCACCTTCCGGCTGACGACGGTGCCCGACGAGAACGGTACCCAGTGGAGCTGGGTCTCCGAGCGGCGCATGGACAAGGAGAAGGGCATGGTCCGGGCACACCGCGTGGAACGCGGCCCCTTCGCCTACATGGAGATCTTCTGGGAGTACCGCACGACCCCGCAGGGCGTGCACATGCGGTGGGTGCAGGACTTCCACCTGAACCCGCAGGCCCCGCTCGACGACGCGGCCATGGAGGAGCGGATGAACCGCAACACCCTCATCCAGATGGAACGGATCAAGGAACTCGTCGAGCAGCGCGCCAGGCGGCCTGAATGAGCACCGTACTGGCCCCTCTCGCGCTCCTCACCAACGGCATCGCGGCGGGGATCATGACCGCGACCGTCATTGGCATCGTGCCGCTGATGCTGACTCTGCCCTATGAGCGGTACGTGCAGACGGTGCACTTCCTGTGGCCCCGTTTCGACCCCGTCATGCCGCTGACCAACGGCCTGACCGTGCTGCTGGACCTGCTGCTCGCGCTCACCGCAGGGGACGGCCTCGCCCAGGCGGGATTCGCCACCGCGGCCGGACTGCTGCTGTGCGTGATGGGCATCTCCATCACCAAGAACGTCCCCGTCAACCGGTACGTCAAGTCCCTCAGCCCCGCCGTGCAGCCCCCCGACTGGGCCGCGACCGATCCGCGGCGCAGGTGGCAGGCCTGGAACACCACCCGCACATCGATCGCGCTGCTCGCCTTCGTGACCAACATCGTGGCCACCGTCCGGCTCGGCTGAGCCCCCACTGCTCCCCAGGAGGGGAAAGCACACCATGCACATATCCCTGTCCGGAAAACGCGTCCTCGTCACCGGCGGAACGCGTGGCATCGGCGCCGCGATCACCCGTGCGTTCGCGCAGGCCGGAGCGAGCGTACTCACGTGTTCCCGCACCGGCGGCGAGGCCGCCGACGCCCTCGCGCGCGAGCTCAAGGCCACGCCCGGCGACCACCACTTCGTGACGGCCGACGTCAGCAGGACCGAAGACGTCCAGCGCCTCGTCGACGCCTGCCAAGAACGCCTCGGCGGGCTCGACGTCGTGGTCAACAACGCGGGCCGCATCACCCACGTTCCCATCGAGGACCTCGGCATGGACGGCTGGCGCGAGATCCTCGACACCAACCTGACCGCCGCCTACGACATCGTCCACCGAGCCGTCCAACTGCTCGGCCCCGGCGCCTCGGTTATCAACGTCGGCTCAGGCTCCGCACTGGCCGGCATCCACCACCGCGCCCACTACACCGCGGCCAAGGCCGGGCTGATCGGCCTGACTCGTTCGCTGGCCAAGGAACTCGGGCCCCGTGGCGTCCGCGTCAACGTCCTGTCCCCGGGTGTCATCCAGACCGAGGCCGAGCTGTCCGAGGAGGTGTGCACCCGCTACCAGAAGATGACCGCCCTGGGGCGGTTGGGCACGCCCGAGGAGCTCGCCCACGTGGTGCTGTTCCTCGCCAGCGACCTGGCGTCCTACATGACCGGCGCCACCATCAGCGTCGACGGGGGCATCTGAGGTGGCGGAAGTGCTCTACCGCGTCACCTTGCGGATGCCCATACGGCCCGGCATGGAGAAGGAATTCGAGGAGGCATGGCTGGCGGGCGCCGCCCGCATAGCCGACGACCTGGGCAACGCCGGCCAGGAGCTGTCCCGCGGCGAGGGGGACGGCACCTACTACATCGTGAGCGACTGGGTCAGCAAGGAGGCCTTCCTCGCCTACGAGCGCAGCACGAGCCACCAGGAACACCGCAGATCTCTGGCACCGTACCGTTGTGAGGGAGAGATGACGACCATGCACCTGCTGCACCGGCTCACCGGCAAGGGCGGTGCGGGATGAAGGGGGGCGTGCGGGTACTGCTCCACCTACGGGTCGCTCCCGGGGAGGAGGACCGTGTCGAGGACCTCTACCACCGCGTCAGCCGCGAACTGGCGGGCACCCCCGGGCTGCTCCGCAACGAGCTGCTCCAGGGCCTCGCCGCGCCGCAGGAGTGGGCCGTGCTGAGCGAGTGGCGGGACGCCGACGCCTTCCATGACTGGGAGAACGGGCCACACCATCGCGACACGACGGCACCGCTGCGGCCGTACCAGAACCGGACAGCCGGATCGGTGTTCGGCCTGTACGAGGTCCGGGCGGAGCACTGACACGGGCCCGACGGCCACAGGAGGCAGACGATGAGCGCTCCGCGCCGCATCGATGTGCACCACCACGCGATCGTGCCAAAGATCGCCGCGCTGATGAGGGAGAACGGCGCCCGGTTCGCGCTCCCCTGGTCCCTGGAGAGCACCCTTGAAGTGATGGAGGCCCACGGCATCGAACGTGCCGTGGTGTCCAACCCGATCCCGGGGGACCTGTTCACGGACGCTCGGCAGGCGTCCGCGTTCACCCGCCGGGCCAACGAGGCCGTCGCCGAACTGGCGGCCGACCACCCCGGCAGGTTCGGGTTGCTCGCCGCGCTGCCCATGCCGTTCCTCGACGAGGCCCTCGACGATCTCCGTTTCGTCTACGACGAACTCGCGGCCGACGGCGTCGTCCTGGTGCCGCATGCGGGATCCCACTACCTGGGCGACGAACTGTTCGAACCACTCCTCGCCGAGCTGAACCGCCGCCACGCCGTGGTGCTCGTGCACCCGATGACGTTGCCGGGCGGGTCCGTCGAGGCGGCGCCCCCCGTCCTGGCCGACTTCCTGCTCGACACCACTCGCGGCGCCATCGGCCTCATCAGGTCCGGCGCACTGGAGCGGTACCCGCACATCTCCTTCGTCCTGGCGCACGGCGGCGGCTTCCTGCCGTACGCCGCCGAACGGATCGAGGTGCTCGGCGAGGCGTTCTACGGCATCGAACCGGCCCGACTGCGGGCCGCGTTGCGGCGCTTCTACTACGACACCGCCCTGGTGGGCGCGTCCGCGCTGACCTTGCTCCTGGCGGTCGCCGGACCGGAGCGGATCCTGTTCGGGACCGACTGGTGCGCCGCACCGGCCGAGCCCGTCGCCTCGTGCGCTCAGGCGCTTGGGACCCTGCCGGAAGCTGCTCGCCGACCGATCGAACGTGACAATGCACTGCGCCTGTTCGGGGCCCCGGCAGGCGCGGACGCGGCGGTCGTGCGGAAAGAGCCGATCGCAGGATGACCCGCGCGGCCCCGCCGGGGGGCCTGGCGGCATGCGTCGTCCGCGCTCGGTGAGGGCGGACGCGTGGGCCGCTGTAACCGCGTGGACTACCACGGCTGGACCACCCCCCGAGGTGGGCGTCTGACGCTGTTTCGTGTCGATCCACTGCTCCTGGAGGACGGACATGTTGGCAGAACTATTCGCTCGAAGCGGCCGAGCACTGCTGGAGGGCTTCCCCCCGGACGGCCGGGAGTACTGGGCCGCACGCTTCTGGGACCGCGCCGCAGCCGAGCAGCACGTGCAGTTGCGGCCCGAGTTCCTGACCCAGAAGGAGACGATCGCCGATCTGCTGCGTGCCCACGGGCAGGACGCCAAGTCGGTCATCGAAGTAGCCTGTGGCACCGGCGAGTTCACCGAGATGGCCGCGAAGCTGACTCCCGCTGTCGAGATCACCGCGATCGACATCTCCGCCGAGGGCCTGGCACGCACGGCGCAGCGGGTCAAGCACGACGACCTCAGGCTGGTGGAGGGCGACTTCTGGGCCGACAACTGCCTGGAACAGGCGGACCTGGTGCAGTGCCTGGACGCCATCCACCACCTGGGAGACCTCAGGCAGGTGCTGATCCGGCTCCGCTCCATGGTGAAGCCCGGCGGCATCTTCATCGGCAACCTGTGGACCGGCGACAACTTCCACGAGTTCCAGCGCAAGCGCTACGGCGTCGCGGGTCACTTGACGCGCACCGCCTCGTTCCTGGGCACGGCAATGATCATCCGGGCCTCGGCGGGCCGCCTCAAGACCGGTGCCTACCGTACCCAACTCACCCCGAGTGACGAGGCCGTGGCCGTGCTGCGCTCGGTCTTCGACGAGGTGCTTGAGGTACGCAAGGAGCGGTACTTCATGGGCTTCGCATGCCGAGTCGACGGTGGACCCCGCCCGTGAAGGTGCTGGTGACCGGAGGGGCCGGGTTCATCGGACGCCGTGTAGTCGATGCCTACACCAGGGCGGGACACGAGGTACGGGTCCTGGACGCGCTGCTGAGCGACACGCACCGGCAGCGCGTTCCCCCGCCACTGCCCGACGGCGTGGAGTTCGTCCTGGGTGACGTGCGCGACCGGGAGACCGTCGAGACCGCCTTGCACGGCGTCGACATGGTCAGCCATCACGCGGCCGTGATCGGCCGAGGACGGGAGATCCTTGACGCCCGCCACCACGTCAGCTGCAACGACCTGGGAACGGCGAACCTGCTCGTCGCCATGGCCGAGGCCGG
The DNA here is from genome assembly GCF_042958635.1 of Streptomyces sp. NPDC007971. Lineage (NCBI taxonomy): Bacteria > Bacillati > Actinomycetota > Actinomycetes > Kitasatosporales > Streptomycetaceae > Streptomyces > Streptomyces sp. NPDC007971. The sequence continues at coordinate 66,402 of NZ_JBIBJK010000031.1, forward strand.
GACGCGGCGGCTGGTGCTGGCCGGTTCGGTGGCGATCTACGGCGACAGCCGCTACGACTGCGCCGTGCACGGCCGGGTGCTGCCGGGCCGGCGCAGTCGCGAGGATCTGGACGCGGGACGGTTCGAACCGCGCTGCCCGGAATGCGGCACCGAGCTGGTGTCCAGCGCGGTCAGCGAGACCGACCCGACCGACCCGCCCCGCAACATCTACGCGGTGACGAAGCTCGCCCAGGAGTACCTGGTGGGCGTCTGGGCCAACGAGACAGGGGGCCAGGCCGTCTCTCTGCGGTACCACAACGTGTACGGGCCGAACATTCCATACCAAAGCCCCTATTCGGGCGTGGCGGCGGTCTTCCGCAGTGCCGTCGCACGCGGAGAGGCACCCGTGGTCTACGAGGACGGCGGGCCCCTGCGCGACTTCGTGCACGTCGAGGATGTCGCCGAGGCCAGCCTGGCCGCCGAGCGGTGGACGGGCACCGGGCACCGGGCATTCAACGTCGCCAGCGGCACCCCGCACACCATCGGCGACGTCGCCCACGCCCTCGCCAAGGCGGCAGGGGCGCCGGCGCCCGTGGCCTGCGGGAGGTACCGGATCGGCGACGTCCGGCACATCGTGGCCTCGCCCGACCGGATCATCCGTGAGCTCAAGTGGCGGCCCCGGATCAGCTTCGAGGAAGGGATGGAGGAGTTCGCGACGGCTCCGATGAGCGGACTGCCGACCTGACGCCGGCGCCGCGGGACCCGCCGGGGTGCCGCGGCTCAGGCCTCGACGGCTCGGCCTCCTCTAGCCTCGGGTGGGCACACGAACTCCTGGGGAGGGACGGCGACCTATGGCCGCCACGCAACTATTCTGCGCTTGCACGCAATATGCGGCTGCCACCGTGACCGCCGCGGTTCGGGCGGGGCTCTTCGGGCCGCGGTCGGAGCACCGGCGCATTCTGGTCGTGAGTGATCAGAGCACGGTGCCCGAGATCGGCACTCGCCTCGATCGGATGCCAGGGTTCGGCGCACTGGAGCCGGAGTTCGACGAGGTGCGCTCCTGGAACGAGTTCATCCAGCCCTACCACCCGGCGCACTGGGCCCCGAGAGAACACGACATGCCGCTGTGGCAGCGCGTTCTTCGGCAAACGTGGAACCTGGGTACAGGGGACATCGAGATCGCGTGCGAGTCCATCCAGGGCCGACCGTCCCACACCGTGGCCCAGATCTTCTCCGAGAGCCCCATCCACGTCTACGCCGACGGGTTGATGAGCTACGGGCCGACACGCAAAGCGCTGGACCCGCAGGTGGCCAAGCGGATCCGGCGCCTGCTCCTGGTCGATCTGGTGCCCGGCCTCCGGCCTCTTCTGCTCTCGGAGTTCGGCGTCGAGCCGGAGCACATACCCAGCGGGACCTTCACGGACGTGCTGCGTGAACTCGCCGCCCACGCCGACGGCCTGTGGCGCGTGGTGCCGCACGAGTCACCCGCGCTGTTACTGGGACAGTATCTGTCGGCGATCGACGTGCTCTCCGCCGAGGAGGAGCGAGGACTGCACCTACGGATGCTTCGTGGCGTGGCACGACTGGGCCACCGGTTCGTCGTGTTCAAGCCCCACCCCTCGGCTCCGCCCGACTGGTCTAGGGACCTGGAAGAGGAAGCGGCGCGCCTGGGCGTCGCGTTCCGGGTCCTGGCCGAGCCGGTCCTCGCGGAAGTGATCTACCAGCGCATGCGGCCTGCCCTCGTGGTCGGCTGCTTCTCCACCGCCCTGCTCACCGCATCGTCCCTCTTCCGCCTGCCGGTGGCCCGGATCGGAACGCAACTCCTGCTCGGCCGCCTGACGCCCTACCAGAACAGCAACCGGATACCCGTGACGATCGTAGACGCCCTGCTGCCCGAATTGGACGACGCGTCCGCCGTGGACTCATGGTCGCTCACCCGGAGCATGGAGGAACACGAGGAGTTGGCCGATCTGATCGCAGCCGTCGGGTTTGTGATGCAGCCCGACCTGCACCCGCGGCTCAGAGCGACAGCAGAGCGGTATCTCGCCACTCATGTGGACGACCCTGTCCGGCGCTACTTCCACCCGCGACGGCTGTACCGGCTCGGGCTGCCCGGTGGGGTGCCGCACAGGCACCGCCTCGTGCCGCGGACCCGGTTGGTTCGACGGGTCGCGCGCGGTGTCCGGTCGGTGAAGCGAGCCGTATTCGACAGAAGCTGAGCGTGCGTCAGCACCGTGGCGACGAAGGTGCGGGTACCAGTCGACGCCGGCCTGTCACGCCGGAAGTTCTGCCCGGGCGGTCAGCGGCTCCCACCACTGCCGGTTGTCCCGGTACCAGGCCACGGTGTCGGCCAGCCCCTCGTCGAAGCCGGTCAGTGGCTCGTACCCGAGCTCGTCCCTGATCTTCGAGATGTCCAGGGAGTACCGCAGGTCATGGCCCTTGCGGTCGGCGACGCGCCGGATCCGGTCCCGCCCCGCCCCGCACGCCGCCAGCAGCCGCTCGGTCAGCTCCCGGTTGGACAGCTCGGTGCCGCCCCCGATGTGGTAGACCTCGCCCGGCCTGCCGCGCCGCAGCACCAGGTCGATGCCGCGGCAGTGGTCGGAGACATGCAGCCAGTCGCGGACGTTGCGGCCGTCCCCGTACAGCGGCACGCTGCCGCCGTCCAGCAGCCGGGTGACGAAGAGCGGGATCATCTTCTCCGGGAAGTGGTAGCGGCCGTAGTTGTTGGAGCAGCGCGTCACCGTCACGTCCAGGCCATGGGTACGGTGGTAGCTCAGCGCCACCAGGTCCGAGCCCGCCTTGGACGCGGCATACGGGGAGTTGGGCGACAGCGGTGTGTCCTCCGTCCACGAGCCTTCGGCGATCGAGCCGTAGACCTCGTCGGTGGAGACATGGACGAACCGGCCCACCTTGTGCCGCAGCGCCGCGTCCAGCAAGACCTGCGTGCCCAGCACATTGGTGGTCACGAACGGTGAGGCGTCCGCGATCGAGCGGTCCACGTGCGACTCGGCCGCGAAGTGCACCACCGCGTCCTGACCGGCCATCACCTCGTCCACGGCCGCCGGATCGCGGATGTCGCCGCGCACGAAGACCAGGCCCTGGTGTCCGGCGACCGGCGCCAGATTCATCTCGTTGCCCGAATATGTCAGGTTGTCCAGGACCGTGATCCGGGCGCCCGTGCCGGAGAACAACTCACCGAGCAGAGCGGCCCGTACGAACTGCGACCCTATGAAGCCGGCTCCGCCGGTGACAAGTATCCGCATAGACGCAACAATCTAGACGACGCTGACCGTCGTTCGGGCGAGAAACCGGGATCGCCGAGGACCTCGTGAGCAGACTGCCGTATCCGCATGGGACGTTGGACGTTCGCGGTAGGGCCGTCCGCTGGCTTCCGGGCCGCTGTGCTGACATGGGGGCAGGAGTGCAGGTGCTGCGTTGGCGGTGATCTCGGCGTCGACGAAGCGGCCGGTGTAGCCCGTCGGGCTGCCGCCGTTCCAGGCATCGGCGGAAAACCGCCACACCATCCCCGCCAACAAGCGGTACCCCGCATGCCAACGAGACACCAGGCGCTCCAGATTGGCCGACGAAGTCGAAGCCCAACTGCCGGACATGCCCCATTGACCCACGCGGCACGGGCGTCCTGGTGGGCGGGGCGGGGAGATCGTCACGCGTCGCGCGGCGCTCCTGCTTCTCCTGACACACCGCCCTCGGTCTGCCCTTTTTCTCTCCGTTATCGACAAAAACCCTCGCAGCAGGCATCCCTTTAGTTACGGTCTGCACTCACAGATACCGCCCGATGTTCCGGCGCGCCCCGATCGGTGTTCACCGTCAGTCGGCAGTGCCGGACACCGTAAGACCGATACAGGGACCTGCCGATGACCGACTCCGACTCCGAGCCTCACGGCGCTGGCAGCACCGTATTCGGCCGCAGTTCCACTTTCGCGACCAGCGGGCAGCCGTTCGCAGGCCGCCTAACCAGTGGCAACGCCGAAGAGGAGGTGGGGAAGGTAGCAGGTACCGAGGACTCCACCCCCTTGAAGTTCCACGTTGCCCTATCCCCGGACGCCTACCTGCAACTCGATGACGTGGTTAGCACCCGACGAGAGATCCCCGGGCGGGGCACCGTCATCACCTCCGGCGTGGTGACCGAGGTGGTCGCCCGCCACGAGGGGGCCGCGTTCGGCTCGGACGTGTTCCTCATCGCCGACGGGATCCTGCCCGCGACCGTGCAGGAGATCGCCGAAGTCACCACCACCCGCGTCGACCCCGAGTGCTACGTCCCGCCCCGCCCCGGCGAGGTCGCCATCCGAGCCGCAGGCATGGCCCGGGACGCCGCGCTGTACTTCGACCGGATGGACGCTCGTGTTCCCGCCGGCATCGGCCGCGACGGCGAACCGATCTATCTCAACCTCGAGTTCCTCGACGGCACCCGCGGCGCCCACGTATCGATCTCGGGTATCTCCGGAGTGGCCACCAAGACCAGCTTCGCGCTGTTCTTGCTGCACTCGCTGTTCACCTCGGGCGCCCTGGGCGCCCGCGCGGTCAACGCCAAGGCCCTGATCTTCTCGGTCAAGGGCGAGGACCTGCTGTTCGTCGACCAGCCCAACACCCGCCTCGACGGGGAACTGAGCGCCGCGTACGCCCAACTCGGCCTGCCCGCCCAGCCCTTCGCCTCGGCCGGCTTCTACGCCCCGCCACTGCCCGGCGACACCACCGGTCGCCCCCACGTCACCGGCAGGACCAGCGGCGTCACCGCCTTCTGGTGGACCCTGCATGAGTTCTGCCAACGCGAACTGCTGCCCTACGTATTCGCCGACGTCGAGGACGAGAAGAACCAGTACACGATCGTCGTGCACCAGGTCACCAGCCAGCTGCGCCGCGAGGCCCAGCCCGCAGGCAACGACGGCGCGGTCACCATCGACGGAAACATCCTCCGCACCTGGCCGGACCTGGTCGACTTCATCTGCAAAAAAGTCACCGACGACCTCACCCGCGCGGACTGGGCGGGCCCGGCCATCGGCCTGGGCACGGTGAACGCGTTCGTGCGGCGGCTGCGATCGTCCCAGCGGCCGCTTGGGCCCCTGCTGCGCGGCGACCTGAGCACGGTCACCGACCAGCCCGTTTCGCACTCCATCGACACCTCGCAGCAGCAGGTCACCGTGGTGGACCTGCACAACCTGCCCGAACGGGCCCAGCGGTTCGTCGTCGGTGTCGTGCTGGCCGCGGAGACCGCCCGCAAGGAACAAGCCGGCCCGGGCGGGCTGCTGTTCACGATGGTCGACGAGCTCAACAAGTACGCGCCCCGCGAGGGATCCTCCCCGATCAAGGACGTACTGCTGGACATCGCCGAACGCGGCCGCTCGCTCGGCATCATCCTCATCGGCGCCCAGCAGACCGCCTCCGAGGTGGAACGGCGCATCGTGTCGAACTCCTCGATCAAAATCGTCGGCCGGCTCGACGCGGCCGAGGCCGGCCGCCCCGAGTACGGCTTCCTGCCCGCCTCGCAGCGCCAGCGCGCCACGCTCGCCAGGCCCGGCACCATGTTCGTCTCCCAACCGGAGATCCCGGTACCGCTGGCCGTCGAATTCCCCTTCCCCGCCTGGGCCACCCGGCTCTCCGAGGCCGCCGACCCCACCTTCACCGTCCCCGCAGCCGGCCAGGGCACCGGCAGCGCGACGCGACCGGACCCGTTCAGCAGGCTGCCCCAGACCGAGAGCGATCCGTGGCCCGACGACACCGACGACGGCGCCATCGACGAGCCGCCCTACTGACGTCTGCCCTCCTCCGCGGCGCCCCAACGCGCACCGCTGCTCTGCCTCAGCCACCCGAAAAGGACCCCGCCTCGTGAAGTTCCTTCACACCTCCGACTGGCACATCGGCAAAACCCTCAGGGGCCGTAGCCGGCTCGAGGAGCAGACACGCGTCCTGCGAGAAATCACCCAGATCGCCATCGACAACGACGTCGACGCCGTCCTCGTCGCCGGCGACATCTACGAAAACGCCGCGCCCACCGCGGACGCCCAGAGGCTGGTCGTGCGTACCCTGCTGCACCTGGCCAAGCAGGGCATCGAGGTCATCGTCATCGCCGGCAACCACGACCACGGCGCCACCTTCGAGGCCTACCGGCCGCTGATGGACGTCGCCGGCATTCACGTCTTCGGACAGGCCAGAGCGGCTTCCAAGGGCGGCGTGCACACCTTCCGCGCCAAGTCCACCAACGAGTCCGTCAACGTCGCCGTCCTGCCGTTCCTCTCCCAGCGCTACGCCGTCCGCGCCGCGGAGATCATCGCTAACACCCCGTCGCAGAACGTCGGCGCCTACGACCAGCTCGTCCGTGCCGTCCTGGCCAACCTGACGGGGGCGTTCACCCCGGACGCCGTCAATATCATCATGGCCCACCTGACCTGCACCGGCGGCACCTTCGGCGGCGGCGAGCGACCCGCCCAATCCATCATGGGGTACCACGTGCCGGCCGCCATCTTCCCTGTCGACGCGCACTACGTGGCCCTGGGCCACCTGCACCGCCGGCAGCAGATCCCCGCCGCCTGCCCAGTGCACTACAGCGGCTCTCCCTACGCTATCGACTTCGGCGAGCAGAACAACACCAACGTCGTCTGCCTCGTCGAAGCCACCCCCAACACGCCCGCCCAGATCACCGACATCCCCGTCACCGCCGGGCGCAGACTGCGCACCGTCGAGGGAACCGTCGCCCAGTTGACCGCCGACCCCGCCGGCTACGGCGAGGACTACCTGCGGCTCATAGTCACTCAGCCCGCCTACGCCGGCATGCGTGACGACCTCTATGAAGCCCTCCCCAACGCCCTGCAGATCCTCATCCACCCCGATCACGCGAGCACTGGCGCCACGGCGGGGATCGGCGTCCACCAGCCGGTCAGGACACCTGCGCAGCTGTTTGCCGACTACTGCCACAGCATCGGCGTCAGCGACGACCGGGTCACGGATTTGTTCAACCAGCTGCACGACGACCTGACCCGCTCGACCGCCCGTTCCTGACACCAGAGGCCTGCCTCCACCCGCTCAAAGGAATCCCACCACATATGCGTCCCGTTCGCCTGGAGCTCAACGGCTTCGCCGGCTTCCGCGCACCCGCCGTGGTCGACTTCACCGACACCGACTACTTCGCCCTCGTCGGCCCCACCGGTTCAGGCAAGTCCACCATCCTCGACGCGCTGACGTTCGCCCTGTACGGCTCGGCCTACCGGTGGGGACGCAGCAACGCCATCGCCTACGCGCTCGCCCCCACGAGCAACCGGTGCACGGTCTCGCTCACCTTCGACGTCGGCTCGCAGCGCTACCAGGTCGCCCGCGAGGTCCGTCGCGTCGGCCAGACCATCCAGCAGAAGTCCGTCAGCCTGGTGCAGTTCACCGACCCCACCGCCACCGTGGTCGAGGCAGACGGGCCGCAGCCCGAAGTACTGGCCGGGGAAATCAAGGAACTCAACCCCATCATCGAGAAGTTGCTCGGCCTGTCCTTCGACGACTTCTGCCAGTGCGTCGTCCTGCCCCAGGGCGACTTCGCCCGCTTCCTGTCCGCCAACGCCAGCGCACGGCAGCAGATCCTCCTCAAACTCCTCGGCGCCGCCCAGTACGAAGGCATCGGCAAACGCGCAGGCGCCCAGGCCGACCAAGCAGCCAACGAAGTCCAGATCCTCAACGACCAGCTGAGCCGGCACGCCGACGCCACCCCTGAAGCCGAGGCCGCCGCACAGGCGCGTGTCGAGGCACTTGAACACCTGGCCGTCACTGTCGACCAACTCGTGCCCCAGATCACCGAGGCACACACCCGCGCGCACGAGGCCGACGCCCGAGCCGACACGCTGCGCGACGAAACCGCTCTGCTGACCTCCATCCGCACCCCCGACGGCATCGAAGAGCTGCAACGTCAGGCCACCCAGGCACAGGCAGCGGCCCGGCAGGCCCGTGATGACGCCGACGCGGCCGCCCAGGCCCTCTCCGACGCCACCAAAGAGGCCCAGTCCCGGCCCCAGCGCAGTGACCTGACCCTCTCCCACGACCGGTACGCCGAGAAGGCAGCCCTGGTGGGGCGCCGCAACGGCGTCATCGCCGATGCGGAGCGCGCCCAGGGGGAGGTGACGCAGCGCGAAGAACAGCTGCAGGCGTCGAAGGACGCCGTCGACGAGGCACGCCGCGTCGCCGAGGAGACCCGTGAGCGCCGCGACCACGCCCGGCAGACGCACGAAAAACTGCAGCATCGCCGACAACTACTCGCTGCCGTCCGCACCCCGGACGGCGTCACCGACCTGACCAGCCGCGCGGCCGCTCGTGCCGGCGAAGTCGAAGCCGCCGCCGGGCAGCTGGCCGCGGCCCGGGACCGGCACGAGCAGGCTGCCCGTGCGCTGGCCGCCGCCGGCGATGGCAGCCGCCTCACGGACGCGCACCAGACCCTCGACCAACTCATCGACGTCATCGGCATGCTCACCGACGCCACCGGCGAACTGGACGCCTGTGCCGAGACGACCAGCCGGACCGCGGAGGCGGTGGCCGGCGCACAGGCACGCCTGAACGCGGCCACGTCCGCGCTCGAGCAGGCCCAAGCCCTCGCCGGTGCCGCCCAGTTGCGCCCCCAGCTTCAGGTGGACCATGACTGCCCGGTCTGCGAGCAGAACGTCACCACCCTCCCGCCGCCGCTGTCCGACCCCGCGCTTGACGAAGCCGAGGAGGCGCGGGCCGCGGCCGCGAAAGAGCACCGTGACCTGCTGGTCCAACACGAGGACGCCAATACGAAGGCCGCCGACAAACAGCGAACCGTCGACCAACTCACCACCCAGCGCTCCCTGCTCGACACGAGGCTGGCCACGCTGCTGCCCGGCCGCCCTGCCGGTACCGACCGCGACTGCACCGCCGACCGCGCCCAACTCGACGAACTCACCGCATTCCGCGATCAGTTGACCGCCGATGAGCAGCAGATCCGTGACACGCTGCAGACGGCCCAAACCGCGCACGATTCCGCCACGGCGGCTGTGGCCGCGCTGCAGCGAGAACTCGACCGGGCCCGCAACGCCCTGCACTCGACGCTGGGCACGGTGGCCGCCCTCGATCCGCCGGCAGCCGACACCGACGACCTGACCGCGGACTGGGCTGGCCTGGAGGTTTGGGCCCGCACCCAGACCGCCACCGCAGAATGCGATCTCGAAGCCGCCGCAGCCGAAACCGCCGACGCCGAAAGGGCCCACTCGGACGCCACCATTGCGCGGGAGGCAGCCGACCGTGCGCAGGCCGACGCCCAGACCGCCCTCACCGCAGCCGTCCGGGACGCCGCAACCGCCAACCTTGCAAAAACGAACCTGACCGGCCGCCTGAGCGAACTCGATACGCTCCTGGACCAGGCGCCGCCGGAAGACGAACTGCCGGCCATGTTCGAGGAATGCGCCCGCCTCGAGGCGGCCGTGAAGACAGCCACCGCTGACGCCGGCCACACACGAGAGACAGCCAAGGCAGCGGCGGCCGAGCAGGAACAGTGGCAAGACCGCACCGCTAAAGCCCGATCCGTGCTGACCATCAGCCGGGATACGGTGGCAGCGCTGAATCCACCGAGCCTCGACACTGACGACCTCGCCGCCGCCTGGTCCGCCCTGACCGGCTGGGCCAGCCGCGCGGTCAGCGACCGGCAGGCCGCCACCGCGCGCGCCGAATCCGACGCACAGACCGCCCACGCCGAAGCCGGCCAGCTCCTGGACCGCCTGGAGACACTCCTGCGCGACAACGACCTGGATCCCCACGACCTCGGCGACGACCCAGGGCGTGCCGCACAGGCCCCGCGGATAGTCGCGGTCACCGCCGAACGCGCCCGCGGCCAGGTCGAAACGATCCGACGCAGCCGTGCCGACGCCGCCTCAATACAAGAAAAGATCGAGACCGCCCGCACCAGGCAACAGGTGGCCGCCGAGCTCGCCCGGCTGATGCGGTCCAACAAGTTCCCCCAGTGGCTCGCCAACTCAGCCCTCGACACCCTGGTGGCCGGCGCCACCCAGTCACTGCGCCAACTGTCAGGCGATCGCTTCGACCTTAGCCACCAAAAGGGTGAGTTCTACGTCATCGACCACTTCGACGCCGACTCCACGCGCTCGGTGCGCACCCTGTCCGGCGGCGAAACCTTCCAGGCCAGCCTGGCTCTCGCACTGGCCCTCTCCGACCAACTGGCCGGCCTGGGCGGCGCCACGAAACTGGAATCCATCTTCCTCGACGAAGGGTTCGGCACCCTCGACGCCGATTCGCTCCAGACCGTCGCCGACACCCTGGAAAACCTTGCCCAGGGAGAGCGAATGGTCGGAGTGATCACTCACGTCACCGCACTCGCCGAACAGATCCCGGTCCAGTTCCACGTCCAGCGCGACACCCGCACTTCCACCGTCACCCGGCAGGGCACATGACCAGCGCAGCACAGGCCTCCCGCATGCGGTTCCACGTCGACGGCTGGGACCCCACCTACGGCTCCAGCGTCGAGAACGCCGAAAACGGTATCGCCGACTCCACCGCCAAGGTCACCCCCCACACCGAGCTCGCCCCGGCCGACTGGAAACCCATCTCGCCCTCCCAGGTATCCGCCCCAGGCGCGGTCCTGTTCGTCGACGGCGTCCGCCGCGTCGAGGCCCGCATCTGGATCGAACAGCCCCCCTCCGCCGAACCGGCCACCAGCCCAGGCAACACCGTCCGGGACGCCCGGATGGCCCTGTGCGCCTCCTACGCGGCAGGCATCGTCTGCTGCTGCCCCGACCGCGGCGCACACCTGCTGACCATCGACTACCGGCGCGGCCTGTTCACCACCGCCACCAACGCCGCCGACGTGCCCACCACCGCCGGCACCTACAAGGCCACCATCACCCCCGACGACGAGGACCAGAACCTTGCCGTGCTGCTCTCCACGGCACTGCAACGCCAACTCACTGATCTCGAAGTCCTCGTCGCCACCCGCGCCCGCACCGCCCTGACCGGCCACGGCGTCCCCGAAGACTCGGACCTCCTGGTCGTGGACGGCCCGCTACGCGGCCGCACCCACCTGCCGCGCGCCCTGGGATTCATCAAGTCCCACCGCACCGCCTACCTGCCGCCGGACCTGCACGCCATGATCGCCATCCTGGCCCCCGGCGAACGCAGCCCGGTGTTCTTGATGGGCACCTCCTGGGACCGCCACGCCTGGTACCTGCGCCTGCCTTGCACTCCCGGCGCCCCGTGGGCCGGGGTAGTACGGCTGGAATGCGCCGCCGACATCCCTGCCGCCGCGGCGATCGAGCTGGCTAACCTCTCCCAGGCCCTCCTGCCGCGGTACGCCAGCATCGAGTACAAAGACACCCGGGCCCCGCAGAACCTGGTACCGGTCGCCGGACTGGAGAGAGAACTACGCCGCCACCTGGGCAACCCCGTCCTGCTCAGCCGCGCCCTACGCGTGGCATCGGCAAACTGAACCGCGCAAACCCGCCAGCTCCACGCCCGCAACGTCAGCAACCCGCCCACACTGCCGAGTAGATCTCCCTGCAACGCCCCAATGACCGCCTCACCAGCTCATGCCCCGGAGCGGCACCCTCCATGGCCACCACAACCCTCGAACTGCGCCCCCACCCAAAGGAAGCCGTCTCGGCGGCCACCCGCGTCCTCGGCAACCACCCCCGCGCGAGCGTGATCGCCGCTTGCGGCACCGGCAACACGCTCATCGCCGCCCGCACCACCGCCCGCATCGCCCCGCGCGGACGGGTTGTGGTGCTGCTGCCGACGCTGGACCTGCTGTCCCAGACGATCCGCTCCTGGCACCTGGCCGGCCGCAAGGGCACCACGGTGGCGGTGTGCTCGGCCCGCCAGGCCCTCGACCACGAACCGCTCGGCGCCGACACCCCCCTCACCACCGACCCCGGCGAGCTCACCGCCCTGGCCACCCCACCGCGCCCCGGCCCGGTCACCGCCTACGCCTCCCTGCCCGCCGTGGTCGCCGCCCACCGCGACCACCACCTGCCTCCCCCCGCCTCTGGGATCCCGACGACGCCCAGGACAGTGATGCGGAAGCCGTGGCCTCCATGGACGACGAAACCCTGTTCGGCCCCGTCGCCTACCGACTGCCCCTCTCCGACGCCATCGACCTCGGCCTGCTCGCCGACTACCAGATCCTCGTCCCCGTCGTCACCGACGAAGACCTGGGCGACTGGCTCGTCACCGGCCCCGGCCCCGGCGCCGGCGTCGACGGTCTGCGCCTGGCCGGCCGCCAGGTCGCCGCACTGCGCGCCATCCACGACCACCATGTGCGCCGCATCCTCACCTTCCACCACCGCGTCGCCGACGCCCGCGCCTTCGCCACCACCCTGCACGAGACCGCCAAGCTCCTCCCCACCGAGCTGCGGCCCGAAGGATTGTGGGCGGACTGGATCAGCGGCAACCACACCCCCCAGGACCGCCGCCTCCTGCTGGAGTTCGCCTCCCACACCGACCCCCACACCCCGGCCGTCCTGTCCAACACCCGCCCGAGACGGCGTGCTTGAACGCCGTTCCATAGGGTGGGACGCTGAGCCGGCACAACCTAACCCCGAGCGGTACCGGCAGATGCGCGACGAACACGGCGCGCGTGGGCACCGCTTGGTGCAGTTCAGCGCCAAGCGGGTCGGCTGGTCCCGGTCAGGCTGCCGGGGCGGTCAGGACGGCCTTGGCCGCCAGCCGGAGATTCCTGATCATCGGATTCGGGTCGTCCTTGCGGCTGACCAGGACGACCTGGCTGGGGGGAGCGCCCTCGATCGGGACGGTGACGAGGTCGGGACGCAGTGAGCTACGCCGATCGCCGACCGGTAGCACAGCGATCACCCTGCCACTCGCGACGAGTTCGAGCTTGTCCTCGTAGCTCTCGATCGGCGGCACGCCGGCCCCGAGGATCCGGTAGGAAGTCCAGTCCGCGGTTTCGAACGCGCACGGCGCCGCCTCCTCGCCGGCCAGTTCTTCCGCGCTCACCGACGCGCGGTCGGCCAAGGGATGGCCGCGCGGGACCACGAGCATCCGGGGCTCCTCGTACAGCGGGGTGGTGAACACGTCGTCGGCGGCAAGTGGCAGCGGGGTCCGCGCGATCAGGGCGTCGACGCGCTTGTCGGACAGCGCCCCGACGTCGCGGCAGCTCAGGTACCGGGTGGCGATCTCGGCGTCCGGGCAACGGCGGCGCAGTTCCCGTACGGCGGCAGTGATCACCAGGTCTTCGACGTAGCCGATGGCGATTCGTTCGGTCTCGGCTTGTTCACGCACGGCCAGCTCGGCCTGGCGGGCGGCCTGCAGCAGGGCTTGGGCCCGGGGGAGGAACCTCTGGCCGGCCGGAGTGAGCCGGGTGCCCTGGGGTACGCGGTCCAGCAGTCGTGCGCCGAGATACTTCTCGAGCCGTTGAATCTGGCGGCTCAGTGCCGGCTGGGCCACGTGCAAGTCGGCGGCGGCCCGGCCGAAGTGCTGGTGCGCCGCCACCACGGTGAAGTAGCGCACCAGCCGCAGTTCCAGGTCCTGTCCGAGGTCGTTCACCCTTCCAGCGTACGCGTCATGCCGTTTCGGAATGACTAGGTTGCCGAACCGGTCTTGGACGGCAATGCCGTCCTGGGCCTTGACTGAAGGAGCAACGTTTCCCCAGGAAAGCGACAGGCGCGATGAAGGCGATCCAGTTCCACGAAGCGGGCGGGCCGGAAGTTTTGCAGTATGACGAGGTGCCGGTTCCCGAGATCGGCCCGGGCGAGGTGCTCGTCCGGGTGCACGCGGCGGGCATCAACCCGCCGGACTGGTACCTGCGTGAGGGGATGAAGGTCATGCCGGCCGAGATGAGGCCGGCGCTGGAGTTCCCCCTGATCCCCGGAACGGACATGTCGGGCGTGATCCAGGAGGTCGCTCCGGACGTGCTGGGGTTCGCCGTCGGTGACGAGGTCTTCGGCATGCTGCGGTTCCCCGGATTCGACGGCCGGACGTACGCCGAGTACGTGGCCGCGCCGGCTTCGGACCTGGCTCACAAGCCGGCCGGTATCGACCACGTGCAGGCGGCTGGGGCGCCGATGGCCGTGCTTACGGCCTGGCAGTACCTGGTTGATCTCGGCCACGACGTGCCGTCTCCTTTCACCGGCCAGGTGCACCAGCCAGTGCCGATCACGCCAGGCATGACCGTGCTGGTCAACGGGGCCGCCGGTGGAGTGGGCCACTTCGCGGTGCAGCTGGCGAAATGGAAGGGGGCACACGTAATCGCGGTGGCCTCGGGCCGGCACGAGCAGTTCCTGCGCAAGCTCGGCGCCGATGAGTTCATCGACTACACCAGAACGCAGGCCGCGGACGTGGTCAGCGGTGTCGACCTGGTGATCGACACCGTCGGTGGCCCGGACAGCTCACGCTTCCTGACCGTGCTCAAGCGCGGCGGCACCATGCTTCCGGTGTTCTTCGCCCAGTACGACCCGGAAGAGACGGCGAGTCTGGGCATCACAGTCTCGGACATTCAGGTGCGTTCCAACGGCCCCCAGCTCGCCGAGATCGGGCGCCTGCTCGACGAGGGCAAGCTCCAGGTCGGGGTGGACAGCACCTACCCGCTGCCCGAGGCGGACAGCGCACACACGCGAGCCGCGCAGGGCCACCTCCAAGGCAAGATCGTGCTGACGGTGGTCTCGTGATCGCCGAACTCCAGCAGGCGGTGGCGAACTACGCCCACGCCCTAGACGAGCTGAATGTGCCCGAGCTGGAAGCGGTCATGACCGAAGACACCACCTGGACCTTCACAATGCCCGGACAGGGAGTGCTCGGCCCGGTCGCCGGACGCGCGGCGGTGCTCGACTTCATCCGTGACGGGCACACGGCCCAGACCGGAAGGGTGCGGCACCACCTGGGCAATGTCGTGGTCACGACGACGGACGCCGCCACCGCTGAGGTGCGGGCCTATCTGGTGCAGACGAAGAACACCGGCGAGAGCATCCAGATGATCTCGACCGGGGTCTACACGTTCGGCCTGCGCCGGTCCGACGGTGGGTGGCGGATCGCCGAGCTCACCCTGATGCTGGACAACGCTGGCCGAACAGGCCGGTCATGACGGTCCGGACCGACATCCACCGGTTGCTGAACCGGATCGAGTGGGACGCCGGCGAGGTCCTCGACGATGTGCGTCAGTATGTGGTTGACAACCTCGGTGACCGGGACGCGGTGCTCGTCGTGGACGACACGGGCTTCCTGAAGAAGGGACTTCGGTCGGCCGGAGTGCAACGGCAGTACTCAAGTACTGCCGGGCGGACGGAGAACTGCCAGATCGGCGTGTTCCTCGCCTATGCCACCGATCACGGGCGGACACTGATCGACCGCCGGTTGTATCTGCCCACCTCGTGGACGGACGACCGTGAGCGCTGCAGCCGTGCCGGCATCAGCGACGAGGTCGTCTTCGAGACCAAGGTGGCCATGGCCAAGGCGATGGTCCGCCGTGCGATCAGCGACCGGATTCCCTTCCGGTGGGTGACCGGGGATGCCGCCTACGGCTTCAGCAAGGGCCGGCGGTTCGAGCTGGAGCGGGCCGATGTCTTCCACGTCATGGCCACCACCCGGCACGACACCGTCGTCACCCACTGGGCTCTTGATCATCCCGTGCACGACCTGTTCGACGGTCTGCCGTGGCAGAAGTGGAAGCGACGCTCCTGCGGGAACGGTGCTCATGGCCTGCGGATCTACGACTGGGCAAGGGTGGAGGTGAGGCCCTGGCACCGGCCGGACCGCCGCCACTGGGTGATCGCCCGCCGCAGCGTCAGCCGGCCCGGAGATGTCTCCTACTGCATCGCCTACTGCCCGGCCGAGACCACCCTGGACGAGCTGATCCGCATCGCCGGCAGCCGATGGGCCATCGAGGAGTGCTTCGAGAGCGCTAAGCAGGAGTGCGGCCTGGACGACTACCAGGTCCGCCGCTATCCCGGCTGGCACCGTCACATGACCCTCGCCGTGGCCGCCCATGCCTGCCTGACCGTCCTGCGAGCCCGCGAACTGGATACCGGGAAAGCAGAAACGGATCCTCCCAGCTCATCCACCTCAGCCTCGCCGAGATCAGATGCCTGATCACCCGCCTCACGGACCGGCGGCCCACACCCGTCGACCACATCCTTCACTCGTCAGCCTGGCGCCGCAGACGCCAGTACCAAGCCCGCATCAGCCACTACAAGCAACGCGGGCACAGCCCCTGAACCTGCCCAGCAATCAACACACAGACCGTTGCAGTACTAGGTCCTACCGGTCCAGGTGGGCGAGGATCAGGTTGGGGTCCTTGGCGGTGAGCCAGCCGGCGTTCAGCACGTAGACGGTGTGACCGCGCAGGGCGATGGAGGTAGGGTTCTGCAGGCCGTCTCCCGAGGTCAGCACGGTGGAGTGGGTGCCGTCGGACTGGACGAGCGCGACTTCGTTCGGTGTGTCGAGGGCGGCCAGGAACTGGTCGCCGCGGCCGGTGAAGGCGATGTCATCGATCCCCGGCATACCGTCGGCCCGAGTCTGAATCATGCCGGCGCCTCCGTCCCGGAGGATGGGGATGCGCAGGACGGTGCCCTTGTCGAGGTTGGTGGCCCAGACCGCACCGTTGTGGATCTTCAGGCCGTTGGCGCCGAGGTATCCGGTGGGGGCCAGTTCGGGGGCGGTGGACCATGCGGTGGGGGTGCCACCGGTCGTGGGCACGCTCCAGATGGTGCCGAGCGCGGAGTCGGCGGCGTAGAGGGTGTGGGTGCTCTGGTCGAGTGCCAGGCCGTTGGGCAGGCCGTTCGCGGGCAACGCGGCGATCCGCTGCGGTTGCCCGCCGGGGCGCAGGCGCCATACGCCGGTGAGGTCGGCGGTCCCGGTGGCGTACAGGAAGTACAAGGTTCCGTCGTGGGCTCGGACGATGCCGACGGTCAGCGGGAAGCCCAGGGCCGGGGTGTGGACACCGGCGTCGGCGGGCTCGGGCAGGGTGGCCAGGATCCGGACGGCTCCCCCGGGGGAGACCTCGGCGATCTGGCGGCCCTTGGCGAAGCTGACGTACGCGCGGCCCCCCGGTGCCAGGGCGACATTCTCCGGCGTCTGGCCCTTGGCCAGGTCGAAGTGCGCGGCGATCCGCGCACTGCTCAGTGGCGCGGAGACGGCCGAGGCCGGAGCGGGGCTGAGCGCCGCCGCAGCGGCCGCGACCAGGGCGCCTACTGCCACGGCGGAGGTGGAGAGCTTCTTGAACATGGTTCCTTCTCTGATTTTCGGGGTTCTGGGGCATGGCGCAGCAGTACTGCGACGCACGGTGGGAACAGGCGGGTTCTTGTGGCGGGGCGGCTGCCCGCGGCAGAGCGGGCCGGCGGCCCTGCCTGGATGGGACGGGCGCCGACTCGCTGTGGCCGAGCGCCCGGTGACGTGGTGTGAGGTCAGGTCTTGTCGGTGCGGGGCCGCGTCTGCACCGGGTCGGAGGAGGGGCCGGCCTGCGTGGTGGCCTCGCTGATCGCCTGGGCGAGCAGGGCGAGCGCGGCCCGCGAGGGTGAGCCCGGTTCCGTGGTGGCGACGACCACGCTGGGGCCCGGCCCACTGCTCAGGGTCTGCTGAATGACCGTCAGGGACCCGACCAGCGGATGGCGCATCTCGTAGGGGGCGACGGTACAGGCCCTGATGCGGTGGTCGGCCCACATCGAGGCGAACTCAGCGCTCTTCGCGGACAGTTCGCCCAGGAGCGCGTGCAGTGCCACGTCCTCCGGATGCTGGGCCGCCACTATCCGGAGATTCCCGACCGCCGCCCTGGCTTTGCTCGGCCAGTCCGCGTACAGGTCACGGACATGCGAGTCGAGGAACACCAGCCTGGCCATGTTGGGGCGCTGCGCCGGCAGGTCAGGGGCGCCGGGGTCCAGGTGTCCGGCGAACATCGCGTGGCCCAGGCTGTTCCACGCCAGCACGTCGCTGCGCCGGCCGAGCACGATCGCGGGAACGTCGCCCAGCACGTTCAGCAACTGCCACATGGCGTCCGTCACCCGCTCCGGCGCCGGCCGCCGGCCCCGGGTGCGCTGCCGGTCCGCTCGGGCCAGGTCGTGCAGGTGTCGCCGCTCGGACTCGTCCAGCCGAAGGGCCCTGGCGATCGCATTCAGAACCTCAGGCGATGCACTCAGTGACTGCCCCTGCTCCAGGCGGGTGTAGTAAGAGGCGCTCACGCCCGCCAGCAGCGCCAGCTCCTCCCGTCGAAGACCCGGCACACGCCGGCGCTCCCCGTAGGTGGGCACCCCGACATCCTCCGGGCGAAGCTGGGAGCGCCGCGTCTGCAGGAAGTCCCCGAGTTGCGTCTTTCCGTCCATGGCTCCGAGTGTGGACCGCCGTTCAACACCCAGCCTGACCCGGCTGTGGATAGGCAACGGCGGGTCTGGATCCCCGCCCGCGCCATCGATGAAGTGGGAGGCAGCCGAATCCGGCACCCCGTGCGCACCCAGGAGGCCGCCTTGAGCATCACCGTCACCGAGAACGACCCCTTCGACGCTCTGGATGCGGCAGACTTCGCCTTCGCCAGGCGGGCCTGGGTCGACGCGGCGCCCGCCCGCGTCTACGAACTGGTCAGTGATGTGTCCGCGATCAGCCGCTGGAGCCCCAACGCCGGCGACGTCTCTTTCGACCCGGGTGCCGGCCCCTGGGACGGCGCCTGGTTCAGTGGCCGCAACCACAGGGACGGCAAGGAGTGGACCAGCCGCTCCCAGATCGTGCACGCCGATCCCGGGGCGGCTTTCGGCTTTGTCGTCGGCGGCGCGGAGAACGGCATCGTGCACTGGGAATGGACCTTCACCCCCCAGGGACGCGGAACCGTCGTCCAGCAGTCCTGGACACTGCTTCGCCTCGACCCGGTGCTGGGCACCACTCGCGCCGAACTGGACGCGCTCCGTCGCTACATGATCAACAGCGTCGAAACCACACTCACCACCCTCGCCCAGCGGCTCGCCGAAGAACGCTCGAGCTGACGCGCCATGCCGAGGCTGGCCCGCAAACCGGGGACGACCTTCAGCGCCCCAGGAGGCTCGCCCACCGATTCCGGTTGGCTGCACCGCCTTGCCCGAGCAGCCGGGCCTGCTCGCTCTTGAGCTGGGCGAACCGGTCACGGATGTGCGACAACCTCAAGGACGGCGCCCTCGACTGCGGCACCACCTTGTGCGTCGCCGGATTCGCCACGCACCTGACCGGCTACACCATCAACGCCCCCCCCGACGAGACCGACGAGGTCCGCGTCACCAAGCCCGGCCGCCCCTCGGCCTCCATCTCCGCCGCGGCCTGCACCGAACTCGACTTGAGCGACAACGACGCCACCTGGCTCTTCTGGGGCGCCCGTACCCCCGCCCAAGTCCGTGCCGCCCTCAGTCAGCTCGCCGCCGGTGGGGGCGGTGTCCGGCGGCGCTCCGACCGAGATCTGCACCCATTTCCCCAGGGCGAAGGAACCGACTCGGGTGTCGCGTTGGGTGGCGAGGTGGCCGTGCTGGGCGGCGTAGGTGCGCGCGTGGGCCAGGCCGGCGGTGAAGGCGCCCTCGGCGTGCACGCTGTGGCCCCGCAGCCGTTTCTGAGTCGGCAGACCCTGTGTGCCCCCGGTTTTCCGACGCTGGTAGCCCGCGAGAACGTCGGCGAGAGGCCGGGGCCGGAGCGCCAAGGGGACCTGCCACAGCCGCTGTTCGTCGTCTCCACTGCCGCCCTTGGTACGGATGCACTGGTACGTCCAGGCAAACAGCGGTCCGTGGGTGCAGGCGGCCAGACGCTCGGTGAGCCACGGTCGCCGCAAGCGATGGCCCAGCTCGCTGGGCACGCAGGGCACATCAGCCAACCGGTAGGGCAGGTGACCACCACCGTCAGCAGCGACACGGAGCCGCCAGGCCGGGCTGGCCAGAAGCGTGGCCAGGGTGACGGTCTCGGGGTAGGTGACCAGATCCCGCGCCAGGATCCGCCACCGCTGCGGGTCCTCTCCCGCGGGCATGGCCGCATCCAGCCGCATCGGCCACAGGCGTTCCTCGGGCCACTTCTGCGCCCACCACCAGGCTGTGACCGCCTCAGCAACCTCGAATGCCGAACCAGCGATGGGGGAGTGGCGCAGCAGCCTGCGGTGATCCTCCTGCGCCTGGACCACTTCGGGGCATCCGGCCAACCCGACGACACGGCCCCCGCTGCCGGGCACGCCCATCAGCCAGTACCGGTGGCATGGGCAGACTCGCTGGTGCGCCGCCAGGTACACCCGGGCTGGTGCAACGCGACCGGTCCGCGCAGCCACACAGCCCGGGCACGCCGGACCCCAGGCGGCAACCGTCTCCACCCCGCTGTGGAGCCGCGCCGCCGGCCTCTCCTTCGAGGGGCCCAGCGGAGGGACCCAGCGGCTCCTCCCGCGTCCAGGCCGGCAACGCACGGCGTAAGCCCACCTGCGGCACACGACACAGCGCCGCGACCCGGTCCCGGGCCGAGGCGTTCAAGAACACCTCACTGTCGCCCCGTAGAGCCCCGTAGAGCCCCGACGACGCCCTGCCGGCCAGCCACTTC
This sequence comes from Streptomyces sp. NPDC007971, assembly GCF_042958635.1. Taxonomy (NCBI): domain Bacteria; kingdom Bacillati; phylum Actinomycetota; class Actinomycetes; order Kitasatosporales; family Streptomycetaceae; genus Streptomyces; species Streptomyces sp. NPDC007971. The sequence goes on from NZ_JBIBJK010000031.1 coordinate 86,862, forward strand.
GGTAACCGACGACAGCAGACTCCGCACCGTCAGGCCGTACCTGTCCGCGATCCGCCCCAGGAACGACAGCGTCATCTCACCCTGCAGGGGAGCCACCCGAAAGGCACCCGCAGCCAGCAACAGCTTCCCCACCCATCCCGTGGCTTGTGACAACTCTCGTGCTTCGGCTCAACAAGCAGGTGCCGGGCCTGCGGTCGGTGTCGGGGTCAGTAGTCGAGGTCGAGGTAGTCGAGGTCGTTGAGGGTGACGTCGGAGAGTCCCAGGGCGCGGGCTCCGCCGTCTTGGAAGTAGATCTCTTTGAATCCTTCGGCGATGATCTGGCGCATCTGCTGGTCGCTGGCTCCTGCGTCACGGGCGTTGAACAGGCGCTGTGCGTAGGTGGGGGGCAGGTGGACGGTGAGCCGTCGGAATCTTCCGTCGTCGGTGGTGCCGATGGGTGCGGTGTAGCCGAATCTGGCCCTCGTCTCCACCGTGATGCCCGTGGTGGTGGCGGCTTGCTTGCGGCGGCGTCTGCGGACCTGGGGCTGCCAGCGCGCCCGTACGGCCGCGTCGATCCGTTCGGCGATCGCTTTGGGCGGGTGCTTGCGTTCGCCCTTGCGGTAGCGCTCCACCGACCGCTGGCTGACCCTGATCTCCTGGGCAACGGCTTTGGTCGTCCTGAGCTGCTTCATCAGGAAGTTGATGCGTGCCTGGAGTGTCTTGGGCGGCTGGCGGGTGAAGCCCTCCCGGTCGGCGCGTTCGATGGCGTCGTCGATCTCTCCCACAGCGCCTACTCGCCTTCGTCCAGGACGGCGTCGCCGCCCTTGATGTGCCGGGCCGGGTTGTAGCCCTTCTCCATCAGGTCGACCGCCCAGAGCATCGTCTGGACGCCCTCCAGCTTCGCCAGGCCCGGCGCGGGTCCGAGGCGGAAGGCGCCGGGCTGGGGCTTGCCGGAGGCGGCGTAGGGGAGGAAGTCCAGCGGGCTGTCCCCTGGCGAGGGGTAGACGACGCAGTCGGAGAGCACGGCGAGCGGGTACAGGCCCGTCATCGTGGCCATGTTGCGCAGTTTGCGGTGCATGTTGACCCGGGCCTTGGCGATGACGGCGGCGCGGATATCGGGGCGCCAGGTCGGCCGCTGAAGGGCCGGCCACCGCTCGCCCTCCTTGTACTTCTTGCCCTGCGGGCGCTCGCGCAGCTTGCCGATGCCGCCCTTGACGGTGGCCTTGATGGCGGCGAGGACGGCCGCCATCGCCGGGTCGGTGTCCTTGTGCCGCTCCATCGCCGCCAGGAACTCGGTGTCGGACAGGTCCCGGGTGACGCCGAGGTCGGCGAGGGTGTCGACGTAGGCGGTCTTGAGGCGGTCGTGCCACGGGTCCAGGTACGCGCCGGTCTCCCGGCGCAGGTACGCCTCCAACGGCTGGACGTTGAAGCCGAGCTCCTGCGCGTAGGCGACGGTGTGCGTCTGATACCAGGCAGGTTCCGTCGGCCGGGTGCCGTCCGGAGTGAAGGGCGACGGCAGACGCGGATCCACCTCGACGTGGGACAGGTCGACCAGCCAGCTCCCGGGGATCTTCGGGTTGAACCTCGGGCCCACGAAGTGGTCGGGGGCGGACAGTCCGACGACCAGGCGGGCCGCGGCCGCGAGGAACGCGGTGTTGAGGTCCAGGCCGACTGCGAAGGGCAGGGTGCACTCCTCATCGGTGAGCAGGTCCACCGGCCGCACCCACTGGTACGCCTCCTCATTGACAAAGCCGCCGGTCCATCCGGAGTTCACGACGACCGGGTGCTCAGCAGTGGCCTCCGGCGGCGCCGGATCCATCGGCTCCGTGCCCAGCGAGCCGGGGTTGTGGCCAGACACCCAGTTCCCGCTAGCTTCGTCGCGCACCGCACGGGTGGGCGGGCGCAGCGCCGTCATCAGCTCCAGCCCGGAGACGGCGGTGGAGCCGCGCGGGGTGATGACCCGCTGGGCGTACACGCTGAGGACGCGGGCGATGTCGGCCGGCTCCATCTCCGAGACGCCGGGCCAGGACCGCTCATCGAGGGCGTCCCAGGACAGGACCGCGAGTTGCACGCACTGCCGGTCGCGGCCCTGGGCCTTGCGGTAGATCCTTGCCCACGGGCCGAACCCGCGCTGGGTGAGCCGCCACTTCGCCTTCACCACCTGCTCGACCACCGGGTGGTCCTCCGGCAGGCGCAGGGAGCGGCGCTGCTCGTGGCCTTCCAGGCGCTCGGGCAGCCCGAGCTTCACGGCAGCCGCGGCGGTGAGCACGATCAGCGGATCGCTGTCCTTGCCGTAGCGGTTCAGCTTCGGCGCTCCGAGGCCCGACTCGCGCAGCGTCCACTCCACCAGCTCCACCACGGTGCTCGCCGGGCAGTCCAGCACGATCCCGTCCACGCCGTACGCGCAGCCGTCACCGTCCAGGACCGCGAGGGGCCCGTGCGCGAAGCGTGGGTCGCCTGCGGGCTGCGCCGCCTTCTTCGTGGCCGGACGCCGCGATGTCGCAGCGGGCCGGATGGCGGGGCGCGCCAGCGCCGCAGCCGCAACGGCGGGAGCCTGCGGGGCATCTGCCGTCTCCCTCCTGGACGCGGCCGGTTCGGTAGACGCCGCGGGCGCCATTGCGGCAACCGAGGCTGTCGGAGCTGCGTCGGGGGCGGGGTACTTCGCCGCCCATCCGTTCAGCAGCCGCTGGTATGCGTCCAGGCGCGGCGACTTCGGCTCGCTGCGGCCGTTCTCCCAGTTCTTCACTGACTGGGTCGTGGTCTTCAACGCGGTGGCGAGGCGGGCCTGGGTGATACCGGCAGCCTCACGCAGCCGGGCACGCTCCGCCGGAGGCGGGAGGCGCGGCTCCTCGTTCAACAGAGCGTCGACGGACGCGAACAGCTCTTCCTCAGATGCCATGACCCTGCACCCTCACTCCAGGCAAGCATTGCTTAACCACAAACTTATCCCGTTCTTTAGCCTTCCAGGGCCCATTCCAGCCCTAGCGCGGCGAGTGCAGAGAGCTTGTCGGTGGTGAGCTTCGCGCGGCGGCCTTTCTGATTCATGATCCACACTCCAAGCCGGACCTCGGCCCCGTCCTCCAGTAGCTCTACATGGGCCCTGGGGACCTTCACGGAGCCTGTGCGGGCTCTGTACTGCGCGAGGGCCGCCACGCCCCGCTCGAACGTCGTGGAAGCCCTTGTTGGCTTCTCTGGCGCCGGGGCGAGCGGTGTGATGCCGAGCTGCTCCAGGCGCTCGCGCTGTCCGTCGGTCAGGGCCTGCCAGACCTTCGGCGTCCGCTGCCGGGCCAGCCACTTGCCGATGTCCATGCCGTGGACCGTGACGCCGGGCAGGACTTCCGCCTGGCCCTCTTCGTCGGCCACCAGCTCGCGCAGGGCGGCGTAGTGCCGCTGCCAGTTGGCCGGCCACGACGGGTTCCAGTCCTCGTCGACCTCCTTGAGCGCTGTCTCCCACTCGGGGTGGCCGTCCAGCGCACCGGGGCGGCGCAAATTGCTCAACCACTGTCCTACCGGTCTGGACAGGGCCACTGCGGCCCTCGGAGCACAGAGGGTCCAGTGCTGGTCGTAGTACGCCTTGGCGGCCTCCAGGTTCTCCTGGAACCGCTCATCGGCCAGGGACCAGACCATGCCGAGCTTCTCCAGCCGCTGGGCGCGCAGGCCGGTCATCTGCCCCGCGCCGTAGGCCCGTCGCTGTTCCGCCACCCATGACCCAAGAGGGTATGCGCCCTCTTTGTGACTATACGGGACTCGGGCATGCTGCTCACGCTCAGTGAGCTTCTTCAGCGCTGCCGCTCCAGAGTGAGGATGGCCTTGGCGATTGACGTCATGCGGTTGGGGCTGCATCGGGACCTGCGGAAGATTCGCC
>NZ_JBIBJK010000032.1:0-88248 GCF_042958635.1 Streptomyces sp. NPDC007971
CCGACCCCGTCGCCAACATCACCGCCGCAGCCAACTACGCCGCCCACCGCTACGGCTCCATCGACAACGTCAACTCCGCCTACTGACACACCTGGCCAGCCTTCCTCGGCCTGCCGCGGCTTCGGACACCCGCGGCTGTGACGAGGGCGGTCGGCAACAAGTCCCCCGTGTCGGTGACCAGAACCCGCCAGCCTTCGGAAGCGGAAGCCGAAGCGGGAACAGGAACCGGAACGGAAGCGGAAGCGGAAGCGGTAACAACCTGCCCCACGCCGATGGATGCGCACAGCACTCGGCATTCGGAGAGCCGGAAGACGTCGATGAGATGCGACCGGTCCTGCCACCGAAGAGCGCGGCACACAACGGGGCAGGGCCGCCTGGTGACGGTCGACTCGCCGGACACCGCCAGAGCGACGACCTGCTTCGCGACGTACCACGTGGACGGTTACACCGAGGGCTCGCTGGTGGCACCCCGCCTGCCGGCCAACATCGGCCACTACGAGGACACTTTCCGCAGAGTCGACGGCATCTGGCTGCTGGCGAGCCGGACCCTCGTTCTGCCTTACGGTGGGCCGACGGAACGCCTCGACAGTCCCGCCCAGTCCTGAACGAGCCGTCCGCGGGGCAGGCACCCCTGACGGGCGGGCCGGTGGCCCCAAGAAACCGTACGGACAGCGATGCCACCGGAGCGGGCGAGATCGCCCCGGTGGCAGTGGAAGTGGCGGTCGGCCGGACCGCCGTGGCGGCACGACTCAGCGGACCGTCACGCTGAAGACCGGCGAAGCCGTGGTGCCGCTGACGATGCGCAGGTCGTTCTTGCCCTTCAGGCCGAGCTTGACGCCCAGCGAGTAGGAGCCGTTGCGCGAGATGGGCGCTGACGCGGGCAGGCTCACCCACTTGCCGTGCTGCTTCTGCTGAAGGGTCACCTTGCTGCCCGCCTTGAGGCCGGTGCTCTGGCCCGTCACCCGGAACAACTGCCAGGCGCGGACGGAGGTCGCCGACGGCGTCGCCGTGATGCCGGCCTTGGGGGCCTGGGCCTTGTGCGCGACGACGACGGGAGACGTGCTGTGTGCGGCCGGGGTGGCCGCCATCGCGGTTCCCGCGAGGGCGAGGGAGGCCGCGGCGAGGGCGCCGACGACGACTGTGCGCAGGGAGTGCCGCTTCGAGACCATCACAGATCTGTCCCTTTCTGAGGTGAGAACAGCTTTTCGCGCTAAAGGCGACCTACGTGTCGATTGGCGCAGTCACTAGAAACGACGTCACGAAAGAGGCGGGCGTTTATCGGCGCTGTGTCGCCGTCTTGTAACAGCCGAGCGGCTCCGAGTAACCGGTGCCCGGTGGGCTCGACTCAACCCCGAGGCGCACGCCCTGCCCGACGGTTCCCACTGGCAAGCGGCTCGCTCACCTCGGTCACCACCGGCCGGCGTTCTTCGGGTCACGCGGCGGCTTGCCGCGGGACCGCTGCTGCTGCACGGTCCGGCTCAGCGTCACCGGACGGTGTGCTGCCAAGGAAAGGGGGCACGGTCGGGCTCGACCCAGCCGGTCCTGGCCGGGACGCCGGCCAGCGTCGAGGGGCGGTAGAAGCGAGTGAGCAGTGTCTTGTCGAGGAGGGCGGGGTGCCGGTCGGCGAAAGCGTCGAAGTCGGCGGCGTCCGACTCGCCCTCATGGTGGCCCACCAGCTCGACCCAGGCCCGGCTGACGGTGGAGTTGTACTTCTGCGGGGCCCCTGCGTAACGAGCGGTGCGCCGGATACCGTCGCTGACCAGCTCCACGGCAGCGTCGGTTCCATAGCGCCGGACGGCCAGCCAGGTCAGGTGGATGTGCTGGCGGTGCCCGAACCGCTCGGCAGCGGCCATCACCTCTGCCATCAGCTCTGCGAACAGGGGAGATCCCTCCGGCGTGCCGTGCACCTCGTCCATCACGCGCCCTCCTCGATCAGCGCGTCCATAACGGCGTGGAAGCCGGCGACCGCCTCGGCACTCAGGCCGGCCAGCGCGCGGTTTTCCAGATCGGCCAGCGCCTGTCTGATCAGGGCTGCCGTCGCACGCCCGGACTCGGTGAGCTCGATGAGTACCGAGCGGCGGTCACCGGCGCGCGTACCGCGGGTGATGTGTCCGCGTCGCTCCAACCGGTCCAGGACGCTGGTGAGCGTGGTGGGGCGACTGCCGACGGCGGCTCCCAGCTGGGAGACGGTGCGGCCCTGGCCGTCGGCCAGGTTGGCCAGTGCGTTGATCTCGGAGGCGGTCAGGTCGAGATCGACGAGTTCGGCGGCTATCAGTTGCAGGGTGGCATGGGTCGCGCGCTGCAGGGTCAGCAGCACCGACCGTTCAGGTACTACGGATTCGGACTTCACGATTTCGGATACTACGAGATCGTAGTAATCCTCGGCAAGGCGGCCGGGTGACCCGCCGTACCTGCCGTACCTGCCGTTCGGGGGGTGAGCCGCCCAACGGCAGGTACCGCACCACGTCCCATGAGGAAGCCGAGGAACAAACCGCTGGCCAGGGGGACGACCTCTGACGGTCACGGCACCGCCTGCCCGCGGGCTCCCCCGCGGACGGCCGGACTTCAGATCCGGCCGACTTCAGATCCGCCGGGCAACAGGTCTGCCGGACTCCAGATCTGCCGGGCTTCAGATCTCGCAGAGCCCCCGCTCGTAGTCGACCGTGGCGGAGGCCTTGGAGTTGACCCACTGCGGGCTCAGCAGCTGGGCGTCGAGCTGCCGGGCGGCGCCGGGGCTCTCCACGATGTACCCGAAGTCCTGCAACCACGCCGGGTAGAGGTTCTTCGAGCCGATGTAGAACGCGGAGCCGTCCACCGAGACCAGCTTGTGGTGCTGGGCATAGGGATGTCCGTCGGCCCACTTCGCGCTGGAGGAGCTGCGGAAGGCCGCGAGCTGGAGGTTGGAGCAGAGCGCCGCCTTGGCGCTGCCTTCGTCCCCGGTGACCCGGGCGAGCCGGCTGCGCAGCGCGTCGCTGATCTCGGAGAGGGACTTGATCTGCGAGTAGCCTCCGCTGCCGACGGCCCCGCGGTTGGCCGGGTCGCTGACGACGATGCGCACCTTGACGCCGGAGGCGAGCTTGGCGGCGAGGGCGTCGTAGACGCGGGTGTCGTAGCGGGGCAGCGGCGGGCAGGTCGCGTTGAGGTCCTGCTGCGAGATCTCGATGTGCTTGGACGCACTGGAGATCAGTGAACGCAGCGCGCTCTCCTCGGGGTTGACCGTGTCGTAGTCGCGGTCCCCGTTGGTGTTGTCGTGCAGTCCGACCACGCACCGGGTGGCGGACGTGTCCGGCAGGGACGGATGCCAGGAGGAGGCGGGGTCGGAGTCCTCGATGCCCACGCCGAGGCCTCCGACGGCGATCACCGGTACGTCGCCGGTGGCCGGGACGGCACGGGGGTTGGTGTCCCGCTCCATGGCGGCCATGCAGTCCGCTCCGCGCGAGGCTGCGTACCAGACGCTGGCGATGTTGCTCTTGTTGGTGCACGTCCACGCCCACAGCCGGTCCAGGTACCGTCCGGCCGTGCCGGCGGCGGGGCCGGTCAGGGCGAGGTCGACGTCGGTGACCGGGTGGGTCGTGTCGAGGTAGTCGCCCTTCCAGTTGTTGATGCCGCCCGTGACCGCGGTCTCCCCGTCGACGACCAGGAGCTTGGAGTGGTTCCAGGAGAAGGCGGTCTTCGACGTGGTCATCGAGGCGACGTCGAGCGTGATCGCGTCGGCCGCCGGGCCGAGCTTGCCGAGCAGGTCGTCCCGGTACTTCGAGGGCAGCACGTTCATGTGGTAGAGGGGCGCGGCCCCGACGAGAACCCGGACCTTGAGCTGATGACCGGAGGCCACGGCGGACTTCAGGCCCGCGACGATGGCGTCCTGGAAGGCGCCGTCCGGGAAGGGCGCGAGGCTGGAGATGTCGACGGTCCGCGTCGCCCGCGAGATGTTCTCGGTCATCTTGGCCAGCAGTCGCCTGGTGCCTGCGCGGTCCTTGCAGTCGGCGTCGCCCCAGCAGCCGGGGGTCTGGAGCAGCCAGCCGGAGGGGTCGTCGCCCTGCGCGTCGAGCCTGTTGCCGCTCGTGCGCTCCCACACGTCCCCTTCGAGGCCGGGCGAGACCTCGCGCAAGGTCCGCTCCACGGCGTCGAGATGGGGGGTCGAGCCGTCGTCGGCGGTCGCGGGTGCAGCGGGCATTGCGGCCAGGGCGAGGGCGGATATCAGCGCGGCGCGCACGGGCCGGTTGAGGCGCAACGAAAGGATCATCCAGTGAAGTTACCAGCTAGTAGAGGTCTTCTCGGCCACCTGGTTCCTCAGTGGTACTCCGGTGCGCGGACAGGCCCCCACCTGGCCGGATTCCGCCCACTCACACCCCGTCATAGCCTCTTGAAAAGCCGGCGGTTGACCCGCAAGGATCCCGACATCACGGCTCCCGACACCACAGCTCCTGACACTCATGGCTACCGACAATCATGACTCCCGATAGTCATGGCTCCCGACACTCATGACTCACCCGACATGTACGGCTTCGGAGGCCCTCTTGTCCGGCACAGCGCCCACCACCGCCGCCGAGTACTGGGACAAGTACCGGCCCCGGGTCCAGGAGCGGCCCGCAGCAGCCCGGTTCGACTGGACCGGCCTGGACGACGGCGGTCCGGGCGCGGAACTGCTCCGCTCTCCCGCCACCGTCCTGGACCTGGGCCCGGCCGAGGGCGAGAACGCCGCCTACCTGGCCGGCCACGGCTGTGACGTCACCGCCGTCGACTTCTCCGCCGTCCAGGTCGAACGCGCCCGCCGGTTCTGGTCCCATCTGCCCGACCTGACCTTCGTGCACGACGAGGTGTGTTCCTATCTGGACGGCTGCCCAAGAGAGTTCGACGCGATCTACTCGTCGTGGGGCGCGGTCTGGTTCACCGACCCCGACGAACTGTTCCCCCGCGTCGTCCGCCGCCTCGCCCCTGCCGGCACCTTTGCCTTCTCGCACCGCGAGCCTGTCACCGGCCGGTACGGGGCTCAGCGCATGGGCGGCAAGTGGCTGGAGGGCCGCGAGAGCGAACTGAGCGTGCACCGCTGGCAGTACAGCGCCGAGCAGTGGACCGGCATCCTCGAGCGTCACGGTTTCACCGCCGTCCACGCCCGGGTGCACCCCAGCCCCGAGCCGGGCGCAGCCGGCACGCTCATCGTGACGGCGCAGACCCCGCCGTGCTGACCCAGGCGGACTCACCCGGGCAGACTGGCCCGGGCAGACCTACCCAGGCATCGGCGGCCGCCATGCCGCCCGGACGCTGATGGTGCGCAGCCTCTTGGTGGCGCGGGTGAGGGCGACGTACAGGTCCCTTTCGCTGCTGGGTGTGGCCGTGGCGATCTCGTCGGGCAGGACGACGATCACGGAGTCGAACTCCAGGCCTCGGCTCTCGGAGGCGGGGATCAGCCGTGCCAGGTCGGTGATCGCGGTCGTGGCCAGTCCGGGGATTCTCGCGTCCGGGCAGATCACGGCACACAGTTCGTCGGGGTACGCCGCGGTCAGGGTCTGGAGCTCGCGCACGATGTCTGCGGTCAGTGTGTCGGCGCCCGCCGTGAGGTGGCGGGGGATCTCGCCGTGGCGGATCGACCGGCTCGCGGTCCGGCCGGGGGCGATGCGCGCGCGGAGGTCCTGGGTGTGGTTCAGGATCTCTTCCGTGGTGCGGTAGTTGACGGTCAGGGTGTGGACGCTGAATCGGGTGCCCAGGTGCGGGCCGAGCGCCTCGTGCCAGTCGCGTGCGGTGGGCGCGGATCCTGCCTGGGCGAAGTCACCCACCAACGTCATCGACCTCGCCGGGCAGCGCCGTAGGACCATGCGCCACTGCATGGCAGTGAGATCCTGCGCCTCGTCGACGACCACGTGGCCGAAGACGCGGTCCGGCGGTCCGTCGACCAGTGCCGCCGCCTCGTCCAGCAGTGCCGCGTCCGCCCCGCTCCATCCGGTGCCGGGGGCGTCCAGCAATCGGGAACGTTCCCCGGCAGTGAGGGCCGGCAGATGCGTCCCCCGAAGGCTGGGGTCGGTCAGGAGCATCCGTACGAGCTGCTCGGGGGCGAGGCGGGGCCACAGGACCTCCACGGCCCGGTCGGCCCGGGCATCCTCCAGCAGCGCCGCCCGTGTCGCTTCCGCGTCGAAGTCCTCGGCCGGATCCGCGGGTGGTGTGCCGTCCAGCCCGAGGGCGAGCAGATCCGCCGCGACGGCCTCGTCGAGGTCCATCCCGGTGCTCTGCGACGCCTCGGCGTCGATGCGCGTCAAGGCCTCGGCCATCGTGCGTTGCAGCTGTGAGGTGACCGCATCGATCAGGTGCTCCTTGAACAGCTCCCGGGCCTGGTTGTGCGGCAACCCGCCGGCCACGGCCGCGTCCCGCGCCCGGGCCACGGCGCCGTCCGGCAGGCGGATCAGTTCCTGGCCCACCCGTACCGCGAAGTCACCGCCGGGCGCCTGCAGGGAACGCACGAGCCCCGCCAGCGCGTCCGCCATGACGAGGTCGCCCTTCAGGCGTGCCGAGTCGAACGGCTCCCTGTGGGCCGGCCGCACTCCGGCCAGCTCCTGGCAGGTCGCAAGGACCGCGTCGTTCTCCCCGAGCGAGGGAAGCACGGCGGAGACGTAGTCGAGGAAGCGCGTGTTCGGCCCGAGGATGAGGATGCCGTTCTCGGCGGCCCGCGCAAACGCGTACAGCACGTACGCCGCCCGGTGCAGCGCCACCACGGTCTTGCCCGTACCGGGACCGCCCTGGACGACCGTCACTCCCCGGTGCGCCGACCGCACGACGGCGTCCTGCTCCGCCTGCAAGGTGGAGACCGCCGCGCCCATGCGTCCCGTGCGCCCCGCCTCCAGCGCTTGCACCAGCGGGCTGTCGCCCACCACGTCGTCGTCGCCAGGGGCACAGCCGTCGAGGAGCTCGTCGCTGACCGCGTGCACCACACGATCCTGGACGCGCAGGTGACGACGGCGTCGCAGACCCATCGGATGCAGCGGTGTCGCCGCGTAGAAGGACCGTGCCGCGTCCGCGCGCCAGTCCACCAGCAGCGGCAGGTCGCCGTCGTCCGGGCGCAGCCCGAGTCGGCCGACGTGCAGCGCTGTTCCGTCGCCCCTGTCGACCCGGCCGAAGACCAGTCCCTGCTCAGCCCCCTCCAGCCGGCGCAGCAGGCCCGTCAGGCGCCCGGCCTCCACCTCTCGCGCATACCTCTCCGTGGGACCGTCGGCCGGCGCCTTCAGCACGCCTGCCAGCTGCGCCCGCGCGTCCGCAAGCCGTTCGTCCAGCAGGGCGTACGTCGCGGACACATGCTCCTGCTCCGCCTCGACCTGGCGTGCGGCACCGCTCTTGACCACTGACAACACTTCGCCCCTCTCGCAAACCGCCCCCACTATGCAGGCAAAATTCCGAGAAAGTAAGGCTTGACTTACTTGTGTGCGTCAGCCGCCGGCCCGGACGGGGTACCGGCCGGCGGGTGTCTGCGCTCTCACCACGGACCGGCGGTTTTCAGCGCCGCGCGCCTCCGGGGCGCACCGTGCCCGTCGTGACGGGCAGAGGGGGTTGGTGGTAGGGGCCGTGGTCGGTGTGGAGGCCCTTCTGGGCGTCGGTGTAGAGCTGGAAGAAGCGGTCTCCGTGGAGCGGGCTGTAGGTGATCCGGTTGTAGAGCGGGTCACGGGGATTCACATCGGGTCCGCCCCCGTTGAAGCCGCCCACGTTGCCGATGATCTGGCCGGTGTTGCCCGAGGCGTCGAACTTGGAGAACCACGGCCCTCCGGAGACCCCGCCCCACATGCCGCCGCAGTCGATCTGCATCTGGTTGTAGGACCGCAGTGCCTTCGTCCGTACGTCGGGGCAACGGAACGCCTGGTCCTGGGGGTTGTGCCCGATCGACGGGTAGCCGATGACCGTCACCTTGTTCGCGAAGCCGGGCGTACGGGCCAGGGAGTTGGCGCCGACGACGTCCTGGAGCTTGCGGCTGCCATTGGGCTTCATGCTGGCGAAGGCGAAGTCGAGGTCGGAGTTGACACTCTTGTCGGATGCGTACCGCTTGTCGCGGAACCACTCCTTGACCGGCCAGATCCCGTACGGCTGCTTCGCCGCCGACTTGGTGTGGTCGTACTTGGGAACGAACGCGGCGTTGCTGCCGAGACAGTGTCCGGCGGTGAGGATGAGGTTGTGCCCCGAACTGCGCACCACACTGGCCGAGCAGTAGTGGGCCCGCATCCCTCTGTCCGTGTGGAAGAGCATGCCCACGGACTTGATACCGGCGAAGTGCTGACCGGTGAGGGCGGTGCCGGTGAGAGCGTTCGTCCGCGGAGCCGTCCAGCCCTTCGGCTGGGCCACGCGGCCCGAGGAGTCGGTGGCCGAGGCCATGCGCTCAGGCGTCCAGAACCGGACGGCCTTCTCGACCGTCCAGTTGCCGTCGGCGGACGGCGACCGGGTGGCGGACGCCGACGTGCCCGGTTCGGACACGGCCCCGAGCGGCTTTGCGGGCGTGGGCGGCGCCGGGTCTTCGGCGGCCGGGGGCTGTGTGGTGCCCTGGGCTGCCGCGGTGCTGCCCAGCATCACGGTGGTGCTCAGCACGCCCACGGCCCCGAGGCGTATTCGCTTCTTGTGCAAGATGGCTTTCTCCAGGTCAGGCAGGCACGGTGGGGCGCCGACCGCGCGGCCGACGACTGTGCGGTCGGTGACCGTGGTGTCGTGGGCCGCGCGGTCGGCGGCCGGCAGGTCGAAGACTCCGGTCGGCGTGGTCCTCGTCGCTGCGCACGGCGATTCGCTGCTAGGCGGCACTGCGGGTGATGTCCCGCTGTCCGCCTGCGGCAGGAAGCGCCGCAGGCGCGCACACCACAGGCCCGCGCACCGCGCGAGACGGCACGGCGCTTCCGTACTGCGGGCAGGCATGGACGTACTGCGGGCAGGCACAGACGCCCGCGTACAGCTCACTGCGCACGCTCACCGCACATAAGAGCGCCCCCCGTTGTGTTTCCCCCGTGCCTGCAAGAGGCGGTTTCCGGTCGACCGTGATCAGCGGTCGCAGCCGCCATGATGACACGGACCGATGGGCATGCACACGATAAATAGACACGGCGCCTAGCGCGGACGGGGCGAACCCAGCTGCATGGTGGTCCCGCACACCTGTGCCCGCAGACGGCGGCCGCCGGCGTCGGTCAGCCGCACGAAGGCGCCGTAGTCACGAGCAGCGGCGTGCGGTGGACGCACGGAGATACGGGGGCTGTCGCGCCCCGGAATGAAGCAGCTCCCGTGCTGGGTGGCGGTCGGAACGTAGAAGACCGGGAACTCGACGGCACGGGCTCCGTTCAGCACCACCCGGACCGGCTTTGTACTCTTCGGCGTCGACGAGACGCTGGGCCCCTTGCCCACGTACACGTCGAGTTCCGGATAACCGTCGAAGGCGCACGGCCGGGAGCCGGTGTTCCTGGCGCTGAGCAGGGCCGTCGGTGCCCCGTGCGACCTGCTGTCCGCACGCGTCAGTGTCCAGCGCAGGTGCTTCGTCGTGCACGCGGTGGTCCCCGTGGCCCGGGACGACCCCGAAGGGGACGCGGACGCGCTCGGCCCAGTGGCGCCCGCGGTGGGAGCGGTCGTCCCTGACGCTCCCGGGACCGGCTGGGTGGAGACGGTCTCGTTCCGCCCGCAGGCGGTGGCGGCCAGAAGCATCGCCAGACCGACCACGGAGACTGCTGCTGTCCGGCTTGCCATGCGTATCCCCCAGGTGAAGACACCCCCTGCGAGGGCCGAGTGCCGCCGCTTCTGCCTTTCCGGACAGTGAGATGCATGGCTGCCCGAAGAGGTTCCGCTGTGCGGTCGTCGTTGTCCGTGCCGGTGTCGGCCGTGCGGACTCGGTCGCGGGGCCGAGCCCGCACGGCTCACCGGCGCCGAACATCAGCTGAGCTGCAAGGGGAAGCCCGCATCCACGCGGAAAGCGGTTCGAGGGGGGAGGCGGAGCCGCACGGAGCCCTCAAGATCGCGCAGGATACTTTCAGGACGATCCGGCCCGGAATCCGGCCGAGCCCGGAGCCGGCCAGGGAACCCTCTGAACGCAAGGAAGCACGTTGATCTCGGAGTACCAGCAGCAATTGCGACACCGGTTCCTCTCCGTCCCGGAGACTGCCCCGCCCGCCCCCTGGGAGCCGGTCCTGAAGGGACGGACACCCATCGGCGGCCTCCAGGGCATCGGATTCGCCGTCGCTCCCGACACCGGCCACGACCTGGTCATGGTGGTCTCGTCCCAGGGGCACGGACTCTTCGACGCCGTCACCGGCGAGCGGATGGCCAGGGACCGCGACCCCGATGCCGACGACTGCACCCCGGACGGGGTGCGCGTTCTCTCGTGTCCCGGTCTCGGGCCGATCGCCGGGACCCCGGTAAGCATCGCCGGACTTTTCGGGGGCGGCCTCCACACCACGTCGGGCGACGGCTGGAGCCTGGACGTCGTCAGCCCCGAGTGGCCGCACCACCGGGTTCTGCTCTCCCGGGGCGGAGGAATGCCCCACAGAGGACCGCATGGCGAGCACTGGTGGCACATCTTCGACTCCAACTACTCGGAGCTGCGGACCGCGGGCTTCTCACCGTCCGGTCGCACCCTGGCGGTCGCCACGAGCAGCGACATCACCCTCTGGACCCGCCCCACTGCCGCCGCAAGCAGTTGAAGGCAGCTGACACACGCAAGCCGTTCAGCTCCAGCGGGCGGATTTCGGGGTCGAGGCGTGGATGGAGCCGAGCAGGGCCAGGGCCTGGGCGCTGGGGCTGCCGGGGTCGGCCTGGTAGACGACGAGTTGCTGGCCCGGGGCGTCGCGTACGTCGAAGGCCTGGTAGGTGAGGGTCACCGGGCCGACGTCGGGGTGACGGAAGTGTTTGGCGTCCTGGGTCTTGCCGCGCACGGCGTGGGTGTTCCACAGGCGGGTGAAGTCCACGCTGTGCTCGGTGAGGGAGCGGACGAGTTCGAGCAGGCGCGGGGCGTTCGGGTCGAGGCCCGCTGCCTGGCGCAGGTGCCCGACGACGGCCTGGGCGGTCCCGTTCCACCGTGTGTAGAACTGCCGGCCGGCCGGGTCGAGGAAGGTCATGCGAGCCAGGTTGTCCGCCGCTTGGAAGGGTGAGTGCAGGGCCTGGGCCAGGTGGTTGGCGGCGAGGATGTCGAGGGCCGGGTTGATGACGTAGGCGGGTGTGTCGGCATGTGCGTCCATCAGCCGGCGCAGGGCCGCGGAGACCTGGTCCGTGGTGTGGGTGGACCGGGTGCCCGGTGCCGTGCCGGCCAGCTGGTGCAGGTGGGCGAGGGCGTCGGGGTCCAGGCGCAGGGCGCGGCCGAGTGCGTCGAGGACCTGGGCCGAGGGGTGGCGTTCGCGTCCCTGTTCCAGGCGGGTGTAGTAGTCCGCGTTCATCCCGGCCAGGACGGCGACCTCTTCGCGGCGCAGCCCGCTCACCTTGCGTACGCCGTGGCTCGCGATGCCGACGTCCTGCGGCTGCAGGCCCGCCCTGCGTGCGCGCAGGAACTCTCCCAGGTGGTTGTCGATCATGCATCCAGGCTAGGCCGCTGGGGAGCGGTGCTGCCTGGGTGCACCGCACCCAGGCAGCACACGCCCTGGAGGGATGCCCGGGACCTGCGCAGACTCGGTGTCGCGGGACCGACCCGCAGCACAGAGGGCAGCAGTCGAGAAGGAGCGTGCGGCATGACGGGACAGGCGGAGGAAGGCCACGCCGACGTGGTCGGTATGTGGGAGACCGCGGACGGTCACATACGCCAGGAGCTGCGGGCGGACGGCCGTTACGACGAGGCCCGCGGTGACCGCCCCAGTGCATACACGGGCCCCTACACGGTGACGGGGACCCATATCGACTACGTCGACGACACCGGGTTCACCGCGACCGGCGACATCCGCGACGGGGTGCTCCATCACGAACACCTCGTGCTCCACCGGGAAGGACAGCAGGCATGACGAACACCGCGAAGGTCGTGGCGATCACCGGGGCGAGCAGCGGGATCGGCGAGGCGACAGCCCGTCGGCTCGCCGCCGACGGCCACCGGCTCTTCCTCGGTGCCCGGCGCACCGATCGCCTCGAGGAGTTGACCGCCGAGCTCACTGCCGCCGGCGGCACGGCCGACTTCCAGCGGCTGGATGTCACGGACGCCGACGACGTGCGGGCTTTTGTGTCTGCCGTCCGCGAGCGCAACGGCCGCCTGGACGTGATGGTCAACAACGCCGGAGTGATGCCGCTCTCTCCGCTGGAGGCGCTCAGGACCGAGGAGTGGGACCGCATGATCGACGTGAACGTGCGGGGAGTCCTGCACGGGATCGCCGCGGCGCTGCCTGTGATGCGGGCTCAGGGCAGCGGGCACTTCGTGAACATCGCCTCGGTGGGCGCGTACGAGGTCTCCCCCACCGCCGCGGTGTACTGCGCCACGAAGTTCGCCGTCCGGGCGATCTCCGAAGGACTGCGCCAGGAATCCGACGGCACCGTCCGGGTCACTCTCGTCTCCCCCGGCGTGACCGAGTCCGAACTCGCCGACAGCATCTCCGACCCGGCCGCCCGCGAGGCCATGAAGGCCTACCGCGCCGTGGCACTGCCCGCCTCCGCCATCGCAGAGGCCATCGCGTACGCCGTTTCCCAGCCCGCGCAGGTCGACGTCAATGAAGTCGTCGTCCGGCCCGCGGCAAGCGCCCAGTAGCCGGTGCGAAAGGCACAGGCGCAGGCACAGACACGCCGCGCCTTGCGCACAACCGGGATGCCCCGGCCGGACGGCTGATGCCCCCCGATGGCAAGGCCTCAGGACATCGCCGGGGGCGGCGGCGCAATCTCCTACGGGCGCCCAGGACTTGGAGATCCTGGCAGTCCTGCGCGGGCTCGCCCCCTGCTGGGAAGGCGAGCCCGCCGCCCCGAGACTTGGCCGGCGCGGGGGCGCGGCTCAGACGGTTGTCCGCTCCTCTCCCAGCGGTGCCAGCCGCCGACTGAGCCTGAGCACGTCGCTGAGGGTCCCGGGGTCGGTGCTTCCACGGAAGACGGGCACGGGACGGGCCTCGGGACCGATGAGCACCCCGGTCTGCCCGTCGAGTGAGGAGTCGGTGGCGGCGACCACGGACGACCGGGCGGCCACGGAGGCGGGGCCGGCGGTGGACCGTTCGAAGGTGCGCCGGACCAGCGGCCACAGCAGGCGAAGCGCCGGGGAGACGATCTTCGGTGAGGTCATGGTGCCGTTGGTCATGTCGGTCGCGGCGCCGCCGGGGTCGGCCGCGATGACAGCGACCCCGCTGTCACGCAGGCGATCTGCCAGGTCCAGGGTGTAGACGAGGTTGGCGAGCTTGGCCCGGCCGTACCAGTGGAAGCCGTAGTAGCCGCCCGGGGGTTCGACGGCGTCGAAGGTGCGCTTGGCGACCCGGATCGCCCCGGAGCTGACGTTCACGATCCGGCTCGGTGCACCCTCCCGGAGCTGGTCGAGCAGCAGCTCGGTCAGCAGGTACGGCGAGAGGTGGTTGACGGCGAACGTCGCCTCGATCCCGTCGACGGTCTGCTGACGGTCCGCGAACATGGCGCCCACGTTGTTGACCAGAACCGTCAGCGGTCCTTCGGCCGCCAGCTGCGCGGCGAGCGCCCGGACGTTGCCGAGCGACGCGAGGTCGGCCGACACGAACCGCGGTCCGCCCCCGGTCGCGACCGCGGCGATGCGCTCGACCGCGCGGGCGCCGCGCTCGGCGTCCCGGCCCACCACGGTGACGGCGAGGCCGTGCGCCGCCAGCCCCATCGCGGTCTCCAGGCCGATCCCTCCGGTCCCGGCCGTCACTACCGCCCGCTGCTCCATAACGTCTGCCCTTCGTCGGTCCGTCATTCCGTCTCGCCACAACCGGATAGCTATCCGATTCGGCGAGGGAACGCTAACACAAGCGGATAGCCATCCGGTTAGCTGTCCGCTTACCGACGGGCGAAACGACGCGAGACGAGGGGGGCGGGCAAGGACGTCAGGCGGTGAGGACGTCAGGGTGCGTGGAGGCGCAGGCGTGAGCGTGAGGAAGTGAGCAGGTGAGCAGTGAGCAGTGAGCAGTGAGGAGTGAGGAGTGAGGAGTGAGGACGTGAACGACCGGCGTCGCTCGTGCAGGTCTGCCGGGCCGAGTTCAGCGGCGGGGGCGCAGTCCTTCGAGGAGGACGTCGAGGTAGATCGCGATGCGTGCCGGGTCGCTGTCACCGGAGCGCACGGCGTGCTCGACGCCACAGAGCAGGCGGCGCATGTCGTCGGCCTCGACGTCACGTCGGATGACGCCCGTCCGGCGGGCGCGGTCGAGCAAGTGCGCCACGGTCCCGTCGAGCTCGGCCTTCAGCGCCGAGGTCTGCGCATCCGTGTCGCTGGCGGATTCGAGTACGGCGGCGAACCCGGTGTCGTCCAGCGCGTGCATGAGAGCGAACCGCAGCAGGCGGTGCAGGCCCGCCAGGGCATCCTCGTCGGCAGCCGCGGCCTGGGCCTCGTCGACCAGTTCCTGGAAGCGCTCGGCCGACAGTGCCTCGCGCAGCGCATGGCGGTTGGGGAAGTGCCGGTACACGGTTCCCACGCCGACGCCGGCGAGCCGGGCGATGGCGTTCAGCTGGAGCGAGTCGTCACCGGTGGCCAATTGTTCGCGGGCGACCTGCAACACCCGGGCGCGGTTGCGCGCGGCGTCCGCCCGCAGCGCCGGCCCCTGATCGCTCCTCGGTGTCACAGGCCCAGCATAAAGGGCGCCGACCAGGGCTCGAGGTCACGGGCGCCAGTGCCCGTGCCGGGGGTCGCGGGCCTGACGCCCCCGGGCCGGAGGTCGCGCACTTCATGCCCCGGCCCGCCGGCCGGGCAACCGACCACCGCGGGCGGCAGTACCGAAGCACCACCCACACGACCAGCGACATGACCACCCGCATGACGACCTGCCGGGCCGGCACTGTGCCGCTGACGGAGATCCTGCAAACGGCGCCGTCCGCGGTTCCGTGACGCTCATGACCGGGTGAGGATCCTGGTCCGGAGGAGCTCGAAACGCATCGGCGCTGGTCCGGGCGCTGCCGCCGCCCTCCGGAAAAGTCTCCCCGGGCAGCGATGAGTTCCGGCCCTGCCGCCGGTACGTATCCGTGGAGCCGCACTTGACTCCCGGTGCGCCGCAGACCGCGGCGGTCCGCACAGCACGACGAAGCGAGGGAAACCTTGACCGCGAACCAGACGCATGCGGCGGATGAGACCGCCATCCTCACGGTGCTCAAGGGCGTCTATGACGCATGGGACGCACACGACGCCGACGCGTTCGTGGCCGACTACACCGAGGACGCCAGCGCCATCCTGCCCGGGTCCTACCGGAAGTCCCGCGAGGAAATCCGCGAGAGCATGGAGGCCGGCTTCAGCAGCTTCCTCAAGGGCTCGACCACCACCAACAAGGTGCTGAACATCCGCTTCCTCAACGACGACGCCGCCGTGGTCGTCAGCGAGACGAACATCCTCTTCCCGGGCGAAGCCGAGGCGCCGGACGACCGGCTGGCGATCGCGACCTGGGTACTCACCCGGCAGGACGGCAAGTGGCTGCTTGCGGCTTATCAGAACTCTCCCGCTGTCGTGAACATGGGGTGACGCCGCTCTCGGTCCGAAGCCCCCTCGTCTGCGGTCGCGGACGAGGGGGCTTCGGCTCGGCCCAGCCGGGGGCCTGGCGGGACCGCTTCAGCCGCAGGCATCCGCGCTGGCGGCGAGCCAGGTCGGCCAGGGGTCCGGGCGAGATCACTCGATCCGGCCGGCGACTCGGGGGGGGGCGGGCGTGGCGGCGCTCAGTGCGGAATCACCCAGCCCGGCGCCCAGGTCCCGGCGGCGTCGTGGCCGGCCGTCGTGGCAGCTAGGTGGGCTCGGAGGGTGGCCAGCGCCGGGTGGGGGTTGTCGCGGTGCCAGAGGAGCGAGTGCGGGTAGACCGGCGTCGGGTCGGTCACCGGGATGCGGCGCAGGCCGTGGCCCGCGGGCCAGACGAGGCGCGTCTGCTCACCCATGAAGGTGGCCAGGGCCGGGGTGTCGGCGACGGTGTCGAGGAGCGCGTCGGAGCCGAAGTTGGGGCCGGTCGCCTCGATGGTGAGGCCGAACTCGGCGACGAGATCGTCGTAGTAGGCGGCCCACTCGGTACCGGGGACGATGCCGGGCATCCAGATCCGGTGCTCGGCGAGCTGGGCGAGAGTCACCGACCGGGCGCCCGCCAGCGCGTGGGCGGGGCCGGTGAGGAGTTGGAGCGTCTCGTCGAGCACCCGGACGGACTCGATGTCCTCGGGAAGGGGCCGGCCGGGCGCGGCGACGGCACGGAAGGACGCGTCGATCGCGCCGGACCGGATGGCGGCGACGGCCGCCTCCACGTCGAACAGCATCACCACGTCGAGGTCGATCTCGGGGTGCGCGCGGTGGAAGCCGCGCATCAGGCCCGACGGCGCGACGCGCGAGGCGATCACGTCGACGCGTAGCGGACGGCGGTCGGGGCGCACGGACGCCACGGCGCGCTCGGCCACGCGCAGGAGCTCGCGCGCGTGGGACAGGAAGGCCTGCCCGTCGATGGTGAGCTCGACGCCGCGCGCGGTGCGGGTGAACAGCCGCACCCCGAGATGGCGCTCCAGTGCGGCGATGCGCTTGGAGACAGCCTGCTGGGTGACCGCCAGCTCGGCGGCGGCCTCCTGGAACTGCCCCGCGTCGGCAGCGGCGACGAAGGTCCGGACGGTATCGAGGTCCATACCGACACTCTATGGCCACAACCATTGGTTGTGGCCGGTGGCTCAGCAGTTGCCCGATTCCTGGTACATGACTCTCGCAGGACGCAGCTGATCGCCAATTGGTTGTGCGAAGCGAGGAGTGAGAGGCGCCGGGCATGAGGAGCGGGCAGCGGCCAGGGCGTCAGTTCGGGGGGCCTGGGAAGCGTACGGGCCAGGATGGCGTACGGGACCGGGTTGACCGGCACGTGGCTTGCCTTCGGCGCGTTCCCGTTGATCACCATCGGGGTGCTGCGTGCAGGGCCGACCGAGGTTGCCGCGCTCCCCGGCGTGGGGGATGCGGTGGGCGCGGCCTCGCGGCACCACTCGGCCCGTGGCGGGGGTTTCCGCCGGAATCTGCCCGTGCCGGTTGCGACGGTGCCCGCTGCCGCAATCGGCCCACTCCCGCAACCGGCGATTGCCGGCTCCACGCTCAGGGGCCGTCGGGCTCCAGGTTGTTCACACTGAGCAGGTTGCCGCCTGCTGGAAGGCCGACCGATGTGCGCAGCTCCCCGATGGCCGGATCACGGACGGAGACCGTCAGGGTGTAGGCCGGCTGTCCGGTGATGGTGTTCGAGGAGTCGATCGGCGCCTGGAGGTTCTTCATCACGGCGTTGCCGTCATAGCCGGGGCACAGGGCCTGTACCGGCAGTGAGACCTCGGCGCCGGGACCGCCGTTCAGCTCGATGCGTGTCTTGTCCTCGGCGTCGGCCTTCGCGGCGGGAGTCCAGGTGGCAGGGAGGCCGTGGGCGCCGCCGACCAGTCCGTGCGGGCCTTCGATCTCCACCGCGGCTCCCTCCCCGCCCAGGGTCCGGGACACCTTGAGCGATCCCTTCAGACCCGGTGCGAAGAGCAGCTCGATGGTGAAACGTCCGGGGGTGCGCGGGGAAAGCTGCGCATAGCCGTAGGAGCCGAGGGCGAGCTGCGGGCCGGTAGGTACGCCCGTGGACTTCGGCGCAGGAGAGGAGGCGGCGGCCGGGAGCGGGAAGTGGTGGTAGCCCTTGACTCCGCACTGATCGCCGTCGGTGACTCCGCCTCCCGGCAGCGCCACGGCCTTCGCCGGGCCCGACGCGGGCGGACCGCCCCACGAAAGCAGGTTCTGCTGGTAGGCGCCCACGAGCACGACGGCCGCGGCGGCCGTCCAGGGGATCGCCGCACGCGCCCTCTCGCCGAACGGACGCCTTTTCGGCTTCCGGGCCTTCGGCTCCGCCTGCTCCGCCTCGAACCGGTCCCGGAGCCTGCGCTCCACCATCCTCGCCCGCGCCGACGGCTCCTTCGGCGCGGCAGCGCCATCGCCCTCGGCGGCCTCCCGCAGGAACGCCGCCCACTGCTCGTCGGATATGGAGGGCTGCTCGTCTGCTCCCCCATCGGGTCCTTCGGGCGGCGGGACGGCACTCACGGGCGAACCCCTCACTGGGACGGGGGCCGGGGCCCCTTGCGTTTCCGTCATGATGCCGTACGCGTCCGGAGCAACCTCGGCGGGTGGGCAGCGGCGGCGAGGCCTGGACGACCTGCCTCATACCGGCCTCCCCACGGCGTCCGGCTCGGCGGGTAGGCAGCTGTCCGGGAACGTGGGGCCAGACATTTCCGGCCGGTCTCCGTTCACCGCCGACACCCTTGTCCCGTCCGGGAGTTGAGTTGCTCGCACCGAGCTCTACCGGGGGGTAGGGGTGGCGGTCGCGCCGTCGGCGGCAGAGGAGGTGTCGGCAGCGCGGGCGGGCGTGATGGCAGGATGAGACCATGGTGACGCATCAGCCGTGGGCAGGGCTTCACAGTGACCTGCTCGCCGCCAAGGAGTCGGTGTACGACCCGAGCGGTTTCGCATGCTCAGTGCCGGTACCCGAACCGGAGAGCGCCGAGTACGCGGCATGCGCGTTCACGCTCGACGGCCGCTCGGTCCGGTTCCGCGTCGCCAAGACCACCCCGACGAAGGTGGGCCAGTTCGTCACCGTGTGGCAGCGGTCCGAGGAAGGGCCGATCCGGCCGTTCGACGCCGACGACGGGGTGGACCTCTTCGTCATCAGCAGCCGCGACGACGACGGCTTCGGACAGTTCGTGTTCCCGCGCGAGGTGTTGTGCGAGCGTGACGTCGTCTCCCGCAACGGCTCCGGCGGTAAGCGCGGATTCCGCGTCTATCCGCCGTGGGTGACCACGACCAGTCGGCAGGCCCGCAGCACGCAGGCCTGGCAGGTGAACTACTTCTTCGGCCTCGGCCTCGGCCAGGACGGCCCTGCCGACATGCCGCGCGCCCGCTCTCTCTACCACCCCTAGGCACCCGCTACGGCCACGCCCCGCCGGTCGGCCGTTGCCCTCCGGTCGGGTGAGCCAAGGCCGGTTGGGGGCCAGCTTGCGCGAACTCGGCTCGCTCGACACTCACTTGAGTGACTTTCTACGTAGAGTCCCCTCTTCCGGGGGATCGTCTGACTGGAGTGAGAGCGACGGCGCCGGGCACCTACGGTCCGGCTCGTCTCCGTGCCCGCAGTCGTGCCCGTGAGAGCAGGAGCATGCGATGCCCACAGCAGTCGTCGCGGTGAACGTCTCTGCCGGAGACGTCCTGTGTCCGGTCAAGGACACCAGCAACCCGCAGAAACTGACGAAGGCCACGCCCGCGGCGCTCGCCACGGGAGTGACGGTGACGGGCATTGCGGCCGAGCCGGCCGCGACGGGCGCCACCGTGACCTACTTCGCAGCGTCCGAGACGGTGCCCGCGGCGACGACCGGGCTGGGTCCCGGGCCGGCAACCGCCGTCGTGGTCGACGGGGCGGCGCGGGCCGAGCGCCGCTTTCCGCTCACACCCGACGCCTGGGTCCTCGGACCGTGCGACGCGCAAGGCGTCCTGAGCCTGGCGCCGCGGCACGAGTTCGCCAATGTCATGGACTTCGGCGCGAAGGGGGACGACAGCGAGAACGACTGGGCCGCCATCAACGCCGCGATGCAGTCGCTCACCCCCGGCACCGGTACGGGTACGGTCTACTTCCCGGCGGGCGCCTACCGGATCAGCCGCCCGATCGTCGTCAACAACTACCCCGGGATCGAGCTGCTCGGCGAGAGCCAGCAGAGCACCGCGATCCGGCTTCTGGGCAACTTCGGTCCGACGCTGTGCATCACCCCCGACACCGTCGGGCACTTCCCCACGGGCGACGCCCTGCTGTCGGGGCCGGGCAAAGCCGGTGTGTTCAGGCTGAACGGCGGCAACACGGTCGACTTCCGTGACAGCCCCGCGCTCGACGTGGACGGCCTGGACGCCTTCTCCGTCGAGTGCACCATCCAGGTCGATCAGGTGCCTGTCACCGGGACGACGGCGGTCATCACCAGCTCCGGAAGGCGGAACGCGCGGGACCCGCAGAACTCCGCTTTCGGTGTGTTCCTGACCGCCGACGGGACCGGAGGGGGCCTCGCTCTCTCCGCCACCGTCCGTGTCGGCGGCCGGGACGTCAGCGTGCCGCCCCCGGCCCAGCCTCTGCGGGTGCCGACGGGCGTCACCACGCACATCGCGCTCACCTACGACGGCTCCCGGCTCAGGCTGTTCGCCGGAAGCCCGGGCGCGCAGACGGACGTGCGGGAGGTGCCGGCCGCCGGGAAACTGAGCCAGGCTCTGGAGGAGGGCGTCTACCTCGGCGTGTACAGCGGGGGCTCCTGGCCGGAGTACCACCCGGTCACCAAGCAGTTCCCCGGCCGGATCGACTCCATCCGCCTGTCCGACCGGGCGATGCAGACCGCGCCGTTCACCGCGCCGACCGCCAAGTTCCCGACGGACAACGCCAGTAATCTCCACACGCTGCTGCTGGTCAACTTCGACCTCGACGTGGACGTCTTCACCGTCGGCCGCACGTGGAAGGACCGGCCCGGGTCGTCACCGATCCTGGTCCACTGCCTTCACTACCGGGAGGGGCCGCCCAACGACGTCACCTCTCCGATCGTCCGGCGGCTCACCTTCCAGTCCTCCGGCGGCGCGGGCATCCAGGCACAGCTGGCGGCCGAGACCGTGATCGACCAGGTGAACGTGACGGCCGCGCGGGACGGGATCCGGTTCCGTGACGTCTCCCTGCGCTCCGGGTTCGAGGACATCGTCATCGCGGTCGGCCGTCTGGGGCTGGTACTGGCCGGCGACACCGCACTGGTGAACGTCAAGCGGCTGAAGGTCGCCGGTGCCCAGTACGACTTCGTGGCCACGGGCGCGATCGGTGTCTTCGCCCGGGACTGGCTCATCGGCACCGGGCGTTCGGTCGTGCCCGTCATGCTGTCCTCGGGCGCGAACTACGGCTTCTTCCACGGCACGGGCGTCGCCATCAGCTCGGAGGACGTCCAGAACATGCCGCCCGAGGGGCGAAAGTGGCAGGCGGCGGTGATGGCGTCGAGCCTGACGAGCCTGCTGCTGGAGAGCTCCGTTCTGCAACCCGCCTTCAGCGACACCACCCAGTGCCCCTGTGTCATCCTCGACAGCTCCGACAACGGCCCGGGGGCGAGCAACTACACGTTCATCAACTGCGACTTCCAGCCCAGCCCGGACTCGCACTCGATCCTCGAACTGTCCGGCAGGACCCTCCCCCATCCGGTCCGGATCATCGGCAGCAGGAAGACCCCGCTGGACGGCGGCCGCGAGATCCCCTGGACGCTGCCGCACCAAGCCTCGTTGGTGTCCTTCCTCGGGGGCGCCGTCTCCACCACGGACACCGGGCTGACGCAGTGGCAGGGCACCAGGGACTGGATCTTCGCCTACGACGCGGCGACCGGCCTGTTCCAGGCCCGTGAGCACGAGTCCCAGGCCACGGGTTCGGTCCCGGCGGGTGGCACCGTCGAGCTGGGTGCGATGCCCCTCGCCGCGGGCACCACGTTCGTCCGCGCCGAGGTCGTAGCCTCCGGCCCACTCGGCACGGCCGCCCGGTGGGTCCTCGAACAGGGCTTCGCGAGGACCGGGGAGACCGTCGCGACGTGGGCTCCCGACACCCGCGTAGCGGAAGCATTCGGCTCCGACGGCGGCGTACCTCCGGATGACTGGGAGCCTCCCGCCCTCGCAGCGGCGGACGGCCGTGCGGTCGTGCGATGCACCGCACCGGACGGGCAGAAACTGGCGTTCACGGTCAGGCTGCGCGCCGTCGAGGCACTGGCCCCTGCCCCATGACACTGCCGGCCGGTACGCCCGGTACGCCAGGAAAGCGATCAAGGTCATGGACGCCTGGTCGGCCACCATCAAGGCGCACACCACCAGCAACGCGCCCCGTCGCCTCACCGAGACGCATCGCTCCTCCAGCACGGACGGCTGCTTCGTGGCCTGGGAGACCCTGCCCCACGCCGACAACCCCAGGTGAGCCCAGCCGCCGCCGAAGCCCCCTGGGGCCCGCCCGGGGTCCGGGACCGCGCGCCCACGACGGGTGGTCGGTCGAGGGAGTGATGCAGGGCGACCGACCTGCCCGGCCGGGGGTGCCCCTCGGCGGGGCTACACGGTGATCCGTCCGGTCAGCCACCATTCGAGGTAGGTGGCCAGGTTCGGAGCGACCCAGGTACGGCTGTCGTCCTCGTGGTTCCAGACGAAGACATCGGGTCGGTCCAGCCCGGGAAGAAGCGCGAAGAGGTCCCCGTTTCCGGCGTCCCCGAAGAAGAGCAGCGGATCGAAAGGCATGTAGAGCGTGGCCAGTTCCTCGCCGCTGCGCAGCATGCTGTTCTCGGCGGCGATCTGTTCGGCAGGCCATACGAGGCCCTCTCCGTACTCGCCCTCGATGCCGTTGGTCTCTCGCAGGAGCGCCTCCAGGTCCGCGGGCAGCGGATGCCCGAGAGCGGTGGCACATCCGGCCAGGGCCGCTTCGGAGACCGGCGGCAGGAAGTCCGCCTGACCGGGCTGGGCGCTGACGAGTTCGGTCCACACGGCTGGGATCTCCAAGGGAATGGCCGACGGTTGGACGCGCGAGCGGGCCCGTCGGCGTGGGCTGATGTCTCCCGCGGAGCGGGAAGCAGGACTGATCACCACGGGGGCGCGTTCATTGGCTGTGGAAGAGCACCGGGTGCCGCGGATCGGAGGAACAGACGAAGAATCCGCCGTGACTGCCGCCCCGGCCGATGTCCATCCCGGTCGGCTCGATGCGCTCCTCGTATCCGGGTGTCCCGTACACCAGGTGCCGGTCTTCGAGCGGGCACCAGCGCCCGTCGCCCTCGAAGCTGTCGACCTGGAGGAGGAGGCCGGTGCGCGTGCCGCAGGTGACGCACTCCAGCGCCGGCATGTCACCCACCGACCAGTCCATGCTGCCGCCGACCTTGAAGCCGGGCGCCGTCGCGACCTCTTCGTAGAGGTCCCTGCTCTCGTCGCAGGCCTGTAGCCGCGCCCAGAGATCCCCGGGAAGTTCCTCGTGCCAGGGGTACTCGATGATCCGCTCCGGGTGCAGAACGCACGGACGCGGTATCGAGCTCCCGTAGAAGCCGGGCAGTTCGCCTTCCAGGTCCGGCTCGGGCGCATCGTCCAGAGTCGACGCCACGTCCGCGGCACGGCGCCAGACCACATGGCACGGGGCGTGCCGCGGGCAGCAGTGGTAGCCGACGCACCACAGGATCTGGAGCAGGTCGGCCCCGGCCGGAAACGTGATCTCCGGAAAGTCCGTCGCCTTCAGCTGGGCCACCACGACCATCGGGATGCCCTCGTACTGGTCGCAGTCCGGGGCTGCGCAGCGCGGCCACGGTTCCGAGGCCGGCCACAGCAAGGGGCCTCCGATATGACTGTCTGCGGTGGTGGGGGCACCGGGCCGGGGATGCAGGCGCACCGTCGGGCGGGCGAAGCGGCCGATGCCCGCGACGGCCTCGGCGAGATCGGACGACGGGGCTTCTGTGGTACGGATCACCGTGTCATTGTCGTCGATCACCGGTCGGCCCGAGGCCGCACTGCGTCAGGCCCGGCCGACCCGGGGCATCCACCGCTTCAGGAGCGGTCGGCCCAAGGCCTCCGCCGCTTCAGGACTGGAGCTGGACGGTCATCTCCACCGTCACGTCGTCCCCGGCCGTGAGGTCATGGGGCTTGCGGACAGCCGCTTTGAGAGGCAGAAGGTAGCTGCCGTCCTTGGGGAAGAGCGATGTCCAAAAGACGACCTCACCGATCCGGGCCCGGACCGGGATCACGCCCCAGCCGTAGCTGGCCATGGCCGCGACCTCGCGGATGTCTGCGGACTCGTCGTCCGGTACGGGAACGAAGTAGTAGGGCGACGGCCCGCGCCACTCGATCACCTGGCCGGAAAAGGCGAACTCCACGGGTCGGTCTCCTTCCTGGGGGACTGTGAGGTCGCGCCCGGCGAACGGTCGGGGCCCATGCGGCGAACATACCGTGTGGGTGAACGCATGGCGGACTGCCGCCTCAGGCGTCACGACGGGACGCTCCCTGGGCACTGGAGCGGCGCACGGCTCCCGGCCGCGGTGAGTCCGGGCGCGACGCCGCAGAGCCGGCCCGGCCGCCGACGCCTTCGGGGTCTTCCGCCTCGGGCACGGTGCGCATGGTGCGCAGCGGTGAGAGGAAGTTCGGGAGGAAGCTCGCCGTCATGCCGACCGCACCGATCCACAATGTGGCGGGCGCGCCGAAGGCGGAGCCCGAGACTCCGCCCAGGACACCGCCCAGCGGAATGCCGCCCCAGGACACGAACCGGGCCGTTGCGCTCATCCGGCCCAGCAGCCGGTCGGGTGTGAGCGCCTGCTGGAAGCTCGACTGGGCCACGACGCGTACGACTCCGCCCAGCGAAAGGGCCGCGAGTCCGATCGCCGCCGCACCCAGGCTCCAGCCGGGCCGCGCCCATGCCATCAAGACGGTCGGGGGCGGGTGACGAGGGGCGCGATCCAGATGACCGGCCCCTGTCCGATCCGCTTCGAGGCCCGACTCGCCAGCAGTGCGCCCCACAGTGCCCCACAGCCCATTCCCGACAACACGAGGCCGGTACCGAAGGGGCCGAGGCCCGTCTCCCTCTTCAGGTGGACCAGCAACATGGTCTGATACATGATCAGGAAGAGGTTGAACGTCGCATCGCCCATGATGGTTGCGCGCAGGACGGGATGCTTGAGGACGAACTTCAGTCCCTCCTTGACGTCTCGGCCCCATCGGGGGCGCACACCCGGCTCCGGGCCCCGTTCGCGTGCGCGGATGCGGATCGCGAGCGCACCCGACAGGGCCATCCCGGCCGAACCGGCCAGGAGCGTTGCAGGGGCTCCGGCCCAGCCGACCAGGGGGCCGGCCAGCGCCGGCCCGCTGATGCTGGTCACCGAGCGCACGGCCGAGAGCTTCGCGTTCCCTTCGACGAGGTGGTCCCGTCCCACCAGGTGCGGCAGAAAGCTGACGTACGCGACATCGAAGAAGACCGTCAGCACTCCATGCACCAGTGCGACCGCGTAGAGCCACCGGATCGTCAGAAGGCCGGCCCACCACGCCATCGGTATCGTCAGCAGGACCAGCGCCCTGACGAGATCGGTGGCGATCATCACCGAGCGCTTCCGCATGCGGTCCACCCATGCGCCGGCGGGCAGCCCGACGAGGAGCGATCCTGCCGTGGTCGTCGCGGTCAGCAGGCCCACCTGGAACTCGTCGGCGTTCAGCGCCACGATGGCGACGAGCGGCAACGCCAGGAAAAGGATGCGGTCGCCCAGCTGCCCGACTGCCGTGGCGGCGAACAGAGGCCCGAAGTCCGGATCGCGCAGGAGTCCGAGGCGCAAGGATTTTGGCATGCGAATACCCCACTGTCGGCTTTGCCCTGTCGCTCCGCTAGGACATGTCGCTCCGCCTGCGCCGGCGATTACGGCTGGTCGATCCCGAACTCGTAGACCACTTCGCGTCGCGCGTCCGGAATGACGATGTCGGCCGTTTCCACCGGGCGGCCGTCGGTGTCGTACATGGTCCGCTCGATCTGGAGCACCAGGTCCCCGAGGGATGTCCCCAGCAGGTTCGCCTGGTCCCGGGCGGCACGAGCCGGGCGCGGCAGCTCGACCACCGTCTCGACGAACACGCCGATCGAGCGCATGCGCTCGACCACCCCCTTGCCCGCGAGCGGGCCCGTCTCGGGCAGGACGACCGGCGTGCCGTCCGTGATGGCCATCGGCTCCCACGATGCGGAGAGCTGGACGGGGTGCCCGTCGGCGAGAAACTCGTAGTGCGTGTGGACGCAGAGGTCTCCGGGCCTGATGGCGAGCCGGTCGGCGATGCCCTCAGGGGCAGGGACCCGCATCTGGCTGTGGGATTCCCAGGCGTTGGCCCGGCCTCGCTCCATCATGCCGACGCGGGACGGGGAGCCCCAGCGCTCGCGGTGGCGCGAGCGGACCATGCGCAGGCGCTCGCGCGGCATGCGTAGGTAGGTGCCCGAACCCGCGCGTCCCTCGAGGAGTCCCTCGATGATCAGACGATCCACGGCCCGCTTCATGACGTTGCGCCCGACCCCGTATTCCTCTGCGAGGTGTGCCCGGGAGGGCAGGCGATCCCCGATCCGCCACTCCCCCGCGAGAATCCGCGTGCGCAGCAGGTCGGCCACTGCGAGGTACGGCGCCTCTCGGGGCATGTGCGACTCTCCTGTTGCTCTCTGGTGCGGCAGCCGGTGATTCCGGGCGGAGTTGGAAAGCTACTGCACCGCGTGAAAGCTACTGGAGTAGAAATACGCTCGGTACGCTGCGGCCCTTGCACGGCGGGCGCCGCGGGTGCCGCGGCGCCCTGGGCGGCCGACCGGAGCCGCAACCGCCCTGCACGGACAGCGGCACCGGAAGCGGGCGCGGGCAGCGAGCACCGGGCCCTGTGGCGCATGCGCGTCCTGCGCCTCACGTACGGACGGTCGCCTCCGCGATGGCCAGGGCCGCCGCCATGATGCTCAGCTGGGGATTGACCTGCGGGCAGCTGGGGAGCACCCCGGCATCGGCGACCAGCACTCCGTGAACGCCGCGCAGCCGGCCCCAGGGATCGGCCGGGAAGCGCTCGGGGTCCGCGCCCGCGGCGACCGTGCCGGTGGGGTGGTAGGCCGACAGATGGAGCCGCCGTGCGCTCGTGCCGGCGAGGACGGCGTCCAGTTCCGCGAGGGTGCGCACCCGAGGCGTGCTCGGGATGCCGGTGAGGACTTCCTCGGCGCCCGCGGCGAACAGCATCTCGCCCATGGCGCGCACGGCGCGCAGGAGACGACCGGCGTCGCGGCGATCGAGGTCGTACCGGATCAGGGTCCGCCCGCGGCCGAGGACGCGGCCGGAGGGACGGTCGGCGATCACGGCGCCCAGGGTGGCGAGCCGGTCGGCGCTCTCCAGTTCGCGGCGCAGTTCACCGCCCAGTCCGGGAAGGATGAACGAGCCCATTCCGGGCGGGGTTGCGGTGGCTTCGATGAGGACGCCCTCGGTGTGGTGCTCCTCCACTCCGACGCTCTGCAGCACGCCCTTCCACGCGGTGACCGGTTCGGGGAAGCGTCCGGCGACGCTCGTGGCCGGGTGGATGCTGAGATTGCGGCCGAGTCCGGGGTGGCGGCCCAGGCCGGAGCGGCGCAGCAGAGGCGGGGACTGCAGTGCGCCCGCCGCCACCACGACCAGAGGCGCGAGGATCTCGAACGCACCGTCGGGTCCGGACCCGGCTCCGGGCTCGCCGGCGTGCCGCAGGACGCGCACGCCGCAGGCGCGCGGGCCTCCCGGGTGGTCCGTGTCGACGAGGATGCGTTCGGCCCGTGCACCGGTGACGATGCGTGCGCCCGCCGCGCAGGCGTCGGGCAGCACGGAGAGCTGCACGCTCTGTTTGGCGCCGGTCGGGCAGCCCACCACACACTGGCAGGAGCCTTTGCAGCCGGGCGCGTTGCGGCGCAGGGGTGCTGCCCGCCAGCCCAGTTCGCGGGCGCCGGCGAGCGCGATGCGGCCGTTGGTGCCGAGGACGTCGAGGGGCTGGGTGGCCACGCGCAGGGTGCGCTCGACCTCGTCCAGATGCCTGTCGAGGCCGTCGGCGGGCGTGAACCCGAGGTCCTTGCTCCAGTGGTCGAGGACGTGGTCCGGAGTGCGGTAGCAGGTGCCGGAGTTGACGACCGTCGTCCCGCCGACGGCCCGGCCGGTCGGCAGCAGCACCGGTGGGTTGCCGGCGGCGAGGGTCGCCCCGCCGTCCCGGTACAGCTCGGTGAACCGGTCCAGGGGCGTGCGCCGGCCGAACGAGGCGGTGCGGTGGTGCTGCCCTTCTTCGAGGACGACGACGTCGAGCCCGGCCCGGGCCAGGGTCCGTGCCGCCATGGCCCCGCCCGCGCCGGAGCCGATGACCACGACGTCCGCGGTGGTGCGTGCGGGCCAGGCATGTGCGGGCGTGACGGCGAGGGGCGGGTCCTGTCGGGCGAGGGTGTGCGATGCGGGGCCCGCCTGGAGCATCCGCTCTGTTCCGGCCGCCAGGAGGACGGGCACCTTGAGCACGTCCAGGAGTGGCAGGAGTGTGCGGCGTGCGCCGAGTTCGCCCAGTACACGGTCGCGTTCGGGCACGGTGAGTGCGCCCAGGGTGCGTCCGGTGCGTGCCAGGGCGTAGGCGTCCATGCCGTGCGCCGCTGCCCGCAGGCCTGCCCGGGCGGCGAGCGGCATCCCGGCGAGAACCGCCTCCAGCCGGGCCGGAACCCGCCGGGGCCAGTCGGTGGTGCCGTCGTCGGCGACGAGGGCGGCCACGAGGCCGGTGAGGCTCATCGGGTGCCCACCTCCGCGTGTGCGGTGCCCTCCAGCGTCCATTCGGCCTCGGTGCGCCAGCCGCCGGGCCACCACCGCTCCAGCAGGACGTGCGCGTCGGCGCGTTCGCTGTTGCGGCAGGTCGCGTGGCTGCCGTCGGGGTCGGTGTAGTCGAGCGCGAGGGTGCGGTCGGTGTGCTGGGTGACCTCCACGCGGATGCGGCGCAGGCCGGCGCGGCCGGTGACCGTCCAGGTGGGCAGGGCGATCCCGGCGCGGAAGCGCCCCGCTCCGGCCCAGCCGACCGCGGTCCGCTCGGCGCGGCGGGGCCAGGTGCGGCCCTGCCGGCGCAGCCGGAGGAAGACCAAGGGGGGAAGCCTGCGCAGGCCCGGGCGCATGGAGACGGCGGCGACGATCTCCAGGACGTCTCCGCCGCCGAGGTCGGCGTGCAGCCAGGCCCAGCGGCGGGCGTTGCCGTGCCCGTAGATCCGGGCGGAGGCGCCCGGGGCCGAGGCGAGGGTCAGTGTCGTGTCGTCATGGCTGAAGGTGCCGTCGTAGCAGGCACGGGCCGCCGGAAGCAGCTGGGCGGCGGGCAGCAGGGGCCTGCGCCAGGACCAGCGGGGGAAGGTGAACAGGGGTTCGTCCACGGGCCGTTCGGTCAGGTCCCAGCGCAGGGCCCCGCCCTCGGCCGACCCCGACAGACGTCCGGGGCCGGCCTCGACCCCGTCGGCCGTGAAGCCGTGCCCGTCGGGCGTCCACCCGGCGGGGCCGAAGCGTGCGTGCCGCACGGCGCCGTCCTTGGGGAAGACCGCGGCCCAGCCGTGGGCGTAGGGGGCGGATCCGTCGGACGGCGCGGTCAGTTCGTGGTGCAGCCACAGCCCGCTGCCGGTGGCCGGGTCGGTGAGCGTGGTGTACCAGACCTCGGTGCGGCCCGGCTCGCCGCGCCAGCGCGGCGCGAGGAGTGTGCCGGGATCCTCGCGTCGCGGGAACCGGAAACTCGTGAGGAACGGGAGGAGTTGCGTGGCGAGGGGGAAGCGAAGGCTTCCGGTGCCGATCCGTGTGCCGTCCTCGTAGAGGGTGTACGGCAGCACTGTCATCGAGGCCACGGGCCGACGCGGGGTGACGGACTTCCAGCCGTCGAGGGTCAGTCGGCGGCCGTCGGCCCTGAACGTGATGCGGTAGCGGATCCGGTGCCGTGCGAGCGGCGAGATCTCCAGCTCGCCCTCGGCACCGGGGTCGTCGGCCCACCCTGCGATCCGTATCCGGCCGGTGGCGCGGGCCTCGGTGGTACCGAGGACCCGTAGACGGCGCTCAGCCGTCACCCGGAGATCCATGCGGACCCTGCGGGCATGGTCCTCGTCGTCGCGTCGCAGGGTGCCGAGCATCGTCTCGCGGAAGACGGTGCCGCGAGCGGGCGCGGCAGGGCGCGTGGCGTCGTGTGCGCTCGTCGGCGCGGTCATGCGAGGCCCTCCAGCATGATCCGCTCCGTCGCCGTCAGATACTCCTCGGCCGCCCGCCGCGCCGCGGCCTCGTCGCCGGCCTCCACCGCGTCGACCACCGGCTCCAGCCGCCCGCGGGCCACCCGGGCGTCGGTGAACGGCTCCCTGAGCGCGGCGCGCACCGGCAGGTAGGCGTTGAAGAGGGTGTTGGTCAGCAGGACGTAGACCCTGTTGCCGGTGGCGCGGGCGAGAGCGCGGTGGACCTCGATGTCCGCGAGCTGTACGGCGTCGGCGTCCGCCGCGTCACCGACGGCTGCCAGCAGGACGCGCAGCTCGGCCCGTTGCCGGACGGTTGCTCGGGCCGCGGCGCGCTCGGCGATCAGCGCTCCGATGCTGCGCCGCACTTCGAAGACCTCGCCGATCCAGTCGGGGCTGTGCCGTACGAGCATGGGCAGCAGGTCGGCGCCGCCCAGGCGCAGGTAGTCCCGCACACGAGTGCCGACGCCGTGCCGGGTCTCCAGCAGTCCGGCCTGCATGAGGCGGCCGAAGGCATGCTTGAGGGTGGTGCGGGTGACGCCGTAGCCGTCGGCGAGCGTGCGCTCGGGCGGCAGGTAACTGCCCGCCGGATGCCTTCCGTCGAGAATGTCCTCACGCAGACGGCTTTCCAGCACATCGACGATGGATTCGCGGGGCAGTGCCTCCACGCCGTCCTCCCAGTGGCTCAGTGGATGAGCCACTCAACCAGTAGCTGACGGCGGAGTCAACGGTGCGAGCACCGTCGCTGCCAGGTCTCCGCCGTTCAACTCGCCGTGCAGGAGAGGGCAGATGGGCTCCACGAGCGGCCGGCCGGCTCCCGCGCGGATGCCGCTTGAAACCGACACGACGCGCACGCGTAGTGCAGCTCGTAGCAGGTCATGGCGTAGAGGCACACCATTTCACCGTACTGAGCGGGCCGGTCGGCGGGCCACACGTATTCGGCGGGCCGCCGACCGGCCGTCGGTAGGTACATCGAAGCGCTGCGCCCCGCCACGCCCCGCGGGCAGTCACGGACGAGCCGCTTCCTCGCCCTGCTGTCATTCGCCGACGAGCGCTTCGTCGTCCTGCACTCAGCCGCCCTGCTGTCCGCCACGGAGGAGCGCTTCGTCGCGGACGAGCGAGTTCGCCGGCGACGAGCGAGTTCGTCGCCGGCGAGCCGACTAATTCGTCGTGGACGAGGCTCGGCGCGGCAGCTTCCAGTTCGGGCGCGGGAAGTGGCAGGTGTAGCCGTTCGGGTAGCGCTCCAGGTAGTCCTGGTGCTCCGGCTCCGCCTCCCAGAAGTCGCTCACGGGCTCGACCTCCGTGACGACCTTCCCCGGCCACAGTCCGCTCGCCTCGACGTCCGCGATCGTGTCCACGGCGATGCGGTGCTGCTCCTCGTCGGTGTAGTAGATGGCGGACCGGTAGCTGCGCCCGATGTCGTTGCCCTGGCGGTCCCTCGTGGTCGGGTCGTGGATCTGGAAGAAGAACTCCAGGACGTCCCGGTAGCTCGTGGCCGTGGGATCGAAGAGGATCTCGATGGCCTCGGCGTGGTCGCCGTGGTTGCGGTACGTGGCGTTCGGGGTGTCCCCGCCGCTGTAACCGACGCGCGTGCTCACCACACCCGGCTGCTTGCGGATCAGGTCCTGCATACCCCAGAAACACCCGCCCGCCAGTACGGCTCGCTCGGTTCCCGCTGTCATCGGTCGCTCCCTCGTGCTCGGGCCGTGGTCCGGCACGGTTGCTGACGTGCCGGTTCTCACGGTGATCAGCGTATGACCGCCCCCGGGTATTCCTTCGGGGCGTCCGGGGCCGGCCCCGCGGCCCCGGCGGTCACACGGCTCCCCCGTCCCGTCCCGGAGTGGGGCCTGCGGCTATCGAGAAGGCGAGGACGAGTCCGTGGTCGCCGGCCCGAGCCGAGGTGAAGGCGACTCCCTGGGGCAGTCCGGTGACGGGTACGGTCCGGGGCGCCAGTTCGTCCCGCAGCCCGGAGGCGGCCGGCAGGGAGGCGAGGTCGTCGACCGACATGCTGCGGCCGAGGATGTCCAGGGTCGTGGGCGTGATGGTGAACGCGTGCGCGGTCGTGGACACCTTCGCCCGGACGGTGACCGGCAGTCCCAGCTGCCCGACGCTGCCGCGCAGGATCAGGTCGCCGTTGTCCGCGCCTGCCGTCAGGCCGTCGCCGAGTGCATCCAGACGCCGGGTCACCTGGTCGTAACCGACGGTCGCGGTCGCGGTGCCGCCGGCGCTGTCCCCGTCCGTCGTGACGTCCTTCAGCCGGACGGACACATCCGCCGTGGTGTCCTGGTGGCGCACTCCCTCGGCGCTGACGTCGATGTCGCCGACCTCCCCGCCGAGGGTGCGCAGCCCTGCGAGCGGGGTGGTGAGGTCGACGTGCACCGGTCCCCGTGCTTTCAGGCTGTGAGACGCGCGGGCGGCGACCTGCGCCTCGGTCCTGTGCTCGACGAGGAGGTCGGCGCCGCAGGCTAGGCCGGCCAGGGCGACGGTCACCCCGGCCAGGATGCGGATCATGGTCCGCCGGTTCGATGTCACGTGGTCACTCACTCCGGATCGGTCGGGTCGGGGGCGGTGTGCCGGGGTCAAGCATGCAGGCGCGGGGGGCGGGCATACAGGCGCGGGGGTCAACCATGGAGGTGTGCCGGTCAGGCATGCAGGTGCGGGAGGACGCGGTCGAGCCTGCGGGGTATCCACCAGTTCGCTTTGCCCAGGAGGAACATGGCGGAGGGCACGAGGATCAGGCGGACCACCGTGGCGTCGACGATCACGCTGATCGCCAGTCCCAGGGCGAGCATCTTCACGACCACGGTGGGCGAGGCGGTGAAGGACAGGAAGACCGCGGTCATGATGAAGGCCGCGGCGGAGATCACCCGGGCCGTCGCGGACAGCCCCTCTCCCACGGCGATCCGGTTGTCCCCGGTGCGGTGCCAGGCTTCGGCGATCCGGGACAGCAGGAAGATCTCGTAGTCCATGGACAGTCCGAAGACGATCGCGAACATCATCATCGGGACGTACGACTCGATGGGCACGGGCTCCGACAGCCCGAGCAGTGAGTCGCCCCAGCCCCACTGGAAGACGGCGACGAGCACGCCGTAGGACGCGGCCGTCGTGAACAGATTGAGGACGACGGCCTTGAGCGGGATCACCACGCTGCGGAAGACGGTCATGAGCAGCAGGAAGGCGAGCACCAGGACGATGCCGATGACGATCGGCAGCCGCTCGCCGACCGTGGCACGGAAGTCGGACTGTCCGGCCACGCTGCCGGTGAGGTAGGCCTCGGCGCCCGTGCCGCCGAGGGCTTTCGGCAGCGTCTGCCCGGACAGGGTGTCGAGCAGGGCACCGGTGGCGGCGTCCTGCGGGCCCGTGGTCGGGGTGATCGTGGTGACGAGGATCCGGCCGTCGGGGCTCGGCTTGACGGGGGTGAAGGAAGCGATGCCGTGGGTGCTCTTCAGCGCTGTGCTCACGTCGTCGGAGATCCGCTCGGCGGAGGTGTGCGCACGGCTCACGTCGACCACGGTGACGACCGGGCCGTTCGCCCCCGTACCGAAGCCCGGGCCGTCGGCGTCCGCGATCCAGTCGTACGCGGTGCGGGTGCTGCTGCCGGGCCGGTCCGCACCGGCGTCGACGTGGCCGAGGCGCATGGACAGCAGCGGTACGGAGCACACGACGAGGACGGTCACGCCGAGGGCCAGGAACGCCCAGGGGCGCCGGGCGACGAGTGCGGCGTAGCGGTGCCAGCCGTCCCGCTCCCCCGTGCTCTCGGCGACGGGGCGGCGCAGTCGCAGCCGGTCGATGCGCCTGCCCACCAGGCCCAGGGCTGCCGGCACCAGGGTGAGGGCCGCAGCCGCGGTGACGACGACGGCGAGGGTGGCCGCCAGGCCGATCTTGCCGATGAAGCTCAGTCCGCACGCGTAGAGGCTGAGCATGGCGACGGCCACGGTGAGGGCGGCGATGAGGACGGCGCGTCCGCTGGTGCGTGTCGTGCGGGCGGCGGCCTCGATCGGATCGCGCCCGTCGATGAGGTCCTGCCGGAAGCGTGTGGTCAGGAACAGGGCGTAGTCGATGCCCACGCCCAGGCCGATCATGCCTGCCAGGGTCGTGGCGGAGGTCGCGAAGGAGAGGGTGGCGGCCACGATGCCCACGATGCCGAGGCCGACTCCGACGCTGATCAGCGCGGTGACCAGGGGCAGCAACGCGGCCAGGACGCTGCCGAAGGCCAGCAGCAGGATGAGGAGGGCGGTGACGACGCCGACGCTCTCGCTCAGCTTGTCGTTGGCGGGCGGCCTGACCACCTGTTCCAGGTCGCCGCCGTAGGCGACGCCGAGCCCCGCGGCCCGGGCGGGCTCCGTCGCCGTGTCGAGTCGCGTGGTGTAGTCGTGGCCGAGGTTCTTCAGCTGTTCGTCGAAGGAGACGGTGGTGTAGGCGGTGCGTCCGTCGTCGCTGGTCACGAGCGCGGAGGCGGCGGTGACGTGCGGCAGGCCGCGCAGGTCGGCCAGGGTCCGGTCGAGTGCGGGCCCCTGGCCGGCCACGGTGCCGGAGCCGGTGTGGAAGACGACCTTGCCGCTGGGCCGCCCCGCCTGGGGCATCGAGGCATCGAGCAGGCCGGAGCCGGTGTGCGAGGCGGTGCCGGGCAGGCTGATCTGGTCGCTGAACGTGGGCGCGGCGATGTGCCGCCCGGCCAGAGCGGCGACGAGGATCAGCAGCCAGACGGCGATCACCGCCGCCGGATGCCGGGCACAGAAGGCGCCGAGGCGGCCGAGTCCGCCGTGCACCCGGGTGGGGGCGGACGGGGGATGCGTGTCGTTGTGCGCCTCGTTCGGCGCTGGAGGCTGCTGCGTGGATCGGGGCACCGTGGTCTCCCATGGAAAAGTGTCACGAGTGACAGGAACCCTAGAGCGAAAGTGGCACGAATGACAATTGGCACTCCTGACAGATTCATGGCTGCGACCCTCCGCGTGACATGTGTGCCAATTGACACTCAGGACACCATGGCGGAGGCTTCGCCCCATGCCGAGTGAGATCACCCCTGCTGGACTGCGCGAACGCAAGAAGGAGGAGACGCGGCGCCTCCTACTGGAAGGGGCCGCGCGCCTGTTCAAGGAGCGGGGCTTCGAAGCCACCACCGTCGCCGACATCGCCGCACACGCGAACGTCTCCGTCCGCACGTTCTTCAGGTACTTCGAGAGCAAGGAAGCCCTGCTGCTGCCGGACGGCGTCGAGATCTTCGCCTACGTCGAGAAGGCCCTGTCCGAGCGTCCTGCGGACGAGGAGCCCCTGGACGCGGTGTGCAACGCGCTGCTGGCGGCGGCCAAGCCGTTCTCGGCCTCCACCCTGACCGCCCTCAGCCATCCGGTCGGGGACCTCGAGAACGTCATCACGTCCCGCCTCGTGCAGGCCTTCTCCGACTTCGAGGAACGGCTCACCGCCCTGGTCCGGCGCAGGCTGCCCCCCGACACGCCCGACGCCGACCTCAGGGCGGCCGTCATCGCGTGCGCGGCCCTGTCCGCGGTGCGCGCGGTCCTGCGGACGCGCCGGGCCCGCCGCGCGGCCGGCATCACGGACACCGGCCCGGCACCCTTGCAACAGGCTCTCGGGATCCTGCGCGGGATCGGCTCTCCGGAACGGCACTGACGACGTCGGCGACCGCAGCGAGCCGGTCGCTCGCATCAAGGACGGCGTCATCATCGAGCTCTACACCATCGTCACCGAGATGCATCAGCCGTCCTGAGATGTCGTCATCCGGTGACACTGCAGGAGCGGATGAGGGCCGCGGCGATGCCGACGACGGCATGGAAGTGTTCTGACTGCTGACTTCTCAGTTCTCACTTCTCACTTCTCACAAAGTTCTTATACGGCGTCACGACAGTGACCGCCCATGGGAACACGGAAGATCAGGAAGACCAGGAAGAAGGTCATCGCGCTCAGCGGTGCCCTCGCGGTGGTCGGCGGCGTGATCGGCACGGCCGCCGCATTCGGGACGGGCGCACAGGACCGCCCGCGCATCGAAGCGAGCAAAGACCGGCTGACCGTACCCGTCTCCGGTGGACGTGCGGTGGTCGACCTCACGTCACTGGCCGTGCGGGCCCGGGCCGACGACGGCCGCAGCTGGCAGCTCTCCGCCCCCGCGACCGGCAGCCTCGGCCCTGCCGGAAGGGTCTCGGTGCACGGGGGCAGGGCCACATGGGGGTACGCGCGGCAGGGGCTCACGGTCACCGCGTCCACGAGCGGCGGGCGGCTGGTGGTGTCCGTGCACTCCGACCGGCGGACGACGCTGAACTGGCCGGTCACCGGCACCGATCCGGCCACCAGGGAACTGCAGATACCGCGGGGAGAAGGCCTGTCCGTACCGGTCGCCGACCAGTGGTGGAACTCGGCGTCCGCAGGGCTCGCGGGCACGGAGGCGGGCATGTCCGACGGTCTGACCATGCCGTTCTGGGGCACGAGCATGTCGGCGGAGCACGGCGCGAGTTACCTCGTCCCGTCCGACATCGGGACCACACTGAAGTTCGTCTCCGCCCGCGGTCGTCTGCACACCGAGACCGAGCACCGGTTCTCGCCGCAGGAGTCCACGACCGACTACACGGTGGCCTTCGCCCTCACCGACGGATCGCCGGTGGCCGCGGCACGTGACTACCGCGCCTGGCTGCAGGACCACGGCGGCATCACCACCCTGCGCGAGAAGATCGCCCGGAATCCCGAAGTCGGCAAGCTGGTGGGCGCCTTCCACGCCTACACATGGGGCCAGGCCCGCACCTCCGAGGGCGTACGCCGGCTGCGGCAGCTCGGCGTCGACCGCATGTGGATCGGCTACGACGCCGACGACTCCCCCATGGACCGCGCGGCGGTGAGCCTGGCCGAGCGGTCCGGCTATCTCGTCGGGCCGTACGACTCCTGGGCGAACGCGCAGGACCCCGCGTCGGCCGACACCTCGGTCTCGAAGTGGCCTGCCCCCGTGTGGCAGGACGCGTGCGTGCACGGGGCCGACGGCAAGATCGTCACCGGCTTCGGCGGGCGCGGCTGCTACGTCAGCTCCGAGGCGCTCCGGCGGGCCGAGCCCTCCCGGCACTACCTGGCCGACCGCACCCGGGAGATGACCGCGAACGGCGCCACCAGCTACTTCCTCGACGTCGACGCCGCCGGCGAGCTGTTCACCGACCGCTCTCCCGCGCACCCCATGACCCAGGCGCAGGACCGCCGCAACCGGCTGGCCCGCATGGGGTGGCTGTCCGGCGACCGCAAGCTGGTCCTCGGTTCGGAGAGCGCCGGTTCCTGGGCGAACGGTGTGCTGTCCTTCAGCCACGGATCCGGAACACCGGTCGACGACCGGCTGTGGAAGCTGGAGCGGGACCGGACGGCCTGGGGCGGCTACGCGCCCGCCGGCGCACCCGCGATCTTCTTCAAGCCGGTCCGTCTCCCGGCCGACGTCGCCAAGGCGATGTACGACCCCAGGTACCGGGTGCCGCTCTACCAGACGGTGCTGCACGACTCGGTCATCAGCACCGAGCGCTGGGAGCTGTCGTGGTCGAAGCTGCCCGACCAGAGCCGCACGCGCGCTCTGCTGGCGATGCTGTACAACGTGCCGCTCAACCTGGTGCTCGACAAGTCCGAACTCGACCGGCACGGCGCGCAGATCGCCGAACTCCAGAAGTACTTCGGGCCGTTGCACAAGGCCGCGGCGACGCGGCCGATGACCGGCTTCCGATGGCTGACCCCGGACCACCTGGTGCAGCGGACGACGTTCGGTGACGGGGCGCTGACCGTGACGGCCAACTTCTCCACGACGTCCTACAAGGGTCTGCCCGCCGGGTGCAGCGACGCGGTCGTCGACGGCGGCAAGGTCCGGCGTCTGTGCCCCAAGGGGCTGTGAGACGCAGGCGGCGGGCGGGGTCGTCGTACGGTCCCGCACGCCGTCGGGCGCGGCGCGCCGGTCGGCGGGATCTCCCCACCGGGGCGCCTCAGCTCGTGCTGTCCGCTCGCCCCAGCGCGATGGCCAGCACCGCCTGGTCGTCGTCGTCCGGGGCCGCAGACCAGCGTGCCACGTCGGCGCGGAGGAAGGACACCACGGCCTCGGGCTCCGGCCGGCCATGGCCACGGAAACGGTCCTCCAGGCGGTCGGCGATGGGATAGAAGGCGCCGCTCGCATCGCGGGCCTCGCTGAGACCATCGGTGTGCACGACGAGCACCTCACCGGGAGACAGGGGGTGGACGGTGGTCCGGATGCTCTGCGGACACAGCGCTCCGAGCCCGAGGGGCAGCGCGGGGACGGTGGCCAGCTGCCGGACGCCTCCCGGGCCGATGACCAGCGGAGGCGGATGTCCACGGTCCACGATCTCCACCACGTCACCCGAGTCGGGGATCTCCACGACCAGGGCGGTCACGAAGA
Source organism: Streptomyces sp. NPDC007971 (assembly GCF_042958635.1). Taxonomy (NCBI): domain Bacteria; kingdom Bacillati; phylum Actinomycetota; class Actinomycetes; order Kitasatosporales; family Streptomycetaceae; genus Streptomyces; species Streptomyces sp. NPDC007971. The sequence goes on from NZ_JBIBJK010000032.1 coordinate 38,158, forward strand.
GTTCCGGGTCCTCCACGTTCCCGGACGGACTGTTGCGGGTGATGCTCAGCTCCAGCCGTTGCGTCAGCCTCCCCAGGCTCGACCACTCGTGCGCGGACACCCGGAAGTTCCCCAGGACCGCGGCCACCGTCTGCACCGCGTCCAGTCCCTTGCCTCGTACGTCGCCGATGATCGCCCGTACGCCGAACGGGGTCTCGCACACGTCGTAGAGGTCTCCGCCGACCAGTGTTCCTCCCTCGCCCGCCTCGTAGTAGCCGACGGCCCGAACCCGCCCCAGCCGGTACGGCACCGGTCGCAGCAGGGCGCGCTGCATGGCCGCGGCCACCGAATGAGCACGCGTCAGGTGCTGCTCCGTCCGCTCCCGCTGCCAGGCCTGGACCGTACTGGCGATCCCGATGAGCAGCGTCGACACGTACAGCGCGATGTGGTGCTGCTCCGCGAAGTGCCCGGGACGCCGTGCGGCCATCCAGAACTGCAGGCCCAGACACACCACCGTCGACAGGGCGGTGCCCCGCGGCCCGCGTGTCGCCGCGGTGATCGGCGGTACGGCGATGAGCAGAAAGCTCACGGGCTCCTTGCCGTGGATGGCCAGCTCCACGACGATGTCGGCCGCCACGGCGACCAACGGCAGCCACCAGAGCCACCCCTGCCGCAGGGGCGCACGCCACAACCTGGCGGACCCGGCCCGGGCCGTACTCTCTGCGCCCGGATGAGGGTGATATGGAGGCATATGCGCACCTTAAGATCCCGCGCCTCCCCTCATCCGGAACGTGGCGCGTGCCGTGTCACGGGTGGGGGACCTTCCAGGACACGTGGGAGCCCTCCCGGATGCACAGGGCAGGGACACACAGCGGACGGGAAGCGCGGGCATGGGAACCGCGGGAGCCAGTGGGACCCGGCGGTGCACAGGACGCCAGTGGGCTCGCGGTCCCGGCGGTGCACGGGACCGCGAGCCCACTGGTGGTGTGCGCCCGAGGGCGCGCGGGAAACCGCGGACCTCAGGCCGCCGGCAGGGTCCACTTCTGCGCCGCGGTCCCGTTGCAGGTGTAGATCTGCAGGCGGGTGCCCTCCGTGCCGGACGAGCCGGGATCGTCGAGGCAGAGTCCGGAATGAGGGTTCGTCAGGGAGCCGTCGGCGCCCGCCGTCCACTGCTGGGCTCCGGTGCCGTTGCAGGTGTACAGCTGGACGAGCGTGCCGTTGGTCGTCCCACTGGCGGCCACGTCGAGGCATTTGCCCAGCGTGCGCAGGGTGCCGTCGGTGGCGACCGTCCAGTCCTGGGCGTAGGTGCCGTTGCAGGTCCACAGGCGGATCGCGGTGCGGTCGTCGGTGCCCGAGTTGGCGTCGTCGACGCACAGCGCGGAGTTGACCCCGGACTTGACCGGACCCACCCGTGGTTTCGTCGGCGCGGTGGTGTCGCCGGGGTAGGAGGGCGGGGCCGCCGACGCACTCGTGGCCCAGCCGGTGTTCGGGCTCGTGCCGAGCGTGTAGCCGAGCGTTCCTCCGGAGGTGATCGCGCTCGTGGGTGCGTAGGCGCTGTTCCACGGGGACCCGTTGAACGTCGCGGACTGCACGTAGGGTGCGTCGTCCGCAGCGCCGTCGCCGTTGATCGTCAGGGTCTTCCCGGAGGGCAGGGTGACGACGGCCTGGGTGAACAGGGGTGAGCCCAGGGCGAGGTCCGACGTGCCGGGCGTCATGGGGTACATGCCCAGTGCGGACCAGACGTACCAGGCGCTCATCGCCCCGAGGTCGTCGTTGCCGTCGGCGAGGCCGGCAGGGGTGTTCGACCAGATCTGGTCCTGGACCGAGCGCACCGTTCCCTGTGTCTTGTAGGGCTCACCGATGTAGTCGTACTCCCAGGGCAGTTCGATGCTCGGTTCGTTGCCGACCCAGGCGTAGCCGTCGGCGCCGGTGTAGCTGCGGAGCACCGTGTCGAGATAGTCGCTCATCACCTTGTTGCCGCCCTTGGCGGCGGCGAGCCCGGCCACGTTGAAGGGCACCATGCCGGAGTAGATCCACGAGTCGGCCTCCACCATGTCGGTGCCGCTGGTGGGGCCGAAGCCGCCGGTCCAGGAACCGTCGGCGTTGCGCGGCTGGACGAAGCCGGAGGCCGGGTTGAGCACATTGCGCCAGTCCTGAGCGCGATGGGCGTACGTCTGCCGGCTCCGGGTGTCGCCGAGGGCGCCGGCGAAGGCGGACAGGGCGAAGTCGGCGGTGTCGTACTCCAGGGTCGTGGCCACCGGGCCGTAGAAGTTGCAGCAGCCGTACGTGCCGTTGTGGGGTTCGTAGCCCGGGTTGTCGAGGTAGTTCAGGCCCGGCCGGTCGTTGTTGGCCGTGCTCGCCTGTTTCAGCAGGCCGGCCAGCGCTTTTGCGGTGTCGAAGTTGCGTGCGCCGAAGGCGTGGTAGTCGGCGATGATCGCCGCCGCCGGGTCGCCGACCATGACGTAGGACTCGCCGTTGTTCTCCGACCACTTGGGGAAGAGCCCGGTCTGGGCGTAGTCGTCGGTCATCGACTGGGCGGTGTCGGAGGCGACCTGAGGACTCACCAGTGCTTCCAGCTGGGCCTGGGACCGGTAGATGTCCCAGCCCGAGTAGTTCGCGTAGGCGGCGTTGTGCCCGGCATCGACGGTGTGGGTCCTGCCGTCGAACCCGTAGTACTGGCCGTTGCTGTCGCTGATGACGTTCGGGTGCAGCAGCGAGTGGTACAGCGCCGTGTAGAAGATCTTCTGCTGGTCCGCCGTGCCCCCGCCGATCCGCACCTTGCCCAGCGCGTCGTCCCAGGCCGCGTGGGCCGCGGTGCGGACGTCGTCGAAGTTCCATCCGGCGTTCTCGGCGCTCCGGTTGGCGACCGCGTTCGCCCCGGACACGTAGGAGATGCCCACCTTGGCCTGGACCACCGGGTTCGTGGTCGTGTCGAACGTGACGTGCGCGTTCGACGCCGCGGCGGCCGGGGTCGCACCGTGGGCCACGGCCTTGTCGGCGCCCTGCTGGGGCATGGTGCCGTGCAGGCGCGGCTTGTTCGGCTTGTCCGGGTCGTTCTTGCCGGCGTGCGCGGAGGGCGGCGACGACGGCTTCCTGCGAGGGGCGAGCGTGCTGCCGCTGGTGGTGAACGGCCGGTCGAAGACCATGTCGAAGTAGACGGTGTAGGTGTTCCCGGCGCCGCAGAACTTCCCGCTGGTGACCTGGCCGCTGACCTCGGTGCCGGAGACGACGTTGAACTGTGTGGAACTCCCGCCGTTCTGGCTGCCGGCCAGCTTGAGGATCAGGTTGGCCTGGGAGGTGGCGGGAAAGGTGAAACGGGCCATGCCGCTGCGCGGGGTGGTGGTGAGCTCGGTGGTCACCTTGTTGTCGAGGGCGACCTTGTAGGAGCCGGCCGAGGCGGACTCGCCGGCGTGCGAGAAGGAGTCCGTCGCCGCGTTGTTGACGGCGCCGACCGTGGGCAGCACGGGAACATCACCCGCGGCGCCGCAGCCCGGCCCCGCGATGTGGGTGAGGCTGAAGCCGGTGATCGAGGAGTCCTTGTACTCGTACCCGCCGCCGGGCGGGCGCGAGGAGGTGTCGGGGCTCCACTGCACCATGCCGAAGGGGACGTCCGCGCCGGGAAAGTCGTTGGCGTCGTTGGACGTGCCGATGAAGGGGTTCACCAGGTCCGCCGGTGACGACACGAGGTGGACCGCCCGCGCGGGCGCCGCCCAGGCAACGGGAGCGGGCAGGGCGTACGCGCCCAGAAGGGTGGCGCCGGCGGCAACACCCAGGACCGTACGGGTCCGATGGCCGCGAGGCGGTCTTCTGCGCGTACCAAGCCGGTGGCCACCGGCCGGAGTCGAGAACATCGCGATCTGCCTCCTGAGGGGGATGCGTCGGGGAGCACACCGAGCCGTACGGACGCAGGCGGATGGCGACAACGTTGTCGCATGGCATTTTTGGATCACTGGTGACAACGTTGTCCAACCCTTGACCGAATTTCTTTCCATCGAGCGGGCACCGCTGGGGTCTGTCCATCGAGCGGGCGCCGCCGGACGCTCGGAATCCCACTCGCCTCTCCCGATGCCGTACGCCACACCGGCTCGGAGCACTGTCGCAACGTAGCCACGGGGCGATCCCGCGTCAATACCGCCCCACCGCCACGTGGTCACGGAGTCGCGTGCCCCAACCTGGCAACCCTCGAACGGAGTTGAGAACACGCCCCTGGGCAAGGAACCGCCGTCGTCCGGCGGAGGATCCGCTCCCGGTGTTGCGGTGCGGCGGGTGCCGGCCGGTGGGCAACGCCGAGCACGGTGGCGTGGTGGCCATCGCCCGGTCGCCGGCCGGCGGGCGGCGGGCGCCAGCCGGGGGCGGGATCATCGCCCGGAAGATGTGCGAGGGCGTACCTTCACAGGTGGTCGTTGAACAGACAGGAGAGGGGGCCGGTGTTCGCGACACCGGTCGGAAAGGTGTGCTCGTGCTCAGTGCAGTCGCCTCCGGCGCCAGCGCGGCCGGCGGCTCCCGCCCGGTCGCTCTCGTCCGCGCCGCGACCCGCTTCGGACTCGGCACCTTCGCCGAACAGGACGAGGCGACCGCGTCATGAGCCGGTCCACCGCCGCCGAGGCACCGTGGATGGTTCTGGTGGGCCCGGCCGGCGCCGGGAAGACCAGCCTCGGCCGGGAGATCGCGGCGAGAGCGCACAGACCGTTCGTCGATCTGGACGCTGCCGCGGACTCGTACTACGCGCAGGTGGGATGGAGCATCGCAAGACTTCGCGGGCGGATCGGCGCCGTCGGGCGGCCGACGGCCGAGGCCGAGTGGGAGCCGGCCCGAGCGCACGCCGTGGCATGCGTCGTCATCGACCACCCGGGCGCCGTGATCGCGCTGGGCGCAGGCCACACCAGCTACTCGGACCACCAGCACCTGGCCACGGTCCGCACCGCCCTGGAACCGTGCCGGGAGGTGATCCGGATCCTCCCTCATCCCGACCGCGACATCTCACTGGCCGTCCTGCGCCGGCGCTGCACCGCGAGCAAGGGCCGGTCCTGGATCATCGACGGACGCGACTTCCTCGCCGGCTGGGTCGACGACCCCGGCACCCGCACGGTCGCGACGCGGACGGTCTACACCCTGGACGAGACGCCTGCCCAGACCGCGGCACGACTGCTCGGCAACGGGTGATCGACCAGGGCGAGCGCACCGTGCCCACGGACGGTGACGCGCGCGCCCTCCCCGGGCCGCCCCACTCCCCCGGTCCCGGCGGCGGTGGCGCCCGGGGCGGGCAGAGCCGGATGCGGGGCCCGACCGGGGGAAAACCCCCGGACGGTGCACGGGCCAGCCCTCGGGCACACACGGTGGCTGGCACGCTGTTTCGGGACGGCCCGCCTCCCGAGAATTTCGGGCATGACGATTTCCCCCGATGCCTCTGTGGCAACCCGTCCCCCGGCCGTAGGCGCGGACACGTCCGGCCGCCGCGCCGGAAGCGACTTCGCAAGACTGTCCCAGCGCATCACCGAGGCCGGGCTGCTCAAGCGGCGGCCCGGCTACTACACGGCGCGGCTCGGTCTGGTGGTCACGCTCTTCACGGCGGGCTGGGGTGCCTTCCTCGCACTCGGCGACACCTGGTGGCAACTGGCCGTCGCCGCCTTCCTGGCCTTCGTGTTCGGACAGATCGCCCTGGTGGCGCACGACCTGGCCCACGGTCAGGTCTTCCGGCGCCGTCGGCACAGCGAGATAGGAGGGCTGCTGTTCGGCAACCTCGGCGTCGGCATGAGCTACGGCTGGTGGATGAACAAGCACACCCGCCACCACGCCCATCCCAACCACGAGGAGCTCGATCCCGACGTCGCTCCGGACATCCTCGTGTGGTCCACCGAACAGGCCCGAGCGAGCAGCGGTCCGGCCCGCCTCATAGGCGGTCACCAGGCGCTGCTGTTCTTCCCGTTGCTGACCCTGGAAGGCTTCAACCTGCACGTCGCCGGTCTGCGTGCGCTGCGCTCGCCGTCCATGAAGAACCGGCTGCTGGAGGCCGCTCTGCTCCTGGTGCACATCGTGGGGCTCCTGTCCGCCCTGTTCCTGGTGCTCTCGCCGGGCAAGGCGGTGGCGTTCCTCGCCGTGAACCAGTGCCTGTTCGGCGTCTATCTGGGCTGCACCTTCGCTCCCAACCACAAGGGGATGCCCACGGTCACCGGCGCACAGCACCTCGACTTCCTGCGGCGCCAGGTCCTGACGTCCCGCAACGTGCGCGGCGGCCTGCTCACCGACGTGATGCTCGGCGGGCTCAACTACCAGATCGAGCACCATCTGTTCCCGAGCATGCCCACGCCCCACCTGCGCCGGGCCCAGGTGATCGTGCGGGAGTACTGCGCGGAGACCAACGTGCCGTACCACGAGACCGGACTGATCCAGTCCTACCGCGAAGCCCTGGCGCACATGCACCGGGTGGGAGAGCCGATCAGGCAGCAGCGACGGGCGTGACGACACGGAGGCCGCGGCCCGTCAGGCCCCCGATTTAAGGCCGGCCGAGCAGCCGGCCTTCCCCGGTGTGCGTCAGCCGCGCGCGGCGCCGCAACACCCTCACCAGCCGTGATACCCGACCGGCATCATGCCTGCTCAACAGGTATTGGACGCTGTGTCGGCGCGGAGGTGGGGTGGAAGGGCAATCGACATCGGACCCGGACCGGATTCCTGAATCCAGGACCCCTGAGTCCCGGATCCCGGATCGCTGAATCCCGGATCTCGGATCCCGGCCCGTCCGGCAAGGCGAGGAGTATGTGTCATGGCCGACTTTGAGCTGCCCGACCCCGAGGTGCGGACCACCGGCGCACAGGAGGTCGCCCGCGACCTGGTGGTCGTCCCCGACCGGGGCGTGCAGTTGGTCCCGAACGTCGGCGTCATCGGCGGGACGCACTCGGTACTGGTGGTCGACACGGGCCTGGGGCCGGAGAACGCCGGGGCCGTACTGGCGTTCGCCCGTGACTACGCCGAGGGACGCAGGCTGTATCTGACGTCGACCCACTTCCACCCCGAGCACGCCTTCGGCGCGGACGTCTTCGCCGACGAGGCGACGTTCCTGGTCAACAGGGCGCAGGCCGAGGACCTTGCCGTCAAGGGCGCCGGGTACCTCTCGATGTTCCGCGCTCTGAGCACGACCGTCGCACAACGGCTGGAAGCCGCCCGGGTGCCCACGCCGGACGTCGTCTACGAGGAGTCCCACGACCTCGACCTCGGCGGCCGGGTGGTGCGCCTGCAGGCCGTCGGCCGCGCGCACAGCAGGGGTGACCAGGTGATCACCGTTCCCGATGCCGATGTGCTGTTCACCGGCGACCTGGCCGAGACCGGGCAGTTCGCCATCTTCCCGTGGTTCCCGCCGCACGACACCGATGTGAGCGGCCTGCGGTGGATCGAGGTCATGGCCCGGCTCGCGGAGGCCGGGCCACGGACCGTGGTTCCCGGCCATGGCCGGATCGGCGGAACCGAGGTGCTCGAGGACGTCCTCGGCTACCTGCGGGAACTGCGCGACGAGACGTGGGCACGCCGTGACTCGGCAATGAGCCGGGAGACGATCGTCGAGGAGGTCCGCGCGGTCCTGATCGAGCGGCACCCCGAGTGGACGGGCCGGGAGTGGATCGACACCGGCGTGGCATGTCTGTGCGGCGAGCATGCGGCGTGAGGGGATCGGGAGAATCCTCCTGATCGGGAAAGCCCTCTGATCGGGGGTTCCGGGGCGAGGACCCGGTGATCAGAGGCCTCCGGTGATCGGTGAGGGCCTGTGAGGGTCTGTGATCGGGAGGTCCGGTGATCCAGAAGTCCCCGTGATCGGCCCGGATCCCTGCGTCAGGCCGGCCGGGCGGCTGCCCTGTCCTTTGCGGTGCCGCCCGCCGCGACCATGGCCAGGACCTCGGCGAACTCGGCCACGTCGGCGGCCCGGCGGGCGCACCGGTGAGCGCACCGGCGGCCCGATGGCGCGGCCGAGCATGCACGTGTCACTCACAACGATGAATCCTGTGCGGGTATATGAGCCAACCTCACACCCGCTTCTACGCTCTTCAAGTACAGCGGCGCGCACGAGCCGGGGCGGTCCGGGCAAGGTTCGCCGGCCCCGGGGAACGGCGGACCCGGGCTGCGCACGGCGTGGCGCCCGGGCCGTGAAGGCCCGTGACGCCAAGGCCGATGGCTCGGCTTCGGTCACGCACAGTCGCCGTGGGGTGTCGTGGACCGTCCATGGCGACGCGGCCGGAGAAGCAGGCCAACCACCCGGTAATGCACATGAGTTGTAACTGCCAAGGGTTGGCCAGAAGTCGACACGACGCCCTTGCGTGCCGCTTCCGGCCTCGCTGAGCATGAGGGTCGTCCGGAAATCCGTGATCGGTCGGAACACTCGGCCGTGCGCGAGGAAGGGCTCCCACGCTTGATGCAGACGCAGTCACCGCATCCCACCCCCACCATCGCCCTCACGGGTGCCGAGTTCGGCTGGGGCAGCACCGGCAAGCTCAGCGCCCTGATCGCAACTCTCCGTGACCGGTCACCTGTTCCGTTGCGGTTCGTCGGCATCGCCTCCGCACTGAGTCGTTCGCTCCTGTCGGCGCACGGGATCGACCGTTGGTACGACGCGTCCGCCGACGACCGGCAGGCGGTCGCGGACGTGGCGCGCCGCGAGGACGTCCGTGCCGGACTGGTCGTGCTGGAAGGCCCGGCGGCCGTCGCGCTGGAGGCCGCCGGGGTCCCCACGGTCTTCGTCGACAGCCTGCCCTTCCTGTGGACCAAGGGCGATAGGGACGCACTCCCGACGGACGTGTCCGTGTACTGCGCCCAGCGGTGTGTGGATCTGCCCGACGAGTGCCGGGACGTGCTCGCCTCGATCACGAACCTGCGCTGGGTGGAGGCGGTCACGGCGGTGCCGGACCGGGTACGGGCGGCCGATGCACCGGCCGGTCCCGTCCACGGCAGGCCCGCACGCCGTGCGCTGGTCAGCGTCGGCGGACTGCGTTCACCGACCCTCACCGACTGGACCTCCTACCCGCGCCTCGTCGTACCCGCGGCGCTGAGGGCGCTGGAGTCCCTCGGCGTGCAGGAGGTCCACGTCGCGGGCAACCTCCCGGCCGAGTACTCCGCCGACGCGGACCATGCCTCGCCGATGCACGTCACCTACGGCCCTCTCGGGCACCAGGCCTTTCTGCAGCGGCTGGCGGACACCGACGTCCTGCTCACCTCGCCGGGGCTCACCACCTTGCTGGAGGCCGGTGCGCGGGCCACACCCACCGTGTGCCTCCCGCCGCAGAACCTCAGCCAGATCTTCAACGGCCGCTTCCACAGCCGGGCGGTCGGCGCGGACGTCCGGGTCGCCTGGCCCGACCGGGTCTTCTCCGAGGCCGACGTCCTGCGCGACCGTACGACCGCCGAGGAAGCGGCTCTGAGGCTGATCTACTCGGGCATCGCCACCGCGGCCGACGAGGACGCCGTACGGACCCGGGCCGAGGTGCGCGACGGCATCCTCGCCGCGCTGCGCCGCGCAGGGGCCGGGGCCGGCTGGACCGCGCTCGCCGACACGGTCGGCCGCAACGGCGCCGCCCAGGTTGCCGACCACGTCCTGGACCTGGCCCTGCGCACGGCCACCGCGGCCCGCGGCTGAGCGGACGACCACCCATCGGCCGTCATCGGACCACAGGAAGGTTCCGCCATGACCTTGCACCCGGTTCCCCGGTCCAGCGGGCCGCAGCGACGCGCCGGCACGCGGGAGAGATACCTCTTCATCCGCCTGCTGGAAGCCTGCAACGCGGACTGCTTCATGTGCGAGTTCGCCCTCTCCCGGGACACGTTCCGGTTCTCCGTCGAGGACTTCGACGAGTTGCTGCCGCGGGCCGTGGAGGCCGGGGTCGGCTACATCCGCTTCACGGGCGGCGAGCCGCTGATGCACGCGGACGTCGCGGAGCTGGTGCGCCGTGGCACCGACGCGGGCATGAAGATGTCGGTCATCACCAACGGCATGATGCTGCCCCGGCAGGTCGAGCGGCTGGCCGACGCGGGCCTCGCCCAGGTCATTGTCAGCCTCGACGGCGGTTCGGCCGCGACCCACGACGTCTACCGCCGTTCCCCGGGCATGTTCGACAACGGGCTGCGCGGGCTGCGCGCCGCCGCCCGGCTCGGCGTGCTGCCGCGTGTCAACAGCGTGGTGGGACCGCACAACTACACCGAGATGCCCCCGTTGCAGAAGGTCCTCACCGAGGCCGGCGTGCAGCAGTGGGAACTGTCCGCCCTGAAGCTCGACCGCGCCATCCGCTACCCCGATCCCGGCCATGTGCGGACGCTGTGCGACCCGATCTACGACGCGGACCCCGAGCGGATGCTGGTCCCCCTCGGCAAGCGGTTCTACGGGGACACCCCCGAGGAACAGGAGCGGTACTTCTCGGACTCGGTCACTCCGCGGGCGAGCGAACCGCTGTGCCACGTCGTCGACGACGTGATCTATCTCGACGGCAAGTACGGCCGGGCGTACGCCTGCAGCTGCCTGCCGCACCGCGAGGAGGACGGCGAACCGGGCGGTGCTCCGCTGCGCGAGGACGGTGTCATCCGGCTGGACACACCGGCCTTCCATGCCCATGCGGATTTCTTCCGCACCGAAGGGCCCCGCATGTGCAACGGCTGTTCGGCGACGGCGGCCGGGTACAGCGACGACGTCGCCCGGCTCGGCGGCGCGCGGCCGTGGCAGTACTGACCCACCCCGGCCGGCCCGGGTCCGCATCGGTCCAGGCGACAGGAGAGAGATGCCCGCCAACGGCGAAGGAGAGTTCCCGGCGCACGGGCCGGCACCGGTACGGCGACGCCTGCTGCTGGTGGCCGCCCCCCGCCGGCTCGACTCGGTGACCGCCCGTCGCCGGATCGCCGCCCAACTGCGCGAGATGGACCTGGTCGAGGACACCGGGGGGACGGACGGACGGAAGTGGATCCGCAAGGACGCGGACCGTCCGGACGCCGCTCTGGTGTGCGACCTTCCCGCCGTGGCGCGGGAACTGACCGAGCGATCGGTGCCGGTGGTGTATCTGCACTCCGGGTACCGGACCCGGGGGCTGCCGGCCGTCACGGCCGCCGCCGTGCGCGCGCACGCCCCCGCTTGGCTGCCGGGACCCCGGGCCACGGGTCCGGACGGCGCCCGTTCCGCGGGCCTGATCGCACCGTCCCGGCTGGCGCGCGACAGAACCCGGACGGGCTGCCTGCTGCTCGTCTCCGGACACCGGGCGCCCGGCCATGACCTCGCCGCCTTCGCCGAAGGCCTGCTGCGCACCGTGGCCGAGGAGGCGGTCCGTCGCACCGGCCGGTGCGACGTGGTGTGCGACGGCGAGGCGGCGATCACGGCCGCCGCTCTGGCACACACCACCGGTGTCCAGGTCCACGACGCCCGCACGGCCGACGTGGACGCCCTGCACGCGGCGGCCCGGGTGTTCATCGCCTCCCCGACGCTGACGTCCCTGACCCTGGCGCAGTCCCGCCGCGCCCCGCTCACCCTCCTCCCGCCCCTCGACCACGACCAGGACGACCTGGCCCGCCGCGCCGGTCAGGCCGTGCGGCTGACGACGGTGACCGACCCCGCCGACCCGGCCCTGTGGGCCCCGTCGGACACCGACGCGCACTCGGCATGGTCGGGGCTGGGCCCGGACGACCTGCGCGGCGCCCAGCGGATCGCCCGGACGCTCCGTCAGCTCGCCCTGGCCCCGATCGCCTTCTGACCGCACCCACCCACCGCGCTGTCCGCAGGGCAGCCGCACGCCCGGCCCTGCCGGGTGGTGCATTCGACCCACGCAGGTGTACTCCCGACCCGAGTCGCCTAACCGGAGTTGCGATGTCCCACATGAGCACGGACCCCGACGGGATCGAGCCTTCCCTCACCCGTCGCCAAGACATCCCCGACGAACAGTGGAACGACTGGCGCTGGCACATGCGCAAGCGCATCACCAATCTCGACAAGGCCCGGGAGTGGATCCGGCCCACTCCCCTGGAGGAGAAGGCGATAGCGGAGACGGCGGGCAAGTACCGGTGGTCCGTCACGCCGTACTACGCCTCGCTGATGGATCCGTACGACCCCGGCTGCCCGGTGCGCCAGCAGGCCGTGCCCGCGCTCGGCGAGCTGATGGAGTTCAGCGGCGCGGAGGTCGATCCGGTCGGCGACATGTACTACCGCAGGACCAACCGCGTCGTGCACAAGTACCCCGACCGGGTGATCATGCTGATCACGGAGGCGTGCCCGGTCTATTGCCGGCACTGCACCCGCAAGTTCCACACCACCGACGTCGACGGCACCTACTTCGAGCGCAACGAGGGCGAGGACTTCAGCGAGGACCTGCGCTACATCGCCGAGCATCCCGAGATCCGGGACGTCCTGCTCACCGGCGGCGACCCGTTGTCGTACCGGGACGGAAAGCTGGAGGAGATCATCTCCGGCCTCAGGGCCATCCCGAGCGTGGAGATCATCCGGATCGGGAGCCGGTTCCCGGTGCTGCTTCCGCAGCGCATCACGCCGGAGCTGTGCGAGATGCTCGCGCGCTACCACCCCGTCTGGCTGAACACCCATTTCAACCATCCCAAGGAGATCACCCCGGAGTCCGAGCGGGCCGTCGACCGGCTGCTGCGCCATGGCATCCCGGTCGGCAACCAGACCGTTCTCCTGCGCGGGATCAACGACGACCTGTCCACCATGCGCCGCCTCATGACCGAGCTGCTGCGGATCCGCGTGCGCCCCTACTACCTCTACCACTGCGACAACGTCACCGGTGTCTCCCACTTCATGACCTCGATCGAGAAGGGCTGGGAGATCATGGAGGGCCTGCAGGGCCACATCACCGGCTTCGGCGTACCGCAGTACGTCCTCACCACCCGCCTCGGGAAAATCCCCATGGCCCGCCCGTACTACCGTGAAACGCCCGACGGGCTGGCCCTGCGCAACTTCCGGGGCGAGGAGATGCTCGTCGACGACAGCATCTGCCCCCTCACCGAATCCGCCGCGGCGCACGCCTTCCGCCACGCGCCCGGCATGACCGAAAACCGGACGACGGCCACCGGAGAGGGTGCACGATGACACTCGAGAAGAGGCTGGGACAGCGATTCCTGCCGTACGGTGCCAACTACCTCGACTGGTCGGACATGAGCGAACTGCGCCACGCCATCGACCAGGGCGTGCTGTTCCGCTACCAGACCGAGACGGAGAGCATGGCCGACCGGCTGGAGCGCCGGGTCACCGAACAGCTCGGCGCGGACCACGCCCTCGCCGTGCACAACTGCACCGAGGCGCTGCGGCTCGCCCTGGTGTCCACCCGGCCGCGGACGGGCGACGTCGTGTACATCCCGGCCGTCACCTTCGTGGCGGTGGCCGGTGCGGTGCTGTCGACGGGGCTGATCCCGGTGCCGGTCGACGTCGACGAGTCGTTCTCGCTGGACGCGTCCCTGCTGCCGCCGGACGCACAGCGGGTCGTCGTCGCGCACATGGAGGGTGCCGTCGCCCCGCTGCCCGAGGGCGTCCCGTATGTCATCGAGGACGCGGCCCAGGCGCTCGGCGCCGCCTTCCCCGACGGCCGGCGCGCCGGCACCCGCGGGTACGCCGGTGCCTTCAGCTTCCACCACAACAAGATCCTGACCTCCGGCGAGGGCGGACTCCTGGTCACCAACGACCCGGCCGCCTGGCAGGTGATGCGCTGCTACCACGACCACGGTTCCGCACGGGTGCCCGGCCGCTATCCCACCTGGAACGAAGGGGCCTACTACGGCGAGAACTTCGTCACCAGCGAGGAGGTCGCCGCCATCCAGTTGCAGCAGTTCCGGCACCTCGACGACGTCCTGGCGGGCCTGGAGCGCCACTACGCCATCACGACGCAGGAACTGCCCGCCCGGGCGGACATCGCGCTGCTGCCGCGGTCGGCCGGCGACGCGAAGACCAGCCTGCGGCTGCAGCTGGAGAGCCGGGAACTGCGGGACGCGGCGGTGGACCTGCTCAGCGCCCGGGGCATCGCCCACTGGACGCTCGGCAAGTACCTCCTGCCGGAGCACCCCGTGCTCACCTCGCGCAACTCCCTGTACGCGGACGGCTTCCCCTGGAACCTCGCCGACGGGATCCCCCACGCGCTCAGCAGGGACGGCTTCGCCCGTACCCGCTCGCTGCTCGACCGCACCCTGTGCGTGCCGTTGTCCCCCGAGCTGCCGGAGGCGGAACAGCGGGTTGCCGCCAAGACGCTCCGGCAGACGCTGGAGTTGCTGTGACCGGGGCTGCGGAGGCCGTGCTGCTGGCGGACGACCGGGCCTCCTCCTTCACCCGCCACGCCGCCCGCAACCGCGCCGACGGCCTGGTCCTGCTGCGGTTCGAGGACGCGCGTGCCGACATGTCGGCGCAGTACCTGAACGAGACCGCGCACCTGCCGGCCTTCTGGATCCGCCGCGGCGCGCCGCTGCGGGCCGAGGCCCGCCGCTATCTCGACTGGATCCACCGGCAGCCGCTCCGGCCGACCCGCTTCTGCAACCCGTCCGAGCCCCGCCAGGAGATCGCGCAGCGCTTCGCGGGACTCGTGGGCCTGCCCCACCTCGCGCCCTGGCAGGTGCGGTGGGTGCGCAACAAGGCCGACATGAAGGACAAGTTCCGGGAGCTGGGGCTGCGCACCGCCGCCTACGCCCATGTCAGGGCCGCCGGCGACGTGACCCGTTTCGCCGCCGCCCACGGCTGGCCGGTGGTGCTCAAGCCCGTCGACTCCTTCGCCTGCGTGGACACCTATCTCCTGCGCGAGCCCTCCGACTTCGGCCGGGTCGATCTCGCCGCGCGCCACTGGATGGTGGAGGAACACCTCGGCGGCACCGAGTGGGAGGCGTGCGCGCTGATCCTGGACGGCGAGGTGCTGGACGTCTGGCCCAGTGCCATGCCGTGCCGGCCCCTGGACATCGTCGAGGGGGCCATGAACGCGAACATCAGCGTCGCCTCCGGCCCCGGACCGGCCTGCGACGTGCGCGGCGCGGTCCGGCGGATCGTCCGTGGGATGGGCCTGGACCACGGATATCTGCACATGGAGTTCTTCGAGATCGACGGCCGGATGTACGCCGGTGAGGTCGGGGTCCGGATGGCAGGCTGCGAGATCGCCGCCAACCACGGGCACGCCTACGGGTTCGACGTCTTCGGCGCGACCCTCGACGTGTACGCCGGCCGGCGCCCGGCCCTGGAGTACGGCGAGCGCCGTTGCGTCGGCGATCTGCTGCTGCCGCTGCCCGTAACCGGCACGGTCACCGCGCTCACCTCCGAGGAGGAACTGCTGCGCCTGCCCGGCGTGATCGCGGCCGCCCTGCGCACCTCGCCCGGCGAGCGGGTCGCCGCCCGCCGGGCCTCGCACAACTCCTGCGGACACGTCCACGTCGAGGGCGCGACCTCCGCCGAGGTGGAACGCCGTATGAGACATGTGCTGGACGTCTTCCGCATCGAGGTCGCCACACATGCCGAGGCGGCACCGGCGCCCTCCCCCTGACCCGCGCGCCGCCGACGCCGCCCGGCGCCCCGAACCCGACCCGGCTCCGCCCCCACCCGACCCACGACCCACGACCCACGACCCACGGAGGAACGACCCACGATGACAGGGATGCCACGGAGGTTCCTGCGCCTGCTGGCGCGCCCGCACATCGCCGGGCTCGCCGGGTGGAGCGTGGTCTCCCGGCTGCCCGTCTACCTGATGTCGCTCGCCATGGTCCTCGTGGTGCGCGAGCAGGGCGGCGGTTACCCGCAGGCGGGCCTGGTCTCCGCTCTCTACACCGTGGGCATGGCTCTGGGCAGCCCGCTCGTCGCCCGCCGGGTCGACCGGGTCGGGCGGCGGACCGTGCTGCTCGCGACGGGACTGACGTTCCCGGCCGCGCTCATCCTCCTGGTGTGGGCCACGGGACCGGCCGACCCGGCACAGCTCGTGCTGGCGGTACTCGCCGGTGCCGCCCTGCCCCCGGCCAACGCCTGCATGCGCGGCCTGTGGGCGCGGCTGCCGCTCGCCGAGGACGAGCGGGCCACCGCCTATCTGTGGGAGGCACTGCTCACCGAACTCCTCGTCATCGGCACCCCCGTCATGCTCGCGGCCCTGATGGCCACCGGCTCTGCCGCCTCAGCCCTGACCGCGGTCGCCGTGCTCGGCGGCATCGGCGCGGTCGGGCTGGCGCTCACCCCGCTGCCGCCCGAAGTGACCGAGAAGGACCGGGCGACGGCCGCGAAGGACCGGGCGGCAGCCGGGCAGGCCGGCTCACCCGGTGGTCTGCTGGGTCCGCTGCACCATCGGGGCCTGCTCGCACTGCTCGCGGTGATGGCCGCCTCGGCCGTGCCGATCGGCCTGATGACGCTCGCCATCCCGGCCTTCGTCGACGCCCATGGCACGGCCGGGCGGACCGGATTCGTCTACGCCTGCTGGGGCATCGGCAGCGCGGTCGGGGCGCTGTGGCTCGGGGACACACAGACCGAGCGGCCCGTCCACCGCCGCTTCCCCTGGCTGGTGCTCGCCTTCGCGGCAGGTACGGCCGTGCCGCTACTGGCCACTTCGGAGATCACTCTCGGCGTCGCGCTGGCGGTGGGCGGCGCACCCATCGCGCTCGTCTCCGCCGCCGAGATGACCCTGGTCGGCTCACTCGCCGACGAGCGCCTGCTGACCGAGGCGTTCACCTGGGCGTCCCTGGCCACCGTGCTGGGAGAGGCGATCGGCCAGCAGACGGGCGGCCTGCTGGCCGGCCCGCTCGGCCCGCACGGTGTCTTCGCCGTCGCGGTGGGCGCGGCGCTGCTCGCCGCGGTGGGGGCGTTCGCCGGCCGGGGCCTGTTCGCCCGGACGACGGCCGTACCCGCCACCGCCGGCGCGGCGGGCACCGGCTGACCCCGCCGCACGCCCGACGGGACGACGCCCCCGCACCCGACCGCCCACTGCCTCCCACAGCCCGTTCGCACACCCAGCAAGTGAAACCAAGGACAGAGGTCGACCCAGATGCAGTCCGCCCACACCGATGCGCGTACCACCGAGCAGAGCGCGTCCCCACGTGCGCCGCTCTTCCGGCCGGTGCCGCCGAGCCATCTCAGCGCCGCGGTGAAGGAGTTCCTCGCGGCCCCCGTCGGCACACCGGTGCCCGTTCTCACCGACGGCCGCGCCGACCTGGTGCGCTCCGTCGAGCTGGCGGACCGCCTGTACGACGGTACGGGCCTGCCCGCGCCGCTCGACCACGGAGTCGTGCTGGGCGCTGACGACCTGCCGGAGGGTCTCGCCGACCTGGTCGCGCCGCTGGCCCGGACCTGGCTGGCCCCGCAGGACCTGCGCAGGTTCGGACGCGACCTGCGCGGCACCCTCCTCGTCGTCGGCACCTACGACCGGCTGTGTCTCGACCCGGTGCGTGATCTGCTGCAGAGCACGTACCGGGCCGCGGGACTCGGCCTGTCCTTCCTGAGCGGCCGCGACCCTCTCTCCCTGCTGTGGAACACGGCCAAGCAGTATGCGCGGACGCGGAAGTCCCTGACCCGTCTCGGGCTGTTCACCGACACCGACCGGCCCGCCTCCACCGACCGGGTACGCGTCTACGACGACCGGGACTTCGAGCGCGTCGACATCCAGGCGGAGATCCTCGGCAGTGCCTGGCGCAAGGTCGTCTTCCAGGGGCACGGCAAGGACGACAGCATCAACCTGGGCGAGTTCACCATCTGCGGGCTCAACGGCACCGCTCCCAGGGACGCAGGGCTCCTCGGCCCGCGCTGCGCCTACGGCCTGCCCTGCTACAAGCCGGAGGACAAGCTCGTTCCCATGAACGAGGTGACGGCCGCCGAAGTCGTCCTCAGCGCCTGCAACAGCGGGCCGCTGTCCGACCTCGCGCTGTACGACCCGCGGTACCAGGTCCTGCTCAACGCCCTGGACGGGCCGGCCCGCACCGTGGTGTCGGCCGTCTCCGTGCACGACTCCGACCGGCCCGAGAACGCGGCCTGGATGCGGGCGGCCGCCACCGGAGCCGATTCCGTCGACGTCCTCAACGCCAGCCTGGCCGGCTCGCACCCCTACCCCGCCTTCATGCGTTTCGGGCTGCCCGGGCGGCAGGAGGGCGCCCCGCCCGAGCCGTCGGACCACCATCCCGACGCGTTGCTCCTCACGGCGGGAACACGACTGACCGCGCTGCTCAGCGGGGAGCTGCTGCCGCACAACCACTCCCTGCGTCCCCGGCTGGCCAAGCTCGCCCGCAAGGTGGACCTGTGGGTCGCCCGTCCCACCCACTTCGCGGACCGGTCGAACAGCGAGATCCGTGCCTCGCTGGAAGCCGATCTGCAGTCCCTGGACCACGTCATCGCCGAGCAGGTCGCCGACAACCCGGAGACCGAGCTGATGAACTATCCCGCCCACTTCGGCGACCGCAGCCGGCTGGACGACCGGTTCGACGAGGTGACCTGTCACTGCGGCCGGCCCGCGCAGCGGTTCACCAAACGCGGTCTGCTGCCCCACGTACTGGACACGGTGTGCGTGGTGTGTCTGCGCTGCGGCGACGTCACCTTCCGGGTGCCCGACTCGCCGCAGCTGCTCGCCTTCGCCGCGGACGAGGTCCCGGCGGGCGGGGTGCTGGAGGTGCGGGCCGAGCTGACCGCGGCCCGTCCGGGGCCGGTGCGGCTCGGCCTGTTCGTGCCGACGTACCTGCGCGAGGACACCGTCGTCGAACCGGGGATCGTCAAGGTCAGGGGAACCGACCGGAGCACCAGGGACGTGACGTTCCGGGTGCGGTTCGCCGAGCAGACGGCTCCGCAGGCCTACTACTTCACCGTCTTCGCAGTGCAGGACCTGGCGGTGTCCACCGCCCGGCGGCACTTCGGAGTCGTTCCCCGGCGAGGCTGACAGCCGTCGGCCTTCTTTCCTTCCCCAGGAGGACAGCAATGCAGCAGAGCACCGGCTCGACCGCCGCGCACAGCGCCCGGCCCGAGATCGAGCTGATCGAGAAGGACGGCGAGGTGACACTCAGCATCGGCGGCGAGCAGGCCATGCAGGCGTGGGAACGCGACCTTATGTGGGCCAGCGCCGACCTGCTGTGCCGGCACGGGCAGGACTTCTACGAGGTCGGGCTCGGCCTCGGTCTGTCGGCGCTGCGGATCGCGGGCAACCCGGCCACCCGGAGCCACACCGTCCTGGAACTCTTCGGCGAGGTCGAGGAGTTGTTCCGCGCCGCCAACCCCGAGTTGCCGCCGTCCCTCTCCATCGAGCGCGGCGACTTCTTCGAGCGGATCAAGGAACTGCCGAGCGAGAGCTTCGACGGCATGTTCTTCGACCCGGCCCTGGACATGGAGGTGTGGACGGACCAGGAGCTGTGGGCGAGGACGGTGCCCGAGGTGGTGCGGGTGCTGCGGCCCGGAGGCGTCTTCATCCCGTTCTTCAGCACCAAGCCCGAGCTGCGCTGGCAGTACGTCGAGCACTTCCGCCGGATCCATGTGGAACGGCATCCGTACCAGGCCTACGACAGCACCGAATACACCTACGGCACCAGCGGCAACGCCTACATCCAGTGCTTCTACAAGGACTGAAGGAAACCTCGTGACCCTGATCAGCAGTACGTCCGAACCCGTCCTCGACGGTGTGCGCAGCGTGTTTCTCGCCGGCCCCTTCATGGGCCTGGTCAATCCGGAGACCAACAGCATGCCGACCGCCGAACAGTTACCGTTCCTCACCCTCATCGAGCACTTCGAGAAACAGGGTCTGGAGGTCTACAACGCCCATCGCCGGGAGGCCTGGGGCGCCCAGGTGCTGGCTCCCGACGAGTGCACGCCCCTGGACCAGCTGGAGATCCGCAAGGCGGACGTCTTCGTCGCCATCCCGGGCATCCCGCCCTCCCCCGGCACGCATGTCGAGATCGGCTGGGCGAGCGCCTTCGACAAACCGGTCGTGCTGCTGCTGGAGGCGGGCAGGCAGGAGGAGTACGGCTTCCTCGTGCGCGGTCTGGGCTCCGTCGCCACGGTCGAGTTCGTCCACTACACGGACATCGGCCTGGCGACACCGGAGATCGACGCGGCGATCCGCCGGGCGGTGGAGCGCGTGAACAATCCGGCCGCGACGCCCTGAGAGCGCGTACGTCCCTGTGCCCCGCGCACCTCCCGTCGCGCGGGGCACCGTGGCGGAGCCTTCATCGGAGCCGTCCCGGGACCGCGCCCGCCAGGACGGCGCCGAGCCGCCGGGCCACGGCATCCACGTACGGCGGGTCCAGCAGCGCCAGGTGGTGTCCGGGCACGGTGGTCACGTCGAGGTCCGCGCACACCGCGTCCCAGCCGCGGGCCGGGTCCCGCCGGTCGAACCGGGGGTCGCGCAGGCCGCCCGGGGTGGGGTCGGCCGCGCTGAGGAACGACACCGGCCCGTCGTAGGGGCGCGGTGTGTAGCGCTCCAGTGCGCGGGCGTCCAGCAGAGAAGTCCGCTGGTGCTTCAGAATGGCGTCGCTGACGGCGCCGTCGACCATTCCCGAGGCCCGCATGGCATCGACGACCAGCTGTGCCTGTGCCTCGTCGTCCAGGCCGGCGAGCCGCTCGTAGGGCAGCACGATCCTGCGCGCGTAGGTGACTTCCAGGTGCTCGACGAAGCGCGCGAACCGCCTTTCGGCGGCGTCCCTTTCGGACAGCCCGGTGTCGTCCGGCAGCGGGATGATCGAATCAATCAGAGTCAGCGCGTCGACCCGCTCGCCGGCCCGCCGCAGCTGTTGCGCCGTTTCGAAGGCGAGGGATCCGCCGAACGACCAGCCCGCCAGCCGGTACGGGCCGGCGGGCTGCACCGCCCGCAGCTCGGGCAGGTACTGCCGGACCCGGTCCTCCACGGTCGCGACGCCGTCGATCCGGTCGAACCCGTACACCGGGATCGCCGGGTCGAGCAGGTGCGTCAACTGCCGGTAGACACCCGTGTCGCCGCCGCCGGGGTGGAAGAGGAACAGCGGCGTCCTCGTTCCCTCGCCGCGCAGCACCCGCGGTCGTGTCCCGAGGTGCTCCTCGTCACGCACGTACGCGGCCATCCGCTCGATGGTCGGATGCTCGAAGAGTTCCGAGACGGTCAGCTCTCGGCCGGTGCGTTCGCCCAGCAGGACAGTGACCCGTTCGGCCTGACTGCGGTCACCGCCGGCGTCGTAGAAGTCCTTCGTGACACCGGCATCCACGCCGAGCACGTCGCGCCAGACGGCGTCGACGAGCCACTCGGCGGAGTCCCGCGGCCGGATCAGCGTGGCGGCCGGTGCGCCGTCGTCGTGCAGGCGCAACGCCTTAAGCAGCCACCGCTCGGTCCCGGCCGCGCTCGCACCGCGCAGGAGCAGGGACAGCGGCAGCGTCAGGCCGAAGTCGTGCTGGACGGCGTGCCGGATGCGCACCGCCAGCAGCGAGTCGACCCCCAGCCGGGTCAGCGGTGCGCCGAGGTCCAGCCGGTCCGGGGAAAGCCCCAGGACGGACGCGATGCGCGACCTCAGCTGCGCCGAGGCGGCCGCCCGTGCCCGGTGCGGGGAGAGCCTCCGCAGCCAGTCGACGCCCGCCCAGTCGTCCGCGGAGCCGGCGAGGGCGCCCAGCAGCGGCTCGAAGAAGGGCAGCTGCACGAGCTGCGGGAAGGCGCTGACCAGCGCGGGGGTGTTCAGGCGCAGCGCACCGATCTGTGCCGGGCCGTGGCCCACTGCCGCGGCGAGCACGTCCATGCCCTCGGCCGGGCTGATCGGGTGCAGCCACGGGATGTCCACGCCGGCCACGGCTCCGATCTCCGCCCACGCGCCCCAGGCGATGGACGTGCCGGGCAGGCCCTGCGCCCGGCGCATCGCGACCAGCGCGTCGAGGCAGGCGTTGGCGGTCGCGTAGGCGGGCTGGCCGGGCATGCCGTGCAGCGCGGCGACGGACGAGAAGCCGACCCACCAGTCGAGTTCGAGGCCGCGCGTCACCTCGTGCAGCCGCCACGCGCCGTATGCCTTGGGCAGCCAGGAGCGGTGCAGGGTCTCGGGGTCCAGGCGGATCGTGGGGTGGTCGTCGAACACCGCGGCCGCGTGGATCACGCCGCGCACCCGGCCCGCGGCGGCCACCAGCCGTTCGGCGACGCCGGGTTCGGCGATGTCCCCCAGGACCACCTCGACCTCGGTGCCGGATGCGACGATCCCGTCGATCGCCTCGGCCGCGGCCGGCCCTGCCGGGGACCGTCCGTTGAGGATGATCCGGCTCGCGCCCTGGCGGGCGAGCCGGCCGGCGAGGAAGATGCCGAGTCCGCCGAGACCACCGGTGATGACGTACCCGCCGTTGGGGCGCACGACCGGTGAAGAGGCCGGGGAGACGGCAGCGGAGGCGGCCGGGGAAGCAGCCGGGGACACGCCCGAAGAGGCGACCGGGGAAGCACTCGGGGACACAGCAGCAGAGGCAACCGGGGAAGCGGCCGGGCCTGGTTCGGGCAGCCGGTCCAGCCGGGCGGCATGTCGCACACCCGACCGCCAGGCCACCTCGTCGTCGGTTCCGGCGGACAGCTCTCCCCGCACAGCGGTGGCCGCTTCAGCGGCGGACCACAGGGGATCCAGGTCGACGATCCCCGGGCGCAGTTCCGGGTGTTCGCAGGCCAGGACGCGTACCAGCCCGCGCAGCGACGCGAACGCCGGGTTCCCCGGCTCGTCCGGCCCGACGGCGAACGCGCCCGTGGTCACCAGCAGCAGCCGCGGGGGGCGACTCGACTCGGCCAGCGTACGGACCGTGTCCGCTACGGCGAGCACGGCCTTCTCGGCGTCGGCCAGACCGCCCTGGGACGGCAGCACGAAGAGCACCGCACCGGCGTCCGGCATGGTGTCGCAGCCGCCCTGCCGTGCCCCGAGCGCGGAGGCGAGCGGAGTCGGCCGCTCGCTCACCACGAGGATCGGCCCCGGCTCCGTGCCGTGCACGGGGAGCGGCGCCGGCCGCCAGACGGCCTGCAGGAGCCCTGCCGTCAGCGGGGCGGCGAACTCGGCGTAGGGGACGGCGCGCACGACGACGCCGGTGAGGTCCAGCAGGATCCGTCCCTGCTCGTCGGCAAGGAGCAGTTCGGCGATCCGGCCGCCGCTGCGGTCGTCCTGCGCGATCCTGGCGTGCGCCCGTGCACCGCGGGTGAGGTCGCCGTGGAACCGGACGGTGCCGAACTCGACGGGCATGCGCAGGACCGTGGCGTCCGGGTCGTACAGTGCGGCGGCGAGGAGTTGCAGGCACGACTCGACCAGCGCGGCACGGTGCCGGGGGCCGTCCTGCGGCGGGGCGAGTTCGGCGACGGCACGGAGATCGTGCGAGCGGACCCGTGGACGGCGCAGGCCCCGGAACGCAGGCCCATGACTCAGACCGAGGAGGCGAAGCCGGCGGTGCACATCGGTGACCGGGAGGGGCACGAACTCGCTCTCGTCCAGCGGCGGCAGCGGCTCGGGCCGCTCGGGCCCGGCGACGGCCGCCTCGGCGCTCGCGTGCAGCCGCCACGTGCCGTCCTTCGCCCGGGTGTGCATCCGGATCATGCCGTCGGTGCAGGTCGTCGTGACGGTGGTGTGGTCGTCCAGGGCCAGCGGCCGGGGCAGGGTGACCGCGCGCAGCGCGATCCGTTCGACCGGGACGCCGAAGGCCACGCTCGCCGCCGCGGCCGCTGTCTCCAGAAAGACCGCGCCGGGCAGGGCGGGGCGGTCGTCGAGCCGATGGTCCGCGAGCCAGGGGTGCGCGGCCGTGCCGAGGTCCGCCCGCCACACGTGCCCGCCGTCGTCGGGCAGTTCGGTGTGGGCGCCGAGAAGGGGGTGGTCCCCGGGCAGCGCACGGTCGTCCGCGGGCGGGTGCGCCGCGGGGGCGGGGAACCAGTGCCGGGTGTGGCGCCAGGGGGTCGTGGGAACGTCGGCGATGCGACCGTCGCGCGGCGGCCGCGCCTGGCCCACGAGTTCGAGGGTGGCGAGCTGGGAGTGGAAGTGTGCTGTCTCGTCGGGGCAGTTGCGCAGGCTCGACAGCACCAGCGTGCCGGAACGGCCGGCGAGGTTCTCGGACAAGGCGTGCCGCAGCACCGGATGCGGTGACAGCTCGACGAAGGTGCCGAAGCCGTCCTGGACGGCCGCTGCCACGGCGGACGCGAACTGCACGGGGCTGCGCAGGTTCTGGGCCCAGTATCCGGGGTCGAAGGCGGGCCTGCCGTCGGCCACGGTGCTGTACACGGGCGTCTCGGCGTTCTGCGGGGTGAGCCCTGCCAGGCCGTCGACCAGCGCGGGCGTCACCGTGTCGACGGCGGGAGAGTGGGCGGCGACGTCGAGCCTGACCAGGTGCGCGAGCCTTCCGCCGGCCTCTGCCGCGGACACGATGCGGCGTACCGGTGCGGCGCTGCCCGCGATGACGGTCTGTCCCGGTGAGGACAGGACGGCGATGCTCACGCCGGGTTCGCCCGCCAGGAGGGCGGCCGCCTCCCGGGCGTCGGCCTCCAGCAGCGCCATGGCGCCGTCGCCGGCGAGCGAGGCCAGCAGTCTTGAACGCAGCGCGACGACCCTGGCTCCGTCCGCCTCCGTGAGTGCCCGGGCGACGACCGCCGCCGCGACCTCGCCGAAGGAGTGGCCGATGACCGCAGCCGGGCGGACACCGTAGTGCTGCCACAGCTCGGCCAGCGCCACCTGGATGCCGAACACCATCGGCTGGACGTGGTCCATCGTGGTCGCGTCTGCCGCGGCGAGCAGATCCTCCCGCAGGGAGAAGCCGGCTTCGGCCCGGATGACCGGGTCGAGCCGGTCGACGGCCGCGGCGAACACGGGTTCGTCCGCGAGCAGCCGCCGGGCCATGCCCGCCCACTGCGATCCGTGCCCGGAGAACACGAACACCGGTCCGGGGGCCGGGACATGCAGATTCCCTGGGGCCGGGACATGCAGGTTCCCTGAGGCCGGGGCATCCAGGTGCCCTGGGACCGGGGAGACTGGCACATGCGCGGGGGCCGGGACGGACACGTTCCCGGAAGACGGCACGGAGATGTTCTCGCAGTCCGGGACGGACACGTTCGTGGGCGCCGGGACGGGCACGTTCGCCGGGTCCTGCCGGCGAAGCCGGGCGGCGAGTTCCTCCCGGGTCCTCGCCACGACCGCCTCCTTGCACCGTCCGTCTGCCCGGCGGGCCAGGGTGTGCTCAAGGTCCGCCAGGTCGACCTGGGTGTGCTCGACCCAGCCGGCCAGCGCCGTCGCCTTCTCGCGCAGCCGGCCCTCACTGGCTGCGCCCAGCAGAAACCTGCGCGGGGTGTGGGGCGGCCGGACACCTTCCGGGGCTTTTGCGCGGCTCTCCTGTTCCAGGACCGCGTGGGCGTTGGTGCCGCCGAAGCCGAAGCCGGAGACACCGGCGAGCGCCGGACGGCCGGCGGTCGGCCAGGGCCGGACCGTGTCCGCCACGGACAGGCCGAGGTCGCCGAACGGAATGTGCGGGTTGGGGGCCGAGCAGTGGATGCTCGGTGGGATCAGTCCGTGGTGCAGCGCCAGTACCGTCTTGATCAGCCCGACGATGCCGGCGGCGGCCTCCAGGTGTCCGAGGTTGCCCTTGACCGATCCGATCAGGAGGGGCCGGCGGCGCCGGGCGCCCAGCACGGCTCCGAGGGCGCGCGCCTCGATCGGGTCGCCGAGCAGCGTGCCCGTACCGTGCGCCTCGACATGGTCCACCGCGGACGGATCGACCCCGGCCTGTCGGTGGGCCGCACGCAGAAGCGCCTGCTGTGCCTCACCGTTGGGCGCGGTCAGCCCGTTGGACCGGCCGTCGGAGTTGACCGCGGTCCCGCGGATCCGTGCCAGCACGCGATCGCCGGCCGCCTGTGCGTCCGAGAGCCGCTTGAGTACGACGACACCCACGCCCTCCGCGCGTACGATCCCGTCGGCGTCGGCCGCGAACGGCTTGCACCGCCCGTCCGCCGAGCTGACGCCCATCTCGTCGAAGCACGCCGTCACGCCCGGTCCGAGCAGCAGGTTCGCTCCGCCGACCAGGGCAAGGCCGCACTCACCGGAGCGAAGGCTCTGGACGGCGAGGTGCACCGCGACCAGCGAGGAGGAACACGCCGTGTCCACGGCGAGACTGGGTCCGCGCAGGTCGAGCGCATAGGACAGGCGGTTCGCCGCGATCGACAGCGCCGCGCCGGTGGCCACCCGGGGATCGGCGGCGCGGACGTCGCCGATCGACCGCGCGCCGTACTCGGTGCCGCTGATGCCGACGAACACTCCGCCCCCGGTGCCGCTCAGCGACCGGGGTGCGACACCGGCGTGCTCCAGCGCCTCCCAGGTGACCTCCAGCAGCATGCGCTGCTGCGGGTCCATGCGGGCCGCCTCGTCCGGCGTGACATCGAAGAACTCCGCGTCGAATCCCGCGATGTCGTCCAGGAATCCGCCCCTGCGCGTCACACGGTCGGGCACCGCGCCGTACTCGGCCCAACGGCCGTCCGGAACCTGCGCCACGGCGTCCCGGCCCTCGGTGAGCAGGCGCCAGAACTGCTCAGGCCCGTGCACCCCGCCGGGCAGCCGGCAGCCGAGGCCGACCACGGCGATCGGCTCCGGGGGCACATCGGTATCCGGCCCCCCGGACCGATCGGGAGCAGCGGTCGTCTCGTCCTGCGCATGGACCTGTACCTGTGCCCGTACGCCTGCCGGAGCATCCGCCTTGGCGGCCGCGGCTCCGACCGCTTCCGCGCCAGCCGGTCCGACCGCTCCTGCGCCCGCGTGCCCGACTGCTTCCGTGCCCGCTTGTCCGACCGCCCGTCCGGCCGCCTCAGGACCTGCCGGTCCGGCCGTTCCTGCGCCCGCCGGTGCGGCCGGATCGCTCAGTGCGTCGACGAGCCGGTCGACGGTCGGGTGGTCCCACAGGAGGGTCGTGGGCAGGGGGCGTCCGAGCAACTCCTCAAGTTCCCCGGACAGTTCCACGGCGTCGCGCGAGGACAGTCCGAACTCCTGCAGCGGGCGGCTCGGGTCGATCTCGTCCTCGTCCAGGTAACAGGCTTCGGCGATCCGCTCGATGAGCCGTCGCCGCAGCCGGTCGGCGCCGCTCACGGCTGCTCCCAGTGACGCTGCTTGGTGGCGGACCGGGCCACCTTTCCGCTGGACGTGCGCGCCACCGCGCCGACCTGGACCAGTTTGAGGTGGCGCAGTCTGAGGTCGTGCGTGGTGGAGACCGCCCGCCGCACCGCTCTGCCGATCTCGGTCTCGTCGGCGGTGCCGCCGCGTCGGTACTCGGCGACGACGGCGGCGCCCTCCGCGCCGGACTCGTCGTGCACGGGGAATGCGGCCACGCCGTCGCGCCGGATCGCGGGGTGGGCGTCGGACACGGTGGCCTCGATGTCCTGCGGGTAGTGGTTCCTGCCGTCGATGATGATGAGGTCCTTCATCCGGCCGGTGATGTAGAGCAGCCCGTCGTGGATCATGCCGAGGTCGCCGGTGCGCAGCCAGCGCCCGGGGACGTCGTCGCGTCGCCCGCCGAAGGTCTCCTCGCTGCGTTCGGGCTGCTGCCAGTAGCCGGCCGCCACATTGGGGCCGTCGACCCAGATCTCACCGACCGTCCCGTCCGGGAGGGCGACGAGCCGTTCCGGGTGGACGATGTGGACTCTCTGGCTGACCGGCCGTCCGGCGGCCACCACGTCCACTGCTCCTGGCGATCCCGGCACGGCCGGCACTCCGCGGTCGCCGGCGAGCGCGGCCCGGTCGAACGCGGTCACCACGGGGCCTTCTTCGCCGGTGGCCGTGACGAACACGGTGGCCTCGGCCAGGCCGTAGGACGGGCGAAGCACGTTGGCTCCCAGACCGTGCGGAGCGAACGTCCGCTGGAACTCGGCGATCGTGTCCGCCCGGACCGGTTCGCTCCCGGTGATGAGCACCCGGACCCCGGTCAGGTCCAGCCCGGCGCGGTCGGCCTCGGCGGTCTTGCGGGCGGCGTACTCGAAGGCGAAGTTCGGGGCGGACGACATGACGTCGGTTCTTCCCGACATGGCGCGCAGCCAGCGCACCGGGCGCTTCACGAAGTCGTAGGGGGCCATGAACACCGAGCGGCACCCCGCGAACACCGGGGCGGCCAGCAACTGGATCAGCCCCATGTCGTGGAAGAACGGGAGCCATCCGACGACGGTCCACCGCGCGCCCGCCCGGTACGCGGTCGCGGCCTGCCACGAGTTGGCGACCACGGCGCGGTGCGTGATCACCGCACCGGCCGGATCCCGGGTGGATCCCGAGGTGTACTGAAGGTAGGCGGGTTCGTCGAGGGCGATCTCGGGGGCCGTGAAGTCACCGCCCCGCGCTGCCAGTTCTTCCACCGTGACGATGTGCTTCGGTGCGGGGACCGCGTCGTCCCGAGCGAGCGCGCGTACCTGGTCGACGACGTCGGTCGAGGTGAGCCACACCTCGGGTGCGCAGTCGGACAGGATGTGGACCAGCCGTCCGCCGTGCCGGCTCGCCTCCGGCGCGAACAGGGGCACCGCGACGGTTCCCGCGTGCAGGGCGCCGAGGAAGGCGACCACATAGGCCGGATGCTGAGGCGCGAGAATCGCCACCCGCCCGCCGCGCCCGGTGAGTCTGCTCAGTTCGGCGGCGACCGCACGGACCTGGTCCGCGAGCTCTGCCCACGACATCGTGTGCTCGATGCCGTCGCGGTCGGAGGCGTGGTCGAGGAAGGTGAACGCCGGAGCGTCCGAGCGGGACCTGTCGAAGAGATAGCTCGTCAGAGGCCGAAGATCGGCTGGTACCACAGGTCCAAAGAAATGACTGTCTGTCAGTGGCATCCGCGTTTTCCCAGGTCGTCGCCGGTTCAGCAGGAAGTCGCGCTGCTTGAACACTACCGGGTCGGGTGCCCGGCCTGTCATCTCGGCGCGGTCACCGGGCGGGGCGCTGGCACCGTGGGGCCGCGTTCCGTCGGGACACGTGCCTCGCGATACTGGCTGGATGCCGCAGTCACCGCTCCAGGCGGAACCCGAACCGATATCGGCCGACCCGCCCCACGCCGCGAACCCGCCTCTGCTCACTCAGTCCTGGCTCGACCTGGCCTTCCTCCACTGGGCCGCCGATCCGGCGGACGTCGCCCCGCTCCTGCCGGCCGGTACCCGCCCGGACACCCTGGACGGCGTCACCTACGTCGGCCTCGTGGCCTTCCGGATGCACCGCGTCGGCTGGTTCCGCCTGCCCGGTGTCCCGTACCTCGGTTCCTTCCCGGAGACCAACGTCCGTCTGTACTCCGTGGACGCCCGGGGCCGCCGGGGCGTGGTCTTCCGCTCCCTCGACGCGTCCCGCCTCGTCCCGGTCGTCGTCGGGCGGGCCGCGTTCCGACTCCCCTACGTGTGGTCGCGGATGAAGGTTCGTCAGGAGGGCACGACGATCTCCTACACCAGCAGCAGACGCTGGCCCGGACCCCGCGGTGCGCACAGCAGCCTCGCGATACGGATCGGCGAACGCGTCGAGAACCCGAGCGAGATGGAACACTTCCTGACCGCCCGCTGGGGCATGCACAGTGCCTTCTTCGGCCGGCCCCTGTATCTCCCGAACGCCCACCCGCGCTGGCCCCTGCACCGCGCGGAACTGCTCCGCTGCGACGAGGACCTGGTGGCCGCCGCGGGGCTGCCCAATCCTGCCGGGGACCCGGCCAGTGTGCTCTACTCCCCCGGGGTTCCGGTCCGTTTCGCACGCCCGCCCCGCGCTCCGGCCGGCATCCCCACCCCCTGAACCCGCCGTCCGCCGTCCTGGACCGCTGCCGCGGGGCCGGTGCGCCACGGTGTTCCTCGGCGCCGCGCTCGGGGTGGGGCTCATCGGCCGATACCGGCGGTTGTGCCGTCGTGAACCCGCTTCGGAATTCCGCACGAGGTGCGTCAGCAGACCGGCCCGGTCGGAATTCCGCACGCAGGGGATCCGTGAGCACGCCGACTCGGATATTCCTCACGTGTCAGGTCCATGCGCAAGCCGCCTCGGAATTGCGCACGTATGGGTTGCATGGGCAGGCCGGCTCGCTCGGAATTCCGCACGTATGAGATCCGTGAGCAAGCCGGTGACGAGTGATCACAAGCGGCCGAAAGCCGACAGGGCGTTCCTGACACCGTCGGCGACGGTACGTCAGCATGGCGCCCATGCCTGAGAAGCCGAGCACCCCGCGCCGGATCGCCGACGACCATGTCGACCGGGTCGCAGCCCTCGACCCCCTGACCTCCACCCGGCTCGGCCTGCACCCCGGGGACGACCGCCAGCCGGATCTGTCCCCGGACGGCTTCGAGGCGCACGCCGAACTGGCCCGGCGGACGCTCTGCGCGCTGGACACCGCCGAGCGGGACGCCGAGAAGGACGGCGTGGTGTGGGAGGACGCCGACCGGAACTGCGCCCGCCTGCTGCGGGAACGGCTCACCGCGGAACTCGCCGTGCACGAGGCGGGTGACCACTTCCGTGAGCTGCGCAACGTCGGCTCGCCCGTGCACCGGCTGCTCAGCAGCCTCACCCTGATGCCCACCGACACCGACGAGAACTGGGCAACGGTGGGCGGGCGGCTGCGCAACCTGCCGGGCGCGCTCGACGGCTACCGGGCGACCCTTGCCGAGGGCATCGCCCGCGGGCTGGTGTGCGCACCCCGCCAGGCCCGGGCCGTGATCGGGCAGCTCGCCGCCTGGACCGGCCAGGACACGGGCGGCGCGAGCTGGTTCGCCGCGTTCGTGGCCGACGCTCCGGACCGGCTCAGGCCCGATCTGGACGCCGCCGCCGACCGGGCCGCGGCCGCGGTGACCGGGTTCCGCTCCTGGCTCGCCGCCACCTACCTGCCCGCTGTGGACGGCACTCCGGACGCCGTCGGCCGCGAACGCTACCTGCGCTCGGCCCGCTGGGCGAACGGCGCCGCCCTGGACCCCGCCGAGGCCTACGCCTGGGCGTGGGAGGAGTTCCACCGCACGGTTGCCGAGATGCACGCCGAGGCCGGCCGGATCCTCCCGGGCGCCGGCGTCCGGGAGACCATGGACCACCTGAACCGCCACGGCCACGCCATCACGGGCGAGGAGAACATCCGCGCCTGGCTCCAGGACATCATGGACGAGGCGATCGACGCCCTGGACGGCACCCACTTCGACATCTCGGGCCCGCTCCGCCGGGTCGAGTCGAGGATCGCCCCTCCCGGCAGTTCGGGCGCCCCCTACTACACCGGTCCCAGTCTCGACTTCGGCCGTCCCGGGCGCACCTACCTGCCGACCCTGGGCCAACAGACGTTCCCCACCTGGGAGATCGTCAGCACCTGGTACCACGAGGGCGTGCCCGGGCACCACTTGCAGACCGCCCGGTGGACCGCCGCCGTCGACCGCCTGAGCCGCTACCAGATCACCCTCGGCGCGGTCAGCGCCGACAAGGAGGGCTGGGCCCTGTACGCCGAGCGGCTGATGGACGAATGGGGCTTCCTCACGGACCCCGCCCGCCGCCTCGGCTACCTGGACAAGCAGATGCTCCGGATCATCCGCGTGATCGTCGACCTCGGCATGCATCTGGAGCTCGCCATCCCCGCCGGCTCCGGCTTCCACCCCGGCGAGCGCTGGACCCCGGACCTCGCCACCGCGTTCATGGCCACCCACCACGGATGTGAGACCGCCCGCCGCAACAGCGAGATCGACCGTTACCTCGGCTGGCCCGGCCAGGCCATCGGCTACAAGCTCGGAGAGCGCGCCTGGCTGCAGGGCCGTGAAGCCTCCCGTCGCCGCCTCGGGGCCGGCTTCGACCTGCGGGCCTGGCACGGAAACGCGCTGGCCCAGGGCTCACTCGGCCTGGCCGACCTGGCCGACAACCTGGCCTCGCTGTAACGCCGTTCCCGTACCCGCGGTCGTCAGCGGCGGAGCCGGCGGGCCCGGACGTACTCGCGGCCGAGCAGCCGCAGTGCAGCGATCTTGCCGGGGCTCGCCGAGCGGCGCAGCAGAGCGCCTCGGTCGGCACGCGCGGCGCGGCTGGTCAGCTCGTCCACCGCGATGATGCACCGAACCATGGGCCGGTGCTCCTCGGGCACGAGGCCGACGACGGCCCTGCCTTCGGCGAGGGTGAGGTCCACCCGGTCGAGCAGGGCGTCGATCAACGAGCGCACGGCCGGCAGATCACGGGCCTGTTCCAGGTCGGCACGGGCGACTCCGTGCTCCTTGAGGGTCTGCTCGGGGATGGTCAGACGGCCGTCCGCCAGGTCCTCCGCCAGGTCGTTGACGAAGTCGAGGCGCTGGCCGGCGTCGATGTAGGTGCGGCAGGCGGCCCGGTACGCCGTCTGGTCCTCGGGGCCGAGCAGCGCGGCGACGACCATGAAGCCGGGCAGCGAGTATCCGTCCACGTAGTCCTGGTAGTCGTCCTCGGTGGCGAACCCGGTGAAGTCGAGGTCCGAGGCCGCCGCGCGGAGGTAGTCGAGGACGCGGTCGTGCAGGACGGGATGCGCATCGATGCTGTGGAGGAGGGGGCGCAGTTCGGGGTGGTCGGTACGGCCTGCGGCGAGGCTCTCGGCGACCTCGCGCTCCCAACGGGCGGACGCCGCCCGGCGGTCCGCCAGGGGGCCGCTGTCGAGCAGGTCGTCGGTGCGGTGCATGAAGGCTGCGGCGGCCATCACATGCGGGACCATGGCCGGCGGAAGCAGCAGTCCGGCCGCCACCGCCACTTCCCGCTTGTACCGGACGACCTGCCGGCGCTGTCGGCTGTAGTCCGCCCGTAGCTCCGGCGTGTGCACCGCCGCCGCGTCCAGCGCCCGCTCCCACCTGCCCACGCGTCTCCCCCCAAGCTCTCGGCCGAGGTCACGAGCCTAGTCGGTGCCCTCGACCGGTCGTCACGGCAGGGCAGGACGTCGAGGCGCCAAGGCCACGGTCCCTGTCGGGTGCACCCGATTCGTCGGTGTCGTAGGCGCAACCGGTACCGTCGCCGGGCCGTGGCCGGGCTGCGTCGCCGCGGGGTGAGGGCGCTACGCCGAGGTGGTCCGCGGGGTCTCCCGAGCCCGCCGGCAGGCGGCAAGGAGGAAGAGCCAGATCTCGTTGACGGTCGGGAAGCAGGCGATCGCGTGCCTGAGCCGCTTGAGCGGTACCTCGCCCGCTACCGCGACGGTGGCCGAGTGCAGCAGCTCGCTGACGCCGGGGCCGAGATCAAGCCGGTCACCCCGGCCGTGCCAGAAAGATCGCGGAGGCGATCGCCTGCCTGGCGGGGGACAGGGCGAGCTTCGTGCAGGGCGCCGTCCTGCCCGTCGACGGCGGGCGTACGGCTGTCCGACGTACCCCGGCCACGGCCGGGCGCCGGGCTCTGTTCCTGCCCGCGCCTCCTGCCCATGCCACCGTGGCACAGCCTTGCGGGCGCCGGTCCGGCCGCGTACGTCGACGCGGGTACGCAACGGAACACGGCCCGACGGGCCGAAGCGGAGGGAGGATCGCAGAGTCGCATCGCGCTCCCCGAGTGCTTCCCGAGCCCCGTGTCCCGCCTCACGGCGGGGTCGTTGACCTGCTTGAACGCGCTGGTCCGATCACACATGGGAGACGACTTGAGTGCAGATCGCCCTTGGGGCAAGGCCGTTGTCATCGGTGGCAGCTACGCGGGACTGGTGACTGCGAGGGTACTGAGCGACTTCTTCACACAGGTCGTCCTCGTGGAACGGGACGACGTCGACGAGGACACCGGCGTTCATCCGGGCGCCCCGCAGGGCTACCACGCACACGCGATGCTGGCCAAGGGCGGGGAGATCCTGGAGCGGCTGTTCCCGGGCCTGCGCGAGGAGTTGAGGGCCGCGGGGGCTCCGGTCTTCGACTACGGGGAAGGCATCGACTTCCTGCTGCCCGTCGGGCTCGCGCCCCGCAAGCGCACCGGCGTGCGCATCCAGACCTTCACCCGGGACGAACTGGAACGCCGGCTGCGGCGCAAGGTGCTCGCGCTTCCCCAGGTCACGCTCATGCCGTCCACCCGGTGCACGGGTCTGACCCGGGATGCCTCGGGCCGGGTGAGCGGAGTGACCTGCCGCCCGCAGGACACGGAACCCGTCGAGCTGGCCGCGGATCTGGTCGTCGACGCCTCCGGGCGGTCCAGTTCCCTGGCGGACTGGCTGGGCGGGATGGGCGTCGCCGTGCCACCGAAGCGGACCGTGAAGGCCAAGGTCACGTACACGTCGATGAACTTCGACCGGCCCGAGGAGGACCACCCCGCCCATCCGGACTACTACATCGCCTACCAGATGCCGTTCGCTCCCCACGTGTCCCGGGCCGGGGTCCTGCTGGCCGTGGAACGCAACCGGTGGACGTGCTCGCTCTTCGCCCACCAGGACCGGCCGCCGACGGACGACAAGGGCTACCTGGCCTTCGCCGAGAGCCTGAACAACCCGCACCTGGCCGAGCAGATCGGCCGGCGCACCGTCCAGGAGCCGACCCACAGCTACACCAACGTCGAGAACCGGTGGCAGCCCTACCACACCATCAGGAACTGGCCGGACCGGCTCATCGCCCTCGGCGACGCCGTCTGCGTCTTCAACCCCGTCTACGGCCAGGGTCTGACCGTGGCCGCGATGGAGGCGGAACTGCTGCAGGGGATGCTGGCCCGGTACAGGGCTTCCGCGCGACTGGACGGCCTGTCGGGTGACTTCCAGAAGAGGATGGGCCGCCTTCTGCTGGCCCCCTGGACGCTGTCGACCAACTCGGACCTCATGTGGGACCCCGGCCGCAGGCCTCTCGCCGCGCGCTTCGCCCACTGGTACAACAGGCGTCTGTTCCGCGTGGCGGTGAAGGACCCGGCCGTGTGGGCCCGGTTCGTACGGGTGGTGAACATGGTGGCCTCTCCGGCCCTGCTGTTCCATCCCGCCGTGGCGTTGAAGGTCCTGTCACCGACGGCGGCCGATCACTCGACATCTCACTGACCTCCGGCGAACGCCGCACTCCTGCCGCTCCGGCGCAACCGACCGCCCGAGCGGCAGGAGTGCGGCCCGAGGGGCAGGAGTGCGGCCGCGCGCTTCAGCCGGCGTGGGCGAGCAGTTCCTCCGACAGGTGTAGATGGCGCCGGGCATCAGGGCGTTGGCGGTGATGCCGTCCCCGGCCCAGCGGCGGTTCGCCTCCACCGCGAAGAGGACGCTGGCGGTCTTGGACTGGGCGCAGGCGAGCCAGGGGTCGTACGGGCGGAAGGCGAAGTCGACGTCGTCCCAGACGATCGGGGACCGCTGGTGGCCCGTGGAACTCACGACGACGATGCGCGCGGCGCCGTCGGCGGCCAGGGCGTGGTGCAGGCCTTGGGAGAGGGCGAAGTGGCCGAGGTGGTTGGTGGCGAACTGCCACTCCCGGCCCTGTGCGGTGTACCGCTCGGGACAGGCCATGACGCCGGCGTTGTTCACCAGGATGTGCAAGGGGGCCCTGCCATGCGGTGGTGAAGGCGGTGACGGACGCGAGGTCGGTCAGGTCCAGATGTGCGACGTGCACCTCCTGGTTTCCGGTCGACCCGGCGATGTCCTTGGCGGCGCGTTCGCCCGCCTCCACGTCCCGTACGGCGAGGGTGACGGCCGCTCCGGTACCGGCCAGGGCGCGGGCCGTCTCGGCCCCGAGGCCCGAGGAGGCGCCGGTGACCACCGCGCGGCGGCCGGAGAGGTCGATCCCGTCGGCGACCTCGGCGGCCGTGCTGGAGAAACCGAACGGGGTGGTGAGGGCATTCATGGGTGAACTCCTTGCGGTGTGCTGATGGCTGTGTGACGGCCGTACGTCAGGGCGTGAGGATCCGGTCCTGTTCCACCGGGGCGTGCCGTCGTGCCAGGGCAGGACCTTGCCGAAGCGGACCAGTTCGCCGTAGAGGGCGGGATCGACGTGGTTGGCGAGGACCAGGTCGAGCACGGCCTCGGCGGGCGGCCGGGCCCCGCTGTGGTCGCTGAACCAGGGACGCGAGGTGGCGGTGTCGACCATGCCCGGGCACACGGAGGCGATCAGGGTGCCGTCGGCGAGATCGTGCTCACGGCGTTCCGCCGCGACCGCCCGGACGGCGGCGACCTGGGCCACCTTCGAGGGCACGTTCAGCCAGCGCGGCCGGCCCGCTTCTTCGGCGGTCCCGTGGTGGACGGCGCTGCGCCAGGACTCGACGGCGTATTCCACCTGGTCGAGGCTCGCCCCGTCGAAGAGGTGGTGCAGCCGCGGGTCGAGATGGCCGAGGGTGCCCAGGCTGCTGGCCACGACGATCAGCAGGCCGCGCGGGCGCAGGACCGGGCCGAAGGAGCGCAGGACCGCGTGGGCGGCGGAGTTGGAGACGTCGATGAATTCGTCGGCGCGCGCGGCCTGGGACTCGCCCGGCACCAGCCGGGCGACGGCGTTGGAGATGACGATGTGGACGCCGCCGTGCCGGGACCAGAGGTCCTCGGCCAGGTGCGCGACGGAGTCGGTGTCCGTCACGTCCACGACGTGTCCCTCCCGGCCTGACCGTGGTCGGCCGGGAGGGCGGCACCCCGGCGCTGGTGCGCGCCCTGCGAGCCGGCAGTCTCGACGTGCTCTGCTCGCGTCGGCGCCGCCGTTCCGCCCGCCGGACACGGAGTCGCCCGCGCTCGCGCTGCAGACGCTCACCGAGCGCGCCCTGTGCCTCGCGGCGCCCGCCGCTCACCCCCTCGCCCGCGGCGACTGCATCGACGTGGCCGACCTGCGCGGGCAGCGCTGGATCGCCGGCTCCTCGTCCGGGGAGGACCGGCTGATGGGTGTGTGGCCGGGCCTGGACGAGCGGCCCGAGATCGCTCACACCACTCGTGACTGGCTGGCCAAGCTGCACCTCGTCGCCGCCGGGCTCGGGCTGACCACCGTGCCCGCCGCGCTCCGCCCGCAGCGCCACCGGGTGTACGCATCCTTCCCGTCCGCGGCGGGCCCCAGGAGCAGCGGCGCCTGCTCCTGGCCCGTCCTCCCCAGCCGCCCAGCGAGCAGGTCACCCGTGTGGCGGCAGCCCTCAGCACCGCGGCACTCGACTCCGAGTCCGACGATCCCTCCGCACCGCCCTCGTGACGTGGTGCTCCGCCATGAGGGGCTGAGGGGAGGTGGAGGGCGGTACGCAGGGGCCGTGCGGAGAGGCGGTGCGGAGGGGGGCGATGTCCTCACGGATCGCGGGGCGCGGTCTGCTCACGCGGTTCTCGCGAGGAGAACCTCAGCCGGTCCTCGCGAGGAGTAGCTCAACCGGATTGCCCCTCAAGGCCGTTGAGCCAGGCGCGGATCGCCTGTGCCGTGGTGGGTGCGTGCTCCTCGGTCATGGTCCAGTGGTCGCCCGGGACGTCCACGATGTCGGACGGCTGTGGCCAGGAGGCCCGCCAGTCGTGACGCCCCGTCCCTCGGCCGCCGCCGGCCGACGCCTCCGGTCTGCCGTCGCCGTGAGCCGACATGTTCGGCTCTCGGCCGCCGAGGGTGAGCGTCTGCGGCTCTCGGCTGCCGACACCGAGCGTCTCCGGCTCCTTGTCGCGGTGTGCGAGCGGCTCCGGCCCTCCGTCGCCGTGGGTGAGCATCTCCGGGAGCCGCTCGGTGGCGCGGACGAGAAGGGCCGGTAGGTCCGCCGGTTCGGGACGCCAGCCCCGGAGCAGCCGGGTGTAGGCCCCGAGCGCGGCCAGCGCCATGTCGTCCACCGCGGTGTCGAACCCCTCCCCCATGGCCAGGGCCGCGCGGGCGGGCAGGGCGAGCAGCCATGGCTCGGCCTCCCGCTCGGGTGTCACGTGGTAGGTGTCGACGAGGACCAGGCCCGCGGGCGGGGTGCCGGTCGCCGCCAGCCGCGCCGCCACGGCGTGCGCCGGGCAGCCGCCCATCGACCAGCCCAGCAGGACGGGCCGGCGATCGCCGAGTTGCTCCCTCAGCGTCGCCGCATGCAGATCCACCAGCGTCTGCCAGTCGTTCGGCAGCACGGCACCGGAGGTGACTCCGGGATGCCGCATCTCCACCACGTCCCGGTCCCCGTCGAAGTGACGCGCCAGCTCGGCGTACCAGGGTCTGCCGAAGGCGGGGGAAAACCCGGGAAAGCACACCAGGGGCGGCCGGTCGTCCGGACCCGTGGCCAGGTGAAGTGGGGGCAGGGCGTGCACCGCGGCGTCCTCGGGACCGAAGCCGGGGACGGCCAGCGAAGCGGTCACGAGCAGGTGCATCGCCGATACGACGTCACCCGTGCCGCAGACTCGGCGGTAGAGAGAGGCCAGCGTCTGGGGGGAACGCGCTGTCGTGGGGCGTGACGGTGAGCCGACGGCACCCTCCGGGTGGGGCAGCGTCCCGCGCAGTTCTTCGAGCAGGTGGGCGGCGACACGCTCGGTGGTGGGCAGGTCGAAGGTGAGGGTGGCGGGCAGTTCCAGGCCGGTGAGCAGACTCAGGCGGTTGCGCAGCAGAACGGCGGTGAGGGAGTCGACGCCCAGTTCCGTGAAGTCACGGTCGGCCCTCACCGCGGCCGCGTCGGGATGGCCGAACACGTCGGCCACCGTTTCCCGGACGAGCATGAGCAGCGCGGGAGCGCGTTCGGCGGCGGGCAGCTGCGCCAGCCGTTCGCGCCACGCGCCCGGCGAGTCAGGCTCTGACGCCCGGCCTGTGCCGGACCCGGACCCGCCGTGGCCGAGGGCGCCCTCCGGGCCCGCCACAGGACCGGGCGGGGGCAGCAGCCCTTGCAGCGGTGGCGGAACCCGTCGTCGCGCCGGACCGGTCCCCGGATCCAGAGGCAGCGGGGCGAGGACCGGCTCGCCCGTTTCCAGCGCGGCGTCGAACAACGCCAGGCCTTCGGCAGGGGTGACGGCGCGCAGCACGCCGTCACTGGTGCGGCCCGTCCGGGCCGCCATCCCGTGGGCTCCTGCCCACGGTCCCCACGCCAGGGAGAGCGCGGGCATCCCCAGGGCGGTCCTGTGCAGCGCGAGGGCGTCCAGGAACGCGTTCGCCGCGGCATAGCCCGCCTGGCCGGGGTTGCCGAGCAGACCGGCTGCCGACGAGAAGAGCACGAACTGCGACAGGGGCAGGTCCTTCGTCAGCTCGTGGAGGTGCCAGGCCGCGTCCGCCTTCGGTCGCAGGAC
This sequence comes from Streptomyces sp. NPDC007971, assembly GCF_042958635.1. NCBI lineage: Bacteria > Bacillati > Actinomycetota > Actinomycetes > Kitasatosporales > Streptomycetaceae > Streptomyces > Streptomyces sp. NPDC007971. The sequence goes on from NZ_JBIBJK010000032.1 coordinate 77,012, forward strand.
GGCCGCGAGCCGTTCGGGTGTCTGTGCCTCCAGCACACCGTCGTCGAGGACACCTGCCGCATGCACCACGCCGGTCAGTTCGCCCGCGTACCGGTCGATCACCGCGGCCAGTGCGGCCCGGTCGGCGGCGTCGCAGGTGAGCATCTCCACCCGGCCACCGGCCCGCTCGATCTCCTCCCGCAGACGCCGTGCGCCGGGTGCATTCGGGCCGGTTCGGCTGGTGAGCACCAGCCGACGGACCTTGTGCCGCTCCGTCAGGTGAACGGCCAGCAGCGCGCCGAGAGCTCCCGTACCACCGGTGATCAGCACGGTGCCGTCCTGTGCGAACGCGGCCGGGAGGGCAGGTGCGGTGGCCGGCCGGCCCAGCCGGGGGACGAGTACTTCGCCTGCGCGGAGGGCGAGTTGGGGCTCGTCCGTCGCCAGTGCTGCCGTCAGACGGTGCAGTGACTCCGGGCTTGCGTCGACGTCGACGAGGGTGATGCGGCCGGGGTACTCGGCCTGTGCGCTGCGCACCAGCCCCCAGACCGCTGCGGCGGGCAGGTCCGGGTCCGGACCGGTGGCACCACGGGTCACCAGGATCAGGCGCGATCCCACGGCCAGGGTGGGCAGCCGGTGGTGCAGCAGTTCCAGGGAACGCGTGACCAGGTCTCGGGTGTCGGCGGCCGGGGCGGTGGACGGGGCCGGTGCGTTCAGGGAGGCGATGAGGGCCGGGGTGCCGGCTGCCGCGGGACCTGCGATGCGTGGGGCGGGGGGCGAAGAGGCGGGTGTCGTAGCTCGCTGAGCCGCCGCCCCGAGCGCGGAAGCGGTGGCGGGTGTCCCGGCCCCCACGGAACCCGCGAACGCTGCCGCCAGGCCGAGGTCGTCCGGGTGGATCACGGTGAGCGCGGGCGTGGACGGGCCGGCCGGGGCTGCGGCGATCCACTCCGGGCGGTACAACGGCCGTGGCCTCGCCGCCTGTTCGGCGGCACCGGCGACGCCCGGGACCACTCGGGTGGTCAGCGCCTCCACTCGCAGCACCGGCCTGCCGGCCGGGTCCGTGAGGTCGGCGGTAAGCGTGTCCGCACCGGTGGAGCGCACCCGGACGCGCAGCGCACCGACGCCCGTGGTCCAGCGGCCGACGCCCCGCCAGGAGAACGGCAGCCGGGTCGTGGCGGGGCGTGCACGCTCACCCGTGCCCTCCGCGACCAGCAGCGGGACGTGTACGGCGGCGTCGAGCAGCGCGGGATGGATGCCGTAGTGCTGGGCCTCTCCCAGGGCCGTGTCGGGGAGCCGCACGTCGGCGAGCAGGTCGTCGCCCTGCCGCCACACGGCCTGCACACACCGGAAGGCCGGGCCGTAGGCGTAGCCCGCGTCGGCGAGCCGGTCGTAGGCGTCTGTCAGGTCGACCGGGACCGCGTCCGGGGGCAGCCAGGATTCCTGTGGGCCGCGGTCGGCGGCCGGTCCTTCTCCCAGCCGTCCGGTCGCGTGCCGGGTCCACGGACCGACCGGGCCCAAGTCCTCGGGGCGTGCGTGGATGTCGACGCTGCGGCGGCCGGACGGGTCCGGCTCGCCGAGCGCCACCTGCACCTCGACTCGCCCGCCGGAGCCGGGCAGTTGCAGGGGGAGCAGCAGTGTCAGCTCCTCCAGGAGGTCCAGCCCGCAGGTGCCGCCGGCGTGGAGCGCCAGCTCGGCGAGGGCGGCGGCGGGCACGAGCAGTCGTCCGTCGACGACGTGGTCTTGCAGCCAGGGCTGGTCCGCGTCCGACAGGTGGCCGGTGCAGAGCAGGCGGTCCGTGTCCGGGAGGCTGGTCGAGGAGGTCAGCACCGGATGGCCGACGGTGGTCCGTGGTCCAGTGGTGCGCGGTGCGGTGGTCTGCGGTGCGGCGGGCGTGGCCCGGGGAGGCTCGGCCAGCCAGTAGCGATCGCGTTGGAAGGGATAGGTGGGCAGGTCCACCCGCCGGGCGCGCCTTCCCGTGGGCGCCCGGTGCACGGCCTCCCAGTCGATCTGCGTGCCGTGCTCGTGCAGCCGCGCGAGTGCCGACAGGACCGTTGCGGGCTCCGGCCGGCCGGGCCGTACCGTCGGGGTGAGGACCAGGTCCGCGGGCTCCCCGACGGTGGCCATTGCGGCCGAGGTGAGGTGCGCGCCGGGGCCGACTTCGGCGAAGGCGGTCACCCCCGCCTCGCGCACCAGGTGTCGTACGACGTCCGCGAACCGCACCGTTGCGCGGGCATGGCGCACCCAGTAGGCCGCCGAACGCAGGTCCTCTCCGCCGGCCGGACGCCCGGTCGTCGCCGGGACGACCGGGATGCGGGGCTCGCGGTAGGTGGCGCGCGATGCTGCCCGGCCGAACTCCGCGAGCGCCGGCTCGACCAGCGGCGAGTGGAAGGCGTGGCCGGTACGCAGTCGTACGGCGCGTCGCCCCCGGGCCTCGAAGTACGCGGCCACCGCCAGCACCGCCTGTTCGGCCCCGGAGACGACGACCGACCGTGGCGCGTTCACGGCCGCGATCGCCACCGGTCCGGCCTCCTGCGTCCGTTCCGTCAGCGCCGCTCTGGTCTCCTCCTCGGTGGCGTCCAGCGACACCATGGCGCCGCCTGCCGGGAGTTGCTGCATCAACCGCCCCCGTGCGGCGACCAGTTCGACGGCGTCCTCTTCGGAGAGGATCCCGGCGACGTGCGCCGCGGCCAGCTCGCCGACGGAGTGGCCGGCCAGGACGTCCGGTCGCAGCCCCCACGATGCGAGCAGCCGGAACAGGGCGACCTCGAACGCGAACAAGCCGGCCTGTGCGACATCGGTACGGCTGTGCAGATCGGCGGCCTCGGTGTCCGGCGCGGCCCACAGGGCCTCGCGCAGGGACCGGTCCCCGACGCCGACGGAGTCGAACCGGTCGCACAGCCCCTCGAAGGCGTCGGCGAAGACGGGATACGCGGCGTGCAGGTCCCTGCCCAGCCCCGCCCATCCGGCGCCCTGACCGGTGAAGAGCAGCGCCAGCCGTCCGCCCGTCCGGGCCGGGGACGGCATGACGGTCGTCGCCCCGGCCGAGAGCCGGTCCAGGTCGCTCAGCAGGGCGGCGCGGTCCTGGACGGGTACCGCCGCCCGGTGGCGGAGCACCGCGCGGGAGGTCGCCAGCGTGAACGACACGTCCTGGAGAGGCAGTTCGGGCCGTTCACGCAGGAACTTGGCCGTGCGCCGCGCCTGGGCGCGCAGCGCCTCGGGGCTCGCGCCGGACAGCAGGATCGGCGGCTGCGGAGCGGCCCGGGCGGTCCCGCGGTCGGGGTCTTCCCGCGCCGGGACCGCTTCTTCGAGGATCACATGGGCGTTGGTTCCGCCGATGCCGAAGGCGGACACGGCAGCGCGACGGGGGCTCCCGGGAGCAGGGGTCCACGGCTGCTCCCGGGTGAGCAGGCGTACGGCGCCCGAGGACCAGTCGACCCCCGGTGACGGCTCGTCGGCGTGCAGGGTGCGCGGGAGCAGTCCGTGCCGCATCGCCTGTACGGTCTTGATGACGCCGGCGATGCCGGCCGCGGCCTGGGTGTGGCCGATGTTCGACTTCAGCGAGCCCAGCCACAGCGGCCGTTCGGCGGGGCGGTCGTGCCCGTACGCGGCGAGGAGGGCCCGGGCCTCGATGGGATCGCCCAGCGGGGTGCCGGTGCCGTGGGCCTCGACGGCGTCGATGTCGGCGGGGGTGAGCCCGGCCGAGGCCAGGGCGTCGGCGATCACCCGCTCCTGTGCGGGGCCGCTGGGCGCGGTCAGACCGTTGGACGCGCCGTCGCCGTTGACCGCGGAGCCCCGGAGCACGGCCAGTACCGGATGGCCGTGACGCCGGGCGTCGGCGAGCCGCTCCAGCAGCACAAGGCCGGTCCCCTCGCCCCAGGCGGTGCCGTCGGCCGCGGCGGAGAACGGCTTGCACCGCCCGTCGGGTGCCAGGCCCCGCAGCCTGCTGAAGGCGACGAACGGCACCGGGCCGGCCATGACGGTGGCCCCGCCGGCGATGGCCAGGGAGCACTGGCCGGAGCGCAGTGCCCGCGCCGCCCAGTCCAGTGCCACCAGCGACGAGGAGCAGGCCGTGTCCACCGTCACCGCGGGCCCCTCCAGCCCCAGGGTGTAGGCGATGCGCCCGGAGGCCACGCTGCCCGCGGAACCGAGCGCGAGGTGAGCCTCGTAGGGGTGGCCTCCGCGGTGCAGCAGTCGGCCCGCGTAGTCGCCGTGCATGATGCCGACGAAGACTCCCGTGTCGCTGCCGCGCAGGGCGGCCGGGGCGATGCCCGCCCGTTCCGCGACCTCCCAGGCGGTTTCCAGCAGCAGCCGCTGCTGCGGGTCGGTGGCCAGTGCCTCACGCGGGGACATGCCGAAGAAGTCGGCGTCGAAGTCGGCGGCACGGCGCAGGAAGCCGCCCCGCCGGGTGACCGAGGTGCCCGGCCGGTCCGGGTCGGGGTCGAACAGTTCCGTCAGATCCCAGCCGCGGTCCGTGGGGAAGGCGGAGGTGGCGTCCGTGCCCTGTGCGATCAGCCGCCACAGCTCCTCGGGTGAGGAGACGTCGTCCACGAGTCCCGGATAGCGGCAGGCCATGGCCACGATGGCCAGCGGTTCGTCGGGCGCCGGCGTACCGTCGCGCGTGCCGGGCCGGGCTCCGGGGGCCGGCCGGGTCGGGGCGCCGAGCAGCGCGCCGTACAGGAATTCGGCGACCGCGTCCGGCGTGGGGCGGTCGAACACGAGGGTCGCGGGCAGCTCCAGGCCGGTCAGCGCCCCGAGCCGGTCGCGCAGCAGCACGCCGTGCAGGGAGCCGACCCCCAGCTCGGTGAAGGCCCTGACCGGGTCCGGTGCGGTGTCCTCGCCGCCGCACGCCTCGGCCGTGGCGTCGAGGACGAGACTCAGCAGGACGTGACGTCGCTCCGGGGCGGGCAGCGCCAGGAGCCGGGCCCGCAGCCCGGCGGAGGCCTCCCTGCGAGCATCGACGACGGCCTCGTTCAACTGCCGGGCAAGAACGCCCCGTTGGATCTTGCCGGAGGAGGTACGGGGCACGGAGGTGCCCAGCAGGATCTCGTCCGGCACCTTGAAGGCGGACAGCCGCTCCCGGCACGTGGCCCGCGGCCTGGCCGGGTCGACGCCGTCCGGCCCGGGGACGACGAACGCGACCGGGACCTCTCCGAGGATGTCGTGCGGCCTGCCCACGACCGCCGCGTCCGCGACACCGGGGCAGGACAGCAGCACCTGCTCCACCTCGACGGGGTTGACGTTCTGCCCGCCGCGGATGATCAGGTCGCTCACCCGGCCGGTGACGCGCAGCCCGCCGTCCGGTTCGCGGCGGCCGAGGTCACCCGTGCGGTACCAGCCGTCCCGAAGGGCGCGCGCCGTGTCCTCGGGGCGGTTGTGGTAGCCGAGCATCAGGCCGGGGCCGCGGACCCAGATCTCGCCCTCGTCACCGTCCGCTGCGCTGTCTGCGGAGGCCGGGTCTCTCACCCGGACCTCGACTCCGGGCACCGGCCGCGGCACACGCTCCGGCGCCGGCACACCGAGCCGGTCGACCGCGATCTTGCCGCAGGTCTCGGTGGCGCCGTAGCCGTCCAGCAGGGGTGCGCCCAGCAACGCCTCGACGTCCAGGCGCAGTTCCGCCGGACAGGGTGCCCCCGCACTGACGCACAGCCGAAGCCCGCCCGGCGGACGCGGGGCATCGCGCAACGCGCCGACCAGCAGGTGGTAGGTGGCCGGCACCCCGCCGAGCACGGTGAACGGCTCCTGCAACGGGTGCTGTTGCAGTGCCTCCGCGACGTCCACTCCCCTGTCCAGGAGGTGGGCGCTCGCACCCGCGGCCACCACTGCGACGACGCACAGCGAGTAGGCGTAGGCGTGGTGCATCGGCAGCGGCCACAGCAGCCGGTCGTCCTCGGACAGGCCGAACAGCGGTGCATAGGCGGCGGCGGTGGACCACAGCATGGCCCTCTGGCTCGCCACGACGCCTTTGCGCTCGCCGGTGGTCCCGGAGGTGTAGAGAATCCAGGCCGGTTCGTCCAGGCCGAGATCGTCACGCGGCGGACGGCCGGGATCGGTCCGGGCCACTTCCTCGTACGACACCGCGCCCGCGGGCACACCGGACAGCAGTGCCTGCGCACCCACGACCACCATGAACGGCGTCGGCTGCCCGGCCAGGGCCCGTACCGCCCGCTCCAGCAGCGAGGCTTCGACGACGACCGCCGCCGCCCCGCTGTCGCGGAGGGCCTGGGACACCTCGGCATCGGTCGCCGCCGCGTCGAGCGGCACTCCCACCGCGCCCGCGCGCACGGCCGCCAGGCAGCTCTCCACCACCTCCACACGGTTGGACAGCCACAACGCCACCCGGTCCCCGCGACGCACCCCCTGTCGCGCAAGGTGCCCCGCGATGCGCGCCGTCCGGTCGTCCAGCTCCGTCCAGGTCACGGCCCTGCGCCCGTCCCGGAAGGCGGTCCTCTCCCCCATCCGTGCCGCATGTGCCCGTACCGTTTCGGCCAGCGGACGGACCAGCTCCCCGCGAACCCCCGTCATGCCCACCCCTTTTGCGCACGTTCGCCCGACGCTCTTCGACTATGGGCACACGGACTGACAGCGGCCCTGAGGCCTTCCTGTGCGCCGACCTGGGGGCGTCGGCCCGTCTGCCTCCGAAGCGGGGCCTGCCCGGTGCCGGCCCAGCCGGTAAGAGTGTCCGCAGGCAGGCATCGGTTGCTCGGGCGCGCGGGCGCGCGGGCGGGTGAAGCGGGGGCGGGGCGGGGGCCGCCGGTACCGGTGACGGCGATCGGCACGCCGTCCGCGGCGCCGACGGCCACCATGGGGTCGGTCTCGTCGGGCGGTTCGTTCCCGGCGAACGGACGGCTCCACGCGCCGCGGTCGATGTCCCCCAGGGCGAGACTGCCGCAGCCGCCGGCGGCGGCCACGCGACGACGGCCGCTCACGTTCGGCGGGGCGCACGGCGTCAGTGTCTCCTCACCGGCGCCGCTTTCCATCTCGGTGCCGAACTCCGTGAGAGGTGCGCGTTCGCCGGGATCCCACGCGCGGATGGGACCACCGCCTTCGCCACGGGCCACCCGTACCGGCCGGTGATCGAGCGCCCTTCCCCGGCGCCGCGGTGCGGTCGTATCTCGCACCGCGTTCCCCGGCAGGTTCCCGCTGCCACTGCGGGCGGCGTCCCACACGGCTGTGGCTTCCGCCTCGGCGGAGACGAGAAACAGCAGCTGTCCGGGGAGTTCCGGCGTGCCGACCGTATCCACACCATGGTCGTCCAGGTCCGGCTCCTGCACGGTGGGGCGAGCCCGGAGGAGATGACCCTCAGCCCCGTTCCCGCTCCGCAGATCATACGTCCCCTATTGTGACGTTCTGCACAGAAGCCTTGTGGACGGGATGGAGTGGGGGACGTGGCGTTCGCAGGGTCGGGCGGTGCCGGTGAGGCCCCGCCCCCTCCGGTCTCGGGCACGGGGTCCGATCAGCCGCCCTTCGCACCGCTGCTGGCAGTGTGCGCCGGGTATTTCATGGTGATCCTGGACGTGACGGTCATCAATGTCGCCGTCCCGGTGATCGGCCGGGAGTTCCGGGCCTCCCTCACCGGTATCCAGTGGATCACCGACGGGTACACCCTGGTCTTCGCCGGATTTCTGCTGACCGCCGGCGCGCTGGGCGACCGGCTGGGCAACCGGCGGGTCTTCTGCTCGGGCGTGGCGGTGTTCACGGTGGCGTCGGCCGCGTGCGCCCTCGCACCGACCGCCCCCTTCCTGGTGGGAGCGCGGTTGGCGGAGGGGCTCGGCGCGGCCCTGATCGTCCCTGGTTCGCTGGCACTGCTCCAGCAGGCCTACCCGGCGCCGGCCGCGCGGTCGCGGGCTTTCGGGCTGTGGGGCTCGATGGCGGGCATCGCCGCCTCCTCCGGTCCACTGCTGGGCGGGCTGCTGGTCTCCACGGTGGGCTGGCGATGGGTGTTCCTCATCAATCTGCCCGTCGGTGTCGCCTGCCTCGTGCTGACGCTGCGGCATGTGGCACGCTCCCCGAGGCACGGCGACCGGGCCGTGGACTGGCCGGCGCAGTGCGCGGTCGTGGCGGCGGTGGCGCTGCTGACGGCCGCGTTCAACGAGGCCGGACGGCGGGGCTGGTCCGATCCGGCCGTCCTCGCCGGAGCGGGCCTGGCACTGCTGGCCGTCGCGGCGTTCGCACTGCGCGAGCGGCTGGCCCGGTCTCCCGCCCTGCCGCTGGGCCTGTTGCGTTCGCGTGCGATGAGCGGCGGCGCGGTCATCGGCATGCTGTTCAATCTCGGCTTCTACGGCATGGTGTTCACCGCCAGCCTGGAATTCCAGCACCAGCGTGGTTTCAGCGCTCTGCGCACCGGGGTGGCTCTGTTCCCGGCGGTGGCGATGACGACGTTCGCCTCCGTCCTGTCCGGCCGCCTGAGCCGCCGCACCGGCCATCGTCCACTGGTGATCTCCGGCATGCTCCTGGCCGCCCTGGGCCTCGCCGCCTGGGCCGCCGCCGGAGCCGATCCCGCCTACGCGCTGCTGGTGGCACCCATGATGGCCGCGGGTTTCGGCACGTCCTTCGCCCTCACCGGCTCGACGGCCACCATGATGTCCGCCGCACCCCCGCAGTTCTCGGGAACCTCCTCCGCGCTGTTCAACACCACCCGCCAGCTCGGCAGCGCCATCGGCGTGGCACTCGGCGGCAGCCTGCTCGCCACAGCAGCCAGCTACAGCGTCGGGCTGCGCACCAGCATGGCCATCGGCGCGCTCGCCTATCTGACCGCCGCGGGCCTGGCATGGCTCTGCATCCCGGCGAAGCCCGAGAAGACGACGTAGGACCGGCCCACCACCGGTCTGCCGTCGCGGCCGACCTCACGGAGCACTTCGGCTCCGCCCGCCGCCGATACGGCACTCGCACCGCGACACGCGTACCGCGGGATGCGCACTGCGGGACACGCCCTGGGGGATGCGCACTGCGGGACACGCATCGCGGGGCGTGCACTGGGGGACGCGCACTGGGGGGGGGACGCGCACCGCGATACGCCTGGGCATCGCTCGACGAGGCCGTCGCCGGGACTGCCGTCCGCCGTACCGGCCCTCCTGGGAGCAGGAACCGGCGGCCCGGCCGTGCCGCTGCTGCAAGCGCTGACGGCACGGCCGGGCCGCGGTGTTCTCGTGCAGGGCACGAGCACGGGGGAATTCCTACTCAGTCACCTTCAGCAGCTTGTTGGGCGTTCCGCCGCTCGGGTCGGTGATCTTGCCACTGGTTGCGGCGCCGGTCAGCGCGGAGGCGACCTGCGCGGGAGTGGCGTCCGGGTGTCCGGCCAGATAGACGGCCGCGGCTCCGGTGACGTGAGGCGTGGCCATGGAGGTGCCGGAGATCGTCTTGGTCCCCGCGTCACTGTCGTTCCAGTCGGAGGTGATGTCCGAACCCGGCGCGTACAGATCCACCACCGAGCCGAAGTTGGAGAAGTCCGACTGGGCGTCGTCCTTGGTGCTGGACGCGACGGTGATGGCCTCGGGCACCCGGGCCGGTGACGACTGCCCCGCGTCCGCCGACTCGTTGCCGGCGGCGACCGCGAACGTGACCCCCGACGCGATGGCCTTGCCGACCGCTGCGTCCAGCGCGGGGTCGGCGCCTCCGCCGAGGCTCATGTTGGCCACCGACGGACCCTTGTGGTTCTTGGTCACCCAGTCGATACCCGCGACGACCTGCTCGGTGGTTCCCGAGCCCTCGTTGTCGAGCACCCTGACCGCGACGATCTTGGCCTTCTTGGCCACACCGTGGGCGGTTCCGGCGATGGTGCCGGCCACGTGGGTGCCGTGGCCGTTGCCGTCGTCGGCGTTGCTGTCGTTGTCGATGGCGTCGAACCCGTAGGCGGCCCGTCCCGCGAAGTCCTTGTGACTGATGCGTACGCCGGTGTCGATGACGTACGCGGTCACCCCCTCCCCGGCCTTGTCCGGGTAGGCGTACTTGCCGTCTCCGGCGGTGTCCGCCTGGTCGATGCGGTCCAGGCCCCAGGACGGCGGTTTGTCCTGGGTGGCGTCGATGTGGAACTTCTTGTTCTGCACCACCTTGGCGACCGCGGGGTCGGCCGCCAGGCGCTTGGCCTCCGTCTCGGAAAGTCCGCTGGCGGAGAAGCCGTTGACCGCCGAGCCGTAGGTGCGGCCGAGCCGGCCGCCGTACTCCGCGGCGAGGTCCTTCTTCTCGGTCTGGGAAGCCTTCTGGTCCATGAGGACGACATAGCTGCCGGCCACGGCTCCCTCGGCGTTCAGGCCGTAGACCGTCCCTTCCGCAGGCGGCTTGGCCTGGGCGGCAGGGGACACGTACAGGGCGGTGCCGACGACGGTTGCAACGGCCGCGACCGCGGTGACGGTCCTGGCCTTGCCTATGCGTTTGTGATGCGCCGTCAAGAGGGGTCTCCTCGTCGTGTGGGGGGATTTGCGTTCAAGCGGCAGTGATCTGCTCGCGCTCAGGAGCGTGCCGACTTGTCGCGGGCAGATCAATCCCCTACCTGGGGGGACGCGGCCTCGCAGACTCGCGATCTCCACAGGATTTGCGCACACACGAAGCAACCCGACTGCAAACGTGCAGCCTGTCGCCCTGGTTGAATCACCAAGAGATGGTCAAGAATTATCCGTGGCGATTTCTTCACCGGCCGTTCACGCACCGGGCGACCGTGCCCCCACCGGGACGGCGCAACGGCTGCCCCCAAAGCGCTGCGCCTCCCACATGGCCAATGACCTGACAGCTCGTCAGGGGAAGAGTTCGAAGCCTTCCGACCCGCGTCCGGGGCCGGGGCGGGCTTCGGGGCCGGCCTGGGAGCGCCACTGAAGGGCACACTCCCAGGCTCGGCATCACCTTGTCGCCACCGACGACGTGCGTGAAGGCAACTATCCCTCCTCGCGCCCGTGCTCCGGCTTCTCGTACCCCTGGTGGTGGGGCTTCATCGGGTGCTCCGGGTACTCCGGCTTCATGGGGTGCTCGGGCTTCATCGGATACTCGGGCTTCATCGGGTGCTCGGGCTTGACCGGCTTCATCGGGTACTCGGGCTTCACCGGCTTCATCGGGTACTCGGGCTTCACCGGCTTCATCGGAAGCTCAGGCCTCATCGGCTTCCTCGGGTACTCCGGCTTCACCGGACGCTCGGGCTTCATGGGCAGCTCGGGCTTCACCGGCTTCATCGGGTACTCCGGCTTCACCGGCTTCATCGGAAGCTCAGGCCTCATCGGCTTCCTCGGGTACTCCGGCTTCACCGGACGCTCGGGCTTCATGGGCAGCTCGGGCTT
>NZ_JBIBJK010000032.1:88345-88573 GCF_042958635.1 Streptomyces sp. NPDC007971
CGTCACCGGCTTCATCGGGTACTCCGGCTTCACCGGCTTCATCGGAAGCTCAGGCCTGACCGGCTTTCTCGGGTACTCCGGCTTCATCGGAAGCTCGGGCCTCACCGGCTTGTTCGGGTACTCCGGCTTGACGGGCTTCCTCGGGTACTCCGGCTTCACCGGAAGCTCAGGCCTCACCGGCTTCCTCGGGTACTCCGGCTTCACCGGAAGCTCAGGCCTCACCGGCTT
>NZ_JBIBJK010000033.1:0-84866 GCF_042958635.1 Streptomyces sp. NPDC007971
TCCCCCTCTGACCACCATCAACCCACAGTAACCACCACAGGCACCAGAACCCATGGAGCAGAACACGCATCACACACAAACCAGTTGACATCCCCTCTGGTCCTGCCCCTGGCGCATGCGTCGAGTCGGACCAGGAGCTCCGAGCCCGGCCGATTGCCTCCGCCAATCGGCGGTTGTCACCGTCCCGTCACAGCTGGCGAACGGCGAAACCCCGACCTGCGGTCCGGTATCTCCCTTGGTGTCAGCAGATCTTCGTAGCAAAGGATGTTCATGAATCACCGTTACATCTCCGGCGCCATCGTCCTCGCCTCCGCCGCCGCTCTCCTCGCCACCGCGGGTGGGTCTTCCAGCGCCAGCCCGAACACGGCAGCAAGCACCCCGGCCGTGTCCACCAAGGCCGGCTCGGCTGGGGCGGCGGGGGCTGCTGCCTGGAAGCCGTGTTACCTGCCCGCGGGGTACAAGCACTTCTTCAAGCTGGACTCCGCCAAGAACGTCCGGGGCAAGACCGTCGTGAGCGTCACGCCGGAGACGTGCAAGGTGAACACGGAGAACGACGAGGACGTCGTCTACACCCCGAGTGGACCGGCTCGGTCGCTCGCCTTCGCGTCAGGCGCCTCCGTCAAGGTGCTCAAGGGCGCCACAATCGTGAAGGTCGCCCCGAAGTGGCTGGTGAACCACCAGCTCGACAACAGCCCGTACTTCTACTACTGCGTCAACGGCCAGAGCCAGATCACCTCCATGCAGGAGATCTACCACCCGTAGGGGAGTGAGTCTGTTCTCAGCGGCCGCAGGCGATCAAGGAGCATCTGTGATCTTGGCGCCCGCGGCCCCGGCAGTTCTGCCCGCGCCTCGCCCGGCCTCGGTTGCACCTACCCAGGAGCCCGCGGACGTCGACGACGACCAGGAGCCGGTCCTTGAGGACCTGACCCACGAACAGGTTCTGGACTGGCGCGCAACTGTGCCGCCGCCGACCACTCCGTCGATCCACCGGGTAGTGGAGGACTGGAAGGGCCGGTCGGTGATCAAGTGGGCGATGCCGATGACGGGGGTCGCGTCGTGTCCGAGGGTCCGCACTGCCGATCCCGGGCGCGGCGGGACCGGCGGTCGCACGTTCACAGACCAGGCGGTGAAGCGCTCGGGCGAGCCGCAGGGGTAGACGGCAGCGCCCCCGGAGGCCAGCACTCCCGTCTTGCCGGCTGGGGGACCTGTGCCGGAGCCGTGGAGACACCGAAGACGCAATCGTTTGGAGGACGGTCGGGTCCTTTTCCCAGATCAGATATAGGACGGTGATGATTCCTTGGCCGACCAAGAACTGTCCCGCAATGACCACGGCGTCCGGGACAAAGCTCCCTCGACGGGCTGATGGCAGGCTCAGACGGTGGCTTGTGAAGTACCCACAGAACTGACGAAGTCGCCAGGAGCGCCGAAGTCGTCCTCGCGTTGGCGATCCTCGATTGACGTGGTGCAGAAAGCCAGGTGCGCGGTGGTGGGTGGTCACGTGCGCCTGGCTCAGGTCGCTCTCTTCGTCGTCCACCCACGCGAAGGGACGGCCGTTGGCGTAGTCCGCCAGGGGAGCAGTCTTCCAGCGAACCTGTCGGGGCGGCCTTGAAGCAGGGCACTGTCTCCAAGCAACGTACAAGGGCGCGCTGCCGTGAGGCGGCGCGCCCTTGTACGCGGCAGCCGGGGGGAGTAACTCCCGCATGCCCATGACGTTGATGGCTCGTTCCTGTGTCGTGCGCCAGGTCGACAGGAGCGCCGCCGCTGTCGCGACGACCGTGCACAGTGCTGAGGTGTGCCAGACGTCCGGCCAGGGGACGGTCAGGTGGGGGAGAGGGGGGCTGTGACGATGCGTTTCAGCGACAGTCTCTGCATGGCGATCACGGCGGCGCCGGCGCCGAGCGCCACTACCGCTGCGATCACTGCTGCCAGTGCCGCTTCCGCGCCCACCACGTGCAGTGTCTGGAGGCGGGTGCTGCCGGCGGGATCGAGTGCGGCGAGTTCGCGGCGTCGGCCGGCCGCCGACATGACGAGGGTGTTGGCGACCGAGATCAGCGAGTAGCCCACCGAGATGCCGAGGATGACCTTCGCTGCCGTGGCTGTCTTCTGCGCGAGGATGTCCTTCATGTGGGCGAAGTAGCCTCAACCGGGTCGGCGTTGACTGGCTGGTGGGCGAAAGCGGCGGCCAGTCGTTGCTGTACGTCCTTGCGGTCGGCACCGGGGCTGAGCGTCACCCAGGCACGCTCCATGCCGGTGCCGGCGGGTGCCCGGGCGGCGGACAGGAAGGTGGCGTCCCCGTCGAGGCCGGTCTGGATGATGGCGCCGATCCTCGCTGGGTGGCGGGAGCCGTCCGGCAGCCAGGTGTAGACGCGCTGTCCGAGGGCGAGGTCGTCGCCCTTGGCGGTCTTCTCGTCGATGACCAGGAAGTCGTCACCCAGATTCCTCAGGGATCCCTCGATCACCTTCGGGGTGAACACGCTGCCCAGGGTGCGGGAGGGAACGGCCTGGCCCGTGACCTTGTGCTCCTGCTTGACGTCATGGCCGGGCCGGATCCGCTGACGCTCGGTGTGGCGCACGAGGTGAGGGTGCCGCCCGCGCGTCATGAGCGGCTCGGCAATTCCGGGTCCTGGTCCTGGTCCTGGTCCTGGAGGAGTATCCGCTCATTGCGACCGGGTCTGCCGTGCGGGCTGTGTGAACCGGGTGGCCGACACGCTCTCCCTCGACGTCACCCATCACCTCATGGAGCACCACCACCGCTGCCGCGGGAGCTCGCCGCCACCGACGCCGCCCACCTGCGCGGAATGATGCCCGGCCAGAAAGTCCTGGTTGCCGGGGTGCGATCTTCCACCCAGACCCCGCCGATCCCGTCCGGAAAAAGGGTCATCTTCTGCGCGCTGGAGGACGGCTCGGGCCTGGTCGACATCGCATTCTTCGAAGACAGCCACGCCGCCTGCGCGCACACCGTGTTCCACTCAGGGCTCCTCCTGGTACGCGGCACCGTGGAGGCCCGCGGCCCGCGGCGCGCGCCGCACGGTCGTCGGCGCGATGGCATGGGACCTCGAAGAGGTCGCTGCCGCCCGCCGCGACCACGGCCCCCAGGCCGCACTCGACCTCCTCGGCCATACCACCGCGGCCCCGACGCCGGCACGGCCCCTGGCCCGGACCCTCATCTACGGCACCGCGGGTGCCCGCCTCCGCCCCTACGCGGACCGAAACCGACAGGTTCATGGAATGTCACGCCGCTTGGCGGGGGAACCCGAGGGCCACTCCTCCTGCTGGTCCTACTGGGCTTGAAAGCGTGATGTCGTTGCAAGGAGGCGGCCCGGTCGGTCCGGGGCCGCCTCCTTGCGTGTTGCGCTGCGGGCGGTCGTTGTCGGCTTGCCCTAGGCGTCGAGGGACTCCGCGGCCTCACGGATCACATCGAGGACGAAGTCAGGATGCGAGAGCATGGGAACGTGGCTGCTGTCCACGGGACGGATATTGGCGCCCATGCGCTCGGCGGCGGACCGCTCCAGGTCGGGGGGCACGGTACGGTCGTTGTTGGCGACGATGAACCAGCTTGGCTTCGTCCGCCAGGCGGTGCCGGGAACCTGCTGGTTGAACAGGTCCGCCACTGGCACAGCGCCCGTCGCCAGGACGAGCTTCTGCTCCGCTTCCGGGAGGTCACCGCAGAAGTGCGGGACGCCTGAGGCCTTGAGCCACACGCGGCCGTCAGCGACGTCCACGTGCTCGAAGATGGGCGTGCGGGGGAACTTGTCCAGCTGTTCCTGCGACGTCTCGTCCTCGTCCGGGGCGAGCGCGGCGATGTACACCAGAGCGCCGACGCGGTCGTGGGTGCCTGCTTTGGTGATCAGGGTCCCACCGTAGGAGTGACCGACCAGCACGATCGGGCCGGGGACGTGGTTGAGCGTGAAGTTGACGCACGCGACGTCGCTTTCGAGCGAGTCGAGGCCGTGCTGTGAGGCGAAAACCTCATGGCCTTCAGCCTGGAGCGTGGGGATGAGCTTGTTGAAGCACGACCCATCCGCCCAGAGTCCGTGGGCGAAGACAATGCTGGGCTTGCCCGCCATCGCATTTCCTCCTAAAGAGAGATTAAATATGCAACATTGCAGCATATTGCCCGTTCACTGCCTATTTTTGCGTGATGGTCAGGCGTGTCGCCCCGTCCCAATCGTTGGGCTGTGATGTTGAAGGTGTTGTCGTGGTGGTCATGTGTTGACGATCAGGCCCGTTTTGGCGAGGCAGCCGTCTATGAGGTCGCCGCGGTACTGGATGCGGCGCAGGCCGCGTCGGATGCGCTGTGGCTTTGTTCATGAGAACGGTCCGGAGTTCCACGGCTGCGAGAGCCCGGCGATAACGGCGTTCATGGCGGCCGGGGGCCGACCGGCTGCGGGCTGGCCGCGTAGGTTCCGTCTGACGTAGGCGCGAACGTTGCCGTAGCGTCCGGGTAGCCCTGTGCCTTGATCTCCTCCCACAATTTCCAGGCATTGGTGCAGCCTTCCTGCCATCGCTGGTCGAGGTAGGGCTTGTTGGCGGCCGGCTTGGTGGGGCGGCTTTGCAACTGGCCGGTGAACAGCTGCTCCGGCTCCGTGACACGGGAGAAGCGGAGAACGGTGTTGAGCCCCACGCCGAGCTGCCGAGCGATCGACCGCTTGCTGTGGCCGGCGGCCAGGAGTGCGTGGACGGTAGCGTGCTGGACCGACCCACCCGCCTCGGCCACCTGGAGAGCTCGCCCACGTGGGTCGGGTGGTGCCAGGGGAGCGGGCGGGCGCAATCGGCTTGCATCGAAGTCCACCGGGTTCCCCTGGAGGACCACGTGCCCGTGTCAGGCCGCGGCCTCGTGGTGGGCTTGGTGGGTCCGGGCGGTGACCAGGTCCGCCGCCCGCCGGACCGAATCGGGGGAGGCGGTCAGCAGCGGCAGCCGGACGGCCGGGCTGGGGATGCGGCCCTGAGCGTGCAACACCCCCTTGATCACCGTCGGGTTCGGCTCGGCGAAGAGCACGGCGGACAGCCGGGCCAGCTCGGCTCCCAGCCGGCGAGCCGGTCCGGCAGCGTCGCGCTGCCACAGCGAGATCAGCTCGGCGAAGTCAGCGGTGCGGACATTGGCCGACGCCAGGATCCCGCCGCGGGCGCCCGCCGCGAGCAGCGGCGATATGACGGCGTCATCGCCGCCGAGCACCGCGAAGCCCGGTGCTGACGAGTCGAGCAGTTCCATCGCGGCTGCGTCGATCGCGCCGGTCGCGTACTTGACTCCGACGACCCCCGGGAGGTGCCCGAGGTCGGTCAGGGCGCTGGTGCTGAGGGGCTGAGCGGTGCGGTACGGGATGTCGTAGACGACCAGCGGCAGGCCCCCGTGTTCGGCGAGTGCCGTGAAGTGCGCCAGCGTTCCCGCCTCACCGGGCCGGGTGTAGGGCGGCGCGGGAACCAGCGCCGCGGTGACGTCACCGCTTTGAGCGAGCTCCCGCAGTGTCCTGATCGCGGCGGCGGTGTCGTTGGTGCCGACGCCGACGATCAGAGGAGCTCCGTGTTCCCGGCAGGCGGCCGAGCAGATGCGGACCACGGCCCGCTTCTCCTCGGTGGTCAGCGTGGCTGCTTCCGCTGTGGTGCCCAGGGCTACGAGTCCACGAGCGCCGCCGGCCGACAGCGCCTCGTTGGCGAGGTAGGCGAGCGCGTCAGGGGCGAGGTGCAGATCGTCGGTGAACGGAGTCACCAAGGGGACGAACAGGCCGGTGAGGTTCGCTTCGGGCTTCATACACCCAGCCTGACCGCCACCAACCCAGTAGATCCAGTTCACGTTTCTTCGCCTATGCGTAAGATCAACTTATGCTGGATGTTCGACGTCTCCACCTGCTGCGCGAACTGGACCGACGCGGCACCATTGCGGCCGTGGCCGAGGCGCTGACCTTCACTGCCTCGGCCGTCTCCCAGCAACTGGGCGTGCTTGAGCGCGAGGCTGGCGTGCCCCTGCTGGAAAGAAGTGGCAGACGGGTGGTGCTCACACCTGCGGGCCGCACCCTCGTCACCCACGCCGACGCCGTTCTCGAACGCCTCGAACTGGCAGTCTCCGAACTGGCCGGGGCACGCCAAGGCATCGGCGGGCCGCTGCGGATCGGGACGTTTCCCTCCGGCGGCCCCGCAATCGTGCCCGCCGCGCTGGCCGAACTGGCCCTGCGGCACCCCGCGCTGGAACCGATGGTGCAGGAGATCGACTCGGCGCGAGTCTCCGACGGCCTGCGCGCCGGCGAACTCGACGTGGCCCTCGTCCACGACTACGACTTCGTTCCCGCGTCACCGGACACCACGGTCGATCAGGTACCCCTGTTGGAGGAGCCGATGTACCTGGCCACGGGCGGCGCTCCTGCTGCCTGTCCTGCCGCCCGCGG
This sequence comes from Streptomyces sp. NPDC007971, assembly GCF_042958635.1. NCBI lineage: Bacteria > Bacillati > Actinomycetota > Actinomycetes > Kitasatosporales > Streptomycetaceae > Streptomyces > Streptomyces sp. NPDC007971. The sequence goes on from NZ_JBIBJK010000033.1 coordinate 6,381, forward strand.
CGACACGCTGGCGCAGTTGCTCGGACCGTGGGCCGCGTGCCCCTGGATCACGGCCCGGGACGGTACGACCGGTCACGCGATGGCCGTACGCGCCTGTCAGGCGGCCGGTTTCCAGCCGCGCATCCGCCATCAGGTCAACGACTTCCGTACGGTTCTGGCACTGGCCGCGATCGGGCAAGGTGCCGGATTCGTACCGGAGATGGCTACCGCACACGCCCCTGAGGGCGTGGTGCTGACCCGGCTGCCCCTCTTCCGTCGCTCGAAGGTCGCCTTCCGCGCGGGCGGCGGCACGCACCCGGCAATCGCAGCATTCGTGGCGGCGGCGCGAACAGCGGTGGGTGCCACGGGCGGTGCCTTCTCGTGCAGTGACGCAAACGATCGCCGAGGTGGTGTTCGTGGTCCTCGGGCCGGCTGGATGTGACGACACGTCCGATCGGCGCGGGGAGGCAGGACGGTGCAACCGGTCAGGGTCCGCAGACTGACTGAGCAGGAGGGGCAGAAGCTGTAGCGGATCGTGCGTCGAGGCAGTACGAGCCCGGTGCGGTTCCGGCGGGCGGTGCTGCTGCTGGCCTCGGCGGGCGGGAACAGCGTGCCGGTGATCGCGCGGCTCGTGCAGGCGGGCGCGGACACAGTCCACGATGTGATCCACCGCTTCAACGAGATCGGGCTGGCCTGTCTGGACCCTCGGTGGGTGGGAGGCCGTCCCCGCCTGCTCAGCGACGACGACGAGGACTTCGTCATCCAGACGGCCATCACCCGCCCGGTCAAGCTCGGTCAGCCCTTGACCCGCTGGTCGGTCCGGACATTCTCCGAGCACCTGCGGCGCAACGTCGCCCGCCCGGTACGTGTGGGACGCGAGGCCTGCGCTGCCTGCTGAAGCGTGGCGGCGTGACGTTCCAGCGGGCCAAGACGTGGAAGGAGTCCACCGACCCCGATTTCGACGCCAAGCTGGACCGGATCGAGTACGCGCTGACCGAGCGGCCCGAGCGCACCTTTGCCTTCGACGAGTTCGGCCCGCTCGGCATCCGCCTCACCACCGGCCTGTGCTGGGCGAAGCAAGGCAAGTCCGACCGCTTGCCGGCGACCTATCACCGCACCCACGGAGTGCGCTACTTCCCCGGCTGCTACTCCGTCGGCAACGACACTCTCTGGGGCGTCAACCGGCGCCGCAAAGGCGCCGACCACAGCCTCGCCGCGCTCAAGAGCATCCGGGCGGCCCGGCCGGACGGTGCCCCCGTCTACGTCATCCTCGACAACCGCCGCCCACAAGGGCAGGGATGGGCGGCCAGGAACAAGGTCGAGCTCTGCTTCACACCGACCAACGCGTCCTGGGCGAACCCGGTCGAGGCGCACTTCCGGCCGCTGCGGCAGTTCACCCTCGTCAACTCGAACCACCCCATCCACACAGTCCAGACCCGCGCGCTGTACCGCTGCCTGCACTGGCGCAATCAGAACGCACGCCGTCCAGGCGTCCTGGCCGCGCAGCGCCGGGAACGCGCCCGTGTCCGCAGCGAAGAAGGCATCCGCTGGGGCGGCCGTCCTCTCAACCCAGCAGTCTGACCGCCCGCCCCGTGATCGACGGCGGTCCAGCCGAGCGGCCTCACCCCGGGAACGAGCCCCGTCAGGGCGATTCGGGCTTGCGGGCCAGAAGGCAGGCGTGCGGTCTGGTCACGCGTCCGCCGGGCTCCTGTTCCAGTCTCGCGGTGACGACGAGTCCGCCCTGGTCCAGCAGGTCGACCATGCGGTCCAGGGGTAGGAGGTACGACTCGTAGGACACCGGACGGCCATAGCCGTGAGTCGGCCGCAGCCGCTCATTGCCGACATAGTCTCCCCAGAGCAGGTAGCCGCCGGGCGCCAGCGTGCGGTGGAACTCGGCGAACACGTCCGGCAGCCACTGCGGGGGCGTGTGATGGGTGGAGTACCAGGCCAGGATGCCGCCGAGCTCGTCGTCCCTCATCTCCAGCGCGGTCATCGAGCCTTCGGTGAACCGCAGGTTCGGATAGGCGTGCCGGGCCAGCCCGACCATCATCGGCGACAGATCGACGCCGAAGACGGACACCCCCAGCCCGGCCAGGTGCGCCGTCACGCGTCCGGGGCCGCACCCCAGGTCCGCGACCGGCCCCAGACCGGCCGTCCGCACCAGCTCGGCAAACCCCGTCAGCATCGCGCGTGACAGCGGGTCCATCTCGGCTGGAGGCGGGACGCGTTCGACGTAATCGGCGGCGACTGTGTCGTACGACTCGCGGACGGCCGTCAGAAAGGAGGGCTCAGCCATGCGGGCGACCCTAGACCAGAGAACTGACAGACCATGACATGACCTTCAGCCGACCTGCGCGACGTCCACCGCTGCCGACACCCAGCCGTCACACCACGCCGCTGATCGTTTGCGGTCACGGCAGTAGCCCCTGCCCTGATCCGATCACGACCGCTGAACCAGACGTGTACTCACGCCCCGACGTCCCTGCCGGTCTGCGGGGCGGTGATGCCCGTCCCCTTGGCGAACCGGGGACCTGGCCAGGAGCTGGACAGTGCGGAGACGTACGGTCCGCAGCTCGTGCCGGTAGATGCGGATCCGTCGGGCGAGGTCGGGCGATCGACTTCCGGTCGGCTCACGGACCGCTCGCGCAAACGGTTCCGGGCGGAGCCCGAGGCCAAGTACAACCCCTCCGGTGGGTGAGCCATCAGGGCAGAGGGGTGATGCGCTGTGCCCTCAGACGTGTTGCTGTCTGCTGTGGGCCGACCCCCGGGAGCACGATCGTGACCGGGAGCGCGTCCGGCCTCAAAGAGGCAATACGTCGCTGTGGGGCGGGGCGGGGCGCGGCGGGGCGGATGGGTGACGGATCCTTTTCCACCTGATCTGAGGGAGGGACCCCATCCGGCCCGGCCGCAGCACCGGAGTCCCGGCGTGAGGGATGTAGAGAGGGATCCGGTAGGACTACGGAGGCTGCTGCGCCGGTGCTCGGTGCGTTGGGCGGGCTGCTGGCCGGTTTCGGCGCGCTGGCGACCGCCGAACTGGCGGCGGCGGTCCGCCTGAGGGAGGCAGGCGTCATCGTCTACGTCGCGCAGCGCACAGTCTCCACGAGCGGGCGCCGGCCTGTGCCCGAGCGCGATCAGTCGGCGCCGGGCTCCTCGTACGGGATGCGGCTCAAGTGCAGGACGGTGCCAAGAGTGCCCCATTCGTCGCCGCCGAGCTTGGTGAGCGGGCGCAGCAGCTCGCTGTTGGGGCGGTCGTCGACGATGAATTCCGTGTCCGCCGCGGCACGGACCACCCGCCCGAAGACCAGGGTGGAGTTTCCCATGCTGAGGGTGGTGTGTGAGCGGCACTCCAAAACCACATGGGAGGACGCCACTCTGGGCGGCCTTACACATTTGCTGGCTTCTCGCTCGACACCCGCCGTGTCGAATTCGCTGACCGACCGAGGAAAGTCGATGGCGGTGGCGTTGATCAGTTCCAGCAGTGGTTCGGATGAGAAGTTGACGACGAACTCCCCGGTGTCCTCGACGTTGCGCAGGGAATCCTTGCGTCCGATTGAGGTGAATTGGACGATCGGAGGATCGGTGCTGGCGATGCTGAAAAAGGAGTGTGGGGCGAGCTTCTCGGTGCTTCCATCTGAGGTTACTGTGGAGACCCACGCGATCGGCCGCGGAATGACGACCGATGTCAGGAACCTGGGAAAGGCGGTGCTGCCCATCGCCTCAGGATCGAATTCGACGCGCATGCTGTCGAATATTGACCCCTACGCCTTTTCCGCATCTATAGGCTGCGATCGTGTGTCGCGCGTGGTGCGGGCATGGTGTCGAATATGGCACCGGGCCTGACCGCCGGCGTCCATCGTTTGCCCCGGATACACCGTCTGAAGTGGCTTCGCGGCGGACCAGGCGCTGAGATGGGTCTTGGCCAGTCACCGCTCCTCTGCCTGACCACGACACGCGCAGACGGGCCGCACGTTTCGGATTCCGGAAACTGCACCGAACAGGGAGTCGCCATGCGAGCCGTCACTGTCCGAGACCCTGACGCTGGCGTCGGTGGCCTCTCCCTGACGGACATGCCCTATCCCCATGCCGCTGAGAACGACGTCATCGTGCAGGTGCACGCTGCCGGTTTCACTCCTGGCGAGCTCGACTGGCCGGCAACCTGGACGGACCGCGCAGGCCGCGAGCGGACCCCGAGCGTACCCGGGCACGAAGTGTCGGGTGTCGTCGCCAAGCTGGGATATGGAACCACCGGCCTCACCGTCGGCCAGCGGGTGTTCGGTCTGACCGACTGGGCCCGTGACGGGTCACTGGCCGAGTACGTCGCGGTGGAGGCCCGCAACCTCGCTCCGCTTCCGGTCGACGTCGACCACACCGTGGCCGCCGCGCTGCCCATCTCCGGGCTGACCTCGTGGCAGGGCCTGTTCGACCATGCGCGCCTCCTGACCGGTCAGACCGTCCTGATCCATGGTGTTGCGGGCGGCGTCGGGTCGATCGCGGTGCAGCTTGCGCGCGAAGCGGGAGCCCGAGTGATCGGTACCGGCCGGGCGGCGGACAGGAGCACGGCACTCGGTCTGGGTGTGAATGCCTTCCTGGACCTGCAGGCCGATCACCTGGAGGATGTCGGCGAAGTCGACGTGGTGTTCGACGTGATCGGCGGCGAGATCCTCGACCGCTCGGCCGCGCTGGTGCGCCCCGGTGGCACGCTCGTCACCATCGCCGCGCCCCCCACTGTCCGGCCCAAGGACGGACGGGCCCTCTTCTTCGTCGTCGAACCCGATCGTGCCCAGCTCACGGACCTCGCCCAGCGGCTCCGGGACGGACGGCTCAAACCCGTCGTCGGAGCCGTGCGGCCGCTCTCCGAGGCGCCCTCCGCGTTCGCCCCCGACCGGCGCACCCCGGGCAAGACGATCATCAGGGTCGTGGAAGGCTGAATGGGAGAACAAACGTGATCACCATGCGATGGTCGTCTCGGCGGTGACCTTCTGAACCTGGCTGGTCATCTCTGTCCAGAGCCCGCTCCTCTCGCCCGCACGCTACGTGGGTCAGATCGGGGCCGACAGGTCGGTTTCGACACATCGCACAGACTCAACGGTGCACCGGGCGCGCTCTAGCCGGTGCCGCCCGGGAACTCGGCGTGTGCCGCAATACCCGGCCGAAACTCCTCGGGATGCCGACACCGCCGCCTGCGGTACGACCACGATCGCTGCCGTCCGTCGTCGGTCCCGCTGCCTCTGTCCTCCGAAACCGGCATGGATACCCCCGAGCCTCGAATCCGGCTCGGGCCGGACGACGCTCCCGCATCCGCCACCGGTTCGCCGGCCTCGGCGAACACGGCACGGTGCCAGCGGGAGAAGAGCACCGTCGAGCCGGGCGACTGCTCGAATACCCGCCCGAGCAGCGCCCCGCTGAGCACCGAGACGGTGTAGTCGGTTCCGGCCAGACGGAACGCGTGTGCCGCGGTGGCCGGGTCGAACGTCTCTCCGGAAAAGACATGCTCCAGGCGTGGAAGTGCATGCTGCAACTCGGCCTGGATGCGCTCGGCCCGCGGGGTGAGCTGGTATCCGCCGGGGCCGCGCATGAGCAGCTCGTCGCCGAGGGTGGCGCGCAGGCGTTGCAGTGCCCGGCTCATCGACGGCTGGCTCATGCGCAGCCGGACCGCCGCACGGGATACGTGCCGTTCTTCGAGCAGCGCGTGCGCAGAATATGGCATTGCCGCATACTCCCTGGCGAAGGACGCCGGTGCATGAGTAGAGAACAGCGCGAGGCGCTCGACACGCTGTTCCGTACCGGCCCGCTGGAGGTCGGCGGGGACCACCTGCAGCAGCGGGAGGTCTTCACCCGGATGCTCACCTCCCGCCCGTTGCCCGACGACGTGATCCTCAGCCCCGGCAGCCTCGGCGGCGTCCCGGTGCTGGAGATCGGTATCGACGGCGCCGCCCCGAAAGGCACTCTGCTGTGGTTCCACGGCGGCTTCTACGTCTTCGGCTCGGCCCGCACATCGGCCGCTCTCGCCTCTCACGTCGCCCGACGGACCGGCATGAAGGTCATCTCGGTCGACTACCGGCTCGCACCCGAGCACCCCTACCCTGCCGCGCTGGACGACGCCCTGGCCGCCTACCGCGCCGTACTCGACACGACCGGGGACACCGGCCCGGCGGGCCTCGCCGTGGTCGGTGAATCCGCCGGTGCGGGCCTGGCCGCGGCACTGCTGGTCTCCGTCCGTGAGCAGAACCTGCCGATGCCGGCCGCAGGCATCCTGTTCTCGCCCTACGCGGACCTGACGCTGACCGGGACGAGCATGACGACCAAGCAAGCGGTCGACCCGTCGTTCAGCCCGGAGGCCATCGCGGTGCGAGCCAAGGACTACGTGGGCGCCGCCGACGCTTCGGAACCGCTGATCAGCCCGATGTTCGCCGACCTGTGCGGCCTGCCGCCGCTGCTGATCCAGGCGGGGTCCAACGAACTGCTGCTCGACGACGCGGTCAGGCTCGCAGCGCGCGTCGCCGCCCATGACGTCCCGGTCACCCTCGAGGTCACTCCCGGGGTCCCGCACCTGTTCCAGGCTTTCGCCGCGATGCTTGAGGAAGGCGAGGCCGCGCTGCGGCGAGTAGGCGACTTCCTGACTGCGGCGTTCACCTCCGGGGCTCCCCGATGACCGCGAACATGCGTGCGGTGCGGTTCGACCGTTACGGCGGCCGGGAGGTCCTCTACCTCGCCGACGTCGCCGGGCCCGCGGCGGGCCCGGGCCAGGTACGGGTCAAGGTCAAAGCGGCAGGGATCAATCCCGGTGAGGCCGCGATCCGCTCGGGCGCGCCGGCAGAACGCTTCCCCGCGACGTTCCCCTCCGGCCAGGGCAACGACTTCGCGGGCGTGGTGGCCGAACCGGCGCCGAGGTGCTCGGCTGGACGTGGGACCGGGCGAGCCACGCCGAGTACGTCGTCGTGCCCGAGACCAAGGTGGTGTCAAGCCCGCGCTCGGCCGGGAGGCGGCCGGGTCGCTGTACGTCGCGGGTGCCACCGCGTTCGCCGCCACGAAAGCGGTCGGCGTGAGCGAGGGCGAGGTGGTGGCCGTCTGGGCCGCAGCCGGCGGAGTGCGTTGCCACCCCGGGCCTCCCGGGGTGGCTGCTGACTGCCGTACCAGACCTCGATGGCGGCGGGGCCGCGGCCGGAACCGGGACCGTTCTGCAGGGCTATGGCTCAGGCGTCGATGATGACGGGGATGATGAGGGGCTTGCGTCGGTGGGTCCGGAACGCCCAGTTCGCCACGGCGCGGGCAACGAGTTGTTCGAGTTGGCGCGCGTCCCCGACGCCTTCCTCGGCCGCGGTGGCCAGGGTCTTCTCGATGACGGGGATGACCGGCTCGAAGGTGGTGTCGTCGTGGACGAAGCCGCGGGCCAGGAAGTCGGGGGCCTCGGCGAGGGCGCCGGTGTCTGCGTCGACGATCGCCACCACCGTGACCACGCCTTCGGCGGCGAGGGTGAGGCGGTCCTTGAGGGACGCTTCGGTGGCGCCGCCCACTTCCATGCCGTCCACGTAGACGTTGCCGGCGGGGACCTTGCCGGTGATGGACGCGCGCCCGTCGACGAGGTCGACGACGACGCCGTCTTCGGCGATGACGACCCGTTCGGGGTCGACACCGGTACGGATGGCGAGGTCGCCGTTGGCCCGCAGGTGGCGCCATTCGCCGTGCACGGGCATGACGTTGCGGGGTTTGACGATGTTGTAGCAGTAGACGAGTTCGCCGGCGCTGGCGTGCCCGGAGACGTGCACCTTGGCGTTGCCCTTGTGGACCACGTGGGCGCCCCACCGGGTGAGTCCGTTGATCACCCGGTAGATGGCGTTCTCGTTGCCGGGGATGAGGGAGCTGGCGAGCAGGACGGTGTCGTCCTTGCCGATGCGGATCACGTGGTCGCGGTTGGCCATCCGGGACAGCGCGGCCATCGGTTCGCCCTGGGAGCCGGTGCACACCAGAGTGATCTTGTGGTCCGGGAGCTTCTCCAGCTCCTTCGTGCTCACGACCAGACCGGAGGGGACCTTCAGATAGCCCAGGTCACGGGCGATGCCCATGTTGCGGACCATCGACCGGCCGACGAAGGCGACCTTGCGGCCGTGCTGGTGGGCAGCGTCCAGGACCTGCTGGATGCGGTGCACGTGGCTGGCGAAGCTGGAGACGATGACCCGGCGCGGCGCGGTGCGCATCACCTGCTCGATCGCCGGGTTCAGCTCACGCTCGGAGGTGGTGAAGCCGGGTACTTCGGCGTTGGTGGAGTCGGTGAGGAACAGGTCCACGCCCTCCTCGCCGAGGCGGGCGAAGGCGCGCAGGTCGGTGATGCGGTCGTCGAGAGGGAACTGGTCCATCTTGAAGTCGCCGGTGTGCAGCACCATCCCGGCCCGGGTGCGGATCGCGACAGCGAGGCTGTCGGGGATGGAGTGGTTGACCGCCACGAACTCGCAGTCGAAGGGCCCGAAGCCACGCCGGTCGCCCTCGCGCACCCGTACCGTGCGCGGCCGGATGCCGTGTTCCTTGAGTTTGGCCTCCAGGAACGCCAGCGTCAACTTGGAGCCGACGACGGGAATGTCGGACCGCTCGCGCAGCAGGTAGGGCACGCCGCCGATGTGGTCCTCGTGGCCGTGAGTGAGGACCACGGCCACGATGTCGTCCAGCCGGTCCCGGATCGAGGTGAAGTCCGGCAGGATCACGTCCACGCCGGGCTGGGTCTCCTCAGGGAACAGCACGCCGCAGTCGACGATGAGCAGCTTGCCCGTGTGCTCGAAGACGGTCATGTTGCGGCCGATCTCACCTAGGCCGCCCAGAGCGATGACCCGCAGCCCTCCTTCGGGAAGGGGTGGGGCGGCTTTCAGCTCGGGATGCGGATGACTCATACCCTGACGGTACCCGGAGAACGGAAAGCGGACGCGCAGGCGGTTACAGGGCTGGGGGGCGGTAGCGGCGGTGCTCGCCGCGGCCATGGTGGGCGGGGCCGGCTGGGTGCTGCTGCGGGCGCATCATCGCGCGGTCGGCCAGGACCGCGCGTGGCGGGCGCAGGAGGAGGCCAGGGCGCGGGAGTTGTCGATGGCCGAGGTCGACGCGTTGTCGTGGCAGGAGTTCGAGGGGTACGTCGCCGAGCTGTGCCGACGGGACGGCTGTACGAAGGTCGTCGTCAGCGGCAAGAGTGGCGACCTGGGCGCGGATGTCGTCGGCTACCTGGCCGACGGCCGCAAGCTGGTCGTCCAGTGCAAGAAGTATGCGCCGCACCGGAGTGTTTCCTCGCAGGACATGCAGAAGTTCGTCGGCACCGCCCGTCTCGAACACGGTGCGGATGTCGCTTTGTTCGTCACCACCTGCCGTACGTTCACGAAGGCCGCGCTGGGCCTGGCGCTGCGCCAGGACATCGTGGCCCTGCACCGTGACCTGTTGGGCTCCTGGGTCAAGGGCGCTCATCTGGAAACCTTGATCCCGCTGAACGGAAGCGGCGGCGGCACCAGGCGGCGTCCCTCCGCCTGACCGGCGCACGGATGGGACTGGTCAGCGCACGCGTCCGAGATGGATGACGTTGACGCGGATCTGCTTCTCGCTGATCTCGTACATCACGCGGTAGGCGCCGATGTGGATGCGCAGCAGGTCGGCGCTGCCGAACGCGCCGTCGGGACGGGGGGTGTCGGCGAGGCGTTCGACAGCGGTGAACGCCTGCCGCACCCTCGACTGGCATTTCGGGGCCCCAGCCGCGGCAAGGACGTCGCCCGCGACATGCGCGTCAGCCGGGCGGAAGCCACAGACGGCGCGATCATCCGCCTGCGGATCACGGCTCACAGGATGACGCTGCTGCGGCCGCACACCGTGATCGCGTCGATCGGCTGTGAGGCCAAAGCCGGCATATTCCCGCCGGAACCGCCGGTATCTGCGGCGTCGGCAGATCAAGCACACCATTCCCGAGCGTAAGGACCAGCGGGCCAACCGCCAGCGCCGCGGTAGCGCGGGCGGTCGGCCCACCGGCTTCGACAAGGCGATCTGCAAGCGCCGTAACGAAGTCGAGCGAACGATCAATGTGCTCAAGAGCTTCCGTGCCGTGGTCACCCGCTTCGGCAAGAGGGCGTACGTCTTCCACGGCACCGTGACCGTTGCTGCTGTGCGGCTCTGGCTCCGCTCGTAACCCGCTGGACAGTCATTAGCCGCCGTGGAATTGAGGACGGCCGGTGTCCGCTATCGCCCCTAACCTCGGACCGAACACGGAAAGACAAGCAAGAGAAGCGAGGCGGCCATGGCAGCAATCGTTCTGGTTCCCGGGTTCTGGCTCGGCGCATGGGCGTGGGAGGACGTGACGCCAGAACTGCGGGCGGCGGGACACCATGTCTACCCGCTCACTCTGGCCGGGTTGGCTGACCGGGCATCCGAGGCCACACCGGACGTGGATATATACACGCATATCGATGACATCGTCCGGGTCATCGAGGAGAACGGCCTACGGGATGTTGTGCTGGTCGGGCACAGCGGGGCGAGTCTTCCGGTCACCGGTGCCGCTGACCGGATCCCGGAGCGGATCGCGCAGGTCGTCTACGTGGACGCGGGACCGTTGCCCGGCGGCATGGCGGTGATCGACTTCAACAAGCCGCAGACACAGGAGGAGTGGCGCAAGCAGGTTGCGGAGGAGGGGGAGGGCTGGCGGCTCCCGGTGCCGCCGTTCAACCCGGAAACGGAGCCGGACAGCCTGGCCGGTCTGACCGGCGAACATCTAGCACGGATACGCAAGTTGGCTACGCCGCAGCCCTTCGCGACCGCCACCCGGCCCCTGGACCGCCCCACGGCACCGTCGGGCACGCCCTCCGTGGTAATCGCCTCAACGTTCACGCCGGAACAGGTGCGCATGATGGCCGACAGCGGCAACCCGATCTTCGGACCGATGGCCCGGATGGACCTGCGTCACCTGCCCACCGGGCATTGGCCGATGTTCTCGCGGGCGACGGAGCTGGCAGCGCTGCTGGACGAGATCGCACGCTGACCAGCGCTCCACCTTGTGGTGGCCCGCCGTCCGCCCATACCGGCCCCCGCGTTTCACACCTGGGGTCAACCGGGACCGGTCACGCGACCCCTCGGACAGGGGCTAGACGGGGCTAGACGTAGAGGACGCTGCGGTGCTCGCAGTCCGTGGCGCCATCCGGGTCGTCGTAGGAGGTGTACTCGCCCACGGTGATGTTCGGTGAGGTGACCAGCGGGTTGAGGAACACCGCGCGGTCGTGAGCGGGCAGTGGGTGCGCGGTGGTCGGGGCAGGGGACATGGTCGGGGTCCTTTGCGTGGTTGCGGAATGTCGCACACGGCCCTGGTGGGGCGTCGCCGGGCCAGGGCCGGATCACCCTGGCCCGGTGGGGCTTCAGGTGTTCTCCGGGCTGGGCGGGGTGACCCACTCGATGAACTGGACGATCACACCGCTGGGGTCGGTGACCTGGAAGTCGCGTTCGCCCAGGAGGCCTCGGCAGCGGCATGGTGATGTCGACGCCTTCGGCGCGCAGCCGCTTCTTCCGGCCAAGGCGGTTGTTATTGTCAACGGCTGTTCACGGATGCCTCGTTCGAGGCGGTGACCGCACCTGGATCGGTGGAGCGTTGCGGCGCCGCGGAGCCTTCCGCGGGCTTGGACCTCGCCAGCCACAGGCCGGTGAACACGGCGGTGGCCAAAGTGATGGCGCCGGCAGCGAGGAAGGCGCTGTTGAGGCCGGTCTCGAAGGAAGCGCCGCCGGATTGCCGGGTGCGGACGATGGCTCCGAGCACCGCCACGCCGAGCACCGCACCGATCTGCCGGGTGGTGCTGCTGATGCCTGAGGCGAGGCCACTTTCCTGCGGGCTGACTGCTTGGATGGCGGCGCCTGTCAGTGGGGACATGGCCAGGGCGAAGCCGACGCCGGCGAGTCCCAGCCGCCACCACACGTTCCCGTAGCCGGTGTCGGCGTGCACCATGCCGAGCGCCAGCAGTCCCAGGCCGGCCAGGGCCAGGCCGGTGGTGACCACGATTCGGAAGCCGTACCGGGCGGCGAGCCGGCCCGCGTACGGGCTGACGATCACCATGGCGAGGGATACCGGCAGGGTCTGCAGGCCGGCGCGCAGGATCGAGCTGCCCTGGACGTACACGAAGAACTGGGAGAAGAAGAACGACGAGCCCATGAGCGCGAACCCCACCACGACCATGGCGGTGTTGGACACGGTGAACAGGCGCTGCCCAAAAAGCCGCGGCGGCAGCATCGGAGCGGAACGACGGGCTTCTACGGCGACGAAGGCGGCGAGGAGGATCACCGCGGCGGCGAAGCTGCCCAGGATGACCGGTGAGGTCCAGCCGCGAGCACCACCCTCGATCAGCCCGTAGGTCAGTACCCCCACTGCCAGAACGGACAGCACCGTGCCCGGGATGTCGATCGCGGGGGCGCTCGGATTGCGGGACTCGCCGAGGTGGCGCAGGCCGACCAGCAGCAGGACTACGCCGATGGGCAGATTGACCAGGAAGATGGCGGGCCAGCCGAAGGCTTGTGTCAGCACGCCGCCGGCCACTGGGCCTGCGGCCAGACCGATTCCGCTGAGTCCGGCCCACAGCCCGATCGCCTTGATTCGTTCTTGAGGCACGGGATGGGCGGCGGCGAGCAGGGCGAGCGAGGCAGGGCTCAGCGCCGCGGCCCCGATGCCCTGCAGCACCCGGCCGGCGACCAGCCAGCCGAGCGAGGGCGCGAGGCTGCACAGCAGCGACGCGGCGGTGAATACCGCCACGCCGGTCAGGTACACCCGCTTGCGGCCGAACCGGTCGGCGAAGACACCGCCGGACAGCAGCAGCATGGCGACCAGCAGTACGTACGCGTCGACGATCCATTGCAGACCGGTCAACTGAGTGTGCAGCCGGTGCTGCATATCGGGCAGTGCCGCTCCAACGATCGTGTTGTCGAGCAGGACCATGAACTGGCCTAGGCAGGTCACCGTGAGCAGCACGGCCCGGTTTGATCGACTGCCTACGACCGCATGGGATGCAGCCATGGGATCCCCCTCAATCGGTTAGTTGCGCCCGGTCGCGGTCGACGCGGGTGGCGCTACACCTGAGCGCCCTAAAGCAGTCAGCGATTGCGTTAGGTGACTATAGGGAGGATCGCCGCGCAAACGCAAGTCGCGACTGCGTTAAGGTGTGGACATGAACGAGCGACAGCGAGCCCGGCGGCCCGGCGGGCGCAGCGCCCGCGTCGGCGCGCAGGTGCACCAGGCCGTCACCGACCTGATCAGCGAGCGCGGCTACGGCAACTTCACCGTCGGCGAGGTCGCAGCCCGCGCAGGCGTAGCCGACAGCAGCATCTACCGCCGGTGGGGCAGCCTGGAAACCCTGCTCACCGACGTGGCGCTCACCCGCCTCAATGCGCGGTCGCCGATGCCCGACACCGGGAGCCTCGCCGGCGACCTGCGCACTTACGCGGCCCAAGTGGCCCGCGAGATCACCGGACCCGACGGTCCGGCGGTGCTGCACCTGGCCGTCGCCCTGTCGAGCAGCGGTCAGCAGGGCCAGCAGGCTGGTGCCGACCTCCGCGCCGAACGCACCCGGCAACTGCAGTCCATGCTCGATCGCGCCCGCGACCGTGGCGAGCACGCACCCGACGCGTTCGACGTGCTGGACCACATCCTGGCCCCGATGTATATCCGTGTCTTGTTCGGCATGGTCCCGCTCACCCCGGACTACATCGACGGGCTGGTCGACCGATTGCTGTGACCTCAACCCGGTGCCCGCGATCAGCCCTCGGATGCGGTGCCAGGGCTCCGCGAGGTGCTCGCCGACACGCGCCCGGCCAGCTCAGGCGTCCGGCCCTTGGCTGGCTCACGCGGCCTGGCTGGATCCGTCGGTCGGCGGGCTGTCGGCACGGATCAGAGTGAAGTCGACGTCCAGGTGCGGGTCGTAGGCGTCGGGTTCGTCGGCGGCCATCCGGACTCCAGGATCACCCGTGGCGGGTTCCTGGCGGATCCCGTGGCGGGTTCCTGGCGTATCTGGGGCATTCCCCTTGTAGCGGCGCGGGGCGACTCATCTCTCGTAGTGCTGGACCGTGCTCCACCGCGCGGGATGCCGGCAGCTCAGTGGCCCGGTCTGGGTGTGGTTGGGCCGGCAGGGCCCGGACCGGAGGATTGGGCTGGGACAGCGCGTGGAGGAGCTGTCGGTTGTGCGTGGTCAGTTGGTTGACGACGCGGACGAGATGCTCGACGTCCGTCCGCAGCTGGGCGAGTTCGGTGGCGTCCTTGGCGCGGAGCTCCTTCCGTCTGCCGATCTGCTGGCGCAGGCGGATCTCAGAGTCCGGCTTCTGTCCGCTCGCCCTCACTTGCGCGTAGAAGTAGTTCTTGGGGTCCAGGTGGCGATGGGTGAGCGCGTTGCGCGGTACGCCGGCTTCCTAAGCCAGGGCGACGATCGTCAGCGCGCCGTTGGAGTGCTGCGCGGTTCCCTGCAGGATGCGGTCCATGGCCGCGCGGATACGGTCGCGTTCGTCGGATGCGGGGCCCATGCGGTGCCGTCCTGGAGGGCGGTGCGGGTGCGGTGGCGGGCGTTGGCGAGGTCGCGCAGCCGGGTGGCGTTGTCGCGCAATCGCTCGCCCAGCCGGCCGGGGATGTGACCTGTCTGCTGGTCAAGCGCGGTGGCGCGGCGACGGAAGCCGGCGGCGTGCTGATCGGTGGGGCCGATGTTCGCGCGGGCGGGGACGCACTGGTCGAGGCTGGGGGTGCCTTGCGGTCGCGGGGGCACAGGGCCTTGTCGCGCTTGTAGACGCACATCAGCAGCGTGTGGAGATTGTCGTAGACGGCGAGGTGGGGTTTGGCGAGGATCTGGCGGGGCTGCCGGGTGGCGATGACGGTGCAACCTTTCGCAAGACGTAGGCCTGGCTTTCTTCGTCCTTAAGGCATTCGCATGGCCGCGTCGGTCAGGTTGTATGGCAGTTGACGCTCTCTTCGACCTCGTCGACACCATCATCACGGTGCGCAGCCTGATCCGGCGGGCATGGATCACCCACCGCTGGGAGACCCGGCCCCGCCGGCGCCCTTGAGCGCGAGCCGTGGGCGAGACGTCAGTGTGGAGCTTCGCTGGACCATGCGACGAGCGGGGGCCGGACAGCGGCGCACAGAGGCCTGCCCTTGGCGTCGGTCAGGGCGAGGCGGGCGACCAGCCGCACGCGGGACACGGCGTCGTCGGCAACCGAGGAGTCGACGGCGTCGAGCATGAGTTTCGCCCGGCGGAACCTTGTAACGACGCCGGCGCTGTCGATACCGGTCCACGAGAGATAGATGAACCGCTGCCCGGGGCGGCCCTGGATGCACGGCCCCGTGAAGTCGACACCCGAGGCGCCCCGGCTCGCCGTGCAGTCCAATGTCCAGGCCGCCGAGACGGCATCGCCGGGCTGGGGAGAAAGCAGCGCCTCGTCTCGCGCACGTGGTTGCACGGCAACGTGAATGTCGCTGTACCCGGGAAAGCCGGGGCTGACCGGGCAGGTGCGGCCAGGCAGGCCGAAGGCCTCGATGAGGATCTGCACAGGGACACTCTGCCACCAGGCAGTGCCGGACTGAGCAGGCAACAGGCCGGTGCTTTCCGGACCATCGCCCGGAGAGACACCACGCCAGAGCCCGGGAACCCACACCACCAATCTGCGTGGCCTCTTACTGTAGAACTCCTAACAGAATGGCTCGAAGATGAGGCGAGCCGGGTGGAGGTCACTCGACGCCGTTGCCACGGTGGACGGCTGCCGCCCTCCGATCCGGCCGAAGGGAGGACCTGACCGCCCAGGCCCGGCTGGCCCCGGGTCGGCTGTGGCCCGGGGCGCCTAGGCTGTCACCGCTACGGAAGGGCGGTGCCATGGATGTTGATTCCCGGACCAGGGCTGCAGTCGAGGAGCATTGGCGGGCCTCGGAACGCGGGGACACCGAAGCCGAGCACGCCATCTACGCCACGGAGGCGATCCTGGACTACCCGCAGTCAGGCGAGCGGTTCCGGGGCCGAGCGGCGATCTCGGCGCAACGCGGCGGGCACCCGGCCGACCGACACTTCGCCGTCCAGCGGATCACCGGCCATGCGAATCTGTGGGTGAGTGAATGCCTCATCACCTACGACGGTGTGCCTTCGTACTCGGTGAGCATCATGGAATTCGCTGACCAGCACGTGGTGCACGAGACGCAGTACTTCGCTGACCCCTTCGGCGTGCCTGCCTGGCGGGCCGCGCTCGCGGAGCCGATGCCGGGCCGGACCATCGCCGTAGCCTGATTCTCGGGCTTGCTAGGGTCAGCCGGGTGAGAGCCTGTCACTTTGTTGAAGTTCCAAGAACTCATATTGCGAGGGCTTCAAGCGGGGACGAACAGGATGCCCTGGAACACCAGACGGTCTTCCCTCAGGGGCGGACCGGCTGCCAGTGGGCCTATCTCCCGCACGATCTTCCCCAGAAGGGGGCGACGTACTACTACTTCGCCACCTGGCGGGACGACGGGACCGACCAGATCGTCCATCAGCTCCTGCGCTGCCAGGTCCGTGAGCGGGCCCGCCGATTGGAGGACCCGACGCTGGTGGTGCTGGACACCCAGAGTGTCCACGTGGCAGCCGGGGTCCCCGCCGCCACGACCGGTCGGGATCCGGCCCAGCGGGTGCCGGGCCGCAAGCGCGGACTGGCCGGGGACGTCCTCGGCCTGGTCATCGCGGTCGTCGTCCTCGCCGCGAACACGCACGACAACACCGCGGGCATCGTCCTGCTTGACCAGGTCACCGACCACGCCGGCGACACCGTCCGCAAGGCGCTGGGTGACCTGGGCTTCAAGAACCAGGTGGTCCTGCACGGCGCCAACCTGGCCGAGCCCCGGGGTTGGGGATCAGTGGGCCTTGTCAGCCAGCCGGTGGGGTGAGGCTGGTGCGGTCGAACGGGCCGCCGTGCGCGGCAGCGTACGCGATGGCGTCGTTGACGGCATGGAGGCCGAACGACCGGACCCGTTCGGGGGCGAGATCCAGAGTGCCCGAGGCGAGGAGCCGGATGATGCCGACGTTGGCTGTGCGCGGGTACATCCACTGCCCGCGCACGGTGATCGAGTTGCGCATGATCCATGGGTACGGGAGTGCGAGGTCGTCGCCACCGAGCATGCCGACGCCGCCCATGAGGACGACGCGGCCGTACTCGCGGACGGTCATGGCCGCCGCGCGCGACGCCGAGCTGGGTGCGCTCGGCGGGAGCAGGTCGATCACCATGTCGATCGGGCCGTCGGCCGCCGCGGACATCGCCGCGCGGTCGGTGGCCTCGTCTCCGGTCAGCGGGACCGGGCGCAGCCGCGGACCGAACCGGTCGGCGAGGAGGTCGAGCGCGGCCTGGTTGCGGCCCGGGGCGACCACGCGGCCCGCTCCCATCGCGAGCGCGACCGCGACCGCGCTGCTGCCGAGGTTGCCGGTGGCCCCGCTGACGAGCAGCGTCTCGCCGGCTGCGAGCCCGCCTGCCAGCAGCCCGCCGTAGGAGATGGCGTGCACGGTGAGTGCGGCCCAGCGGGCCGGATCGTCCCCTGCCACGGTGGGCAGCGGGAAGACGTTCTCCGTCGGGACCCGCATGAGCTCGGCGAACGAACCGTCGTGCAGGTACCGGGCGAGCCGCGCGCCGCCCTCGCCGCGCGAGCTCCAGCCCTGGAGCGTGATGTCGGGTGTCAGGGCGTCGTCCCGCGAGCGCACCGTCGAGTCGCACCACACCAGGTCGCCGACGCGCAGCCGGGTGGCGTCCGGGCCGACGTGGATGATCCGCCCCACGCCGCCGACGCCGGGCACGACAGGAGGGACAAGGGGGTAGTTCCGCTTGCCGCCGAAGACCTCGGCCGCGTACGGCGCCACGCTGGCGGCGAGGACCTCGACCACCACCTCCCCGCCCCCGGCCTCGGGGTCGGGCACCTCCCGCACCATGAGCGGGGCGCCGAACTGCGTCAGAACTGCTGCTCGCACGTGATGACCTCCATGTTCGTCCGTGCTCGTGGGATCGACACTAGGAGCGGGGTGAGCATGCGGGAAGCGATGATCTGGCATTCGTGGTATGCGTATGCCGCATGGACATCTCCAGCACGGGACTGCGGGTCCTGCGGCAGATCGCTGAGTCCGGCAGCTTCACCGCAGCAGCGGCCCGACTCGGCTACACGCAGTCGGCCGTCTCACGCCAGGCCGCCGCCCTGGAACGCAGCGTGGGCACCACCCTGTTCGAACGCCGCCCAGACGGGGTACGGCTCACCCCTTCCGGCTTGACCCTGCTGCGGCACGCCCACACGGTCCTGGCCTCGCTCGCAGAGGCCGAGCGTGAGCTCACTGGCACCGTCCCGCGGACCGAACTGGTGCGGCTCGGGGTGTTCCTGAGCGCGGGCGCGGCGATCCTGCCCTCCGCCCTCGCACACCTCGCAGCGGCCGGCCCGCAGATCACGGTCACCACCAGCGAGGGCACCACGCCCACTCTGATCCGGGCGCTGCGCGCGGGCTCGCTCGACCTCGCCGTGCTGACGTCCCGCCCACCCCACCGGCCCTTCGACGGCGACTCGCCGCGCCTGCACGTCGAGACCGTCGCGGACACCGAACTGGTCGTGGCGGTGCCGTCGACCGGAGAGTTCGCCGGACGGACCACGGTGCACGTCGACGAGCTGGTCGACGCCGCGTGGATCGCCACCCCGTCATCGAGCTCCGAGCCGCTGCTCGGCGTCTGGCCCGGCCTGCCCGGACGGCCGCGCATCGTCCACTCCGCGCGCGACTGGCTGACCAAGCTCCAGCTGGTCGCCGGCGGATTCGGTGTGACGACCGTGCCGTCCCGGCTCTCACCGGTGTTGCCGCCCGGGGTGAGCCTGCTGCGCGTCGACGGCGCACCCCCCGAGATCCGCCGGGTGCTCGTGGCGCGCCTCCCCGGCCACCCCGCCCCCGCGATCACAGCCGTCACCCGAGCGATCACTTCGACCGCCTGAACCACCGCCAAGGCCGCGCACGATCGCGCACACTCCTTTCCCCCTCGCGGGTGGGCACCGCGGTCGCCGTCGGCCTGTACTTCGCGTTGCTGGCGATCGGCTTCGCCGTCTCACGGCCCTGCACGTACTTTTCGCACCCCGAGGCCGCGAAGACGCCGAGCGCCACCGTTCTCCGGGGAGTTCTCGTAGCGACCAAGTCGCGTGAAAACATCCGCTCGGCGCCCACGTGACCGCCACCACCACAAGCACCAGGCCGTGCACCTGTCTATCCGGAGGCTTCATCAGCCGGAGAGGGGGAAGACGTTGTGGCTCCGGTGCTCGAACAGGCCCAGCGACACCACCGGAGTGGTGCTGGATCCGTTAGCAACGAATCAGGTAGTTGCGGGGGTTGCGCTCGTAGCGGTGGTCGAGGCGGCGGTAGCCGGACAGCCACGACATGGTTGCGCTCGACGACCCTGCGGCGTCTCCCAAATCGTTGGCTGGACTCGATTCCCTTGCGGGCGACGCGCACTCCGCTGCGCTTTCAGCGAAGCCATCTGCGCAGGTCGGCCCGGTCGTAGGCCTTGTCCGCATGCAGGCGCTGAGGCTTGAAGTGCCGGCCGTTGTGCGGGGCGTGTCTCGTTTGGTGACCCTCGACCGTGGCGACCAGTATCCCGGCGACATCGGCGGTCATCCCCGGGATACTGGTCGCCCATGGATGAGGTCAAAGTCGTCGTCGCCCATTCCGAGCGCGCGACCCTGCGCGTCGGGGATGTGTTCCTGAAGGTGGACGCCGATCAGGCGCGCATCGACGTCGAGGTCGAGGCGATGTCCCTCGCGCCGGTCCCGACCCCGAAGGTCCTGTGGCGCAAGCCGCCCGTGCTTGCGATCGCCGCGCTCCCGGGGACGACGCTCGGGCGCCTCGGTGGGCCGTCGACCGGGTCACCGGCGGCGTGGGCCGCGGCGGGTGCCGCCATCCGGAAGCTGCACGACGCTCCGCTGCCGCCCCGGCCCGGCCGGGCCGGCCGGAGCATCGCCGCGCTGGCGGCGGAACTCGACGACGAGTGCGAGTTGCTCGTGACGAACGGCGTCCTGCCCACCGACCTGGTCACCCGCAACCGCCAGGTCGCCGAGGCCGCGCTCCGGCCGTGGACTCCGGCGTTCACGCACGGCGACCTGCAGATCGCGCACGTCTTCGTCGACGGCGACGAGGTCACGGGCATCATCGACTGGTCCGAGGCGGGCCAGGGTGATGCCCTGTACGACCTCGCCACCTTCACGCTCGGACACGAGGAGCACCTCGGCGACGTCATCGCCGGCTATGGCACCGACATCGACCTCGACGTGATCCACGCGTGGTGGTCGTTGCGAAGCCTGCTGGCAGTTCGCTGGCTGATCGAGCACGGCTTCGACCCCTTCGCGCCGGGCTGTGAGGTCGACGTGCTGAGATCCCGGATGTGAGGCTGCGCGGGCTCGACTGCTGCGAGTGCGTTCTGACGCATCGAGCAGGCCATCCCCTGGGGCGCATCGCCTGCCCTTACTCTTGACAAAGTGCGGTGCGCAGTCGTCGCCAGCAGATGACGGCGCAGCCGAGGGTGTGACGAACGCGTGGTGGATGTCGTCGCGGATCTCCCAGCGGATACGCAGGCGGCGGAACCAGCGCAGCAGCGCGACTGCTCCTTCCACGACCCAGCGGTACACGCCCAGGCCGGAGCCGTGCCCGGTGCCGCGCCGGGCGAGGTACGGGGTGATCTGGAACCGACGGACCTTGTCCCGGTAGACCTCGTGGTCATAGCCGCGGTCGGCGTACAGGTGCTTGGGGCGGCGCAGCGGCCGGCCGCGCTTGCCGCGGATCGGCGGGACGGCCTGGATCAGCGGGATCAGTTGGGTGGCGTCGTTGCGGTTGCCGCCGGTGGTGATTGCCGCGAGCGGGATGCCGTGCGCCTCGACGATCAGGTGGTGCTTGCTGCCGGCCTTGCCCCGGTTCACCGGGGACGGACCGGTGGCCGGCCCGCCCTTCATGGAGTGGATGTGGCTGGGGTCGACCGCTGCGCGGGAGAAGTCCAGCAGGTGGGCGGCCCGCAGCTGGGACAGCAGCAGTTCGTGCAGGCGCTGCCACACCCCGGCCCTCGTTCCAGTCCCGCAGCCGTCGTTACCGGCGGCGGGGGAGATGGTGTCTGTTGCGGCGCCGGCCTACTGCGATGCACTGTTGTCGAGGTTCGAGCCGGACTTCGTCGAGGTTGGTGAGCGTCGTCGGCTGCCGTTGGGCCAGGCGGCGAGCGGTCCGCGGCGGCCTTCAGGGCTTGTGGCGGCTACGGCTCGATGCGTAGCGCACCGGGCAGCCGCCACGGCTGCCAGGTGGCGGCTCCTTCTGCTGTTGGTCAGTGTTCCAGGCCAGGTGCAGCCACTGGCTCGGTCGACCTGCGCTCCCTTGATGCGCGACGTTGCGGTGACCGGGCCGACTCCGGTGTCACACGAAGATGCAGTGCGGCGAGCAGTAGGCAGAACGCGGCCATTGCCGACCACAGTGCGGTCGTCCCCGCGTGGGCGAGTAGCTGGGTGCCGAGGAGGGGGGCGAGCGTCGCGGCGATCCCCCAGCCGGTACCGAAGACGGCTAGGTAGCGGCCGCTTGCTCCGGCTGGTGCGAGGTCGGTGACGAGCGCGTAGATGCGGCCCATGACCAGGAGATCGCCGAGGCTCTCCACGGCGGCTGAGGCGAGCAGCGCCGGCAGGGTGCGGGTGAGGGCGTAGCCGGTCAGCCCTGCGGCCAGGAGGAGATGGGCGACGGCGAGGGCGACGGGCGTGGTGAGCCGGGTCGCGCAGGGCAGGCGGATCAGTGGCTGGGCGAGCACGGTGGTGGCTGCGGCTGCGGTGAACAACAGGCCGGCGTCGGCGGCGGGCAGGCCCTGCCGTGCGAGTGCGAGGGGCAGGGTGATCACGGTCTGTTGGTTGATCAGGGCATAGGCGGTTCCGGTGGCCAGGACGCTCAGCAGGGCTCGGTCGCGCAGCGGTCGTACGGCGGTGCCGTGCTGGTCCGGTCCGGGTGGTTCGGGACGGTCGCGGGGCAGGGCCAGGTGGATCAGCAGTGCGCAGGCCAGGCAGGTGGCGGCGTCGGTGACGAAGAGCCAGCGCAGGTCCCAGCGGCCGAGCAGGGCGGCGAGCAGCCCGGCGCCCATGCCGCCCGCCGCGAGCGCGGCGCTGAACAGGCTGAACGCGCGCACCCGGTGCTGCTCCGGCACGGACTCGCCGATGATCGCCTGGCTCGGGGGCTCGTAGAGCTCGAAGGCCAGCCCGAGCAGCACCGCCCCGGCGACTGCCCAGGTGAGCGACGCGGAGGCCGCGATCGCCAGCTGTGCGACGGCGCATCCGCAGAGCCCGAGCACGATGGTCGTGCGCCGGCCGATTCGGTCGGCCAGGTGTCCCCCGGCCAGCCGCGAGGGGATCGTCGCGAGCCCGAAGGCGGCGCTGACCAGCCCGGCGGCGGTCAGGCTCGCGCCGTGGTCGGTGCTGATCAGCGCGGTGAGAAAGGGCAGTGAGAAGGCCCCGAGTCGGTTGACGACCCGGGCGAGTAACAGCAGGCGGACGGTGCGGGGCAGTGGTTCGGGGCGCGACACGGCGCCTCCTGTTCTCGTGAATCGTCAATGTCAGTGATCAGCGGGTGGTACGTGAGCTGATGTCCGTGTCGTCGTCGTGTGACCTGCGAGCCCCGCCCGACGCCGTCTGCGCCGGCCGCAGCATCGGTCTGCTCTGCCGGGTTGGCGATCCACCGTCAGGTCGGACCGACACCGCGGGCGAAGAGCGGCAGCATCATCGCGACCAGGGCGTCGACATCGGCATCGGCCATCGGTTCGCCGGTCATGCCCATCCGGTGGAGCAGGGTGCCGACGACGACGTCGATGAAGAACAGGACCCTGTTCTCCGGCTCGTCGAGCGCGTCCTGGAGGGCGAGGCGGTAGGGGTCCTGCAACCGTGTGGAGAGGATCTCGCGCAGGGCCGGGTCGCTGACGGCGTCGCTGAACACGCCCGCGAACGCATCGCCCACCCCGGGCTCGCCGATCGTCGCCGCGATCCAGCGGATGGTCGAGGACATGAGCTCGGCCCGGTCGGCGCCCTCCTTCAGCGGAACCGGGCCGAACGCGTCGAGGAGGCAGTCCACGATCAGCGCGCCCTTCGACGGCCAGCGGCGGTAGACCGTCGACTTCGCAATGCCGGCCGCGGCGGCGATGCGCTCGACCGTGGCGCGCGCGTAGCCGATTTCGTGGACCGTGCTCAGAGTGACGGTGAAGACCTCGGCGTCGAGGCCGGCTCGCGGGCGTCCGGGCGGTCGGGCGGGAGGAGGCGTTCTGGTCATTCCCTCACCATAGCTAATTCCGCTACCTTAGGTATCGATACCTGAGGTAGCGAAATCATTCGGGGAGGAGAAGGCATGAGCGGGGACAGCGGTGCGCGGCAGCCGTCGGCGAGCAGCAGCGGGTTGCGGCAGCAGGCATTGGGGGGCGAGCCGGACTGGGCGACGATGACCGCGGAGGAACTGGCCGCCTACCGCGAGGCGGAGAACCACAGGCGGGCGTCGCCTGCGATGCGGGCGATCACCGGGATGCCGGACCCCGGTGCCGCGATCGACTGGCAGTCGCTGGCGCTGCCCGGCCGCCGCCTGCCGGTCCGGGTCCACCGGCCGGTGCGCGAACGTGGCGCCGGATCCGCCGACCGGGCTGCGACCCTGCCCCTCGTACTCCACGTCCACGGCGGCGGGTTCGTGGGCACGGCGGTGCAGAGCGACTGGGTCAACAGCCATCTCGCCGCCCGGTTGCCGGCCCTTGTCGTCTCGGTCGAGCACCGCCTCCTCGCCCCGGACACTCCGCTGTCGGCCGCCGCCGACGACGGCTGGGACGCCCTCGACCACCTGGTGCGGCACGCCGCCGACTGGGGCATCGACCCGGCGCGCATCGCTGTGTTCGGCGAGAGCTGCGGCGCACTGATCACCGCCCTGGCCGCCATCCGCGCCAGGCAGGCCGACCTGCAACTGCGGGCGCAGGTACTGGTCAACCCCGTCGCGGACGTGACCGGGACGATGTTCGACCACCCCTCGGTCACCGAGCACGCCCACAGCCCGACCTTGACCGTTCCCCAACTGCGGCTGCTGCACCGGCTCGCCGTCCCTTCGGGAACCGATCCCTGTGCGCTGTCTCCGCTGTACGCCGACAGTCTCACTGGTCTCGCCCCGGCGTTGGTGGTGGTGCCGAGCCATGACCCGCTGGCCGACCACGGCCGCCGCTACGCCGAGCGCCTGCGCGCGGCCGGGACGCCCGCGCGGCTGACCGAGTTCCCCGAGACCACGCACGCCTTCGTCAGCATGCCGGCCGTAGTACCGCAGGCCGAGGCGGCACGGGCGGAGATCACCGAGTTCCTCCGCGACGCCCTCGGCCGCCCCGGCGGCCGCTGACCAAGCGAGTCCGACGGAGGGACCGCGGCGTCCGCCGGTGACCCGCGCCCCGAACCGAGCGGTCAACATCACCCGCCGAAGGGTCAAGATCACCTGTCAGAGGACAAGCCGTACCCCAGACGGACACAACCTGTGGGCCCTCGCGGCATGCAGGCATCAAGTGCAGGTACTCGGCTGAGGCCAAGCGGTGCGGGCGTGCCCACATCCTGTCGGACGGGCCGGGGAGAGGACACGGCAGGCTACGACCTGTCGTGATCCACTTCTCCCGATCGGCCCTTGCCTCATGCCCGTTGCCCCGGCCCGTCCGATAGCCCCAACTGCCGCCGAGCGTTGAAGACGTTGGCCTACGGCCACAAGACCGAGTACCGGCTGCGTGTCCGGACGCTGGTCGTGTTGCACGCGTCTCGCGGGCACTCCCACGCGCGCATCGCCGACGCCCTTCCGGGCAGTCGCCGACGCCGGATCAGCGGTCGGGCTTCACCCAGGTCAGTGAGTACCTACGGAGCACATGTCGGCGGTAGCGCATGCCAGGCAGGAGCCGTCGTGCCGCAGTACGGGCCTGCCCGTAACTCATGTACGGGACAGCAACTGGCATGCCCTCCGGCCCCCGCGCGCGACGCAGCACCTTCGTGACCCGTACGACCGGGGCAGTCGCGATCATCGCAGCCCACTCCGCGAGGCTCGCCTCGCGGGCCAGACCGACGACCACGAGCGTGCCGCCGGGCCGCAGCAGCTCACGCATGCGGATGAGGGCCGCCTCGAAGTCCATGTGGTGGATCGTGGTCACCGAGCAGATGAAGTCGTATCCCTCGTCGGGCAGATCGGCGGTGAGGAAGTCACCTTCGACGAAGGCGAGTTCCGCGAGGCCGACGGCGAGCTCGCGTGCGCAGGCGATCATCTCCGGCGACTTGTCGATCCCGACGACGCGCTTTACCCGCCCGGCAAGCTTTCGCGCCAGCAACCCGTCCCCACAGCCGACGTCCAACGCCTCGCCGCAGCCCTCGGGCACGGCGCGCAGAATGCCGGGGTGCCGGGCAACGTTGGTGTTCCAGTACGGCCTCGGGTCGACGTGGCGCATCGGACCATCGTAGGGGCGTAGCCAGGTCTCCGTTGCAGTTCGATTCTGCGGGTGTGCTCGGTGACTACCTGGGCGACGGAGTTTTGCGCTACGGGTCGTCAGAGTGATGTGTGAATTTCGATCCTGCGGTTTCCGTGCGCTGGCACGGCAGACGGGGTTCTGTTCCTTCCCTCTCCCGTGTCGCTGGTGCCGAGGCTGGAGGAGCCGGCGGGCTGAGCGTGCGAAGGACAAGCGGTAGAGGCCGTATCCGGACGTCGTTTCCGGGTACGGCCCCTACCGTATGCGGGGCGATTGGTGCGAGGTGGAGGGACGGCACGCGGGGTGCGGCCCCTCCATTCTCTCGGGGGATCGCCAGTTGGTCTGAGGGTCAGCCGCGCGGGGAGCGTTCGAGGAACGGGGTGAGCAGCTTGGGTACGGCCTCTTCGGCGTAGGCGAGGCCGGCGCCTACGGATACGTCCCGCACCTTGTAGCAGCCCACACCCGCGGTGGTGGCGCCGATGGTGAGCAGTCCGTTGCGTCGCTGGAAGTAGGAGCGGGTGATGGTCCAGCCGATGACGCCGTCCCGCTGGAGGGCGACGGTGCGGCGGGCGAAGGTCCCGGCACGGACGACGAGGTAGCGGTCGCGGATTCCGTGGCCGAGGGCACGGTAGGCGTCGTTGGCGAGGGCGATGACGACCGGCAGGCCGACGAGTGCCGTGATCCAGGTGGTGTGCACCAGGACGGGGGTGAGCCACAGCCCCAGGCCCCGCGGGATCGCGACGACAGGCGCGAGGACCAACAGGCCGCGGTTGATGCGACGGCGCAGGGCGGCGCGGGAGTGCGGGACGAGCTCGGTCAGCTCCGTCGGGGACTGTTCCTCGGCAAGGACGTCGGCGGCGACCACGATCCACGGCTGGGACTGTCTCTTCCCCACGGCGAGACCAACGAGCGGACGAGCCCATAGTCACATGATCAACCACTTCTGTAAGGACCGGTTAGTGGACCGGGAGTTTCGCGTGGTCGGTGTCGGGGAGCCAGTCGCGCTGCGGTGTGTAGTCCAGCCAGCGCCGGGTACGGCCGGTTTCGGCGAAGCCGCGCAGCAGGGTGTCGAGCAGCGGGTGGCGGTAGGACTCGCGCCAGGCCAGCGACCACGCGTACAGCGGGGTCGGCTCGACGAGCGGGATGGAGCGCAGGCCCGCGTGGTCCGGCAGAGGTGCGTCGGCGGGGAAGAGGGTGAAGCCCTCGGTGTCAGTGCGGATGTGGTGAACGAGGTGGTCCAGGCCCAGGTTGGGACCGTCATGCCGGCGGGTGATCTCGAATGCATCGGCGAAGCGGCGCAGGAAGTCCAGGCGGGTCAGTTCGGCCGGGCACCACAGGGTGCTGTCGCGCAGGTCGGCCGGGCGCAGTGCGTCGGCGTCGGCGAGCGGGTGGGAGGGGCTGATCACCGCGTCGACGGGTTCCAGCCGCACCAGCCGCTGGGTGAGTCCGGCGTCCCGGCCGCCCGGCAGCGGGTGCACCCGGCCGAATCCCAGGTCCGTGTCGCCGCGCAGCAGCGCCTGCGCGACCGACGGCCAGTCACGTCCCGGCCCCGGCTCCCACCGCACCGGGCCGAGCTCCTGCACCGCCTGGGCGACGGTGCGCATCGGCGCGTACAGATGCCCCCAGGTATCGATCCGTACGACCGGGCCGGCGCCCGTCACCGCCGCGATCGCGCGCTCGCCCGCCGCAAGAGCCTCGCGCGCGGCCGGCAGGAACCGCTCGCCGGCCTCGCTCAGCCGGGTGCCGCCCTCGCGCTCGAACAGCCGGACGGCCAGCAGCTCCTCCAGCCGTGCGATCCGCTTGGACAGCGCCTGCTGGCTGGTGTTCAGCTCATCGGCTGCCCGTCCGAAGTGCAGTGTCTCGGCGGTCGCGGCGAACGCGCGGACCAGGGAGAGGTCGAGGTCCATGCCGCTGACTCTATGCGACAACCCCCGGTTGTCGGCCGGGTGGTTTCGTTGTTGGCCGGGCCCATGGCCCGCCCGGTCAGATGGTCCCAGACGCCGCACCGAGGGATGGCCCCCGAGGCCGCCGAGGAGG
Source organism: Streptomyces sp. NPDC007971 (assembly GCF_042958635.1). Classification (NCBI taxonomy): domain Bacteria; kingdom Bacillati; phylum Actinomycetota; class Actinomycetes; order Kitasatosporales; family Streptomycetaceae; genus Streptomyces; species Streptomyces sp. NPDC007971. The sequence continues at coordinate 33,849 of NZ_JBIBJK010000033.1, forward strand.
AGGACCACAGTGAAAGCCCTGATACCGACCGGAGATCCCGCCGAGCCGGTCGTGCTCGCCGATGTCCCTGAGCCGACGCCGCGCCCTCACGAGGCCCTGGTGAAGGTCGAGGCGTTCTCGGTCAACCGCGGCGAGACGTTCAAGCTGGAAAGGCCCGCCCCCGGCGAGCGGCCCGGCAAGGACATCGCGGGGCTGGTGGTGCAGCAGGCCGCCGACGGGAGCGGGCCGTCCGGGATCACGCGGGTCGTCGGCCATCCCATGGCGGGCGGCTGGGCGGAGTACGTGGCGGTGCCGACCAACGCGCTCGCCGAGATGCCGGACAGCGTCTCGGTGCTCCAGGGCGCGGCGCTGCCGCTGGCGGGGCTCACCGCGTTGCGGCTGCTGCGCACCGCCGTGCCCATGCTGGGACGGCGCGTATTGCTGACCGGCGCGTCGGGCGGCGTGGGCCACTACGTCACCGAGCTCGCAGCCGCTGCCGGCGCGCAGGTCACGGCCGTGACCCGGGATGCCGAACGCGGCGCCCGGCTGGCCGAACTCGGCGCCGCCGAGATCGTCCACGACGTCGCCGACGCCCGGGGCCCGTACGACATCGTGCTGGAGTCGACCGGCGGACGGGCCCTGCCCCTCGCTCTGGCGCGGCTCGCAGGGCGCGGCACGCTGATCTGGTTCGGGCAGGCCAGCCGCACCCCGGCGACGCTCGACTTCTTCGACTTCTTCGCCGGGCCCGAATCGGCCGTGCTCCGCCACTTCCACTACCTCGACGCCGACAGCCGCCTCGACGACGACCTGGCGGCGCTCGTGCGGCTGACCGCCGAAGGCCGCCTGCACCCCGAGATCGGCCGCGTCACGGACTGGGCCGACACCGCGACCACCCTCACGGACCTGCGCGACCGCCGTATCCGGGGCAAGGCCGTCCTCACCCTGTCCTGAACCGGGTCCGCACACCCCGCGAACCCAGCGCATCCGAACGACCGCAAGACCACCGAAGGAGCAAAACCATGACCACCACCACCGACCCCAGGGCCGTCGTGATCCGCTACGTCGAGGCCGTCCGCGACGGCGACGCCAGCGTCATCCACGACAGCTTCACCGAGGACGCCACCTGGCACTACCCGGGCGACCTGCCCCTGTCCAAGGTGTGGCAGGGCCGCGACGCGATCATCAACGACTTCCTCGGCAGCATGGGACCAATCCTCGTCCCGGGCAGCTTGGACGTCGAACTGGTCAGCACCATCGCCGAGGGCGACCGCGTGGTGGCCGAATGGACCTCCAGGGCCAAGACCGTCCACGGTGGCGCCTACGACAACCGCTGCATCGGCATCTACACCGTCCGGGACGGCAAGATCGCCTCCGTCGTCGAGTACGCCGACACCCGGCATGTGGCCGCGGTCCTCTTCCCGGAGTACGCCACCGGCCGCTCCGCCGGAACCGAGTGAGGCGCACCGGATCCTCGGCCCCGTCGTCGTCTGCGGAGCGCGGGGTACGCCGGTCCGCCGCGGGTCAGGGCGTTACCGGCATGCCGTGAACACCCGGCGGTGTGGCCAGCGTTGGGGGCGATCCGTGATCCCCGACAGAGTCAAGCCAGCCGGGCGTTCCGGCCCGGGCCGTTCCGTCTGGCCCTCCCCGTCTCCAGTTCTGTTTCGTCGGCCTGAGACATGGTGCGGAGGACCTCAGGTACCTGTGGGTGGTTCGTCGGCCCTCCGGCCCGGATTCGAGGTGCCCGCGATCAGGCGAGCTGGAGACGGGCTCCGATCTCCCCGGCGACCTCGGGGTGGGAGAGGTACTCCGAGATGCTGTGGGCCCGGTTGCGGGCGTTGATGACGGCGACGTCGGTCACTGTGCCCGCCCAGTTGTCGGCCAGCGGGCAGCCGATGGCCACCGCGTCGGAGGGGCACCATGCGTTGAGCCAGTCCATCACTGTGTCGGGGCGTGTCGGCCCTCCGATGAGCAGCCTCTTGTACACGCTGTCCAGACCCAGCGGGCTACCCGCCGTGGTGAGGTGAATCGTGCGCGCGGGCGACAGCCGTGTGGTGAGGTCCATGCCGACGACCGTGCCGAGGCTGTGGCTGACGAGTATCACCTCTCCCTCCTCCGGGAGTGTGCCCAGCACACAGTCCAGGACCGCGTCCCTGACGTGCCGGTCGTCGAGGTACGCGGCCACATCACGGAGGACCAGGGCGATGGTCCACGCGTCGAGGTCGCTCCTCGCGGCCAGCCAGGCCAACTGCCGGTGCAGGCTCCCGACGACGTCGTCCAGGGCGATCCGTTCGACGGCCAGCGGCCTCTCCTTCGGGATGTTCCACCTGACCGCGGCCTCGCCGATCATCTCCTCGTACACCGCCCGGGCCGTCGGCGACGCCGGAGCAGCCGCCTCCGCCGGGGAGAGACCTGTGGCCTCGGTGACACGCGGCACAGCCTCCCGCGCCGCGAGCGCCTGCACCAGTCGATCGCCGTAGTAGGGGAACCAGGCGTCGGCCGGGTCGACCGGCGGGAGCCCGGCGCGGACGAGTCCCTGGTTGAGGCCGGCGGCCCACTCGCGGCGCAGGTTCTCCGGGTCCTTGCCCTCTTGGGAGCGCCCGTGCAGGAAGACCAGGTGGCATTCGCCGCCGAACGCTCCCTCCCGGGCGCGCAGGCCCGTGTGCGTGACTGGCGTCGCGGCGGCCGGTCGCGGTACGACGGTTACGGGCGCGGGAGTCGGTGAAGCTGATTCCGCCGGACCAAGGCCCGACTCGGCGCCCATGTCGGCCAGTGGTCCCATCCGGCCGCCGCGCGGCAGTTGCGCGAGGTACCGCAGGATGGAGCTGACGCGTACACCCTCGTTCGAGACCCAGTCGATCGCGTCGTCGCCGTCACCGGGCTGCCACACCTGCCCGTCCCGGCGAAGGACGCGCCCCTGGTCGTCGGTCTTCGGTACCCCGCTGTGATGGAGCGCGACGACCTCCCACTGGTCGTTGAAGACCGGGGAGCCGGAGTTGCCGGGCTCGGTGTCCGTCCTGTAGTGGAGGAAGTCGTCGAGCCGCATCTGGAGCATGTTGTCGCGGACGGCGATCTCCTTCAGGCGCCCCATCGGGTGGCCGACCACGTTGACCGGCTCGCCCATGACCAGCTTGCCCGGCTGGACGCTGAGCCGGTTCCAGCCGAACGTCTCACCCGGCGGCCGCCCGCTCGGGTCCGGGGCGACCATGACCAGGGCGAAGTCCAGGCGCTCGTCGGCCACGAAGAAGGCGTCCGGGGCCAGCTCCAGCCGCGTCGTCGGCTGCGGGGTGTTGTCGATGGTGACCTGGGCGTCGAACTCGACGAAGCACTGCCGGGCCGCCGCCGCATCGGTGAGCACGTGGTGGTTGGTCATCAGCAGGCTCGGCGCCACCAGGAAGCCGGTGCCCAGCGGGAGTTCCCGGCCGTTCTCCCGTACCGATATCCGGGCGACGGTTCGCGCCGCCCGGGCTCCACGCGGCAGGAAGCTCCACGCCTGCAGTTCCTTGGAGACGCCGAGGATGCGTTCGTAGGCGTCGAGCGCGGTCAGTGTGTGCGCGCGCACGGCTTCGACGGCCAGGGCGGCGGGCACCGCTTGCCGGTCCAGCAGACGCGTGGCACGCGCGGCGAGGGCCTCCCGGGAGTCGGGGAAGGGTACGCCGGAGTCCATCTGGCGCTCTGCGGCCGTCCGTTCGTCGCTGGTCGCACGGTATCGGTCGGCAGCCGCTGCGGCCTGGCGGGTGCGTTCCCGGTCCGTCCGCTCCGTCGCTCGCATCTCAGGGCTCCTTCGGTGCGGCGGTGTGCCATGGCACGAAGGCGTTGGTCAGCCCCGAGAGGGCCGTGCGCAGCTCGGGATGGTGGCGCAGCAGGACGGTGACCATGCTGTTGTCGTCGATCCAGGCCATGCCGGCCTTGGAGTAGACCTCGGGGGTGTAATGGGTGGTGAAGAACCGGTCGCTGTTCAGCCGGCGCGAGGCCATGAGGATGAAGATGCGGAACGCCGTGTCGCTGAAGGCGAATCCAGCGGGCAGCTTCTCGGCGTACAGTCCGATCATCAGGTCCACCTTCTCGATGTCGCCGTCGTAGAGCCGCTCGATCTGCTCGGCCCACGCCGGGTCGTGTGCCAGCTCCGCGAAGCTCTGCGCCGGCTTGAGCCGCAGCAGCCGCCGGAACTCGTTGTAGCGGGGCACCCCCAGTTCCCGGGTGCGCAGGATGTCGGTGGCGGCGAGGTCCTGCAGTTGCCCGTCGGGCCGCTCGAACTCCTGCAGGAACCTGGGGAAGTTGTGCAGGGTGACCAGTCCGGGGTGCAGCGTGCCGAAGCTGTAGAGCAGGTCGGCCATCTTCGTGGTCTCCAGGAACTTCAGGGCTCCCGGTCCGGAGATCTCGCGCTGGGTGCAGTGGTGGAGGGTCGTGTCGTCGGCGACGGCACGCAGGTGCCATTCGTCGCGGATCAGCGGGTGCATGCGGTATACCGCCACGAACTCCTCGGTGAGGGCGTACGGGACTCCGTAGTGATCCGTCTCGCCGCCGGGGATGCCGCTGACGACCTCGCTGTCGCTGATGCGCCCGAACAGGTTGTGGACGCGCTCGCCCGCGATGCCCCACCAGTTGGCGCGCAGCGCCTTGGCGGTGGTGGGATGGCTGACGACCGCGGGTGTCCACTCCACGGTGTGGATCTTCGCGAGGAGTGCGGAGTTGACGAGCCGGGCGCGCTGGAACAGTTCCTCGTCGCTCCAGGACGGGTAGGCGCCGTGCAGGTGGTCGCAGATTGCGTTGTGCTCCCGGGTGAACAGGTCCTGCATCATGGCGAGGCCGAGCCAGAAGCCGGGAACGCGTGTGGGGTCCTGGGAGGGGTCGGCCGACACGGGGGCCTGCTCGTCGTCCCACAGGTGCAGCCTGCCCAGTTCACCGGTGCGCAGCTGGTGCTGTTCGGACTCGTTCTTTCCGTAGATCTGGGACGCGTCCCACCAGTGCGAGGACACGTTGACGCGGGTGTCGGGCGTTCCGCGGGGTGCCTGGGGGGCATGCGTGGGGTCGTCGGGGGTCCGCATGATCTTCATCGGGTGTTCGGGCCAGGGGTCGTCGTCGAGCAGGGGAACCTCCCAGGGCCGGTCCGTGGGGCTCGTGCCGTGGCTGAACCAGTCACGGATCATGAACTGGAGCCAGGCGGCGACCAGGGAGTTGACGGATTCGGCCGGGACGAGTCGGTCGCGGGTGAGCAGGGTGCGGCTGATCTCGCGCGGACTGGGGGCGGACAGGACGTCCCTGGGTGCGGCCGGGGCGATGGCTTCCAGCGGAATGTTCCGGCCGAAACGGGTGCCGGCCATGCCCATGCGCGGCTCTCCGAGGTCGTTGTGGCTGCCGTCTGCGGTCCGGTTGACCTGGTGGCTCGCGGACGGGGGCGCGGGCTCGGGCTGGTTGATCGCGGGCAACCAGCCGGTGTCGTACAGGTTCTTCTGCCGGAGCCTGACACGCAGTCCGAGGAGCGTCAGCAGTCCTGCCACGACGGGCAGTCTGTCCCAGCCGACGCGACGATCGATGGCCTGGGCGGCACTGGTGATGATCCGCCAGGGCAGTGATGTGCGGTATCCGGCCGGGGAGCGCCCCGGGGCGCGTCGGTGCGTGGTCATCGCATGCTCCTGATCGTTTCGTTCAGGGACGGAACGGTGGTGGGGGTCGGTTGTCGGCGGCCTCGCGGAGGATCACGTCGCTCTCCTTCTCGCTGATCATGTAGATGGGGGGCGGCGACGAAGAAGCCGGGAATAGGGGGGAAGACCGAGGCGTCGACGATTCGCAGACAGTCCACGCCGCGGACCCGGAGCGTACTGTCGACCACTGCTGCGCGATCATCGGCGCGGCCCATCCGACATGTGCACGACGCATGGTGGCCCCAGGCCTCGTCCTGGACGAAAAGGCGGACGGCGTCGCGGTCGTCGACCTCTTCGCCGGGCCACAGCTCTGTGCGGACCACGGAGGCGGTCATGCGGTTCACCCCGCGTACGAACTCCACGGCGTCGGCCATCGTCTCTAGGTCCAGGCCCTCCTTGTCCGTGCCCTCGGCGAAGTAGTGGAAGTCGATCAGGGGGGGTGTCGCGCGGGTCTGCCGAGCGCAGCCGGACCCGGCCTCCCGTGTTGCGGGTGCGGCTCTTGAGAACGCCCAGGTGAAGCGGTCCTGGTGGTGTGCCAGGTCGAGGGAGTAGCCAGGGCGGTAGCCCCGGAAGTCGAAAGGACCGCCGAAGATGAACAGGTCGGGGGCATCGAGGTCCGGGCGGGACTTGCGGGTGATGCCGAGGACGGCGCCGTTGGCGCTGCAGAGGCCTTTGCCCTCCTGCCGCTCCCGATAGCAGTGGTCCGGTTCGGCGCCGGGCTTCGGAGCGTGGAAGTCACAGGCCTGGTCGACCGGGAACTCGCGGGGCATCTGGCTGACCACGCCGACTTCGTACCGGTCCTGGAGGTGCGCGCCCACGCCGTACAGGCCGACGCGCACGGGGATGCCGTGCAGTCCCAGCTCCTCAGGTGGTTCGATGCCCGAAAGCATCAGCAACTGGGGCGTGTTGAAAGCCGCGGCGGCCAGGATCACCTCGCGGGAGGCAAGGACTCGGCGCGGCTCTACCGGCCAGGAGTCGGGCCGCGTGCCGGGATCGGCCCGGTAGGCGTGCGCCTCGTCCAGGTAGTCGACGCCGGTCGCCGCATGTCCTTCGTCCAGGACGATCCGGGCCGCCGGCGCGTGGGTACGGACCACCAGGTGAGCAGGATGATCGCGCTGCACGGCCCGGACACTTTCGCGTACGGCGCTGCGGTGGCCGCCGGTCGTGGAGAGGGGGAGGCCGGGCGGCTTCTTGGGCCTTGGCCGGTAGGTGCAGCACTCCGGCCGTTCGAAGTACCGGCGCATGGCTGTGCTGTGCCAGCTGGCGTCGCCGGTCTCCACCGCTATGGCGTCCCAGTCGCGGTGGTACGGACAGACGGTGATCGGTGCATGGTGCGCGGTGCACTCGCCGATCGTGCCGGCACGCGAGTAGAGGAGGCCCTCGCCCGGTACGAGCTTGCTGTCGCGCCGTTGCTGTTGGTCGTCGGCGTAGTGCCGTACGAAGTAGTTCCAGCACTGCGTGGGGTCCTCGTAGGCATCGGCGTGGAATGCGGGCACCAGGTAGCTGTCGTTGTCCTTGGCGCCCCCGCCGTCCAGGAGCAGGGTGCGCATGCCAGCGGCGGCGAGGTCGGCCGCCAGTGGCCCGCCACCCGCACCTGCGCCGACGACGACGTCGTCGAACCCCGTCTCGGTGGGGGGAACGGTCCTGGGCTGCATGGTCACGGCCGTCTGCCCTTCGGGGAGGTGGCGAGCGCGGCAGTGCCGGCGACGGCCAGAGCCGTGTTGACGGCCGAGATGAAGGTGGTCAGGAACGCGGTGCGCGGAGGGACGTCCCCATGGATGCCGAGCGTTGCCGCCGTCGCGGTGTCACTGCCGTGGATGAGGATGCCGTCGCGCAGGTCGTCCCTCAGCTGCTCGCCGCTGTGGGTCAGCAGATCCAGGCCGAGCAGGACCGTGCGGATACCGAAGAGGCGAAAGGCGTAGACCGCTGCCGGGCTGGGCGGATCGCGGTCGGGGTCGAACCGCCGGATGAGCAACTCCGGTGCCAGCAGACCGGCGGCTCCGTTGAAGAGTCTGATTCCGGCGAGGAGGTATACCGAGACAGGACGGCTGGAGGCAGGGGCCGTGGCCATGACGTCTCCTGAGAGTGTGGTGATTCTCGCGATGACGGGACCGCCCGCCGAACCCCACGGCAAGGGAGAGGAACACCCTGGACGCACTCTTGAAGTCCACGCTAGGGGACCGACTGCTCAACTGCATCTTGGCGGCAACGGAGTTTGAACGGGAGCGCCGTCCCGCGACGCATCGGCCGCGTGGGGAGTGAGAGCGCTGTGCGGGTCGGTACCGACCTGACCATGTGAGGGATTGCTCGGAGAAGTCCTTGTCCAGGCCGTAGGACGCGGCAGACGCAGTGATCAGGTAGGTGCGACGGACTGCGCCGACAGGGCGGAGTGGCTCGACCCTTTCGGTGGGATCGATCGGCATCGCAGGTGGACAGGGAGCAGATGCCGAGAAACCGGAACGCGAATAGAATGAGCAGCAGGTTGGGCCCCAGGGGCGACATTCAGTTCCATTTTCAAGGAGACGCCCCCATGACAGGCGCGCTTCCGTCATGACCCCTTGGTAGCCCGCACGGTCAAGAACCGGAAACTGGCGGCCGTCGGCTACATGCGGGCGTTCGCCGGCCTCCGGTCCCAGGAATCGCGGGCCCACTACGACCGTGGGCGAGGCGCCGGCGAACGCCATACCGCGGCTCTGCGGAACCTGAGCAACAAGCTCGTCGGCTGCCTCTACCACTGCCTGCAGGACCGCGCCCTCTACGACCCCGAGCAAGCCTTCTCCGGCCATCTCGCGCTGGCCGCATGAGCGCCGAACTTGACCTGCCAGTGACATGAGATGTCTCGTCCACGCCGGTCAGGCGATGCTTGCACTTCCTGGAGATCTGCGGCTCGAAGCTACCCAGGCTCCCTCTTCGCAGCGACATCCTCTGCGTGAAGTCGGGATCGCGGTTACGTTCATGGGACCTGCTGTCAACCCGTCAGAGGCGGGCCATGAAATCGAGGGTCCTGGTGCCCTGGCCCATCCGGAGCGGGTGAGGACGCTGAGGCTCGTGGAGCCCGCGGCGTACTGGATCCTCGACGGCCTGGGCGGAACTCGACCCCGGACAGTACGCGTTCACCCGAAACCTCGCCAGCCAACTGCGCGAGCACGAGGACCGGGCGGAGTTCCTGCCGGCATCGACCTCATCCTGACCGGCATCATCGCTCGCCAGTAGTCCACCGGCCTACCTCGCACCTACTGCGGTGTGAACCTTCGATGAGCCTGAACGTGTCGCGTCGATCGCGTTCGTTGTGGCCCGGAGGCCGCTTTCGGCGGGCTTTTCGGGCTGGGCGTCTGCGTTCTCGGTCAGGTCTGCCAGAAACGACGGCGTACTGGTCGACTCCGAGAAGCCGGCCAACCCCTGCTGGCCGCGATGCTCACCGAGGTCGGCGTCCCCAGGCCACTCGAACAGAGCATCCGCACCTACGTGGGCGGCTCGTTCGCGCAGGTCCGGCAGCTCGCTGAGGAGAGGGCCGGGTTCGCGCTCCCGGAGGGCTTCCAACAGCGCTACCAGCAAAGGTTGTTCGAGGAAGTCCGTACCCGGCTGAAGCCGGTGGCGGGTGCCTGTGAACTGCTGGAGCAGCTGACCGTGCTGGGCACGCGGTTCTGCGTGGCCTCCGGCTCGGACCCGGCACGACTGGCGCTGACCCTCGAAACCACCCGACTGGCGCCGCTCCTGGAGGGGCGGGTGTTCAAGGCAATGGAGGTCGCGGCAGGCAAGCCCGCACCGGACCTCTTCCTGCACGCCGCCGCGCGGATGGGAGTGGACCCCGCGGACGTGCTGGTGGTGGAGGACAGTGAGCTGGGCGTGCAGGCGGCCCGGGCGCCTGGAATGCGCGTGGTCGGCTTCGCCGCAGTCACACCGGTGGATCAGCTGGTCGAGGCCGACCACACGGGGCAGCCTGCGCGAACTTTTGTTCGGGGCGCACCTGCTCGGTCGGCCGAGCGGAGGTGCGGCCGATGTCCCCGGGTGGCAGGCCGCCACCCTGCGTGCGCTTTACCAGGGCAGCAGACTCCGAGTCATGTGCCGCGCCCGAACATCGTGGTTGTCGCCATGGAGGCTGGCTCACTCCCACGGAGCGTGCGCGCTCGCCCTGGTCGCCCAGGCCGCCGCCTCGCCCCTCCGTGGCGAGGGGTCAGCCGTGGTGGAACCCGTCTCCATGACGGCCCGGCCTGCCGTGCCCGTCATGGCCGTCGTGCCCATCGTCGTCATCGCGGCCACCGTCGTCGTCATGCCCGTCCGAGTTGCCCAGCCCCGGTGAGAGGTTGACGGTGTCGCAGTAGATGACCGGCCCAGGGGTCGTGGGCGGGGTGGGGCCGTCGGCTCGGATGCCCTCGATCTCGATGACCATCAGGCGCAGCGGCTCCCCGCGTCGCTCGGACGGTACCGGGACCTGACCCGTGTAGAAGGGCGTCCGGGAGGACTCCGCATCGATCGAGGTGAGTACCGTGGCGGTGTTCTCGAGTGTCACCCAGCCGAGGTCCTCGTCGGCGACGACGCTGTTCCGACGCTGCAACGTGGCCGTGATCCGCGGCGGCGGCGAGTCGGTGGGGTCCCAGGAGGGGCCGGTGACGCTGACCGACAGCGACTCGCCGGGGCTGACCATCAGTTCCCGGTCGGGCAGGGTGCGCACCAGGTCGGCGAGGACGGCCGATGAGATCTCGGCTCCGGGGATCGAGTCCGGCTGGTAGCGGACCAGGGAGAGCCGGACGAAGGGCAGGCAGAGGTCCCCGGTGTCGATGTCCAGGTCGCAGAACCAGCGGCCGTCCCTCTTTTCCGACGACTGCGTCTCCCCCCTCTCCTCCATCTCCTCCGTGTCGAACTGCGGGGTGAAGCCGACGACCGTGACGTCGAGGGGGCCCAAGGAAGTGCGGAGGGAGAGTTTCCCGGACTGCCGCACCGCGTTGGTGAACATGTCCGCGGTCGGGGCGACGACGGAAGCGGAACGGTGGATGGGGTCACGGCCCATCAGGGTGACCCAGGCATCCCGTACGGAAGTCGGGTCTCCCCCCGGAGGGTCACCGAGGACCACGCCGAGCAGCTCGCCGTCTCCGGAGGAGAACCAGGGACGGTCGAGGAACACCCGGATACCGCCGCCCCGTCGGCGGTGGACGATGGCGCCCGGCGGTCCGTCGACGTGCTCCAGGGCGAGGGTGGGTACGCAGTACAGCAGCCGTGGTGCCGCGGGCGGCGCGCTGCTCGGCACCGAGTGCTCCTTCGCCTCCCCCCTTACGGTCAGGGCGTTCTGGCCGGGTGCGGCGAACTGCGCAGGGAAGTAGTCCCCGAAGCTGCTGCCGGCCACCGGGCGGTAGCTCACCTTCCGGTGTTTGGTGTCGCCGAACTCGTGCTTTCCGGGTACGGGAGGCATCTTGAGCCTGAGCGCATCCGCCTTCGCCTTGTCCTCGGCAGTCGCTGTCACTGCCTCGAGTGCCTGCGCCTGGTCCGCGGCCACCTGCGCCCTGTCTTCGGCCGCCTTGGTGCTGAAGGTCAGGGTGCCGTTCTGGAGGACGGCTGGTTCACTGCCGGGGACGCCTTGCCGGCTCACCCCGGCCGTCAGCAGGTTGAAGACCGGGACGGCCATGTCACGGGTGTCGCGGCCTGTGGGCCCGGCGTCCGTCACCTCGGTCCACTCCGCGACCAGGTCGATGCGGTCGGTACTGTCCTGGTCCAGCACGATGGTGCCGGCGAGGTGCTCAGCCGTCGCGTTGGGGGCGCGCGGTGTCGCCAAGGGTGACAAGTCCAACGCCGGTGCCTCCAGGGGCTGTTGAACCGCGTGGACGAGCGTCAGCTCCTGGTAGGGGGTGAACATCCAGTGCCGACCTGCCGCCGCCAGTTCCAGCGCGTGGTCGGCTCTCTGCAGCTCTGCTACCTTCCTCGCCGCCGCTTCCGCCTCCGTCTCCGGCGCGAGTCCCGGTGCCGGCGCCGGCACCTCCCGGCACCACGAGGCCATGCCCATTACCTTCTCGTCGAAGTCGATCGCGGAGCACAACCGGACGGTCGCCACGACGCCCTTCGGAAGTGACACCGTCAGCACCCTGGCCGCCTCGTCGAAGTGAGGCGGCTCGGTCCCTTCGGCCAGCCTCAGCCGGAAGGACTTGGGGCGGTGCCAGACGTCACCGCCCCAGGGAACCACGAAGGGCTTCCCGGCAGGCATTCCCGGCAGGTCGAGGAAGACGGCTCCCGTGCTGAGCGGATCGCGCAGGTAGGGCACGTCAACCTGCACGCCTGTGTGCAGGGCGGTCACCGCCGGGTTCCTGGGATCCGCCGCCGGGGACGGGATCGGCTTCAGTTGCACACCCGGAAGGGATGGATCGTTCAGCGAGCCGCTCTCCCGTTTGGCCAGTTCATAGACCGCGTCCTGGGCACTCTGATCGGTGGAGCCGATGGCTTCGTCCAGCAGGCCGTGCCACTCGACACAACGCAGCGACGCCTTCGGTGCCACCACATGGCGTTCGTCGACCCCCTGGTAAGGGAGGTGTCCTTCCACCGTGACCAGCTGCGACCGGTTGAAGTCCGCGGCGTACTGCTCCGCCGTCCTGCCCGTCTCCGGACCGTCAGCGGATCCGTGATCATCGGCGGCTCCGGGGCCTGCGTCACAGTCGACCGCGAAGCCGCTCTTACGGCCGAGTGCCGTGAGGGACTGACAGCCGGGATTGCCGTCGGCGTCACTCCCCGTGAACCCCTGTGTGCGTTGCTCGGCGGCGTAGGCGGCCTTAGTCTCCTTGCCGAAGACACCGTCCACGCCGCTCGGGAGGCTGTGTCCTTGGGCGACGAGGGCCTTCTGGACGGTGCGGACATCGTCGTTGGTCTTGCCGAACTGCACATTGGCCAGGACGACCGTCACCTGATGCACCGGAGGGCCAGGCGGAGCGGCGGGGGGCGGCCCGGACCCCGGGCTGCTCCGGATCACCAACCGGAAGGCAGAGGCGCCCTCCCCGAGCGGCAGTCTGGGGGCCACGGCGGGCGCCGGGACGGCCTCGTACCTCTGGAAGACCAGCAGCCCGCCACCAGGGAGGGCCAGCTCCTCCTGGTCCATGAGGGCATCGGCCTCCGCCAGGGTGGGGCCGTTGCCCGCCAGGTCGACGGTGCGCAGCCGCACCCGGTACTGGTGGCCGAACCGCAGCCTGGGCAGTGAGCCTGGCCGCACCCTGGACGTGATCTCCAGCGGCATCGCCGTCATCGCCTTGTTGCTGACCTCCACCGGCTGGTTGGGGGGCCGGTTGGCGTCGGACGATCCCTCATCGATGTCCAGCACCAGGCCTGGGCGGGGGGCGGCCAGCGACCATCCGTCCCAAGTGACCAGCTGCTCGGGTACGTAGGGCTTGTCGTTGCCCATCTCGGGCGGTGGTGAGATCAGGCCGGCTTGGAAGAAGCCCTCGTCGGAGGCCGTGAACAGGAGCGGTCCGCCATTCGGCTGCCGGTACTCCACGTTGCGCTCGTGCAGCGAGAACCAGCGCTGCCGTTCCTCGTCCCAGATATCCATCCGGTGGCCGCGGACCAAATCCTCGGCGACCAGCTTGGGGGCGGGCGGGGGCGGCGGTGCGGCTCCCGGGGGCTGCGGGTCCCGCGCCGCGGTCCTTGCGCCTGCGAGTACCTGAGTGAAGGCGTTGTCGTGGTCGACCGCCCGACTGAACTCCTCCTTGAGGATCTCCCGGCGCGAGTCCCTGACCAGCGAAATCCCATGGGTCCGCACCGGGGACAGCCCCTTGGCGTCCGAGGGGCCCGACCTCCTGAAGTCCGCGGCGATTTCGAGCGCGGCGCCGTCGATGTCGGCCTGCTCCAGGGAGAAGTCGTTCTCCGGCAACGCCAGCAAGCCGCGGGACGGCGACGCCAGCGGGTCCGCGGCCGTACGGGACTTGGCTCCGGGGACGAGGACATGGCGGTCCGGGAGGAAGACATAGAACGTGTGGGGGGACACGTCGTGCGAGTCTGCGTGGGGTTCGGTCCAGTGAGGAGTAACGGTCAGGAACCGCTCGCCCGTGGAGACGGGCAGCCGGTCGGCCGGCAGGAGGAAGTCCAGGACCAGCCCGAGGCGCCGGAGCAGCCCGGGGTGGTCGCCGAGCGAGGTGAGCATCTGGTGGAAGTCGGGATGCGACAACTCCGTCGGCGGAGGTGGGTGCGCCTCTTCGCCGGCGAGCGTGGGGGGCCTTGTGATCGTGTGGAAGTCGCTCAGCGCCTCCAGTGCGTCAGGCATACCCCCGTCGCCCGCCGGGAAGGCCCCGAGTGACCGCAGTGCTTCCCTGGCCGCGGGCGGTCTCTCGGGCGACATCTTGGCCGCCTCGGCGTAGGTGCGTCTGGTGAGTTCAGCGACATCCTTTGCCGAGTAGGTGTGGGAGCCCTCCATGTTCGTGCTCTTGAAGACGAACAACTCCAGCGGAGTGTCCTTGTTGAAGAGTTTCCTCCACAAGGTTCCGTCGGAGGGAGGCCCTTGCGGATCGAGCCGACCGGTGAAGGATGTGGTCAGGGCGGAAGCGTCCTCCCCGCTGGCGAACTCGAAGGTTGCCCCCTCGACTCTTTCCGGCCAGGTGAGGAAATCGGGGAAGCTTCCGAGCGTGCTGAGGACCGGCTGGTCGGGCGGCTGCCCCTCCGGAGGCTGGTCCGTCGTTGTCAGTCGGGGGGCGACGAACACCGACACCCGGACCTGGGTTCCGTCCGCGGAGAGCCCGGCGGGGAGAACGGTCCAGTTGATGTGCTGTTCGAATGGCATGATCGTCTCCCACGGGGCTTGCAGGGCTCACCAGACCGGTACATCTCACGGGGCGAACGCCGGGCAGTACTCGTGCCAGTGGCGTGGCAGAACGCAGTCGGCGAACGTGGGGTCGGCCGGCGCGCCGGAGAAGCTCCGCTCGAGTTCGAGCGAGACGGACTTGCTGAAGAAGGCGATCCGCACGCTGACCGTGAGGGTGCCCTTGCCACGGACCACCGATGCGCGACTGTGTTTCTCGTATGCGAGCTCAAGATAGAACTCGACGGACACCGTGATGATGCCCAGCACGCACAGAAAACCGTTGCACCGCAGGTATCCGCCCAGGGAGACCTTGTCGGCGGCCGCGTCGAACTCGAAGCGGATGCCCGCCATGACCGACACACCGCCGCTCGCGACCCCGAGGTTCAGGGCCGCGCTGCCGCCGAACTCTATGGAGCCCTCGACCTGCTGTACGCCTCTCGCGTCGACCAGCATGGAGAAGTAGCCGCCGCCACCGAACAGGGAGACGGAGACGTTGAAGGGATGCGCCTTCTCGGACACCGAGAAACGGAACGAGACCGGTTTGCCGTCGAAAGGAATCACCAGCTCGGCGCCCAGCGAGACGTTCGACAGCGTGAAGACGCCGACACCGATGGCGGGAAGCGCGAGTTCGTAGCCCGCGCGGATGCCACTGGGCTGTACGTCGATGTGCGCACCGCCGCCGAAGCCGTCGGCGGGCAGAGCGCTGCGCAGGCTGTTGATGAACGCCAGCTCGTTGTGGAACTTCAGTTCCAGGCCGGTGGCCGTCACATCGGGTTTTTTGCCCGGCCCGGTCCTGAACTTCAGGTCGGCGATCTCCACTCGTGCCATGCCGCCGAAGTCCAGCGCGAAGTTGGTCAGTCTTCCGTCCACAGTGGCCTGGTCGACGGCGTCCTTCGACCGGACGGTCCGCGCGTCCAGGGTCAGCACGGCGTCGGACACGTCGAGGATATCCTTCGACTCGTCACCCGGCTGCATGTCCCGCGGCCCCAACGCGGTCTTCCAGACGTAACGCAGTTCCTTGCCCTGCCCGTCGGCCAGGTCGCGCATACGGAGCACGGGCGCCGGCAGCAGGCCGTTGGAGGCGCGCAGAATGGCCTCGATCTGGTCGTCGCCGAGCTGGCGCAGATTGCCGAGGCTGTCCTTGGCGATGTCCTGCAGGTACCGGCGGAGGTCGATGAAGCCGAGCAGCTTCGCATGGCCGAAGGCCGCCTTGATGTCGACGAGGGGAAGCGCGTCGACGACTTCTCCGGCCTGATCCGTCTTGAAGACGTTCGGGATGACGCCTGCCTGGCTTGTGATCAGCTCGACCGCGGCGTTGGGGCTGGCGACGCCGCCGGCCCTCTCCGCCCCGAAGGTGAGACCGACTGCCTTCTTGAGATTCAGGTACGCGCCCGCCGGATGCTTCTCCATGGTCTGCTGGAGAAAGGTGTCGTTGAACCTGACCGCGAGATATCCGGCGTTCGGGATGAACTGCTCGACGGCGGGAACGCGTATCTCCGCGGCGGATATGTGGGGCAGGCCGACCACGGGGCGGGCTGCCGGACCCGTGACTCCCAGCCCGAAGGTGAGCTTGCTCACTGCGTGACTCGTGCTGCCGGGAACTCCGGCCGGGGGCTGCGCCAGGGCCATCACTTGGCCCCCCATCGACCGGTTCATGCGGCTCATCAGCTTCAGGTCGACCGGGTTTGGAGATTCCGCGTTCAGGTCTCCCGCGAACAGGTCCTTCAGGCGGATCTCCTCTGTGGCCTTGTCCAGGCTGTCGGGAACGAACACCAGCGGCATGGTGAAGCTGACCTTACGATCCTCGTGGTCCGTGCCGATCAAAGTGAACTCGTGGTCGTCTCGGGTGTTTTGGAGGGCCACCCAGAAAGCGTCGTTGTCAGGCACTGGCTGCAGAAGCGGTGGGGTGACACGATCGGTGATGCGCAGCGCACGGAAGGGCATTTCGCGTCCTTCGTGCGTGAAACCGGTGTCCGATCCGTACTGGACCTCCGGCTGCTTGACGACGATGTGGTCCTCCCGTTGAAGGTAGGCGACGATTCCGTCGTTCGGGCGCGCCACGAACAGCCGTCTGAGCTCCGATACGAGCAGGGCTTCATGACCGGTGGACAAGTGGCCGCGGCTGACGACGCGTATGTACTGGTCACGCCCCAGGCCTGTGATGTGCTCGTACGCCGCCAGGTTCGGGGGGCGTTTCCCCAGCTCTCGGAGAAGTTGCTCGACGGTGGTCGGCAGCGGCTCCCAGTCGCCTTTCAAGTGGGCGGAAGCGCCCAGAGGCGTGACGATGAACTGCTCCGCGCGCAAGGGCGCACCGGGGACTTCGACGGGCGTGCTGCCGCCCGGTCCGGGCAGCTTGGCTCGGCTGCTGAGGGTGACGATGTCCTCCAGCTTCTCGACGGTCAGCGGGTTGTTCGCGGTCAGTCCACTGCGGTTCGCGGCCGTGGCGAAGGCCCTCAGTAGCACCTCGCCGTCCAGGGCGCCGTGCAGCCGCGCGTGCCACAACGCGGTGCGGCCGTCGACCTGTTGAGGTTCCCGTCGGCCCACCCAGTCCACGGGCTCGTCGTAGGTGATCAGCAACCGGGTGGGGAACTCGATGACACTTCCGGGGATGCCCTGGAAGACCGTCGACCCCGCCGTGTCCGGGCTCGTCAGGCCCTTCGGCACCGTGATCGGAACCAGACGCGCCCAGTTGAGCAACGAGGCCAGCGACAGCTCCAGGCCGTCGATGTCGGGCGGTACCGAGAAGGCCAGCTGGGTCGAGTCCGCGGTCACGGCCTTCATGGGACCAAGTGCGGTGGGGACGGTGCTCAGCGGTGCAGGCACCTCCTCCAGCACATGCTGCGGCGGCAGCCCGACAAGGATGAACATGGGTGCGCCCGGATCCCGCCGCACGAGGCGGCTGCCGTCGAATCGCAGGTTGACGAGGCCTATGTCGACGACGAGCATGTCCGCCGGCCGCACCACCCGGAACGGCCCCTCTGCCACGTCCTCGTTGTGCGGATCGGGGTGCGGGGGTCCGTCCGGGCCCGGGCCGGGACGAGGAGGACGCCTCCCATCACCTCCTCCGCCACGGCCGCCACCGAACCCTCCGCCAAAGTGACCACCATGGTCGCCGCCGTGTTCGCCACCAGGATGGTTCCGCACTTCATGCCACAGGCGCAGGGCGACGGAAGGAGGGGGGTTGAAAGACATGACGAACGCCTCATCCGAGGTCGTGAAAGGGATGCGCGGCGACGCCGCTCACCTCTCTTCCATGTTCACTCCGCTGGCGGATCCCCGCCACCGGGCGGCGGCACGATGGCGTCGGCGCCAAAGACGCACGAAGAAAGCGAGCCGCGAGCCCTTGCACATCCGGAGCGACTCGGCGGGCGTACGCACTGGTTGCCGATTCAAGGAAAGAGGAACGCCGCGATCGCGGTGTCGAACACTTGTGAAACCGGTTTGACGGATGCGTCGTTGGCGAACGGCCGGTTCTGGAAGACCAGGACGAAACGGCTTCCCGTGGACTTCTCCTGGACGATCGCCGCTTCGGACGCCACCGCCTGCTCACTGGGGGTGCCGCTGTGGACGGAGCCGAGGCCGATCTTCGATTGCAGCATGCTGAACTGCACCGTCGGGTCACGGTCCAGGAACGTGTGCCTGCGCTCCACGGCCTTGGTCAGGAGATCCAGCATGGCAGCGTCGCTCGGTCCGTCGACCAGGGGCGCGTTGCCGGCCAGGAAGGTGAACAGGCGGGCCATCTGCCGGACGGATGTCCCCTGCGCGGTGGGCGTGTCGTTGACACACGGGATGCGCTGCGGCGGAAACCCGTTCGAGTAATCGCCGCACAGCCACATCCCGTCGGCCGTCCGGGGCGTGCTGGTGGCGCTCTCGTCGAAGAATCCCGCGGTGGAGGCCCCTTCGGTGAGATAGCCGAAGCCGACACCGTGCACCACGACACCCGTCGCGACGTCGTCGCCTTCGGCGATGGAACCGGTGAGACTGGTCTGGAAGTTCGTGGAGAACGTGACGGTGGAATCCGCCTGCACCGTGAAGATCTGGTCCCACCGGGGAAGTATGAACCCGGTGAGATTGACGCCGGTGAGCTGCGTCACGCGGACGTCATTGATGATGTCGTCGAATTCGCTGTGCAGCAGTGGAATGACATCGGCGGGTTGAGGCTGCTTTTCCGTGACAAGTTCGTTGGCGGCTCGCAGAAGTTCGAAGGACGCCCACATCGACGTTGCCTTGAGCAGGCTGGCGGAGAAATGGATTTCGCTCTCAAGATGTCCGGCGAAGCCATGGGGCGCGGAGTCATTGAGCGCGACGATGCCCAGGGGCACATTGCTCAGCCCAGGCGGGGCGGCGGCCAACGCGTTGTCGAATGCTTGCTGCAGAGCTGAGTCAGGTCCGAGCAGGTCGGACTTGAGGTCGGGGAAGATCGGCATGGTGAGCTCCAGGGCCCGGCCGGGTCCGGGCAGACCGACTCCCGGTGGCGAAGACCGAACGCGTCCGCGGACCCGGCCGCATCGCGACCGGGAATCCCCGTCGCCGTACCAGCTTCGCTTGTACGTCCATGGTGGCCCCATCGGGACTGC
The DNA here is from genome assembly GCF_042958635.1 of Streptomyces sp. NPDC007971. Taxonomy (NCBI): domain Bacteria; kingdom Bacillati; phylum Actinomycetota; class Actinomycetes; order Kitasatosporales; family Streptomycetaceae; genus Streptomyces; species Streptomyces sp. NPDC007971. The sequence goes on from NZ_JBIBJK010000033.1 coordinate 52,814, forward strand.
TCTCGCATCCGGGTGAGCCGCGGACCACGACCGGTGCCGACCGGCCCTGCCGGTACGAGCAACGGGCCGACCTGCGATTACTGAACCACCAGCCAGCAGCCCCCCAAGGATCAATCGCGGGGCAGCCGGTGATGGGTGAGCAGGTCGGTGCATCGTCTCGTACGGTCCGGCCGTCTCGCTGTCAGACCTCCGTGGTGCATTGTTCCTGATCCAGAGAACAATCATCAGGGGAGGCACGTCATGGGAGCCCGTTCGTACGACGCACGGTACGAGGAGGTCCACAGGGCGGCGGTGGCCGCAGTCGACCTCCTGCGCCGCCTGGCGGCCGAACAGGACCAGGGCGCCCCTGCGCTGCCCACCGACGTTGAGGTCGTGCGCTTTCTGGGCCGTGCACTCCGGACCGGTACCCCCGGTCCGTCGGCCGCCCCGAGTGCCGATCTGCTCCGATGGGGGACTGGTGCACGACTCCCACGTGGCTCTGGCGCTGGCGATGGGAGCCGACTTCGTCATGATGGGGCGTTACTTCGCGCGCTTCGACCAGGCGGCCGGTGCGAAGCTGCCCACCCGTGACGGCTTCGTGGAGGAGTACTGGGGTGAGGGCTCGAACCGGGCCCGCAACTGGCAGCGCTACGGCCAGGGAGACCAGGCGCTGCTCTTCGAGGAAGGCGTGGACGGCTACGTGCCCTACGCAGGTGACCTCGATGAAGGGCTTGCCCTGACCGTCGCCAAGGTCAGGACCACGATGGTCTCCTGCGGCTCCAAAACCCTGCCGGAGTTCGGTCGGAATCACCCCTTCCCGCTGGCAATTCGGGAACGCCGGCGGATGCTGCGCGAATTCCCGATCTCCTCGCGGGCCGGTATCGCGGTCATGGCGGTCGCCGTGCGGACAGTGGCGGCCAGATGTACAAGCGGACTTGAGGTCCCACGCCGACGCGGGGCGAGGCCTGCCACCGGCCTCGCCCCGCGCGTGCAGGGCGTCAGACCACCGTCGACGCAGGGGGCGTCCAGCGGTGGGTGCGGGACCGCTGGGAGCGGACGCCGTAACCCGACTTCAGCTCCTCCGGGATCGCGTACTGCATGACCCGGCCGCGCGTGAGGGAAGCCAGCTCGAAGGTGGTCAGAAGGCTGCCCGCCTTGTCGAGCGCCCACTCGCCCAGCGGGCTGCTGTCCTCGATGGTCTCCAGGATGTTCAGGACGTGTGGGATCGCTTTGGCAGCCGTGTCCCAGGGCGTGCGGGGCAGCTGGAGCCAGTCGCCGATGGTGTCCCCGACGAGGAAGCGGATGGTGGCGGAGACGATCGGGTCGAACAGGGTGCCGGGGACGACGTCCTCGTACATCTTCACCAGCTGCTGGTTGAGGCGTACGCCCTCTTCCGACGGGCCGAGGTTGCGCAGCAGGTAGAGGTCGGCGTACTCGCGTGCCTCCGTGAGGTTCCCGGGGGCCGCCTCCATGTCGCAGCCCAGGATCGCGCCGACGACCTTCCAGGCGTAGTAGTACGCCTCGGCGCCCTCCTCGCTCATGTGGATGCCCAGACGGTCCATGGCGTCCAGGACGAGGATGGAGAAGCAGATCTGACCGCCGATCATGTCCTCCTGACACAGCGGTACACCGTCCTGCGCCACGTCCCAGGCCTCGGAGCGGGTCAGGTGGTAGCGGATCGCGGCGTGCAGCAGCCGGACCTTCTGGGCAGCCGGGATGAACTTGCTGCCCTCCTCGAAAGCGTTGGTCTGCATGAGGTAGGTGACGAACTGGCCGGTGTTCGCCATGCGGCGCGAGGGATAGTCCATCGAGTGGGTGGAGGCCAGCAGCCGGGCCACGCGGGGGATGGCGTACGTGGCCGGCATCGCGGCGAAGGACAGGCCGGTGTTGATGTGCGCGGCGTTGTCCATGAAGAACAGCCGGGCGCGCTCCATCACGTCCCAGTCCACCCAGGAGGGGGGCATGCCGGTGGTCTGGAGGAAGGACTCGGCCGAGGCCGGAAGCCCTTCGGGCAGGCGGGTCCCCGCGGTGCTGAAGAAGCGCATGAGGGTGTTGAAGTCCTTCACTTCTCCTTTCTCGAACATGGCAGCGACGGTGTCGTCCGCCAGCGAGTCGCCTTGCTGGCGCAGTGCGGTAAGTGTCGCCTCGGTGTAACGGGGCGTGATGGGAGTGGTCATGATTCGTGATCGCCTTTGGTCAGAGGGGGCGGTTGGCCGATGTCGTCGCCAGGTCGCGCAGCGCCGTGTAGGTGGCACGGGGCAGGGGGACGGTCTCCAGTGCCTGGTGCGCCTGCGTCAGCCGCGCGGTGATCATGTCTTCGACCTTTCGGCAGGCTCCGCTGGTCTTCATCAGCGCCCGCACGTGGGCCGCGTCGACCTCGTCGAGGTCGGGGCGGCCCACCGTCTTGGTCAGGCTCCGCCGGTCGTCTTCGGAGACGAGGGCGAGGGTGAGGGCCATGAGCGCGGTGGGTTTGCCGTCCCGCAGATCGTCGAGGTTGGGCTTGCCGGTCAGGGACGGGTCACCGAAGGTGCCCAGCAGGTCGTCCCTGAGCTGGAACGCCTCGCCCAGCGGGAGTCCGTACTCGGTGAAGGCCTGAAGCAGTCGCTCCGAGGCGCCGCCCAGCGTCGCGCCCAGGTGCAGGGGGCGTTCGACCGTGTACTTGGCCGTCTTGTACTGGGCCACTTGCAGCGATTCTGCGACCTGCGGCACCCCGTCGCCGGTACGTAGCACCTCCAGGAACTGGCCCGCCACGGTCTCGCGAAGCAGAGCCGACCACAGGGGTACCGTGCGCGCGATGAACGCTCCCGGCAGTCCGCACGTGGCGAAGACCTGGCCTGCGTATCCCATGAGGAGGTCGCCCAGCATCATCGCCAGCGCTGCGGGTCTGCCTCGTTCCGGTCCGCAGCCCCCGGCCCGGTCGGCGAAGGCGGCGTGAGCCGTGGGCACGCCGTGGCGTACGCGACTGTCGTCGATGATGTCGTCGTGCGTGCACGCCGCAGCGTGCACCAGCTCCATCGCCGCCGCCGCACGGATGATGCCGTCGCAGTCCGGCTGCCCCGCGGCGCGCCACCCCCAGTAGAGGAACGCGGCTCGCAGCCGCTTGCCCTGCGCGAGGGAGCCGCGCAGCTGTTCACACAGCGGGGCCAGTTCGGCCGAGACCTTGAGGAGAAGGGCCGACTCCCTCTCCGCCAGGCGCAGGAGGTGTGCATCCACACGCCGCTTGAACTCCTCGGAGTCACCCATCGCCGGCCGCGCTCCGCTGCGCGACGACCTTGCGGGCCAACAGCTCCAGGTAGTTGTCGGAGTCCTGCGTCACCCGGCGCGCCGCCAGTTCACCGCGGGCGTGCAGTTCCTTCATGCCGTCCGTGAGGAGGTGGGGCAGGTCGGGGCGGGGGCCTGTCTGCCGGCCGCGGTCAGCGAGCTGGCGCAGTTGGTCGAAAGCCAGGTCGGCGAGGCCCAGGGCCAGCAGGCCCACCTGGCTCAGGGCCGTGAGAGAGGTGGAGGGCGGCGGGGAGGCGGGGGGTGTGGTGATGGGATCCTGCGTGGGGTCGGGCATGCGTCGATCTCCTGCCGCGTGATGTGAGCCGATAAGGACTTCATCACTCGTAACGATCTTCGCGGCGGGAGGGCGCGGAGGGTGGGGGCTCGCTCTTATGTCTGAAAGCGTGGCGGGCCGTCTGGTGGTGGTGCCCGGCCCGCCGGCGCCGACGGGCCGACAGGGGGGCGGGGCAGGGGAGCGGGCATCGGCTGTGGCGCTGGGCGGGACGGAGACCGTCGCGCGCGTGAGCGGTTCAACTCGGCTTGCGTTTGCCGGCGTTGTCTTCCGCCCGAGCCTGTTCATGCATCGGTGGCTGGTTCTGACGGAGCGGGGACAAGATCAGAGGGTTCGGTATTGCGGAGAGGGCAGGATTCGAACCTGCGTGGGCCGCGTGGGCCCGACCTTGAGGCGTGCTCGCTGGTCCCCGATCAACCACTCCGGGCACCTCTCCCTGCTCCCGGCCCCGATTGGTGCGGCGCCGTTCACGTGAACAACAATGTCAGGGCCTCCTGACAGGACGCTGACGGGTCGCTGATCAGCCCGGGAGATCCGTGGCCGCGGCCGCGCAGTTCGGGTGTCTGCGGAGCCCACACTCCCTCCGAACTGGTCTTTCCGGTCAGCTGTGGACGCGGAGGCTGGTAGGCGAGCTGATCTTCAAGCTGTACAGGGTCTGCTTCACCGAGCCGGGGGTGGGCAAGTACCTCAAGCGGTTGGGGCTGACGTTCCAGCGGCCGGACAAGCGGGCGGTCGAGCAGGATCCGGAGGCGGTCCGGATCTGGCGCGAGGAGACGTGGCCGGCTATCCGGGCTGAGAACGGGGTAGTGCTGGTCGCCGACCAGGTCGGCATCCAGTCGGACCAGGTCACCGGTCGCACCTGGGGAGCCAGGGGTACGACGCCGGTCGTGCACCGCACCGGGAACCGGTTCTCGGTGAACGCGATGTCCGCGATCAGCACCAAGGGGCGGATGCACTTCATGGTCTTCACCGAGTCGTTCGACGCGAAGGTCATGTGCCGCTTCCTCACCCGGCTCGTCGGCCACGTCGACCGCAAGGTTCATCTGGTCGTGGACCGGCACTCGACCCACCGTTCGAAGGCCGTCCGGGCCTGGCTCGCTGCGGTCGGCACGTCGGCTACGTCATCGACGAGGGAACCCCAGCAGTTTCTGACCAACTACGCTCACACCAGCCGCATAACCCGTGTCCAGGATTCGGGGTCAAGGCCCGTCTGGACTTCCGAGACCGACTGACGGGATGCTGGCGCTATGCGGAGACTGCTCTACGGCATGAACCTGTCCCTGGACGGCTATGTCGCCGCGCCCGGCGACGACCTCAGCTGGAGCGGGCCGAGCGACGAGCTGTTCCAGTGGTGGCTCGACCAGGAGCGGGCGATCAGCCTGTTGCTGTATGGGCGCAAGCTGTGGGAGACCATGAGCGCCTACTGGCCGACCGGCGACCAGCAGCCGGGCGCCACCCCAGCGCAGATCGAGTTCGCGCGGAACTGGCGGGACACGCCGAAGGTGGTGTTCTCCTCGACGGTCGACAAGGTCGACTGGAACACTCGCCTGGTCACCGGCGACGCGGTCGCGGAGATCACTCGGCTCAAGGCCGAGGACGGTGGGCCGATGAGGGTCGGTGGCGCAGCGCTCGCCGGGGCGGCGATGCGGGCCGGGCTGATCGACGAGTACACGATCGTCACCCATCCGGTCCTGGTGGGTAGCGGTACACCGTTCTTCACCGCGCTGGACAGCTGGGTGAGCCTGAACCTGGTGGAGACACGGACATTTCCCGGCGGCGTGGTCCTGACCAGGTACGAGACGAGGCGCTGAACGCGCTGGTCGAGAGGTGGGACATCGACGACGACCAGCGACGGATCGGGTCACGTCCACAGACCGTCGGCGAGCAGTTCGCGGTCGAACAGCCGCTGCTGGTATCGGAGCGGGTGCGGGCGCTGCTGCGGGTCACGCTGTGCGCGGTCGCCTATGACGGCGCAGTGCGGGAGCTGGCCTGAGCGCAGCCGGAGGGGGGTCCCTCGCGCGCCTGCTCGGCCTCGGACAGGACCTGATGATCACCCGCACGCCGGCCCCGCGGACGGGACAGCAGCGCGTCCCGGCCGCCCGCCTGCCACCTCGCCCACCACTTGCCCACGGCCCTGACCGACACCCTCCGACCGGCCCCGGCCCTCCACCAGCGCGGATACCGCCAGCAAACGCACAGCCTCCTGCGCGTCCGGTGACCAGGTCCGCGCATCTCCCACCAGATCATTCACACACCGTCAACGAGCGCGAACACAAAGCGCTTCGGATCAATATCAGTACAGCCGATTCCTAAGGTATTCCGGCAAACCTTTCAAGGAGGGCTGGATGCGGCCATGAGGCGTCGTTGCGGAGCCGGCCAGCCTCCGTCCCGTACCCCGTCCGGACGGGCGGCGGCTTCGAGGAGGCTCTGGGGCAAATGCTTCAGCTGGACCGTGTGCAGGTGGGCGCCCTGCTCTCCGTCGAGCTCGGACTCGTCGAACGGCGGGGCGTCAGCCGGGCGGGCACCGTGTGGAGGGTCGAGCGTGTCCCGAAGCGAGGGCTCGGCGTGGAGCCGTCGCGGCCGCTGCGGGAGCCGTGTCGTCCGCCGGCGACCCGCGCGGGAGGTTCGGTGCCCTGCGGTATCGACCGAGCTGTGGGGGCCCGGGGCCGCCGTGAGGCCCTCAAGGTCGGCGCGGGCGGGGTCCGCGCAACCAGCAGTCTCGCGTACGAAGAGGGTCGCGACCGCCAGGCGGTGCGTGAGCGCTCCATGGGGGGCAGCCCCGCTGCAGGGCTACTTGGAGCCGCATCGGCTTCCTGGCGGGGCACCGATGCCGTTTCGTAACCGGCGTTTCGACGTCAGCCTCTTGCGTTCGACCCAGCCGACAGCAAAGGTATCGCAACAAACCTTTGGTCCGGTCGGGGAGCGGAACGCCGGATCCACTGGCACCGGCCCGAGCCCGAGGAGGCCCGAATGCCCACCGACGAGTCAGTGACACAGCCGGAGCGCACAGGAGCTCTGTCCGAAGACGCCCAACGCCTGCACGAACTCGGCTACGCCCAGGAACTGGCACGCTCGATGTCGGCGTTCTCGAACTTCGCGATCTCCTTCACCATCATCTCCGTCCTGTCCGGCTGCCTGACGCTCTACGGCTTCGGGATGGTCACCGGCGGCCCGGCGATGATCACCTGGGGCTGGCCGCTGGTCGGCGTGATGACTCTCTTCGTGGGCCTGGCCATGGCCGAGGTCTGCTCCAGCTACCCCACGGCGGGAGGCCTGTACTACTGGGCGGCCAAGCTTGCCCCGTCCAACGGCGCAGCCTGGTCCTGGTTCACCGGATGGTTCAACTTCCTCGGTCAGGTGGCCGTGACCGCGGGCATCGACTTCGGTGCAGCGTTCTTCCTCAACGCGCTGCTCGACCTGCAGTTCGGGTTCTCGGCCACACCCGGCCACACCATCCTCCTGTTCGGGATCGTGCTCGCCGCCCACGGAGCACTGAACACCTTCAACGTCAGGCTGGTCTCCGTCCTCGGCAACGTCAGCGTGTGGTGGCACATACTCGGCGTGGTCGTGATCGTCGGCGCGCTGGCGATCTTCCCGGCCAAACACCAGTCCGCGAGCTTCGTCTTCACCCACTTCGTCAACGGCACCGGCTGGCACTCCGGCCTCTACGTCGGACTCCTCGGCCTGCTCCTTGCCCAGTACACCTTCACCGGCTACGACGCCTCGGCGCACATGACCGAGGAGACCCATGACGCGGCCAAAGCCGGGCCGCGCGGCATCGTGATGTCGATCCTCGTCTCCCTGGTCGCCGGCTGGATTCTGCTGCTGGGCATCACCTTCGCCATCCAGAACTACGACGGAGCCCTCGCCACTACCACCGGCGTCCCCCCGGCGCAGATCTTCATCGACGCCCTCGGCGCCACCGGCGGCAAGCTGCTCCTGCTGATCGCGATCGGCGCGCAGTTCTTCTGCGGAATGTCCTCGGTCACCGCGAACTCGCGGATGATCTACGCCTTTTCCCGTGACGGCGCCCTGCCCGGCTCGCAGGTATGGCATCGCATCAACAAGCGAACTCAGACACCCACCAACGCGGTCTGGCTGGCAGCCGGCGGCGCCTTCTTCCTCGGGCTGCCCTACCTGTGGAACGCCACCGCGTACGCAGCCGTCACCTCCATCGCCGTCATCGGCCTGTACATCGCCTACGTCCTGCCCGTCTTCCTTCGGCTGCTCCAGGGCGACCGCTTCGAACGCGGCCCCTGGCACCTCGGCCGCTGGAGCAGACCGATCGGCATCATCGCGGTCGCCTGGACGCTGATCATCACAGTGCTGTTCATGCTGCCCACGGCCAGCCCCGTGACCGGCAAGAACTTCAACTACACCCCGGTTGCCGTACTCGTCGTCTTCGGCTTCGCCGCAGTGTGGTGGCTGATCTCGGCACGCCGGTGGTTCACCGGACCGAGGGTCCAGGGCAGCGCCGAGGAACTGGCCGCGATCGAGCACGAACTCGAATTCTGACGCGCACTGTTCGCCGCAGCCGCAGCCGCAGCCGCAGCCGCAGCCGCAGCGGTCAGCCGAAGCCGTCAGCCTTCAGGCGTCAGGAGCTGGGGCCGGGCCGGGGCTGCTGCTACGGCCGGGCTCGGCCTGGCCGGTGGGCAGGGAGAGGCCGGCGTAGACCTGGTTGAGGACGGTGGGCAGCAGGGCCTGGGTGGTGGTCCGTCCTTCGGGCGACAGGGTCAGGTTCGTCCAGATCACGAGCGTGACCTTGTTGTCCGGGTCGTAAGGCCCTGGACGCGCGAACACGCCGGCTGGCCGAGCGGCGAACAGGCCGGGCGCGGTCGGAGCCATGGGCCCCTGGTCGGATACGGTGACGGGATGACCGAGAGCCTGCCTGCCGACGTGGCCGATGTGCTTGCGGCAGTCCTGGACACGGACGATCCGGTTCATGCCGCGCTCCGAAGGCAGGTTCCGCACCTCGGCGTGCGAACTCGCTGCACATGCGGGTGCGGTACCGCCTACTTCGAACTCGACGCCGGCAAGGTCGAGCCCGCGCCCATCGGCCCCGGCACTGTCGTGGCGGCCGAAGCGCAGATCGTCACCGAGGCCGGAGAGCGCCCTGGCGAGATCCTGGCCTTCACACAGGGTGACTACCTGTCGTGGCTTGAAGTCTGCTCGTGGAGCGAGGACATCGAGGTGACACTGGCCGCCGCGCGTCACTGGCTGCAGCCACGCTCCTGATCCCGGACGGCCGGCGCCCAGCGGTTTCTGATCTCCACGACACCGCGATCCGACCGGCATCACGAGTTCAAGTCCAGTAGTCGGCGCCCTCTTCCTCGGGGTTCGCATCGCAGGCTCGGCGAGGTCGAAGGACTCGAAGTCAGCCTCGCCGGCGCCCTGGCCGAACTCGCCCGGCTCGACGTCGACCAGGCCCGCAGTCGGCAGACCGCCGGCCCCGCGATGCCCTCCTTCGCCCGGCTCGCCGGACGCAGCTCCAGCGCCCGCCCTCCTCGCCACGGCCGGGAGGGCGCTGACGCCCGAGCAGGAACCAGCCGGGGAAGCACGACATGGGGCGCAACCTGTCGGCAGGGCTGGTTCAAGCCCTGGTGCTCGCAGTGGAGAGCACACTCGGTCTCTTCGCCGGGCGCCCGACGGGCGTGCCGACGGGCGTCAGGAGGCTTTGTCGTCGCGGAGTGCGAGATCGAGCAGACCGGGGAAGCGGGCGTCGAACTCTTCCCGCCGCAGCCGGTTGAGCCGCTTGGGTCCGTCGTCGCGCTGTTCGACCAGCCCGGCGGCGCGCAGGACCGAGAAGTGGTGGCTCTTGGCCGCCCGGCCGATGGGAACGTCGAAGTTGCTGCAGCTCAGGGACCAGTCGGGATGGTCGGCGAGGGTGCGTACCAGCTGGAGTCGGACCGGGTCGGCGAGTGCGGTCAGTGCGGTCAGCAGCGGGACCTCGTCGGGGTGCGTGAAAACGGGTACCGGCCGGTGGCTCTTGCCCGGGGTCCTGTCCGTCATCGCTCGCCTCTCCGGTGTTGCCTTTTGCGGAGTGTTCGATGAACATCATACAGTGCAAGTGTTCGCTTCCCATCGAACACTCTCGGGAGAGGTGGTTCTGCGTATGCGTGCGGTCGAGTTCCAGGAGTACGGCGGCCCCGACGTGCTGCGTCTGGTCGAGGCCGAGGTTCCCGGGCCCGGCGCGGGGCAGGTGTCCATCGACGTCGCGTGGGCGGGCGTCAACTTCGCCGACCTCAAGGCCCGGGCCGAGGGGTACCGGGTCGCCTCGCTGCCCCACCGTCCCGGCCTGGAGGTGTCCGGGCGCATTCGGGCCGTCGGCGAGGGTGTGACGGGGCTGCGGGAGGGGCAGGAAGTCGCCGGTCTCGTGCAGGGCGGCGGATACGCCGACGTGGTCGTCGCCGAAGCGGCGGCCGTGTTCGTGTTGCCCGGCGGCGTGGACCTGCGCACCGCGGCAACCGTGCCGACGGTGCTGCCGACCGCACACGCCCTGGTCCACGAGGTGGGCCGGCTGCAGGCCGGGGAGAGCATTCTCGTGCAGGGCGCTGCCGGCGGTATCGGAACGGCGGTGGGGCAGCTGGCCCGAGCGGCGGGAGCCGGCGCCGTGTACGGGGTGACCTCCAGCAGGGCCAAGGCCGAGTACGCCCGCGCGCACGGCTACGACGACGTGTTCCTGGCCGACACCTTCGACCACGACGTACACCGCGCCACCGGCGGCAGGGGCGTCGACCTGGTTCTCGACGCGGTCGGCGGAGACACACTGCGCCGCGGACTGGAAGCGCTGGCCGTCTTCGGGCGCCTCGTCTCCTTCGGCAACGCGAGCGGCGCCGACCCATGGCACACCGGACAGGCCGACCTTGTCACCCGCTCCCTGTCCGTCAGCGGCTTCTCCGTCCTGGCCCTGGCCGGCACGGCACCGAACGCCCTGCGCGAGCTGACCGCCCGCGCACTGCGCACCGTCGCCGAAGGGACCTTGTTCCTGCCCGTCACCGCGGAATTCCCACTGCAGGACGCGGCCGAGGCCCACCGCCTCATGGGCGGCCGCACCTCCACCGGCAAGCTCCTGCTGCACGTCGCCTGAGACGAACACCCCCCGACCGGAGCGCTGCAGGCACTCCGGCCGCGCCCGGTACCACACACCGGCTCCGGACGTCCCGCGCCTCCAGAGCCTTGGACCATGGACGAGAACGATGCAACTTGGCAGTGCGCCCCAGGGAATCTCGGCCGTGGTGGGCAAGGTGCCCGCCCCCTGTCTGGTCCTGGTCGGAGTCTGCGGGATCCAGTTCGGCGCGGCACTCGCTCCCCGTGCGTATGCCCAGGTGGGTTCCGCCGGCGTGGTGTTCCTGCGCCTCCTGATCGCGAGCGTCATGCTGTGCGTGATATGGCGGCCGCGGCGCGCGTCCCTGAACCGGACGAAGGGAGCCTGGCCGGCCATGCTCGGCGCGGGCACCCTGCTGGCCTGCCATCACATCGCGTTCTTCGCGGCGGTGGAAAGCGACGTCCCGCTCGGCGTCGTCGCCACGATCGAGTTCCTCGGCCCCTTCACCATCGCCCTGGCCGCTTCCCGGCGCCCGGCCGACCTGGTGCCGGCCTGCCTGGCGGCAGGCGGCGTGGCACTGCTGAGCGCAGGCAACGCCGTCTCCCTGCCACCGGGCGGCATCGTCCTGGCCGCCCTGGCAGCCTGCTGCTGGGCCGGATACATCCTCGTCTCCGCCCGCATGGCCAGGCTGACCGACGGAGGTCAGGCACTGGCGGTCGTCTTCACCTGGGCCGCCCTGGTGAGCGCACCGTACGGCATCCTGCACGGTGGAGCAGCGTTGCTGGACCCACACGTGCTGTGGGTGGTTGCAGTGGTCGCGGTCGCCTCCAGCGTCCTGCCCTACTCCCTCAACCTCGAGGCACTGCGCCGGATCCCGCCCCGGATCTTCGGCGTCCTCACCAGCCTGGAACCAGCCGCCGGAGCCGTGTTCGGCCTGGCTGTCCTGGGACAGCACCTTCGCTGGCCGCAATGGCTCGGCATCGCAGCAGTCGCCGGCGCCTCCGCGGGTGCAACCCTGGTGAGTTCGAAGAAGGAGCCGCGCGCCCGGAACGCGAGTGGCTCTGCCGTTGAGTCGAGCGCCGCTGGCGGTGTTACGGCCGCACGTGGCTGATCCTGGCTCCGGAGCACGTGCGCCTGTGCCTGGAGGGGCATGAGCTTCCTGTACGAGTTCCCCGTGGAGCGGCTACATGTGGAAGGCGTCATCCGCCGGTCAGCTGCTGGATGGCCTTGAGCGCTCGGCTTGCTCCGTCCTCGGTCGTCAGGCGTTGTGCCGCTCTCGCGGCGGCTCGTGTGAATGCCTGCTCCTTCACTATGCGGCCGAGTGAGTCGGCGAGCACTATGCGGCCGAGTGAGTCGGCGAGCCGTTCGGCGGTGAGGGAGCGGAAGGGGATCGGGTCGGTGGCGGCGCCGAGGGCTGCAAGACGCCCCGCCCAAAACGGCTGGTCCGCGGTCACCGGTGCGGTGACCGCGGGCACTGCGGCGCGCAACGCGGCGGTCGACGTGCCGGCCCCGGCATGGTGGACCACGGCAGCCAGTCGCGGGAACAGCAGGGCATGCCGTACGTCACCGATGGTGAACACGTCGTCGTCGGCCGCGAGCCCGGCACTGCCGGCCTGAACAATGCCTCACAGCCGGGCGCGACGCAGGGCTCGCACCGCGATCTCGCTCAGACGTTCGCCGTCGCCCGCCGCCATCCTCCCGAAGCTGATGAGGACGGGCCGAGGTCCGGCACGAAGGAAGTCCTCCACGTCCGTGGGCAGCCGTTCGGTTTCCTCGTGACAGGGCCACCAGTTGCCCACGACTTTCAGGCCGGAACGCCAGTCGCAAGGGCGTGGCACCAGTGCGGTGCTGAACCCGTGCAAGAGGGCCAGTTCGTCTGTTCCTGCCGTCGGCGCATCGCGGAGGCGGAGACCGAGGGCAACCGGAGGCGGTGGCGTAGCCCTGCGACCGCCCGCTCGCAGATACGGTCGGTCATCCGCAGAGCGAAGGGTCCGCTTGCTCGGTTGGCGAGGCGGCCCCATGGGCGGGAGGCGGTGACAACGGGCGGGAAGTCGCCGGTCGGTGCGGTGGGCTGGAGGTAGACGCCGAGGCTCGGTATGACCGTGGCCTCGGCGAGGTGCCAGTCGAGCGGGGCAGTGGTGGTCGACAGCAGGAGCAGATCTGCACCCTCGGCCATCGCGTTGGTCAACCCCTGGCCCAGTTCGGTCCTGAACGCGGCCGCGGCACGCATCAGGTCACGTCCGCCCCGGACGGCGCCGTGCACCCGCGGGTCGGCGGGGAGACTGCTGAATGCCAGCCCGGCGTCGCGTGCCAGGGGTGCGAAGGTGTCGGTGGTGGCGAGGACGACGTCGTACCCGGCCCGGCGCAGTTCGGCGCCCAGGCCCGTATAGGGGGCCACGTCGCCGCGCGATCCGGCCGCGGCGATCAGGATCCTCATCGGTGCTCCTTGGAATCAGTACGATCGCCGGCGTGGCGGGCTGCGTTGGCGTGGACCGCCCTGCACGCATAGGCAGCCAGGCCCGGACGTTGCTGGGAAGGCGGAACAACCAGGGCGAACGCGCATGGATCGGCGACGAAGTCGTCCGCAATCCGCCGGTACATCTCGGGCGGGCAGGAAGTGAACCAGCGTGAGATGTGCAGACGGTGCTCCTCGGCGAGGTCCATGGCCCGTTCGCCACCGCTCGGCGTCCCCTCGTCGAAGGCTGCGAGCAGCTCCGCACGCCAGGCGGCGCCTCGCCCATGAGCTGCTGCCAGTCCTCCTTGGCGTGGGCAGCAGCGCGCGCCATCGCCTCGCGCTGTCCCTGTGAATGTGCCCACTTCAAGCTCTGCCTGGGTGGCGCAGCTCAGGTCGAAGGTGATCTCACCGAAGACCTCGAAGCGTTCCTGAGGAGTCATGGACACCCCGGTCTGCTGGACCTCGATGGACCGGGTCGCCAGGCGGTGAAGACCGGCTCGATCAAAGTCCAGCGGGCATCGGACACGTCACTGCGATACCGACGACGAGCACTTACACACGACCGCCAACGCCAGCAGTAACAAAAACATCCCTGACCCCTGCACGGGGCACCGACGAAGTGCGCCTTGTGAGGTGGCCGGAATGCCTGCGTGGGGCTCAGTGGGGCCGGGCGGCTGTCACCGGGCCGGTGCGCTCGTGCTGCAGCGGGTTCCCAGGTGGGCGGGGCTGAGCCCCAGCACGTGGGCCGCCCGTTCCGCGGCGAGGCGGCCGTCCCACTGCAGCGCGGCCACCAGCCGCTGATCCATGAGGCTCGGTACGGAATCCGCCGATACACGGGCCATGAAAGCAAGTTTCGCCCATTCCGTCGGCGTGCGGAGCCCATCTCGCGGACCTCGCCTCCAACATGGATGGCATCCGCTTCGCTCCTTCCCTGACCCGCGCCATGGAAGGAGCACCCGTTGATCCTCGACCCGCGCATCTGGTTCCCCGGCCTGATCGACTGACCGTCGGTACCTCCAGGGCGGCCACCGGTTGCCCTGGAGGGGGTCTGCCGCGGTTCTCAGAGCACCTTGAGTTCGAAGGCAGCCTCAGCGGCTCGGGGCTTGATCGACATGGACGAAGATTCGCACTCACACAGGAGTCAGGATGAAGATCTCTCGGCTGGTCACAGCAACCGTTGCAGCTGGTGTCGTTGCCACCGTCGCTGCTGTGCCGGCAGTCGCCGCGGTCAACCAGTACCAGGACCGCCTCGCGGCGGTCACCCCGGCGAACTTCCACACCGACGGCGTGCCAGCGGCCACCCCGGCGAACTTCCACTCCGACGGCACTACGGCCGTCACTTCGGCCAACTGGATCCCGGGCACCCCGGACCACTGGATACCGAACGTCTGAAACCGGCGCTGAAGGCGTTCCGTACAGCCTTCCTGGTCACCGTCTTGCTCCCCTCGGCAACGCGGTGTCAGTCCGGCCGCAGACGCGCCGTCGTTGGTGACAACTATCGCCGTGAGGCACATTCGCCGGGAATCTCCACGTCTCAAAGCGGGACCTACGTTTCAGCGGGTCAGCGAATTCCGTCGGTTCCTCGGTACGTCGGACAGCAGGCCGCCCGCAACTCGCGTAGAGCGTGAGCCAATTGCTGCACCGGACCCGCGCTGGGATCCAGTGGAGTCTCCCGACGACCCATCGAATAATTCCCCTGGATCCACCCCGTGATCGTGCCGACGCGACGCTACGGGACTGTCCGAAGCGGCAGCAGGGGCTTGCCTGACAAAGCTGCGGCCGGAAATCTCGATGCCCGGCAGGATCTTGGCCGGCCCCGCCCAGCCCGACGGCACACGCCACGGGGGACCGTTAGGCCCGACGGGCCGCCGTTGCATAACGGGTGCTCAGATCCGTGATCGCGTAGATGGTCTGGCGGGTGCACTTGCCACTCTTGAGATCAGTACGGTGCCGTAGGATGCGCACGGCCTGGGCGGCATGGGGGAAGTCCAGGCCGAGGTCGGTGACGGTAAGGGCTCTCGTCGCTCGGGTCTCCCTGCGGCCGTGGCTGATCTCGCGGTCGTAGCGGCGGGCGATAACGCCCTTCCACGGCAATGACCGCAGTTGGCGGTGCAGTTCGGGCTGGTGGGACCACGAACAGATAGTGGGCCTTCTTCTTCTCTACCAGGAAGCGCGCGTGGTTGCGCTGGGAGTGCAGGGCGTCCGCGGTGACGGTGACCCCGGTCAGGTTGTAGGGCTCCAGCAGCGCGGCGAAGCAGGTGATCTCGTTGGTCTTGTCGGGAACCGGCAGTTGGGTGACGGTCTGGTCGTCGCCGGTCATCGCGGCCAGCAGATGAGCAGCTGGCATCTCACCGATGCGCGAACCCCGTGCGCTCTTGCCGTCCACCGCCACGGTGTCCGTCCCGGAAGGGTCGGCACCCGTCAGCTCGGCCATCCCCCCGGACAGGCCAACGTCAGCACACGGCGGATCGTCGCCTTGCTCGGCGCTACGCGCACCCCAAGGGCTCCGACGGTCCGGGTGCCGAGCCGGGCCAGCGTGTGCTGCGGCGCAGACGCGGCCCACTGTCCGATCGCCGCGTACGAGCGGGCACCGGCCAGGACTGGCGATGCGGCGATCAGCACGACGCTCACGAACGGGTGACGCCTTCCGCGCCGCCGTCGGGGATCGGCCAGGCTTCGCAACCGCTCCGCCAGTCCGATCACTGTGCTGTGCTGACGGACGGGCAGCTTGACGAGGCAAATGGTGGGAGACGGACGGCACATCGAGGCTCCGGTGCAGGGCGACTTGGCAAGGTCACCCTTTCAACCTGGGCCTTGTCGCGTCAGCAACGGGCCGGCCGACCGCCCTGACCCGTACATACCGCCCTTCGCCCGCCGTGACAGGCAGTCGATCAGTAAGCTGAGCTGCTAAAGCTCTGATCGTGCCATCACGACGAGGCTTGGGGGGCGTTCGTGTCGGATGCAGTGCTGAACATCGTGATCGGGCTTGTCACGAGCATTGTCAGCGGCGGATCCGTATGGGTTTGGAAACGGGCGAGCAGTGCCCGCCTCCTGCATCAGAAACAGGCGTTCCTCGGCCTGCGTCCTGGCGTGCCGTGCGTCATCATCTTGAACAGTCACTGGAAGATGCCCGCTGTCACCGCCCACAGCGACGTGTACGCGATCATCGAGCTTGCGATGCTCGCCGAGGAGGCGGGGTGCCCGTTCACCCTTGTCGCGGCTGACGCGCGTGAACTCAACGGGGATCGCACCGAGCTCAGCATCGGCGGACTGGGGTCGAACCAGCGAAACGTCGCGTACGTGGCCTCGCACCTGCCGGGCGTGAAGGTCAACCCGGACGGTGACTTCACAGTGGGCGAGCAGCGGTTCCTGCACGACTACGGGCGGAGAGACCATGCGCTGGTCGCGAAGTTCACCCCTCCTCAGTCCACACAGCCAGTCCTGGTCATCATGGGGCAGTCATCGATCGCGAACCAGGCAGCGGTGTACCTCATCAAGCGCGACTACCGTCGTCTGTCGAAGACAGTCGCATCGCTCGATCGGTTCTGTCTCATGCTGCGGGTCGACTCGGCAGACACCTACGGCTACCAGGCGGTCGAACTGGCTGCTGACCTGTCTGCAGTTGCCTTCTAGAGACGCCAGCACCGACAAGACACTTGCTGCCTCGTCAGGAACCCGCGCCCTCGGCAGCATCGCGGCCAGCAGGTGGGCGGCGGGCACCTTCGCGCGCTCTGCCCTCTCCGCCCGCCTGCTGAGCGCCGTCGACCTCCAAGATCACCTGGACTTTGAAACGCCCCTGGCTGTGGCAGTTTGCGACGCGGCAGTCGCACCAATGCCCGCGGCGTATGGGACTGGGAATCTCCTGAGTCGCCGCTCATCACGGCCGCCGCCCCACCTGACGTGCAGCCCAGTCCGGCACCCTCAAGGCCGGAGGGGCCACCCTCTGGACCGCTGCCCGGGGAACGCCCGCAGCGCCGGCGCCGGGACGAGCCGAGGCCGCCGGCCGGCGCGGGACCGGCTGACAGCCGTGACATGGAAGGGCGTCGCTGGTTCCTTCGAGTACCGCCCGCCTTCCTGGCGGTGCTGTCGATCCTGCTGCTCATCGTGGCCGCCCTACTGTTCTTCGTCAGGTGATCACGTCGCAGAAGAGCAGCTGATTCTCAGCGATCCCCTCAACCGTCAGCTCGTCACCACAAAACTCTTGCCAGAGCCTCAGAACGGATGGATCGGACAGTTGGGTGTGGCCCGCACGGTTGACCCCAGCACAGTCCGTCCCGGCTGAAGGCTGTCCTAGAGCCAGGACGGAGCGCTGTGAGTACGGAAACCACCACCGCCCACAGTCAGGCAATGGGAGAACCAGGAGAGGTCGGGGTGTCAGTTCCTGGTGAAGGACATGTAGGGCCGGGGACCGTTTCGGAGGTCCTGGCCCTGCCTGAAGATGCCGGAAACCGGATCGAACTGGTGGGGGCTCTCTGGTGGTCAGTCCCAGTCCCGGCATCGCCCACCAGCGCGCCTCCCCGGCGCCTGGCCGCTCTCCTGCGGGCTGCGGGTGGGGCCTCCGGGCAGCCGCTGGAGGTGCTGGAAGCGGTGAACATGGTCATCCCGGGCGGCATGTTGATCCCGGACATCGGGGTTGCCGACGCGGATGCCACCGCCGCTGCGGTCCTGAGCATCGATGCCCACGACGTGGTCCTGGTCATGGAGATCGCCTTGCCCTCCACTCGGGTCACGGGTCGCGAGATGGAACCGGCGCTGTACGCGGCGGCCGGCATCCCGCACTACTGGCGCCTTGAGCTCGTACCAGCCGCACGCCTGTACTGCGGCACCCGGCACGGCAGCAGCGGCTACATGGACCGCGCCCTGACCGCAGGCCAGTCCACCGAGCTCTCGGTTCCGTTGCCCGTCGCTCTCGATCCGGCCCATCTGCTGTGAGGTAAGCCGCCGCCGGACGCCGCCATCCCAGCACTGCCGGTCGGAACGGCTCAGCGCTCGCTCTGGCCGCGGTTGCTTACGGAGCGCACGCCAGGGCCCCACTTCTGCCGTACCGGGGCCGCGCACCACTGACACAGCGGGAAGCCGCCGTGGCCGTACCGGTGCGTCCTGCGCTGGCATCCGGCACAGCTGCCGACCTGGTCGCCGGGGCAGGTCAACGCAGACGGGTCGAGCTCGGCGACCGGTGGCGGGGGAGTCGTCATCGTGGGTTCCTCTTCCAGGCGGCATATTCCGGCCACCACAGTCGAAGGGTACCGGCCAGAACGGCACGAATGTTCGAACCGCGTCCTGAAAGAAGCCGGCTGAAGAAGAGGCCGGCCGTCACTCGCGCAACGCCTGGCCCTCCAGGCCGAGCGTCTTGCCGGGCGAGCAGAACTCGCAGGCCTGGAAGGATTGGCCGTCCTTGGTGGGCACCGTGCGGGCCACCTCGGCGTCGGGGGGCCGGGTCTCCCGCCGCGCCATGGTGCAGTCGGCGAGACGGGCGGTTGCCCCCAGCGGGTGGTCCTCGTGGATCTTCCGCTCGACCATGTACCCGACGGCTGTCTGCTGGTCGACGTCGCGGATCTTCCGGCGGGTGCTGTCGAGCTGCCGGGCAAGCCACTCTTCGAGGGCGCGCAGCTTGGCGAGGCGTTCAGCCGGAGGCGATTCGGGCACGCGTTCGATTAAATGCGGCGCCCGATGCGAAAGGCATCACCCCTGAACCCCCTAAGCCTGGGCTAGGGGGCACCTGATCTAAGGCAGTTGACAGTTAGGGATGGTTTTGTGACTGCCGGTGCTGGTGGTCGTTGAGCGAGGTGTGAGGGCCCGTCGTCCGTACCGCAGTGATGTCTGCGATGCCCGCTGGGCCTTGATCGAACCGGTCTTCATGGCCTGGCGAGCCCGGCGGAGTGGCCCTGGCACGGCAGCCCGGGTGCACGATGTGCGGGAGATCGCCAACGCGATCCTCTATGTCACCCGCACCGGCATTCCGTGGGAGTGCCTGCCGCACGACTTCCCGCCGCGCAAGACCGTCTACGACTACTACGCGAAGTGGGAAGCGGACGGCACCACCCAGCAGGTCCACGACCTGTTGCGCGACAGGACCCGCCGGGCCCACGGCCGCAGCGCAGAGCCGACCGTGGCCGTGGTCGACGCGCAGAGCGTGACAACCTCGGCGAACGTGGCCGAGACCAGTCAGGGCATCGACGCCGGCAAGAAGATCAAAGGACGCAAGCGGCATCTGATCACGAACACTCTCGGTCTGGTGTTGGCCGTCCTCATCACCGCCGCGAACGTGCACGACACCACTGGCGACAAGCTCCTGCTCGACGACCTGGCCGCAGCCCATCCCGGCGTGTCCAAGGTCTGAGCCGACGGCGGCTACCAATGCAGCATCTTCAACCACGGCGCCGGGCCCGGTATCGACGTGGAACTGGTCCAGCGGCCACGGACGAAGGGTTTCGAGCCGCTGCCCAAGCGGTGGGTGATCGAGCGGACCTTCGGCTGGCTGATGCAGCACCGCCGTCTGGCGCGCGATTACGAAGCCCTGCCACAGAGATCCCGGACGATGATCCACTGGGCGATGGCTAACAAAATGCCCCTCATGAACCGGGCCGGGCGTGGTCGCTGGCGCCGTGGCGTTCGTCCTCGTCCTTGGCCAGCATCGACAGCAGGCAGGCCACGGTCACGCCCTCCTCGGCCGGGTGGCGCAGCACCTTGTCCGGGTCGATCCTGTACCGATTGGAGCGGCCGTGGCGCGTGTGGGAGAGGTATCCGTCCTGCTCCAGGTCCGCGATGATCTTCTGGACGGCCCGTTCCGTCAGCCGGCATCGCGCCGCGATGTCACGGACCCGCGCGTGGTGGTCGTCGGCGATGCTGGCCAGCACGCGCGCGTGATTGGTCAGAAACGTCCACCCCGTGTACGGCTCGGGCACTCCCTGGACTTCCGTCACGACTCCATGTTACGACCACACGTTCACGCACCCAAAAACACGAAAATCAATTCGTGTAGGGGTTGACGTGTCACGCAAATGCGGCTGAGGCTGGAGAAGAACAATCCGGAGGACCGGAGGAGGCGAGCATGACGACGCTACCGTCCCCGGACACACCCCTCGCCAGCAACGAAGCCGACCGCACACCGCCGTCCACCGACGCGCTGCCGGTGCAGGCAGGGCCGGCCGGGATCCGCGTGACCGTCACCGTGAGCGGAGAGTTCTGCCTCGACAACTGCCAGAGCATCCGGCACGCCCTGCGCGATGCAATCATGCGGTCGGCCGAGGGTGTGGACCTGGACCTCAGCGAACTTCACTTCGCGGACTGCTCTGTACTCAACGTGCTGCTGGCCGCCCGCCGCGACGCATTCGCGGCGGGGAAGACGGTCACCATCACCACGGCCAGCCCCGCCGTCGAACGACTGCTGACCTATACCGACACCCACAGCCTCTTCTCCCCAGCCCACGAGCATGCTGCCCCGCCCGCCCGAAAGCCCGGGCCGCCGCGCGAAAAAACGGACGACGACCTCCTGCGGACCGAAGTCGTCCAGCTCAGGCGCGCGCTGCGCACCCACCCGGACATCGACCTGGCACGCGGCATCCTCATGGCCTCTTTCGGCCTGAACCCCGACGAGGCGTGGCAGGTACTGGTCACAACGTCCCAGAACACCAACACGAAACTGCACCGCCTCGCCGAGGACGTCGTCTCCACCGTCCAAGGCGCGCCGCTGCCCGACCCGGTCCAGCAGCAACTCACCGCAGCCGTCGCCAGAACACGCAACACCGGCTGCGGACCGGCATTCGCTGTCAGGGAGGGTCGAGCCGGCGGGATCTGAGCTGCTGGGGTCGGTCTTGAGAGTCCGATGCTGAAGCCGGGCTGCCCTCCGGATGCGTCGGCGCCTGCCGCAGGGAGGAGGCGCAAAGCCCGACTGTGAACCATCAATCACCAATTGAGGACACAGCGGATATCGCCCATCCATACCACGCGTCGGCTCGGGCTACCTCCAGCTGGCGCAGCTCGACAGTCAGCGGGCGATGGAGATCGCGAAGGGTGTGAATCCGGTGGACCGGATCACGTGGGGGACGAACAGGATCGCGGCCTCCGTGGCACGGGCGGTCTTGATCCCGCCGAGGTCGGTAATCCAGTCCTTGTGCCAGCCGAGGTGGGTGAGCAGTTCGCGGACGGTCTGCTTGGCCTGGGGGTCCTCGCCGGAGAGGAACGCGGTCGGTGTCTCGGTGAGCGTGGCCGGTGCGGTCATCACAGGGAAGAGCATGGTGTTGAGTGTCTTGACGACGCGGGTTTCGGGGAGTGCTTCCTGGAGTTGTTCGGCGAGGCTGGAGCCGGGGTAGAGCAGGTCGGCGGGCAGTCCGTCCGGTCCGTCGGTGGTGGCGTTGGAGACGTCGACGAGGAGCTTGTTGCGCAGTTCCTCGCGCAGGGCGGCGAGCCGTTCCAGTGAGCCGGCTCCGGGGGTGGCGTTGATGACGATCTGGGCTGTCCGGGCGGCGTCGGCGGCGGCGCCCGGCGCGCGGTCCGCCACGGTCACCTGATGCCCTGCCCCGGTGAGGGCTGTGGCCAGGTTGCCGCCGACGCGGCCGTTTCCGAGAACTGCGATCGTGGTCATGATGATCTGGTCCTTCCGTGTGTGCAGGTTGTGGTGCGCGGTCAGCGTGGGAGCGTGGCGACGGCCTCGGCGTGGATGCCGGGCGCGGCGGCCAGGAAGCTCTCGCTCTGCGGGGTCCAGGGGCGGCCCTCGGCGTCAGAGATCTTTCCGCCGGCCTCGGTGACGAGCAGCGCGCCGGGGAGCAGGTCCGCGCGGGCGCCGGCGAACTGCCAGAAGGCGTCGATCCGGCCGGCGGCCACATTCAGCAGGTGCAGGGTCGCGGGCACGGAAGTACGGACGACGAGGGCGTCGAAAAGCATCGCGGTGATCGAGGAGCCGACGCGCCGCACGACCGTCTCGTTCTCGTCCGGCCGGGCCTGGCTGGTGGCCGCGATGCTCAGGCCGAGGTCCGCAGTGGGGGAGACGTGCAGCGGTCGGCCGTCGAGGTAGGCGCCCGCGCCGGTGAGCGCGGTGTAGGTTTCCCCGGTCAACGGCTGGTGGACCACGGTGAGCACCGGCTGGTTCTCACGCACGAGGGTGGCGGTCACCGCCCACTCGGGCAGGGCGTGCAGGTGGTTGACGTTGCCTTCGGCCGGATCCACGACCCACCATTCGCCGGGCGGCAGCGCCCCGCCGTCCAGCTCGTCCTCCACCCAGCCGGCGTCCGGGCGCAGGCTCGTGAGGCGGGGGCGCAGGATGTCGAGGGCCATCTCGTCGTTGACGGCGAGGGCGCGCATCAGCTCTTCACGAGTCTGGTAGCGGACCACCTCGCCGAAGCGCTCGCGCAGCGCCGAACCCGCCGCACGCACGGCGATCGCGGTCTGGGCGAGCACGTCGGCGTCGGAGGCGGCGACGTCAGTGGTCTGAAGCGTTTCGGGCATGGTGGTACTCCCGTCTGAGGAGGGGTTCTGAGGCCGGTCGAGGGCCGAACTGCGCGTTGCTTCTTGCGCTTTCGCCTCAACGGTATGCAGCCCCGTCATTTACTTCAAATGCATGTCAGGCACGGATAGGATTACTCGTATGCAATTGGATTTGAATCTGCTCGCCGCGCTCGACGCGCTGTTGGAGGAGGGCAGTGTGGCCGGGGCGGCGGCGCGCCTGCATGTCACCGCCCCCGCGATGAGTCGGAGTCTGGGCCGGATTCGGCGCACGACCGGGGATCAGATCCTGGTGCGCACCGGCCGCACGATGACTCCGACGCCGTATGCGATCGCCGTCCGGGAACAGGTGCACGAGCTGCTGCACCAGGTCCAGGGGGTGCTGGCACCGAGCCGTGAACTCGATCTGGCAACGCTGGAGCGCACCTTCACACTTCGCTGGCATGATTCCCTCATCGCTCTGAGCGGTCCCGCGCTGCTCGCGGCGGTGCGCGGTCAGGCTCCGGGTGTGCGACTGCGCTTCGTCGCGGAATCGAGCATCGACACCCCCGAGTTGCGGCGTGGGGAGGTCGACCTGGAAGCGAACGCCAATCGTCCGAGCGCACCGGACATTCGTGCCGAGAAAGTGGCCGAGTCCCGCCTCGTCATCGTCGTGAGGCAGGGGCACCCCCTCACTCGCGTCAAAACCGTCACCGCAGAGCAGTACGCCGCCGCTGAGCACGTCACCGTCTCACGGCGCGGAAGCCTCAGCAATGCCCTCGACGACGCCCTCGCACGGCGCGGCCTCACCCGCCGCGTGGTGGCGACCGCACCCACCGAAGCGGCCGCGCTGGAGTTCGCGCGCGGCTCCGATCTCCTGCTCAGCGTCCCCGAAGCCACCACGCGCTCCGCGGTCGCCGACCTAGGCCTGGCCGTGCTCCCCCTGCCGCTCGAACTGCCGTCGGCACCGATATACCTGTCGTGGCATCAGCGCTACGACACCGATCAGGCCCACGCCTGGCTGCGCGGGCTGGCGCGAAGCACGGTGGCCGTGTGCGGAGCGTCGTAGCCGACGACGTCCGGTCAGCGCGCCGTGAAGCTCAGCGTACGGCGTGGTCGGGCCTGGTACGTGTTTCTGATCCCATGGCTCTTGCTCTGGTGGCTGACCAATTGAGTTGCTACCTCTTCCGCCGCTGGCAGCGCAACGGCACCTGGCAGCGCATCTTCACCCAACTCCAGGCCCGGGCCGGTACGAGGGACCTGATCACCTGGGACCTCAACGCCGACTCCACTGTCTGCCGGGCCGACCAGTACGCCGCCGGAGTGAGGAAAAGGGGGAACTGCAGAAGGAACCTCCCGGCGGAGTGGGCCCTGGATTTCCTTGCTGCCGCTGCTCGGGAAGTCGGTATCCGGGTCGGTCGTTCGCGGGTGTGCAGGTTCTTGCTGGCTGAAGGGGTGTGGTGGTGCACCCGTGGTCCTGGGCCTGCTCGAAGGTCCCTGGCCTGGAGGGGAAAGGACATGGATCATCGGGCTCTGCGCCAGCCGGCCTGGTGGTGTGACGGTGGTTGGTGCCGGTGAGCTTGGACGGGTGGTCTCGGGTGCCTTCCCGCGGGCACCGGGCTGGTCGTCGGGCGGAGACCGCGTCAAGAGCGAGATCGACTGCTCCCGCTGGCCGGAGAAGATCTTGGTCTACGGCGCCCTGCGCGTCCGCGATGGCCAAGCGGTCACGTTGGGCGGCGGTCGCGCAGGCAGGAGGCGTAGTCGATCGGGTCGTCCTCGAAGCCGCGGTCTGAAGGGCGGGTGATCCTCCAGCCCCGGTCGGCCGGCAGACGGTTCGGGTCCGCTTGCGCGGCTGTCCGTCTTCCCACCCGAGGCCGGGCACTTGATCTCCCTCCGTGACACTGCTGGAACTCCGTCTTGGTGCACTCCGGAGCGGGCGTGCCGTGCGGGCGCCCAGGGAGTGCTCTTGGTGTTGGGACGGGATGCCGGGGCGGGTGTGTACCGGGCATGCCTGTGGCAGTGGACACGGGTCGGGACCTGCTGGCGCAGCGCGTCGACTGCCTGCTGGGAGGTGGTTGGATCACTCCGGGAGTGGTGACGTGCGGTGGAAGGTGGTTCGGTAGGTGCTGGGGCGGTGGCCGGTGTGGCGGGTGAAGAGGGCGGTGAAGGTGCCGGGGTCGTGGTAGCCGACGGCTGCGGCGATGGCGGTGATGGTGTGGTCGGTGGTTTCCAGGAGGTGGCGGGCGCGGCGGACGCGGGAGGCCTGGAGGTGGGCGAGCGGGCTGTGTCCGGTTTCTTTGGCGAAGCGGCGTAGGAGTGTGCGGGTGCTGACGTGGAAGGTGTTTGCGAGTGCGGTGAGGTCGTAGCGTTCGGTGAGGTTCTGGTCGAGCCGTCGCATGACCTGCTGGGAGAATTCTTGGCCGGGCTGGGGGAGGAGCCGTGGGTCGATGTAGGGGGTCTGGGAGGTCCGTGCGTCGTCGACGAGTGCCACCCGGGCGGTGGTGCGGGCTACCTGGGCGCCGTTGTGGCGGCGGATCAGGTCCAGAGCGAAGTCGTACATGGCGCTGAAGGCGGCCGTGGTCGTTACTCCCGTGTCGGTGACGACCAGGTGCTCGGGCCGCACGTCGGCGTCTGGGCAGCGCCTGGCCAGTGCGCCGGCGTGCAGCCAGGAGGTGGTGGCCTGGCGCCGGTTGAGGAGCCCGGCCTCGGCGAGCAGGAACGCGCCGACGCAGAGGGAGACGACGGCGGTGCCGGCGGCGGCCTGCGCGTGGATCGCCGCGATCTCGGGGGCGAGCCGGGCGAGCCGCGCATCGAGGTCTGTGTCCGGGCGTAGTTCGAAGCCGGGGACTACGAGGACGTCGATCTCGCGCACGGGACGTACGTCCAGGCTTGCGCCGCCGGAGGCGATGACCCGGCGGCGGGGCGAGAGGACCGACACCTGGTAGCCGGGTGCGTCGGGTCCGGCGACATGCCGGGCCATCGTCAGCAGGTCAGGGACGCCGAACACTTCGGACGCGAAGCAGTCCGGGTACGCCAGGACTCCGACCCGCAGCGCACCCGGCCCCGTACCCGGCTCCGCGCTGGGATCCACGCCGTCCTCCGCCTGCCGTGCCGCCTTTGCCATCGTTGCCCTGCCCTCTTGGTGTCCCCGGGCCCGCATCGCCGTCCGCGTACCGTTCGCCTTCCTCGCGTGCGGCGAGATTACCCTTTCCTTTGGCGATCTCGCCCCCTACCCAGGGTCCGGCCCGGGGGCCAGGCTGCCCCTATGAGCGACGACGATCCGATCACTGACTTCTCCCGCCGGAGTGTGGCCGTGGAGGGGGTGGAGAAGACGGTGTACGTGGCCGGGACTGGGCCCGCGGTCGTGGTACTGCCCGAGATGCCGGGTATCAGCCCCGACGTCCTGCGGCTCGCGCGCTGGGTGCGGGACGCGGGCTTCACCGTCCATGTGCCCTCCCTGTTCGGGGCGGACGGCGCCTTTCCCACGGCCGAGGGCGGCCGGGAGGTCGTCCGCCGCGCCTGTGTCAGCGCGGAGTTCCGCGCCTTCGCCGGGGGCGGCACCAGCCCGGTGACCGTCTGGCTGCGCGGTCTGGCGCGCCAAGCCCACACCGCGTGCGGCGGGCCGGGGGTGGCTGCAATCGGCCTGTGCTTCACCGGCAACTTCGCCCTCACCATGGCCCTGGAGACGGCGGTGATCGCCCCGGTGGTCAACCACCCGTCGCTGCCGCTCGACGACCCCGGCGGACTCGAACTCGACGCGGCCGACGCGCGCGCGGTGCGCGACCGGCTCGACCGCGACCAACTCACCGTCCTCGCCTACCGCTTTGAAGGCGACCGCTGGTGCACGGGGCAGCGCTTCGCCGCCTACCGCGCGCTGCTCGGCGATGCCTTCGACGGGCGCGTCCTGCCGGACAGCGCCGCCAACCCGGCCCCGCCGCCTTTCTTCGCAGACCTGGTCGGCACCCCGCACAGCGTCGTCACCGCCCATCTCGTCGACGAGGCCGGCCACCCCACGGTCCGGGCCCGCGATGAGATCCTCGCCTTTCTCACCGACCGCCTGCACCCGCACGAGAACCGACCGTCTCCCGCCACCTGACCGACGTTGCCTGCCGGCCCGCTTGAGCTTCCCGGCAGACCGCCGAGCCGGCTGACCGGGCGGTCGCCTACCGGGCTCCACCGCAGAGCTCTGAAGCACCGCTGCGGGCAGCAACGGCTCGACCAAAGCTAACTGATCGTCCGTCAGATCGGACGGATCCCCCACCAGTTAAGCCATCTCATTTGGTGATGAGAGACTTGGGAATGCGCTGGCCAGGCCGATGCGGCAGCGGTTGGATGTCGTCGTGGAGAACACCTGGACCCCGGCCCATCAAGCGGTGGAGAACGAGGACGCACAGACCTTGGCTCAGCTGCTGGCCAAGGGAGTCCACCCTGATGAGGTATGCGACAACATGACGCTCCTGACACACGCCATTGATACGGAAGGCGATGGTGCCTTGCAGAACGGTAGCCCGCTGACGGTGCATACCACTGCTGTGCTCCTAGCCTTCGGTGCTGATCCGCAACTGCCAGGCCCCGACGGACAAACTCCCATGGATCTCGCCGCTCACTACGGCCACGACCTAGCAGTCAGGCTGTTGCAGCGGCACATCAACGAGTGAGTCGGCGCAGGCAGATGAGGGTGCAGGCGATACTTGTGAAGGCGAGGAAGTGTTCGGCCTTGCGTTCGTAGCGGCGGTGAAGGCGGCGACAGCCGGCCAGCCATGAGACGGTTCGTTCTACGACCCAACGGTGCCGGCCCAGTAGCTGCGAACTGTCCGTTCCCTTGCGGGCGATCCGGTGCTGGATGCCGCGTGCCGATAACCATCGCCGCAGGTGGTTGTAGTCGTAGCCTTTGTCGGCGTGGAGTTTTGCCGGTCGGCGTCGCCGAGGTCCGCGGCGGGAGCGGATCGGCGGGATGCCCTGGACGAGCGGGACCAGGGCCTGGCTGTCGTGGGGCCCGGGTCACCTCGGTCAGCAGCCCGCCTTCACCCAGCAGGGCAGCACCCGGGGCGTCGGCGCGGTCCAGCAGCCGTTCGACGACCTCATCCACGAGCCTGTCCTCGACCGGTTCAACGGCCGGGATCTCGTTGTCGTTCATGTCCGTCCGTCCCGGCTGGCCAAAGGCCCAGGTCAAGCCCCGACCAGCCTGTCACATCACGGACTTACACGATCTTTCAGACACGCTCCTGACCGACGCCGAAGCCGCCGACTGGCTCGCAGCCACCGGGGCTGAAGAGAGGTGGTCCGCTCGGCTGATGAGGGGGTGGCTGCCTGCACGGTGGGCCCTCCCTCAATACGACGACCGCCTGCACAACCCCAGCGGGTCGTGCAGGCCGTCGTGCAGGACGCCCGGGCTTTAACCGGCAGGCTTCGATGACGGCCCGGGGCGTTCGTTCACGAGTTCGCGGGCGGCCAGGGCGGTGCCTTCGATGCGGGCGCTGATCTTGGCGAAGGCGGTGTCGCGGGAGGTGGAGGTGTCGTCGGCGAAGGGGGAGAAGCCGCAGTCGTCGCAGGTGCCCAGACGGTTGAGGGGCAGGCGACGGGCGGCGGCGAGGACGCGGTCGCGTACCTCCTCGGGCGTTTCGACACGTGGGTCGATCGGGTCGGTGACGCCGATGAAGACCTGGGCCTGGTCAGGGAGATGTTCAGCGAGGACGGCGAGGACCCTGTCCGGTTCCGGCTCGCTGGCGAGCTGGATGTAGAAGGCACCGGCCTTGAGATGGAGGAGGGCGGGCAGCAGAGCCGTGTAGTCAACGTCGAGGCTGTGAGTGGAGTCCTGATCGCCGCCGGGACAGGTGTGGATTCCGATCCTGGCCTGTTCGGTGCTGGAGAAGCGTTCCAGGACACGGTTGTTGAGGGTGATGAACTGGTCCAGCAGACTGCCGCTCGGGTCGAGCTTCAGCGCGAGGCGGGCCTCGGTGAAGTCGAGCTGGACGCGGTGGGCACCGGTGTCCAGGCAGCGGCGGATGTCCGCTTCGGCCTCGGCGATGAGGTCGTCGAGGAAGGCTTCGCGGGGGTATCCGTCGATGCCGTCGGCTGGGTAGAGCAGGCTGAGCGCCGACGGCGCGATCACGGCCTGCTTCACCGGGGAGGCCGCGTGCCGGAGTGCGGCGTGCAGGTAGTGGTCGGCGTAGACGCCGTAGCGCAGTGGTCCGGCCGTAAGGCGGGGCAGCTGCCGCTGGTGCCCGTCGGCGAACGGGATGACGACGCCGTCGGGTGCCAGTTGGTTCAGGCCGGTCAGGGGGTAGGTGGCGAAGCTGGGCTTGGCCTGTTCGCCGTCGGTGACGACCGGGGAGCCGATCTCCTCCAGGCGGCGGACGGTGTCGCGGACCGCGCGATCCTGGGCGGCGACGAGTTCCTCGTCGCCGATCCGGCCCGCAGCATGGTCGGCCATGGCGGCGAGCAGCTCGGCGGGCCGCGGGATGCTGCCGATCGGTTCGGTGGGAATGCCCACCGTGGTCTGGCTCACGGCCTGATCTCCAGCTGCGCCTCACCGTTGCTGCCCCGAAGCCCGGACAACAGGCATGAGGTGGGCAGTTCACCGGGGAGCGCGGCAACGGTCCGATGTGCCGCCAGCCCTTCGCCGCGGCCCTCAACCACCCAGCCTGACATCCTGACCACGAGGACGCCGGCGACACGAATACTGGTGCTGCTGTCGTACGCGATCAATGACCGTTTCCCGTCACCGTAGTGGACGACTTCTTTAAGGCGCGGGCTGTTCACCGTGATGCAGGACGCTGCGGGCGACGTGCCTTCCAGGGAGCTGGTGGCCGACACCGTCCGGCCGGGAGCAACCGCGCACGTGTACCCGGCGTGTGTCTGGACGCGGGTCTGGCGGGGCAACAAGGTCAAGGGCGGGTCGTATGTGCTGTTGCTGGAACCTGTGCACAGAACGTTCTCCCGGTGCACAGGCTCATGAGCCTGACCCGCTGGAGCCCACACCACTGACGAGACCACCAGGGCCAGGGAACTCATCACGACTGCTGTGCCATGTCTGCCGAACATCCACCCTCCACGGAATGTGTTCTTCCCCAAGGGTTGTAACTACCGCCAGGCCACTTCCGCCGTCTCCGGCGCGTTGAGTCACACCATCGGAGCACCACGCGCAGTACGCGTGGTGAAAGACGCCCGCGCCCCCCCAAATGGGCGCCTTTACCGTCAGACCTGGAGGGAAGGACAACCCACTCGAATCGAAGCGCTCACACGCGAGCACCGTGAGAAAGGAACCTCGATGGACCAGACAGCCGCGCAAAAGCTCGTCTTCGCCATGCTCGACGCGGACGGAGACGGAATCGTCTCCAAAGAGGAGTACATGGCGCGCACGAGGAACGTGGCGCGGGCGGTGGGCCTCAAGGAGGACGACCGGCTCGTCGTCACCGCATGCACCCTCGGCGAGCGCGCGTGGGAGTCGATGGACGCCGACGGCGACGGAAAGATGACCTTCGACGAGTACGCGGCATGGGCCGGAGCCGAGGCGTTCGACACCGTCTGCGCACCCGTCCTCGGCGCACTCTTCGACCTCGCCGACACCGACCACGACGGCGCCCTCGGCCTCTCCGAGTTCACAGCCCTGCGCACCGCACTCAACAACCCGGCCACCAATGCCGAAGCAGCGTTCACGGCCCTGGACACCGACGGCGACGGCAGCATCGGCCGCGACGACTACATCGCGTCGATCCGCGCTCATGTCACAGGCGAAGGTTCTCCCATGGGCAGGGCGCTGTACAGCAGGCCGCTCTCCGACATCCCAGCGTGAAGATCAACGCGCCCGGGCGCCTGTGTGCACGTTGCGCAAGCGGTGTCGAAGCGGCAAGGACATGACCCCCGACTAGAACTGCGTCTTCGCTCACAACAGCGGTGGACTACCGGCTGGGCGGCATCTTGTAAAACGGCCTACTTGTTGACCGCCACGGCCGCCCAGTTGAGTCCGAGCGCGGCGAGCGCGGCTGTCCAGGATCAGTCTTTGGGATCAGTAGACGGTGGTCTGGCCTGCGCTGATCAGTTTGGTGCGCGGCTGTGATGAGGTGATCGTGATGCGTCCGTACTTGCAGTGGCTGTGGGCGCTGATCCTGGGGTGGGTTCTGAGCTGCGGGTTTGTCAGTTTGCTGGTTGGGTGATCAGGTCGTGTCATCTGCGCTGTGCATGGTTCAGGTTCAGTGATCGTTGGTATGTGGCGGCGCGCTTGGACGAGCCGCCTGTGTCTGGGGCAGGGCATGGCGGTGAGGGGCTGGCACGCTTGGGTTCGAGGTGCCGCTGGCGGATGGGCGCGCTTGGGGGACAAGTGATGCCAGCCGCACGGCGGTCGGATCGGACACGGTCCTGGACGGCCGCCGCCCGTGCAGCTCGGGCCACCCGCAGGCGAGCTGCACGCCATACGAGGTCGGAAACCACACCCGGGTCCGCCCGGCCTGCGGCAGGGTGATGCGGTCAACCAGCCCCTCGGTACGCAACCGGGCAAGCCGCCGCCGGGTCTGCTCGATACGCACCTCGGGAGCGATCACCCGGTGCATCTGCTCGGTGGTCGCCATCCGGTACTGCGCCAGCACACCCAGCGTCATCCGGTCCCCGCTGCCCGCGTCCACGCCAATCATCACGGATCCGCTCCCTTCCCTGCCGGTGCGACGCCGTCCTGCCCGGCGCCGCGCGTACCGGTTACAGCAGCAGCCGGCCCCGACCGGACCACCGACCACGAAGGCCCGACCACGGTCACGAAGCGACAACGCCTCCGTGGACCAGGCCCACATCCCCACCGACAACCCGTCCGACAACCGCCCGCGCCCTCTGTCACGGCTATCTGCGAACCCGCAGGTCACCACCCTGACCTGACCATGGTCGGGAGGTCGACATCCCCTCTACGCCCCCGAGTCCACGCCCCACAGCAGGAAGAAAGGAGAAGTGGGTGGGTGGGACAGGTCTCGGTCGGCGGGCGAGGGGATCGGGCGCCGCCGGTGTTCCTCGCGCGCGACGGCGGGGCCGCGCGCGACGCCGGACGGCTTGCCCGTGATCTCGCTGCTGTCCTCCCAGGGCTGAGCCCTGCCTAAGACCGTGTCGTATGTGGTGAGGCGTCGTTGGTCTCGGTATGGGGCGGGGTACGTGGAGTTGGATTGTTCCGGACGGGCTGTGGGAGATCGCGAAGCCGCTGATCCCTCCGTCGAGGGTTCGGCCGCAGGGTGGTGGGACACAGGACACGCCTGATGAGACGCTGTTCGCGGCCATCATCTCCGTGCTGGTCAGCGGGTGTGCCTGGCGAGCGTTGCCGCCGTGCTTCGGCGTCTCGAAGTCGACTGCCCACCGCCGGTTCCTGATCTGGTCCCGTGCTGGAGTGTGGGGCCGGCTGCACCAGGCCGTGCTCGACAAACTCGCGGCCAAAGACCTGCTCGATCTCTCCCGCGTGGTCCTCGATACCGCCCATGTGAGGGCGAAAAGGGGGGCGAACACACAGGTCCGAGCCCCGTGGACCGGGGTAAGCCCGGTTCCAAGATGCATGTCATGTCCGACCGGTCGGGACTGCCTCTCGTGGTCGGTATCTCAAGTGGCAACACCCACGACAGCCAGGGGCTCA
>NZ_JBIBJK010000034.1:0-81359 GCF_042958635.1 Streptomyces sp. NPDC007971
CATGTGGGCGAGCCCAGTGAGCTGGTGGACTGGGCCTCGGGTGGTGTGGAGCTGCTCACGGAGCCGCGTCCGTGGCCCGCGGACGAAAGCCGGGTTCGGCGGGCGGGTGTGTCGTCCTTCGGGATCAGCGGGACCAACGCCCACGTCGTCCTCGCGGAGGCCCCGGCCGAACCGCGCGGCGAGGAAACCTCGGACGGCGCCGACTCGCCGGACGGCACAGGGCTGCCGTGGGTGGTGTCGGCGTGCTCGGCGGAGGCACTGACCCGGGCAGCGGGACGGCTGGCCGGGCACGTGCGGGCGCGGCCCGGGCTCAGGCCCGCCGATGTGGCGTTCTCCCTGGCTGCCGGGCGCTCCGCCTTCGCGTCACGCGCCGTGGTCTCCGGCGCCGGCGGACGCGACGGGCTGCTCGCCGGACTCGACGCACTGGCCTCCGGCGAGGCCGGCGGTGAGAACGGTGTGTCCCCCTCCCGAGCCGTGTTCGTGTTTCCGGGGCAGGGGTCGCAGTGGGTGGGGATGGCGGTGGGGTTGCTGGATTCCTCGCCGGTGTTCCGTGGGGTGATCGGTGAGTGTGAGGTGGCGTTGGCGCCGTTCGTGGACTGGTCGCTGACGGCGGTGCTGCGGGGTGAGGAGGGTGCGCCGGGTCTGGACCGGGTGGATGTGGTGCAGCCGGTGTCGTGGGCGATGATGCTGGCTCTGGCGGCGTTGTGGCGTGCC
Organism: Streptomyces sp. NPDC007971; assembly: GCF_042958635.1. NCBI lineage: Bacteria > Bacillati > Actinomycetota > Actinomycetes > Kitasatosporales > Streptomycetaceae > Streptomyces > Streptomyces sp. NPDC007971. The sequence goes on from NZ_JBIBJK010000034.1 coordinate 715, forward strand.
GGTGGGGTGAGTCCGGTCGCGGTGGTGGGTCATTCGCAGGGCGAGATCGCGGCCGCGGTGGTGGCGGGTGGTCTGTCGTTGCAGGACGGTGCCCGGGTGGTGGCGTTGCGGTCGAAGGCGTTGCGGGTGTTGTCGGGTGGTGGGGCGATGGCGTCGGTGGGGGTGGCGCATGCGCAGGCGGAGGAGTTGCTGGCCGGGTGGTCGGGGCGGATCTCGGTGGCTGCGGTGAACGGTCCTTCGTCGACGGTGGTGTCGGGGCAGCCGGAGGCGGTGGAGGAGTTGTTGGGCCGGTGTGAGGCGTCGGGTGTGTGGGCGCGCAGGATTCCGGTCGATTACGCCTCCCATTCACCGCACGTGGAGGAGATCCGGGAGGTTCTGGCGCGGGAGTTGCAGGGGGTCGAGCCGCGTGCGGGGGAGATTGCGTTCCATTCGACGGTGACGGGTGGTGTGCTGGACACGGGTGAGCTGGACGGGGGGTACTGGTTCCGGAATCTGCGCAGCCGGGTGCGGTTGGCGGAGGTGGTGGCGGGGCTGGCGGCGCCGGACGTGGTGTTCGTGGAGGTGAGTGCGCATCCGGTGCTGGTCTCGGCGATCTCGGAGACGGTGGGGGCCGGTGGTGCGGTGGTGGGGACGTTGCACCGTGACCGTGGTGGTCTGGAGCGTTTCGTGGAGTCCGTCGCGGAGGCGTGGTCGCACGGTGTGGCCGTCGACTGGCCGGCGGTGTTCGGGCCCTACCGTGCCGCCACCGTCGAGCTGCCCACCTACCCGTTCCAGCGGCAGCGCTACTGGCTCGACCCCGAACCCGCCACGAGCGACGCCCGGAGCCTCGGTCTGACCTCGCCCGGACACCCCCTGCTGGGCGCGGTCGTCGAACTCGTCGAGGAGGACCGGCTGGTGTACACCGGGCGGCTCGCGCTCGACACCCAGCCCTGGCTCGCCGACCACGCCGTGCACGGCACCGTCCTGCTGCCCGGCACCGCGTTCCTCGAACTCACCATGGCCGTGGGCACCAGGGTGGGCTGGGCACGACTGGTCGAACTCACCCTCCAGACACCGCTGGTGCTCGAACCGGACGCGGCCGTACAGCTCCGGGTGACCGTCGAGCCCCCGGCTGCCAACGGACAGCGGGAGCTGGCCGTGCACTCCCGGCCGCAGGACGCCGACCCGGACCGCCCCTGGACGCGGCACGCCGGCGCGCTGCTCGACATCGACGACGGCGCCGCCGACTTCGACCTGGTCGAATGGCCGCCGCCCGCGGCCCACGAGATCGACATCGAGACCCGCTACGACGTCCTCGCCGAGGCGGGCTACGACTACGGCCCCGCCTTCCAGGGCCTGCGTTCCGCCTGGCGCACCGACCGCGACATCTACGCCGAGGTCAGCCTGCCCGCCGAGCTGGACGGTACCGCCTTCGGCCTGCACCCGGCAGTGCTGGACGCGGCCCTGCACGCCGTCGGACTGCTCGGTGAGGACGGCGGCACCGTCCTGCCCTTCTCCTGGTCCGGCGTCACCCGCCACACCGAAGGCGCGGACACCCTCAGGGTGTGGCTCAGCGCGACCGGCAAGGGCGGGGTGACCCTGCGCGCCGCCGACGGCATGGGCAAGCCCGTGCTGTCCGCGGAGGCGGTCACGATGCGGCCGTTCACCTCCGCCCCGGCCACCGGAGGTGGGGCCGACTCGCTGTTCCGGCTCGAATGGCAGCCGGTCCGGGGCACCGCGGCCGACATTGACGTCTGTCTGGTCACGGATCTGGCCGAAGTCCCGGAACCCGTACCGCAGGTGGTCGCTCTACGATGTCCGGCCGGGACGCCGGACTCGCGCAGCACCGGAGCACGCCTCGCCGAGGACGCACACCGGGCGGCGGGCTGGGCGCTCGGCCTGGTCCAGGAGTGGCTGGCCGACGCCCGCTTCACGGGCTCCCGGCTGCTGGTGCTGACCCACGGCGCGGCCGGCCCCGACGTCGAGAACCCCGCCCAGGCCACCGTATGGGGCCTGATCAGGTCCGCACAGTCCGAACACCCCGAGCGTTTCGCGCTGTTGGACGCCGATACGGCGCTCCGGGCCGACGCGGTGCCCGCGGCCGTACTCACCGAGCCGCAACTCGCCCTGAGGGCCGGCACCGTGCTCGCGCCTCGGCTGGCCCGGCACACCGGCATCGCCGACCTGGCCGGTGCTGCCCGGCTCGACCCGGACAAGACCGTGCTCGTCACCGGGGGCACCGGGGTGCTCGGCGCGCTGATCGCGCGCCGCCTGGTCACCGAGCACGGCGCCCGCCGGCTGCTGCTGGTCAGCCGCCGAGGCGCCGACGCACCGGGCGCCAGGGAACTGGCCGATGAACTCACCGGGGCGGGAGCCGACGTCACCCTCGCCGCCTGCGACACCGCGGACCGCGACGCGCTCGCGGACCTGCTGACCGGCGTACGGCTCACCGCCGTCGTACACACCGCGGGTCTGCTCGACGACGGCATGATCGGGTCCTTGACCGCCGACCGGCTGTCCGCCGTACTGCGGCCCAAGGTGGACGCCGCCGCACACCTCGACGAACTGACCGCGGACCAGGACCTCACGGCCTTCGTCCTGTTCTCCTCGGCGGCCGGCGTGCTCGGCAACCCGGGCCAGGCCAACTACGCCGCGGGAAACGTCTTCCTCGACGCGCTCGCCACCCGCCGCCGCGCCGCCGGGCACCCCGCGACCTCACTCGCCTGGGGCCTGTGGGCCGAACGCACCGGCCTGACCGGACACCTGGACGCAGATACCCTCTCGACCCGGGGCATCGCCCCGCTCTCCACCGAAGAGGGCCTCGGACTCTTCGACCGGGCGCTCGCCGACGGCACCGCGATGCTCGTACCGGCGCGCCTCGAACCGGCCGCGCTGCGCGCCGACGCGCTCGCCGGAACCCTGTCCCCGGTGCTGCGCTCGCTGGTGCGGGTCCCGCAACGTCGCCCCGGCACGTCCGGGCTGCGCCGCCGGCTCGCCCGGATGACCGAGGAGGAGGGCCGCCGGCTGCTGCTCGACCTCGTACGCACCCAGCTCGCCTCGGTCATCGGCCGCGACAGCGCGGACGGGATCGACCCGGACCAGCCGTTCAAGGGCTTCGGCGTCGACTCGCTGCTCGCGGTGCAACTGCGCAACCGCCTCAACTCCGTCACCGGCCTGCGCCTTCCGGCCACCCTGGTCTTCGACCACCCCACACCGGCCGCCGTCGCCGACTTCACGCTCGCGCTCGCCCAGGAGCGTGCCGAGCGCGCCGCCCCGCCCGCCACCGCCGTCGCACCCCGTACGGACGACGATCCGGTCGTGATCGTGGGTATGGGCTGCCGGTTCCCGGGTGGGGTGGACTCGCCCGAGGGGCTGTGGCGGGTGGTGGCCGAGCAGCGTGATGTGATCTCCGGATTCCCCACCGACCGCGGCTGGGACCTGGACGGCCTCTACCACCCCGACCCGGACCACTGCGGCACGTCCTACGTGCGGCACGGCGGATTCCTCCACGAGGCCGCAGGCTTCGACCCCGCCTTCTTCGGGATCTCGCCGCGTGAGGCGCTGGCGATGGACCCGCAGCAGCGTCTGCTGCTGGAGGTGTCGTGGGAGGCCCTGGAGCGGGCCGGCATCGCCCCCGGATCGCTGCACGGCAGCGACACCGGTGTGTTCGCCGGCGTCATGTACCACGACTACGGCGGTGGCGGCCGGATGCCGGAGGAGGTCGAGGGCCACTTCCTGACGGGCACCACCGGCAGCGTCGCCACCGGCCGGGTGGCGTACACGCTGGGTCTGCAGGGGCCGGCGCTCACGGTGGACACGGCGTGTTCGTCGTCGCTGGTGGCGTTGCATCTGGCGGTACGCGCGCTGCGCTCCGGTGAATGCTCGCTCGCCCTCGCCGGCGGCGTCGCCGTGATGTCCACCCCCAACACCTTCATCGAGTTCTCGCGTCAGCGGGGGCTTGCGGTGGATGGGCGGTGCAAGTCGTTTTCTGCGGGTGCGGATGGGACGGCGTGGGCCGAGGGTGTGGGTGTGCTGGTGGTGGAGCGGCTGTCGGATGCCCGGCGGCTGGGGCACGGGGTGCTGGCTGTGGTGGCGGGTTCTGCGGTGAATCAGGATGGTGCGTCGAACGGGTTGACGGCGCCGAGTGGTCCGGCGCAGGAGCGGGTGATCCGGGCGGCGTTGTCGGATGCGGGGGTGGCTGCTTCGGGTGTGGATGCGGTGGAGGCGCATGGCACGGGGACGGTGCTGGGTGATCCGATCGAGGCGCAGGCGCTGCTGGCCACCTACGGCAGGGATCGTGAGGACCGGCCGCTGCTGCTGGGGTCGTTGAAGTCGAATCTCGGGCATGCGCAGGCGGCTGCGGGGGTCGGTGGTGTGATCAAGATGGTGATGGCGTTGCGGCATGGTGAGTTGCCGGCGTCGTTGCATGTGGGCGAGCCCAGTGAGCTGGTGGACTGGGCCTCGGGTGGTGTGGAGCTGCTCACGGAGCCGCGTCCGTGGCCCGCGGACGAGAGCCGGGTTCGGCGGGCGGGTGTGTCGTCGTTCGGGATCAGCGGGACCAACGCCCACGTCGTGCTTGCTGAGCCGTCCGCCGACGACAGGACTGACGAAGCACCGGACGAAGAGCACCCGTTGGACGGCGCGGAGCTGCCGTGGGTGGTGTCCGGACGGTCTGCGCCGGCGCTGGCCCGGGCGGCCGGGCAGCTGGCCGAGTACGTGCGGGCGCGGCCCGGGCTCAGGCCCGCCGATGTGGCGTTCTCCCTGGCTGCCGGGCGCTCCGCCTTCGAATCACGGGCCGTGGTCCCGGGCACCGGCGGGCGCGACGCGCTGCTCGCCGGTCTGGACGCCCTCGCCTCCGGCGAGACCCACGTCGTGACCGCGGCTGTCTCCGGCGCCAGGCCGGGCCGCGCCTCAGGAGCACCTGTCGTCCTCGTGTTTCCGGGGCAGGGTTCGCAGTGGGTGGGGATGGCGGTGGGGTTGCTGGATTCCTCGCCGGTGTTCCGTGGGGTGATCGGTGAGTGTGAGGCGGCGTTGGCGCCGTTCGTGGACTGGTCGCTGACGGCGGTGCTGCGGGGTGAGGAGGGTGCGCCGGGTCTGGACCGGGTGGATGTGGTGCAGCCGGTGTCGTGGGCGATGATGCTGGCTCTGGCGGCGTTGTGGCGTGCCGGTGGGGTGAGTCCGGTCGCGGTGGTGGGTCATTCGCAGGGCGAGATCGCGGCCGCGGTGGTGGCGGGTGGACTGTCGCTCGAGGACGGTGCCCGGGTCGTGGCGTTGCGGTCCAGGGCGCTGCGGATGCTGTCCGGCGGTGGCGGAATGGCGTCGGTGGGGCTGCCGGCGGCCCAGGCTGAGGAGATGCTGGCCGCGTGGTCGGGGCGGATCTCGGTGGCTGCGATGAACGGGCCGTCGTCGACGGTGGTGGCCGGACAGCCTGATGCGCTCGAGGAGTTGCTGGCCCACTGTGAGGCGTCGGACGTGTGGGCGCGCAGGATCCCGGTCGACTACGCCTCCCATTCCCCGCATGTGGAGGAGATCCGGGAGATCCTGGCGGGTGAGCTGAAGGGAGTCAGGCCGCGGACGGGGAAGATCGCATTCCACTCGACGGTGACGGGTGGTGTGCTGGACACGGGTGAGCTGGACGGGGGGTACTGGTTCCGGAATCTGCGCAGCCGGGTGCGGTTGGCGGAGGTGGTGGCGGGGCTGGCGGCGCCGGACGTGGTGTTCGTGGAGGTGAGTGCGCATCCGGTGTTGGTCTCGGCGATCTCGGAGACGGTGGGGGCCGGTGGTGCGGTGGTGGGGACGTTGCACCGTGACCGTGGTGGTCTGGAGCGTTTCGTGGAGTCCGTCGCGGAGGCGTGGTCGCACGGTGTGGCCGTCGACTGGCCGGCGGTGTTCGGGCCCTACCGTGCCGCCACCGTCGAGCTGCCCACCTACCCGTTCCAGCGGCAGCGCTACTGGCTCGACCCCGAACCCGCCGTCGCACCGCACAGCAGGCCACGACCGACGGGACACCCGGTCGAGCCGGCAAGCCTGTTGGGTGCAAGGCTGCCGTCGCCGCTCGCGCAGGCGCAGTTCTCCTCCCGGCTCGACCCGGCGGCTCACTCCTGCCTCGGCGACTGTGTGGTCGGCGGGCGGCCGGTGGTCAGCGCCGGGGTGTACCTGGAGACGGCGATCGAGGCGGTGACCGAACTCGCCGGGCCGGGACCGGTGACCGTGGAGGGACTGGAACTGCCCGTCGACCTGGTGCTCGAACCGGTCGCCACCGATCCGTCGACGGTCACCGACCGCATGGCCCAACTCGTTCTGGACGGGGAGGAGTTCCGCTACTTCGCGCAGGACTCGGGCGGCGACTGGCGGCTGCACGCGCAGGGCCGGGCCCGGTCGGGCGCGCCGGCCGCACCCGCGGTGGCGCTCGCACTGGCCGAGTCGGGCCGCGAGCTGACCGGCGACGAGCTGTACCGGCTGCTGTGGCAGCGCGCACTGTACCTGGGCTCCGCCGCCCGCTGGGTGGAGCGGATCAGGCTCGGCCGGAGCGAGGCCACGGCCACGATCCGGCCCGCCGTGCCCGGGGAGGCTGAGCCCTACCTGATGCACCCGGGGCTCGTCGACGCCATGTTCCAGACCGCCCTGGCCTGCTTCCCCGGGGACGGCCCGGCGTTCGTGCCGGCGGGGCTCGACCGCTTCGTCCACTACCGCCCGGACGGCCCCTTCGACGGCCTGCGATGTCATGCCGAACTGCTCGACGACGGTGCCCGGGCGCGCATCCGGCTCGTCGCGGCGGACGGCCGCCTGGTCGCCGAGGCCGACGGCGTGCGCTTCGCCCCCGCCGTGACCCGGCCCGCAGCCGAACCCCCGGCCCCGTACGCGCCCGCATCCGCGGGCATGCCCGCACCGCGGCCGCGGGCCGCCGAAGGCCCGACGGCCTCCGACCCGGCCCGGACCGCTCCCGCCCCGGCCCCGACGGCCTTGGCCCCGGCCCCGGCGGACACGCCCGGGCAGGCGCCCGTCGTGACCCCGGAGGCGGTGCGGGCCCTCGTGACCCGGACCGTCGCCCAGGCGCTCGGCACCGCACCGGCCCGGCTCGACGCCCGGCAGCCGTTGCAGGCGCTCGGCCTGGACTCACTGATCGCGATGAAGATCCGGCTGACGCTGAACCGGCACTTCGACGTCCTGCTGCCGATGACGGCCTTCCTCAACGGCCGCAGCACCGACGACATCGCCGCCGACGTACTCGCCGGCCTCGGCACCGGATCGGAAGCGGAGGCTGCGCCGGCCGACGTGGAGGCTTCGCGTGCCCGGGCGGCATCTCCCCTGACCGAAGGGGACGTTCCGTCGGCCGATGCGGAAGCTCCGCGCACCCGAGCGGCATCTCACGTGGCCGAGACGAAAGCACCGCCGGCCGAAGCGGTAACTCTCCTGGCCGAAGCGGAAGCTCTGCCGGTCGCCGGGGCAGCCGTCCCCGCACCCGGGGACGACGACGCCGAGCGCTATGAGCCGTTCGGGCTGACCGACCTCCAGCAGGCGTACCTCGTCGGCCGGGGCGACGCCTTCGAACTCGGCAACACCTCCACCTACTTCCAGATCGAGATCGATCTGGAGAACGTGGACCCGGACCGGCTCGGCGCGTCCTTCCGGGCGATGATCGAACGGCACGACATGCTGAGGGCGGTCTTCACCGCCGAGGGCGAGCAGCGCGTCCAACGCGACGTCCCCGCCTATGCGATCCGCGAGACCGACGTCAGCGCACTGGACCCGGCCGGACGCGAGGCCGCGCTGGCCGCCGTCCACGAGGAGATGCGGCGCCAGGTCTTCGACACCACCCGCTGGCCGCTGTTCGACGTACGGGTGACCCGGATCGACGACCGGGTGATCCGCCTGCACGCAGGCTTCGACGCCCTGATCATCGACGGTTTCAGCACATCGATCCTGTTCAGGGAGTGGGCCGCCCACTACCGCGGTGAGACCCTGCCCGAACTGCGGCTGCGCTACCGGGACTACGTCGGACAGGCCCGGGCCCTTCAGAGCGGACCCGAGCACGAGCGGGCGCTCGCCTACTGGCGGAACCGGCTCGACACGCTGCCGCCCGCTCCCCAACTGCCGCTGGCGCTGGCTCCGTCGAGCCTGGACCGGCCGGTGTTCAACCACCGCGGCGCGACCCTGTCCGAGGAGGACTGGACCCGGTTCAAGCAGCACGCGGCGGCAGCCGGGGTCAGCGCCTCCGCGGCACTGTGCACCGCCTACTCCCAGGTGATCGCCGCGTGGAGCGCCACCCCCGACTTCTCGCTGAACCTGCTGTTCTTCAACCGGCTTCCGCTGCACCCGCAGGTCGGGGACGTCGTCGGCAACTTCTCCACCACCCTGTTGCTGGAGATCCGCGACGTGGCCACCGAGACGTTCGCCGCCCGCGCCGACAGCGTCCAGCGCCGGCTGTGGAGCGACCTGGAGCACAGCCAGGTCAGCGGTGTGCAGGTGCTCAGGGAACTGAACCGGACCCACGGCGCCTCGGTGCGCGCCGCCGCGCCGGTCGTCTTCACCAGCCTGGTGAACTTCGCCGGGCAGCAGGACACCGAGCGGCGAGGAGTCGTGCAGTATCTGGCCGGGATCGGCGAGAACGGCCGACAGGTCAGCAGCTCGGTGCGCACGCCGCAGGTGTGGCTGGACCACCAGGCGGTCGAGGAGGCCGGTGAACTCGTCCTGAACTGGGACGTGATCGAGGAACTGTTCCCGGACGGCTGCATCGACGCCATGTTCGCCGCCTACCAGCGGCTGCTGCACGACCTGTCCCGCGACCCGGCCGCCTGGCAGCGTCCCGCGGCCACCCTCGTACCGGACGCCGACCTGGACGTACGGGCCGCGGCCAACGCCACCGACGGGCCCGTGCCCGACGGGCTGCTGCACGACCGGGTCCTTGCCCAGGCGGCGCTGCGGCCCGACGAGCCCGCCGTCATCTCGCCGGCGCTGACCCTGACGTACGCCGGCCTCGACCTGAGGTCCAACCGGGTGGGGCACCGGCTGCGCGCTCAGGGAGCCGGCCCCGGCGACCTGGTGGCCATCGTCATGGACAAGGGCTGGGAGCAGGTCGTCGCGGCGCTCGGCATCCTGCGGGCCGGGGCGGCGTACGTCCCGATCGACGCCCAGGTGCCCGCCGAGCGGCTGCGGGTGCTGCTGGACAGCGCCGGGATCGGCCACGTCGTCACCCAGCCGTGGGTGGAGGACACGGCCGACTGGCCCGAGGGCCTGGCCAGGACCGTGGTGCGGGCCGACGACGAGGGCGACGAACGGCCGCTCGGGCCGTCCGGAGCCCGGCCCGCCGACCTCGCCTACGTGATCTTCACCTCGGGCTCCACGGGGCTGCCCAAGGGCGTGATGATCGAGCACGGCGCGGCCCTGAACACGGTGGTCGACGTCAACGAGCGCTACGGCGTCACCGCGGCGGACCGGGCGCTCGGCCTGTCCGCGATGAACTTCGACCTGTCGGTCTACGACGTCTTCGGGCTGCTGTCGGTGGGCGGCGCCCTCGTCCTGCCCGAACCGTCCGCCCACCGCGAACCCGCCCGCTGGGCCCGCCTCGTCGCCGAACACGGAGTGACCATCTGGAACAGCGTGCCCGCGCTGATGGAGATGTTCACCGAGCACGCGCTCGCCGGTGGGCTCACCGGGCTGCCGATCAGGCTGGTGATGATGAGCGGGGACTGGATCCCGGTGACCCTGCCCGGCCGGATCCGGCTGCTGCTGCCGGACGCCGAGCAGTGGAGCCTCGGCGGCGCCACCGAGGCCTCGATCTGGTCGATCTGCCACCCGATCGGGCAGGTCCAGGACGACTGGGCGAGCATCCCGTACGGCACGGCGATGCGTAACCAGCGCTTCCACGTCCTCGACGGCGCGATGCGGCCCTGCCCGGTGTGGGTGCCGGGCGACCTCTACATCGCCGGCATCGGTCTGGCCCGCGGCTACCTGAACGACGAGGCCAAGACCCGGGCCGCCTTCTTCCCCCACCCGGTCACCGGTGAGCGCCTGTACCGCACCGGCGACCTGGGACGCTTCCTGCCGGACGGCACCATCGAGTTCCTCGGCCGGCAGGACTCCCAGGTCAAGGTGCAGGGCTACCGCATCGAACTGGGCGAGGTCGAGGCCGCCCTCACCCAGTGCGAGGGGGTGCGGGCCGCCGCGGTCGTCGCGGCGGGCGAACGGCACGGTCCCAAGCGGCTGATCGCCTACGTCGTCCTCGACGACGGGCGCGAGGACACCGAGGAGCGGATCACCGAGGCACTGCGCCGCGCGGTCCCGCAGTATCTGGTGCCGCAGCGCATCCTGGTCCTGGACGAACTGCCGCTCAGCGACAACGGCAAGGTCGACCGGGCGGCCCTGCCCGCACCCGACGAGGTCGCCGTCGAAGCAGCCGGCTTCGTCGCGCCCCGCGACGACGTGGAACGCCGACTCGCCGCCATCTGGGCGGAGTTCTTCGGGGCGGCCGAGATCGGGGTGACCGCGAGCTTCTTCGAACTCGGCGGCGACTCACTGCTCGCCGTGCGGCTGATGGCCAGGATCGCCCGCGGTCTGGGCCGCAGCCTGCCGCTGTCCACCCTGTTCGCCCGGCCGACCATCGAACTGCTCGCCCAGGCGGTCCGGGAGGCCGCGGGCGACGACGGCCGCAGGGCGCTGGTACCGGTCCGCACCACCGGCACGCGGCCTCCGCTGGTCTTCGTCCACCCGGTCGGCGGCGACGTGCTCTGCTATGCGGAACTCGCCGAACTCCTCGGCGACGACCAGCCGTTCTACGCCCTCCAGCTGCCGGACGCGGAACTGCTCGGCGTGCCGGACATGGCCGCCCACTACGCCGCGGAGGTCCGTGCGGCGCTGCCCGAGGGTCCGTACCGGCTCGGCGGCTGGTCGATGGGAGGGGTGATCGCCCTGGAGATGGCCGCCCGGCTCACCGAGGCGGGCGCCGAGGTGGACCTGCTGGCCGTGGTCGACCTGATGGAGCCGCCCGGACCGGCCGGGGGCACGCCCGTCACCGACGAGGTACTGCTGTCCTGGTTCGCCCGGGACCTGGCGGGCCTGGCCGGAGTCGACTGGGAGCTGCCGCCCGAGGCGTTCGACGGCCGCCCGCCGGTCGAGGTGCTGCACACCGAGGCACGCGCCGCGGGCGCCCTGTCCGACGACGTCGACCTCGACACGCTGAGCCGCATCGTCGGCCGGTTCCAGAACAACTACCGGGCCCTGCTGCGCCATGAGCCCAGCCGTTTCACCGGCCGGGTGCTGTCGCTGCGGGCCGCGGACGGCGGCGCGACCGCCGAGACCGCACGGCGCTGGATGAAGTACTTCCCCGGCGACGCCGACCTCGTCGACGTACCCGGGGACCACTACACGGTGATGCGCGGCGAGCAGCTGCGCATCCTGGCCGCCGAGCTGCGCCGGGCACTCGACGCCGGCTGAAGCGACCGGCCGGGCCGTCGTCCGGGCGGCCCGGCCGGTCCACCCCGGACCGGCCCCCCCAGGGGACCGGTCCACCCCGGACCGGCCCCCTGGGGGTCCGGCGGGTCCAGGTCCAAGGAGTGAGGGAATTCGTAATGCGAACTGATCAGGCCCACCCGAAACGGTGGCTGATACTGGTCGCGATGGCGCTCACGATGTTCATCGCGACCATCGACAACACGGTGATGACCGTCGGCCTCGCCTCGATACAGCGCGGACTGGGCGAGTCCAACGCCCAGTTGCAGTGGTCGATGGATGCCTACACGCTCACCTTCGCGGCGCTGCTGTTCACCGCGGGCATCCTCGGTGACCGGTTCGGCCGGCGGCGGGTGCTGCTGGCCGGCCTCACGGTGTTCCTGGTCGCGTCCCTGGCCGGGGCGTGGTCCTCCAGCCCGGCCGAACTCGTCGGCTGGCGGGCCGTGATGGGTGTCGGTGCCTCCGTCGTGCCGGGCTGCACGATGGCCGTCATCGCGAGCGTCTTTCCCCCCGAGGAGCGGACCAGGGCCATCGGCTACTGGTCGACCTCGGCCGGTGTCGGCATCGCGGCCGGGCCGGTCGTCGGCGGCGCGCTGCTGTCCGCCTTCTGGTGGGGGTCGCTGCTGCTGGTCAACGTGCCCGTCGCGGTGATGGCTCTCGCGCTGATCGCTCTGCAGGTGCCGGAGAACCGCAGCGCCCGGGCCCCCCGGGTGGACGTCGCCGGGGTGCTGCTGTCGATCGCCGCCGTCGGCAGTCTCGTCTACGGGGTGATCAAGGGCGGCGAGGAGAGCAGCTGGCTGGAGGGCACGGTCCTCGGCCCGATCCTGCTCGGCCTGGTCCTGCTCACCGTGATGGTGCTGGCCGCACGCCGCAGGCAGGAGCCCGCGTTCGACCCGTCGCTGTTCACCGACAAGCGGTTCGCGATCGGGGCGGCGGCGCTGGCCGCGTCGTTCTTCGTAGCGACCGGGGCGACGTACATCCTCTCCTTCTACCTCCAGCAGCTGCGCGACTACACACCCGTGCAGGCCGGGCTGCTGACGCTGCCGCTCGCCGTCGGCTCGACGGTGGCCGGCGCGGGCGCCACCCGGCTGATCGCCCGCTGGGGACCCGCGATCGCACTCGGCGGCAGCGGGCTCCTGATGGCCGCGTGCAGTGTCTTCTACGCCGTGATGAACGCGGGCACCCCGATCTGGATCTTCGAGCTGGTGCATGCCCTGTTCGGACTGAGCTTCGGGGCGACGTTCGCGGTGGGCATGGCGGCGACCATGTCCGCGGTGCGGCCCGTCAAGGTCGGCGCCGGGTCGGCCGTCGCCAACACGGTGCGGCACATGGGCACGGCCTTCGGCGTCGCGGTGCTCGGCTCCGTCCTGGGGTCGGTCTACCGGCACTCGTTCCACCCCGCGGCCGGCACACTGCCCGCCGAGGCACGGACCTCACTCGGCGGCACCCTGCGCGCGGTCGTGCACGCACCGCCGGGCCTGCGCACAGCCATGGTCGCCGACGCCGACAGCTCCTTCCTGACCGGCCTGCACGCCGCGATGTGGGTCGCCGCCGTCCTGTGCGTCGCCGCCTCCGCCGTCGTCCTCGTCGGCCTGCGCCGCGGCCGAATCCCGGCCCGCCCGGCCGGTGAACGCCGCCCGGACGCCGTCGTGGGAGAGACCCGATGAGCGCGCTGCCGGCCACCGTGCCGGTCGCCGTCGTCGGAGCGGGCCAGTCGGGGCTCGCCGCCGGGTACTGCCTGCGCCGGGCCGGCGTGCGGTGCGTGCTGCTCGACGCCGGGAGCACGGTCGGCGAGACATGGCAGCGGCGCTGGGACTCGCTGCGGCTGTTCACGTCCGCGCAGTTCTCCGCACTGCCGGGCCTGCCCTTCCCGGGTCACGGCGCGCACTACCCCCACAAGGACGAGGTCGTGGCCTATCTGCGCGACTACGCCGAGCGGTTCGACCTCCCGGTGCTGCCCGGACACCGGGTGCTGGCGGTGCGCAGGGACGGTGACGGATATCTGCTGACCACGACGCACGGCGACTGCCGGGCCGGCCAGGTCGTCATCGCGACCGGCGCGTTCGGCACCCCCCGGCTTCCGGAGTTCGCGGCCGGGCTGAGTCCGGACGTGCCGTCCGTGCACACCGGCGAGTACCACAGGCCCTCCCAGGTGCCGCCCGGCACCGTGGTGATCGTCGGCGACGGCAATTCCGGGCGGCAGATAGCCGTGGAACTGGCCGGTACCCACAACGTGGTGCTCAGCTGCGGCGACGCCGTCTCACCGCAGCTGCCGCAGACCGTCGTCGGACGGGACATGTTCTGGTGGATGAGCGTCCTCGGGGTGATGAGCCTGCCGGTGAGCATGCAGGCACCCGACCCGATCGTCGGCGACCGGGTACCCGCGCTGGTCGCGGACGGCCGGATCCGGACGGTGGGCCGGATCATCGCGGCGTCGGGCGCCGAGCTGCTGGTGGCGGACGGCGAGCGCATCAAGCCCTCCGCGGTGGTCTGGGCGACCGGCTACCGCACCGACTGGAGCTGGCTCGACCCGGAGATGCTCGACGAGGCGGGGCAGCCCCGGCACACCGAGGGGGTGGGGGTACTGCCCGGCAGTTACTACCTCGGCCTGTACCGGATGCGCACCCGTGGCTCGGCGCTGCTCGGCTTCGTCGGCCGGGACGCCGAACGCGTCGCCGCGGCAGTCACCGCGGCCGCCCGCAGCACCCCGAGCGCTTCCTCCGCTTCCTCCGCTTCCACCGCGACAGAAGGCGAGCCGTCATGACCGGCAGCACCGTCACCGAACTCGACGTGCTGGGCGCCCTGTTGGCGTTCGACTTCATCGGCTTCGCGCAGAAGTCCGCGTCCCTGGACCGCACCGACCCGCACTATGGGCATGCGGTCGGCGTCGCCTTCGGCCTTGCCGTCCGCCGCCGCTTCCCGCAGGGCGCCACACGGGAGGAGATCAGCGAGTACCTGGCCGGTGTACTCGGCTCCCTGGAGGCCGGCGCGCAGGACTTCGACCCGGTGTTCCTCGAAAGCCTGGTGGCCGACGGGCTGGACGGGGCGACGGCGCTCGGCGGCGCATCCCCGGACCCGGACCCGGAGACCACGCTCCAGGCCCTGCTCCTGCTGACCTTCCGGCTGATACGGGAGCTGGGTCTCGACCCCGACCAGCAGCGGGAGTTGCTGACCGAGGCGGCGCACCGGGTGCGTGCCTGACGCGTACCGCAGGCGGCGCCCCGGACGGTCCGGGGCGCCGCACCGCCGCTGACCGGTGAGGCCGGGCCGTCTCTTCGTGGCGCGGCGCCGGTCACTGCCGACGCGGCGCCCCTCACCATGGACGCGGCGCGAGTCACTTCCGAGGCCGCGCGCGTCGCTCCTGAGGCCGCGGGACTCGCTCCTGAGGCCGCGGGACTCGCTCCTGAGGCCGCGCGATGGGCTCGTGAGGTCGCGCGCCGGTCACTCCTGAGGTCGCGTCGGCAGCTCCTCGGGCCGCGCCGGTCACTCCCGCAGCGGTCCGGATGTCTGCGGTGCGTCCGGGCTGCCCGAGGTCTGCGGTGCGTCCGGGCTGCCGGATACCTGCGGTGCGTCCGGGCTGCCGGACGCCGTGCGCTCCTCGCCGCCCGGTACGCGCGGGACCCGGACCTCCAGGGCTCCTTCCGCGTACATCGCCCGCACCGAGCGCTTGTCGTACTTGCCGACACTGGTCTTCGGCACCGCGTCCACGAAACACCACCGCTCCGGCACCCACCAGCGGGCCACCCGCCCGGCCAGGAACTCCCGCAGCTCGTCGACGCCGGTCTCGGCGCCCGGCACCAACGACACACAGGCCAGCGGGCGTTCCTCCCAGCGCGGGTCGGGCACACCTACCACGATTGCCTCCAGCACCGCGGGGTGCTCGATGATCGCGTTCTCCAGCTCGATGGTGGAGATCCACTCGCCGCCGCTCTTGATGCCGTCCTTCAGGCGGTCGCTGACCACCACCCAGCCACCCGGCTCGATCACTCCCAGATCCCCGGTCCGCAGCCAGCCGTCGTGGAACTTCTCCCGGGCGTCCGAGGTGTTGTAGTACGACCCGGTCACCCACGGCCCGCGCAGTTCCAGTTCGCCCACCGACCTGCCGTCCCACGGCTGCTCGGTGCCGTCCTGCGCGATCAGCCGCACCTCGACGCAGGGCATCACCCGCCCGCTCTTCGCCAGCCAGCCGATCTCGTCCTCGTCCGGGGTGCCGTGCGGCGGGACCGCGAAGGTGGCCAGCGGGCTGGTCTCGGTCAGCCCCCAGCCCTGCTTCAGCCGGACCCCGTAGCGGTCCTTGAGCTGCTGGAGCAGGGCACGCGGCGGGGTGGCGCCACCACAGCCCGCGAGCCGTACGCCGCTCAGGTCCAGCGGATGCCGCTCGCCGTGACGCACCAGGCTGTTCCAGATCGTGCAGATCGCCGCCACCGCCGTGGGTTGCTCCTCGTTGATGATCCGGGCCAGGTCCGGGGTGTGCAGCAGCCGCCCGTTCATGATCAGGTCGGAGCCGGCCAGCCAGGCGGCGTACGGCCAGCCCCAGGCGTTGGCGTGGAACATCGGCACGATCGGCAGGACCCGGTCGCCGTCGTGCATCGCGAAACCGGCGCTGGCCGACACACCGAGGGTGTGCAGGAAGATCGACCGGTGGCTGTAGGCCACGCCCTTGGGGTCGCCGGTGGTGCCGGTCGTGTAGCAGAGCGCCGCTGCCTCCCGCTCGTCCAGGTCGGGCCAGACGAAGCCGGGCCGCTCTGCCGCCAGCAGCTCGTCCCAGCGGTGCACGGTGAGGTGCCCGGGCAGGTCGGGCACGGGCGCGTCGCCGATGACGACCAGGTGGCGCACGCTGCCCAGCCGGTCGCGCAGCGGTGCGAGCACGTCCAGCAGGGCCGCGTCGACCAGGAGAACGGCGTCCGCGGCGTGCTCGACGATGTAGCCCAACTGGTCCCGGTGCAGCCGCAGGTTGAGGGTGTGCAGCACCGCGCCCATGCTCGGTACGCCGAGGTACGCCACCAGGTGCTCGGGGGTGTTCCAGGCCAGTGTGGCAACCCGTTCACCGGGTTGCACGCCCAGCCGGGTCAGTGCCGCGGCCAGTCGCTCCGCCTGGCCGGCGATGTCGGCGAAGGACTGTAAGGACCGTGCGGCCGGTCCGTCGGCACAGCGCACCACCCGGCTGTCCGCGTAGACGCGCTGTCCGTGCCTGAGGATGTCGCGGACCAGCAGCTCGCGGTCCTGCATCGTGCTCTTCATGGTGCGGCCCCTTAGAGGTGCGCAGTCAGAAGGTGCCCCCCGGCGTCCGACGGCGGCTGCCGCGCGTGCGGGAGCGCCGCCTTCGACAGCTTCGGAGGTAGCAGACCCACTCACCGTTCCGGGCCCGAACGTAGGAGGGCCCGAACACCGGGTCAAGGGGCCGCACAAAGAGCATGTGTCCGACACAGGGGGACATGGGCGACGGTCGGTCGTTCGTCCCCTCCTGCCGGTGACGTCGGCGCGAGGTCGGCCGTCGGCCGGACGACCCTCGCCGCCGGCCTGCGCTGCTAGGAGATCGATCCCTTCAGCGTCGCGGAGACATGCGCGGTGTCCAGCAGGTTGACCACGGCACTCATCTTCCCGTCACCGGTCGCGTGCGCGTACTCACCGGTGCCGCCCTTGATCGTGAACGTGCCGGACGGGTACACGGTGGTGCCGTTTGTGAGGGGCGCGGTGAGGTGGTAGTCGAGGGTGATCCGGTCACCGTCGGCAGCACCGACGATCGCGGTCCCGTTGATGTCGTAGTGGCCGGGGTAGGTCAGCGTGCAGGCCTTCTCCGTGTCCTGCCACGTGCCGCCTTCGCCGATCGGCTTGCCGGTGGCGGTGCCCTGCGCGGTCACGTCGAAGCCGCCACAGGTCAGGGCGTCCGGATCCACGGCGACGGTCGCCGCGAAGTTCGCGCTGATGTGGAAGGGTTGACGGTGCCGGTCAGCCGCCTGCGTGGGGCCGGACGCGGTCCCGGCGATCAGGAGCGCCGCGGCGATCGCGCCGGCTCCACGCGCTAACGAACGGCGCACAGCATTCCTCATGGGTCCTCCCGTTTGCTGTGAATGAGGTCGGGTGACGGAACGTCAAGGAACGCCCGCCGGGGGTAGTTTCCCCGGCGAGGTCCCCGCGGTCGAGGCGTCAGGCACCGCGTACCTCTTTCGGGTTGAGTTCAACGAATTGTGGGCGATCAGCATGAATTTCCTGCTATGTCACGTACGCGGACGAGTCGGGGATCCTGCCGGAGCAGGCTCCGCGGGAGCGGAACGCCGTGTCGGAACGCCCTCCCGTTCACTTGAGGCCGCTGAGCATGACCCCGCGGATGTAGTACTTCTGCAGCAGCAGGAAGAGGGTCAGGATCGGCAGGATGCTCAGGACGAGGCCGGCCATGACGATGGGCATCGTGCGGGCCGGGTCGACGTAGTCCTGCAGGAGCTGAATACCGACGGGCAGGGTCATCACGTCCGGGTCGGCGGTGGAGACGAGCAGTGCCCAGATGTACTCGTTCCACGCGTCGACGAAGGTCAGCAGCCCGAGCGTCACCACGACCGGCTTGGTCTGCGGCACCACGATCCGCCACCACACCGCGAACTCGCCGGCCCCGTCGATGCGCGCGGCTTCCAGGACCTCGTCCGGGATCGAGACCATGAACTGGCGCATCAGGAAGATCCCGAAACTGCTGACGAGGAACGGCATGGCGAGGGCCACGATGCTGACGGTCAGGCCGGCGCCGCCGCGCCCGAGCAGGTCGTTGCCGCCGGCCAGCGGCCAGTGCACCAGGATCAGGAAGTGCGGCACGAAGAAGAGGAACGGGGGGAACATCATCGTCGACAGCACCAGCCGGAAGACGAAGTCCCGCCCGGGGAAGCGGAGTTTGGCGAGCGCGTAGCCGGCGAGCGACGAGGTGAGCAGCACCGAGCCGGTGATCACGGTGGTCGCGACGACGCTGTTGCGAAAGAGCAGCGGCAGGTCGAGCTGGTCGACCGCCGCCCGGTAGTTGGACAGGTCGAAGGCCTTGGGCAGGAACCGGTACGGCAGCGTGCCGGCCTCGCCGGGCCCCTTGAAGGACGTCATCACCATGTCGAGGAACGGCACCACCGTGAGCACGGCGCCGGTCACGACCACCAGATACGACAGCCACGGGAAACGGCGGTGGTTCACGCGTCCTCCCCCTTGCGCCGGAAGATCCACAACTGCACCAGGGTGACCACCAGGACCACCGTGAACAGCACGAAGGCGGCGGCGCTCGCGGTGCCCCAGTCGCCGTAGGAGAAGGCCTGCTGGTACATCCGCAGCGCGGCCACGTCGGTCGCGTCGCCCGGGCCGCCCTTCGTCATCACGATGATCAGGGCGAACGACTGCAGCCCGGTGAGGAACTGGGTGATGCACACGAACAGCAGGGACGGCCGCAGCAGCGGCAGCGTGATCCTCCAGAACACGGTGACCGGCCCGGCGCCGTCGAGCGCGGCGGCCTCGTAGTACGACCCGGGTACGGACTTCAGCCCGGCGGTCAGGACGAGGATCGCCGAGCCGACCGAGGCCCAGGCCTGCACGACCACGACCGCGGGCAGTGCGGTGTCCGGGTCCTGCAGGAACGCCACCGAGCCGAGTCCGAGGGCGTTGAGGGCACCGTTGACGAGGCCGCCCGGCTCGTACATGTACTTCCAGACGTTGCCGACGGCGACGACGGTCGTGACGATCGGCAGGAAGTACAGGGTGCGCCACAGCCCCTGGAACCGCAGTTTGTCGATGCAGGTGGCGACGACCACGGAGCCGGCGAGCGCGAGGGCCACGGTGCCGAGGGCGAACAGCAGCGTGTTGGTGAGGACCGGCGTCAGGAACGTCGATCCGTCGGCGAAGAGGTCCGCGAAGTTGTCGAGGCCGACCGGTCGGATGGCGCCGAGGTCGAACCCGGCCCACCGGGACATCGACAGCAGCAGCGCGAAGCCCAGGGGCAGCACCAGGAAGACCGCGAAGAACAACAGCGAGGGCGCCAGGAAGAGATAGGCGACGACGGCCTGGCGGCGACGGTGCCCGCTCGGGGGACGGGCACCGCCGACGCGCGCGGCGGACCGCGGGCCGGGCGCTCGCTCGGCCCGCTCCGGCACCAGGGCGTTCACCATGAGCGCGACACCTCCTGGTCGACCTGACGGCGGGTGATGCGCAGTGCCTCGTCGACGGACTGCTGACCGGTCCACAAGGCCTCGATGTTCTTGCGCAGCAGCGACTTGGCCTGCTGCGCGCCCGGCACGTTCGGCTCCGGCACCGCGTACGCCAGCGCGTCCAGGAACGGGCGCAGGTTCGGATCGCCGCCCCGGCCGAGGAGCGTCCGCATGTCGTCGGCGCGGCCGGTCAGGGAGCCGACCGACACCTGGAGGGAGCTCATCCGGGTCGCTGTCGGGCCTTTACGAGTGCTTTTCACACCCGCCTTCTCGGCGTTGAGCCAGCGCAGGAACTCCCAGGCCTCGCGCGGGTGCCTGCTCGCCGTGTTGACCCCCAGCATGAAACCCGTGGAGAGCGTTGCGCGCTTGTCGCCCGCCCCGGGGACGGGCACGGGCGCGACGCCGACCTCGCGGTAGTCCTTGCCCATCACGGACTTCAGGGTCCCGGTCCACCAGCCGGCGCTGACCACCATGGCCACCTGCCCGGACGCGAAGGCCTTGTAGACGTTGACACCCGGGGCGCTCGCGCCCCCGACGACGAGGCGGCGCTCCAGCTCGAACACGGCCCGGCCGGCCGGCGAGTCGATGGCGGTGCTCCTGCCGTCCGCGGAGACGAACCGTCCGCCGGCGGCGCTGAGCAGGGCGAGCGTCTGGCCGACGGTGGTGGAGTCGTCGTAGGTCGACAGCCCGAACCCCTGGACCAGCGTGTTGCCGTACCGGTCCCGCCGGGCGGTGCGGTAGGCCACGTCCTCCAGCTCACGCCAGGTGCGCGGAGGGCCGTCGATGCCGGCCTGCCGCAGCAGACGCCTGTTGTAGTAGAGGGCGTACGTCTGCACCTCGGTGGGGTAGCCGTAGACCGTGCCCCCCACCGACGAGGAGCCGACCGCGGCCTCGCCGTAGCCGCGCCTGATCTCCTCGGCGTACTCGGACGGAGCGGGCCGCAGGACGCCGGCCCGGACGAGCTGGCCGTTCCACAGGCAGTAGGGGTGGAGGATGTCGGTGCCCTGGCCGGCCGCCTGCCGGACCATGACCGTGGTGAGCAGGTCCGTGAACTCGACGGCCTTCGTGCGCACCTTGACCCGGTCGTGCGTGGCGTTCCACTCGTCCACCGGGCCCTGCAGCGCCTCTTTCAGCGCCCCGCTCGCGTAGTGGGAGAGCACCGTGAGGACGATCGGATCCCCGGGCCGCCCGGTGCCCTGGTGCGGTGCGGCGCACCCGGAGGCGAGCAGTGCGCAGGGGAGCGTGAGCGCGAAGTGACGGCGGCTCAGGCTGCCGGTGCGGCGCGACGGCGTCACCGGGCGGCCTCCCGCCGCAGCACGCGGAACACCCGGCTGGTGGTGAAACCGGCCTTGCGGTACAGGTGGCCCGCCGCAGACCGCTCGCCGGTCCACAGGAACCACGCGGAGTGCGCACCACGTGCCCGCATCCGCTCCAGCACCAGGTGGAGCAGCACCTTGCCGAGTCCGGTTCCGCGGGTCTCCGCCAGCACGCCGAAGGGGCCGAACCGCTCGTCCACCGACTCGTACGCGCCGTGCATCGCCCAGCCGGCCAGGCGGCCCGAAGGATCCCGGACGACGACGATCCGGTCGAGCGGCGTGCCCGCGGCCAGGCACTGACGGATCGCGCGCGCCCAGTCCGGGTTGAAGTGGTTCCCGGCGAGCGCGACCAGGTCCACCAGGTCGTCGTCGGACGGCGTGGCGAACCGGTGGCCCTGGGCCGTCAGTTCGTCCAGGCGGCACGCGACGTCGTCCGGGAAGCGGTAGCCGACCAGGCCGCGGTCCATCGCCGCCGCCTCGTACAGCGTGTGGAACCCCAGGGACTCCAGGAGCCACGCCGCTTCCGGGTACGCCTCGGCGTCCAGGCCGGGGAGGATGTAGTTCGGGGTGTAGGAGGAGAAGTCCGCCCGGGTGCGGCCGTGGCCGTGCAGCCAGTCGAGCGCGTCGGTCAGCAGCCGGCGGCCCAGGCCACGCCTGCGTGCGGCCGGCTCGACGAAGAAGAACGGGATCCAGCCCTGCTCCGGCTCCAGGTCGGTGCCGGTCATCGGCGTCAGACGGCGCACCGCGTAGGCGGCGCCGACGACGCGGTCGCCGTCGACCGCGACCCGGAGCCCCTCCGGATCGAAGTTGGCGTCGAGCAGCACCAGGGAGCGGAAGCGGTCCGGGGTGATGGGGTCGGCCGGCGCGCTGCGGCGCCACGCGTCGACCAACTGCGGCCCGTCGCCCGCGCGAAAGCCACGAATCTCCGCCCGGGATGTCGTCGTGCGATCGGTCATCGACGCGGTTGTCCTTCCATGCGAGGGTCGCGGGCGGTCTCGGTCGTGATCGGTCGTGGCCGGTGCCGGCCGGTCGTGCGGCGGGGGAGGAGGCCTCACGTGTAGAGCAGCACCTCGTCGCCGGCCCACCGGCCGGGCGGCGCGGGCGGATCGCACAGCGGCAGCGGGTCCTCGCCCGCGTCGACGGCGCGCCGCAACCGGTCGGACCCCCACAGCAGGTCGATGAAGTGACGGTGGCCGGTCCCCTGCGCGCCGCCGTCCGTCGTGTGCCAGGCGAAGTCGTCCGGATACAGCCGGCGCAGCGTGGCGAGCATCGCGACGGCGGTCCGCACGGGAGCGAACGCCTCGCGGTCGGTGATGTGGAGCTGGACACCGCGCAGCGGCCGTCCGGCGTGTTTGTGGAAGGCCGGTACGAACCGCAGATCACGGAAGTGCACTCCGGGCAGGGCGAGTTCGGCGAGCGAAGGGGCGAACCGCGCGTCGATGTACGGGGCCCCGACGATCTCGAACGGCTGCGTGGTACCCCGGCCCTCCGAGACGTTCGTACCCTCGAACAGACAGGTGCCGGGATAGACGGCGGCAGTGGCGGGCGTCGGGACGTTCGGCGAAGGCGCGACCCACGGCAGGCCGACGGCCTCCGCGACCGCGCCGCGCCGCCAGCCGACGGCCTCGACCACCGTCAAGTCGGCTTGTTCTCCCGCCACTTGGGGCACAGCCGAGGCATTGAGATGCCGGGCGAGTTCACCGCAGGTGAGCCCGTGCCGGACGGGGAGCGCGGCGCGTCCGACGAAGCTGGCCCACGCCGGTTCGAGCAGCGGGCCCTCGCTGACGAGGCCGCCGAGGGGATTCGGCCGGTCGGCGACCACGAATCGCACGCCCGTACGGGCCGCCGAGACCATCAGGTCGAACATGGTCCACACGTAGGTGTAGAACCGGGCCCCGATGTCCTGCAGGTCGTACACCAGGGCGTCGACGCCGCTGTCGCGGAGCAGCCTGTCGAGACGTCCGCCGCTGCGCCGGTAGGTGTCGTGGACCGGCAGACCGGTGGCGGGGTCCACCTGCGCCGCCTCGCTCGCGCCGGCTTGGGCCGTCCCGTGCAGTCCGTGCTCGGGGCCGAACAGGGCGACCAGTCGCGCGCCGGCTTCGAGCAGCGCGGGCGCGGCTGGCCGCAGGTCGGGCAGGACGCCCGTGTGGTTGGTCACCAGCCCGAGCCGGCCGGGCCCGGCGAGCCCCGGCGACGCGTGCAGTCGCGCGATCCCGGTCGTCACCGCGACGCGGTCGTCCGTGCTCATCCTCTGGCCCTGTCTGCCGATGACGTCTCGAAGCAGTTGCCCGAAATGTAGTGGTATGCAATGGAATTTAGCAATGATCTGCGGGCCGTTCGTGCCGAGGACGGCCGGGAGTCTCCGACGGCGGTGATTTCTGCCCCGAGCGGCCCGGGGGTCCACGGGTTCCGGTTCCGGTGCCGCATGACAGGATGCGCGGGGCCGGACAACCGGCGCGATCCTCGTGCCGGTTGCGGAGCGCCTGCCCCGGCGACCTCGCCGGGGCTCGTGCGACCGTTCGCCGGGCCGCCCCGGTCCCCGACGACAGACAGGCACTGCCCATGACTGCCCAGTGGTACGTCCTCATCGAGGAGGACACGCGGATGACGAGGCACATCGAGGGCAAGGAACTCAGGCTGCACCGCTGGACGCTGACGGGCACTCACCGCATCGAGGGCGACGAGGCACGGGCCGCAGCAGTTGCCGAGGACGCCGCCCTGAACTACGTGCCACAGGTTCTCGCCCGCCACGCCCGGCCCGGAGACGAGCCGGCGCGCCATGCCTTCCTCGCCCCGGACGGTGCCTGGGTGGTGCTGGTCAGGCAGCGCCACCGTGAGTGCCACATACGGGTGAGCACGGCGCGGCTCATGCACTCCCGGGAGGAGAGAGAAGCGCCGTCCAAGACCCTGAAGGAGAAGTTCCGCAGCGCCCTGGAGGGACCGCCGCCTCCCGGCAAGCCGTGGGCGCCGCCGGGCAGGGCCTGAGCGGCGCGTCAGGAGACGAACCGGCGGAGAGGGCAGGATTCGAACCTGCGTGGGCCCCGTGGGGCCCGACCGTGAGGCATGCTCGCTGGTCCCCGATCAACCACTCCGGGCACCTCTCCTCGTTCCCGGCCCGGGGCTGCCCGTGCCGTTCACGTGAACAAGACTGGCAGGCCCCTCTGACGCGAGCCTGACGTGACGGTGACGCGGCCCGCCGGGCACGGCGCCGTCGGCCACGGTTCCGCCCGGCCGACGCAGTGGCGGCGGGGTCGGCGGGATCGGTGGTCGGTGGTGTCGGCCGGGTGACCCGTTGGGCCGGATGCCGCGTCCGGATGCGGGGTGCGTCCGCCGAGCCACAGGATCCTGATCATGCGGATATCCACGGTGACCCCGTCCTCTCCTCGTCCGACGCGGCGCGGCGGTGCGCGTCACGCCATAGGCGTGGCGCTTGCCTGCGGGGTCCTGCTGGCCACCGGCACGGGGTGCGGCCACGAGGCCGGGCACAAGGCCCCCGGCGGTGCGCCGGGCGCGGTGTCCGCCTCTCCCGGCGAGGCTGTGGGCACTCGTCTTCCGGGCGTCGGCGACCGCATGTGGGAACGCGTACCCGACAGTGCCCGGCAGGCGGTGGTCGTCTACGGCGACAGCCGGAACTCGCCCGACAGTCTCGCCGTGCTCTACGAGAAGCGGGGCCCGACCTGGGAACGAACCGCGAGCTGGCCCGCGCACAACGGCAGGCTGGGCTGGACGACGGACCACCAGATGGACGACGAGCGCAGCCCCGTCGGCGTGTTCACCCTCACCGACGCGGGAGGCACGCTCAAGGACCCCGGGAGCCGGCTGGCGTACTGGCAGGACGACAACGCCTATGCGTCCATGCTGAATCCGGAGGAAGTCCACGCCCACGACTTCGACTACGTCATCGCCATCGACTACAACCGGCTCAAGGGCGCCCCGCCCTTCGACTGGAGCCGCCCCGACGGGGTGGAAAAGGGCGGCGGCATCTGGCTGCACATGGACCACGGTGACGGTACGTCGGCCTGCATCACCCTTCCGGAGGCCGGCATGAAGACCCTCCTGCGCGTCCTGGATCCCGACCGGCATCCCGTCGTGGTGATGGGAGATCGGGAGCGGCTGCGGTCCTGAGTCCCGGGGCGCCGTGTCCGGCGCCCCGCTCCGGCCGGCCGGGGGCCCGTTCACCATGACCGGGAAGGTCGTGCCCCTGCCGGGCCCGGCGCGGGAACGGGGGATGCACACGAGCACGGCAGCAGCTCGCGCCGGGCGCCCGGCATACGGAGGACATGATCACCCTGCACTCGATCGTGTGAACTCCGGCGGGTGTTGGACGAGCACGGCGGCAGAGGCCGTGTGGTTCGTGGAGCCCGGAGCCCCCGCCTCCATGCCGTGTACCGCCGGAGGCCGGAGCGCCGACGGCGCCGCCGGGGCGCGACGAAGGGGAGCGGCGCGTCCCTAGACTCCGCGCACATGTCGCTCTGGCTGCTCAACCACTTCAGCACCTTCACCCTGGCCGTGGTCACCGTCGGCGGGACCGTCGTCCTCGCGGTCGCCGGCAGCGTGCTGCTCCGCCGCAGATACCCGTCGCTGGCCAAGGGCGAGCACAACGACATGGTCGGGGTGACGCTGGGGATGTTCGGCGCGATCTACGGGATCATCCTGGCCTTCGTCATCGTCACTCTCTGGACGCAGCTGGAGAGCACGCAGACCATCGTCGCGACCGAGGCCGCCGACGTCGCGCTCGTCGCCCGCGACGCCGCTGCCTTCCCGCCCCCGGTCCGCGCCCGCCTCGACACCGCGCTCGGCGGCTATGTCCACTCGGTCGTGGAGCAGCAGTGGCCTCGGATGCGCGCGGGCCGGCCGAGCTACGAGGCCACCGCCGGCAGGCTCCAGTCCGTCTACGACGTGCTGCAGACGTACGAGCCGAAGGGCACCCGTGAAGAGGTCTTCTACGAGCAGGCCGTGGACCACGTCAACGACGCGGCCTCCCAGCGCCGGGCCCGGCTGACCATGGCCGAACAGCGCCTGCCCCCACTGCTGCAGGTCCTTGCCTTCGGCGGCGCCGTCGTCCTGATCCCGCTCACCTTCCTGTACGGCATGCGCAAGCTGCGGATCCAGATCCTCTTCGTCGCCTCCCTCGCCGCTCTCATCGGGTTCAGCCTGCTCCTGGTCCTCGTCCTGGACCGCCCCTTCGCCGGTGAACTCAGCGTGAGCCCGGCACCGTACCGGGCGGGAGCGCTCGCGCCGTTCTGGACCGAGTGAGTCCGCCGACACCGCTAGCGCGGCGACGGCCCCTGCCGACTCACTGCCGACGCGCTGTCGGCGAGCTCCCTGCGCCGCGGTCAGTGCTGCCACGCGGTGGGGCCGCCGCCCCGCCATTCCACCCAGCTCGCGCGCGCCACGTCATCCGGTTCCATGTCGTCCAGGCCGGCCCGGCCCAGGAACTCGGCGATGTCGAGCAGGCCGTACGCCATGCCCACGAACCGGTCGCCGACACGGACCCGGCGGCCGCCGTCCTCGGCAGGGGGGTACACGACGACGAGTGTCTCGGCCATGCCTTCAGAGTGAGGCGTGAGCCGGGAGTGCGCACGCGGCACGCGAGGGGCATACGCATGCGACGCAGTGTGGACGAATGGCCGTGCGCGACTGATGCACGATCCGGCCGTGCGTGACCGGTGCGCGATCCGGCCGTGCCTGACCGGTGCGCGAGAGGGATGCCGGGATGCCCGAAATGGCTGTGCGCGATGGAATCGCGCGCTCTCACGAGGCTGCAGAGCACACTGCCCACGGAGGGCCGCCGCCCCGCCGCCCCGCTCCAGGACGCTCTCCACGACCGCACGGGCTGCCGTCGGCCGCCCGTGGAGGAGGTGGATCAGACCCCGCAAGCAGGAACGGGGACCCGAGGCCGCGTCCGGCCCGTTCCGGATCCGCAGTCCGCCTTGCGCATGGACACGGTGAGCGGCGCTCCCGGGCCACCTGTTTGAGTGTCGACCGCCGTCTCACCGTGGTTTGGCCCGGCGCCGATGAAGCCTCGGTCAATCCGTCCGGCTCCGGCGCCTTCGCAGGCACGTCGACCGCCGTCGGCGGACGTCCGCGCAGGACCACGGTCGGGGCATCTCCTTGACAGCGGCACGTGCTTCGGTCCACCCTTTCACTACTTAATTAGTGAAAGGGCGTTGGCCGGGATGATCGAATATCGAATCGACCGGCGCAGCGGGGTCGCCACCTACGTGCAGATCGTCCAGCAGACCAAGCAGGCTCTGCGCCTGGGTCTGCTGGAGCCGGGTGACAAGCTGCCCGCGGCCCGGGAGGTCGTGGAGGCGACGGCGGTCAACCCGAACACGGTGCTCAAGGCCTACCGGGAGCTGGAGCGCGAGGGGCTGGTCGAGGCTCGGCGGGGGCTCGGCACGTTCGTGCGCAGGTCGCTCGGTGCCGCGCCGGGCGACTCCCCGCTGCGAGCCGAGCTCGCCGAGTGGGCGATCCGCGCTCGGGCGGCCGGCCTGGAGCGGGACGACGTGGCGGCGCTCTTCGCTCTCGTGCTGGACGAGCACTTCGAGCCCACTGGAAGGGAACAGGGATGACGAGGACTGCCATCGAGGCGGCCGGGCTGGGCAAGATGTTCCGGCGGCGCGGTGGGCGGGCGCTGCGTGACTGCACGTTCCGGCTGCCCGCCGGACGTGTCTGCGCGCTCGTGGGTCCCAACGGAGCGGGCAAGTCGACGCTGCTCGCACTGGCGGCGGGGCTGATCGCCCCCAGCGAGGGTTCGGTCACGGTGCTCGGCGAGCACCCGGCCCACGCCCGGCCGAGCGTCGGCTACGTTGCCCAGGACAAGCCGCTGTACCCGCAGCTCACCGTCGCCGAGACGCTCCGCATGGGCGCCGACCTCAATCCCGGCCACTGGGACGCGGCCACCGCGGAGCGGGTCGTGGCCGGCGGCAGCCTGGACGTCGGAGCCCGGATCCGCTCACTCTCCGGCGGTCAGCGCACCCGCGTGGCGCTCGCCCTCGCCCTGGCCAAACGGCCCGAACTGCTGTTGCTGGACGAGCCGATGGCCGACCTCGACCCGCTGGCCCGGCACGAGCTGATGGGCACCCTGATGGCCACAGCCGCCCAGTACGGCACCACGATCGTGATGTCCTCGCACGTGATCGCGGAGCTGGAGGACTCCTGCGACCACCTGCTGCTCATCGGCGACGGCCGGGTCCGCCTGGCGGGAGACATCGACGACCTGCTGGCCGCCCACACCCGCATCACCCGCCCCGCACCCGGGACCACCGACGGCGCCGTCTGCGACCTGGGACCGAGCACCGTGGTGGAATCCCGCACCACCGGACGCCAGTTCACCGCCCTCATCCGCCCCGTGGGCCCCCTGCCCGGCGACTGGCGGACCAGAGAGCCGTCCCTGGAGGAACTGGTTCTCGCCCACCTGCGCAGCCCGGCAGCGCCACCGCTGACGCTCGGCTCCCTGCCCACCCCCGCCCTGCCCCAGGAGACGACCGCATGACCGCCCTTGCCTCCACCGCCGCCGCGGCCACCCGGCGTCCTTCCGCCGCGCCCCGCCAGATCCGGTGGCTGCTGCGCCTGCACCGCCCGGCGCTCTGCGTCTGGGCAGGCCTCGTGGTCGTGCTGTCGGCCACGCTGCTGTGGCTGGGAGGCCCGCTGACCGACGCCGCCGCGGCGGCATGGCGGCAGTACGACGCCTGCGGCATGGCCGCGAAGTGCACCTACGACCAGCCCGCGATCCTGCGCTACAAGGACGTCTACCAGTACGCCACGGTCGCCGTCCTCGCCGTGCCCTTCCTCGCCGCCGCCTGGGCCGGCGCCACGCTGACCAGCAGGGAGCTGGAGACGGGCACCGCCCGACTGACCTGGACCCAGTCGGTGTCCCCGGCCCGCTGGCTGGCCGTCAGGCTCGCCGTCCCGGCCGCCCTCATCGCCGTCGGAACGGGCCTGCTGACCGCGCTGCACCACCTTGCCCAGTCCGCCGGGCGGGGCCGGATCGACACCGCCGAGGCCTGGTACGACCCCCAGGCCTTCTACGCAGGCGGCCCCACCACCGTCGCCCTGGCGCTGGCGGGCCTCGCCATCAGCGTCCTGACCGGGCTCGTATGGCGCCGCTCCCTGCCCGCCCTCTTCACCTCCGTCGTCACCACAGCGGGCCTGTTCATCGTCACCCACCTGGCACTGCCCCATCTGTGGCCCAGCGTGACCCGTGTCAGCAGCCTGAAGCTCGCCGCCCCGGCAGGCGCGGGGCTGACGGCCGACGAGGGCGTCCTCACCTCCACGGGCGCCCGGCTGCCCGACCCCTTCTGCGGCAGCATCGACTGGTCGCCGTGCCGCGCCAGATACGACAAGCTCGGCGCCGTCAGCTACTACCGCGACTACCACCCTTTCTCCCACTACTGGCCGCTCCAGCTCACCGCGAGCGCCCTCGTCCTCGCCATCGGCGCCGTGCTGGTCCTCGCCGCGTTCCTCCTGCTGAAGCGCCGTACCGGAGGAATTCCGCCCCGGGGGAAGGCCTCGACCGCGACCGGAGGGACCCCGCCACAGGAATAAGCCCACGACATGACCGCCGGCCTCCTCGTCCATCCGTAGCCGCCCCCCACACACGAACCGGCGGCCGGCGCGAGGCTCCGGCCGGCGGTGAACGACCGTCTCCCGCCCTCCACTTGGCGATCACCCACCCGCCGGGATCGTGCACCGCGACACGGTGCACATCTCGATCCCGGACAGCACGCGCGGCCTGGCGATCGATGCTGCCCGGACGACGGCTCGATCCCGACGGACACCGGCGGACACCGCGGCCACCGGCGGGCAGCGGCGGCGCAATCACCGCCGCCGACCCGCGGAACGCTGTCCACGTCGACACGCGGTCGGGTTCGACGGCGTCGAACGCGGCGGCAGGTCCACCGACTTGTGCGTCGACGACCGTGAGGTGCCACCGCAGGAGCCGTCCCCGCGGTTGGCAGCCTCCACCGCGGTGGACCGGCCCAGTCGACCGGCCCCCGTCGACCGGCCCCCGTCGACCGGCCCCCGTCGACCGGCCTCGTCGACCGGCTTCGTTGACCGGCTTCGTCGACCGGACTCGGTGGCCGGCCTCGTGGACCCGCCTCGTCGTCGCTGAACGGGCCGCCGAAGCCCGGGCTCCGGGACGTCCCCATCGTCCGGCCGCTGCCGCAAGCCCAGGGCCGTCATGCGGAACGCCTCACGGAAGCGCTCCGACGCCGGGCGGCGGACTCCTCTCTCACCGCGGTCCCTCACCGATCCTCATGTCCTCCTCAAGGGGTTGATTTCTGATGTCACGAACTGCTCGAAAACAGGAGCCGGAGGCTTGCTCCGCAGGCAGGTCCTCGCGCCGCAGGCGGCGGTGGGACCGGCCGGTACTGGTGGTGTGCGCGGTGTCGGCGCTCGTGGTGGGGCTGCTGTCTCCCCCCGACACATCGCAGAAGGTGTGGGGCCTGGTCGCCGCGGCGGGATACGCCTGCGCCGCCCTGGCCGCAGCGAAGTCGTCCAGGCCGTGGGCCCGTACCCCTGCCCTGATCGCGGTCGTCGGAGCGGCTGCCCTGCCCCTGCTGTACCTGACCGTGATCGGCAGGGCGCAGATGGAGGTCGGCGTCGTGGAACGGGCCGCCGGGCTGCTGTTCTCCTCCGGAACTCCCTACAACAGCGCGCCACATGCGGTACGGGACTTCAATCCCTACCTTCCCGGCATGGCGCTCTTCGGGATACCGCACATGGTGTTCGGCGACACCCCGTTCACCAGTGGCCGCCTGTGGTTCCTCGCCGGCTTCCTCGCAGCCGTGGCCGGTGCCGTGCGGGTTCTGACCAGGGGCCGGGACAGCGGTACCGGCCCGGACGCCACCGCGCACGGCACCGCCGGGTGGACGGGCGCCCTGTGGCTGATCGCCTGCCCCGTCGTCGCGCTGCCACTCACCATCGGTGGCGTGGACCCGCCGGTCGTCGGACTGATCTGTCTGGCCCTGGCCTTCACGCACCGGGGTCGTGCGGGATGGGCGGGCCTGGCTGTGGGAGCAGCCGCGGCCCTGAAGTGGACCGCCTGGCCTGCCATCCCGGTGATCGTCGCCGTGCTCGTGGTGTGCGGCGGACGGCGTGCCGCGTTCAGGTGCGCGGCAGCGGCCACGGGAGTGGCCGTGCTCGCCATCCTGCCCGCGGCCCTGGTGGACAGCAGTGCGTTCTACCAGAACGTCGTCCTCTATCCGCTGGGCCTCGGTCCCACGGCGTCGTCCGCGCAGAGCCCCTTGCTCGGACACCTGATCGTCCTGCTGGTCCCCGACGGCAAGGCCGTCACACTGGCGCTCATCGCGTTGAGCGCCCTGGGCGTAGGGCTGTCGCTGCTGGTCCGCCCTCCGAAGAGCGCCATCGCCGCCGCCGACCGACTGGCCCTGGGCCTGGCCCTGGCGATAGCGCTCTCCCCGGCCACCCGTATCGGCTACGCCATCTACCCCGTCGTCCTGCTCGCCTGGCCCCGGTTCGCCGCCCGCCTGTCGACGGACCACCCGGCCACGGACCGTCACACGGGCGAACCGGCACACCACCAACGGACCCTGGAGACCCGGCTGTGTCCTGCCACTGCCGCGGGCGAGCCCCGGCCACGGCACGGGACCCTGGTCGGCCGACATGCCCACCACCGCGCGTACCGGCCGGACCCACGCCACCAGGACACCCAGCCCCGGACAGTCGAAGACGGCCGGACTGCGCCCTCCGCGCAACGACAGACCACGCGCCGCCCACGCACGGGACTCTCGGGGGAATGACCGCGGGCGTCGTGGGGAATGACCGCGGGCCTCGGGGGAACGACTGCGTGCGGGCGATCGTGCGTGTTCGTCGTCCGGCGGACAGGCCGTTCCGGTCCGGGCCGCCGATCACGGGTGCGGTGCGAGGCCTTCGTCGACCGGCAGGGGTACGGGCTGGTCCGCTGTCGCCGGCCGCGCCCCGTCCGGTCTTCTCACCCCCTTCTCGCCCGCGCCCCGGGCATCCCGGTCGAGGCCGGACCCCGGACGGGAGACCGGCACCGATCCCGCCGGTCGGCCCGAACCGGCCGTGCCCGAAGGGGAAGCGGAGGCCGTGCCCGAGGGGAAAGCGGAGGCCGTGCCCGGACCGGCGCCGGGGACGGGACCGGGGCTCGCCTCGTGCGCACGCAGGTGTGCCTCACGGCGTGTGCGCGGGCCTGCCGGACCCAGCCGGTGCAGTGCGAGATGCAGGACCGGAATCAGCACGCAGGTCACCGCGGCGCTCTGCCACAGCAGGGCATCGAGGCGGCCGGCCTCCAGGTACGCTCCGGCGGCGACCGCGGCCAGCGCGCACACGCCACGGTCGACGATGCTCTCCACCGACAGCAGCGTGGCGCGCGGCGTGTTCACGGGGATGGCGTCGTTGACGAGCTTGCGCTGCACGGGATAGACGAACCCGGTGATGGCGGCGAACACGCACAGCAGCGCAACCACGAGCAAGGGCCCGCCGAGCACGGTGCCCGCGAGTGCCAGGGCGAGCGCCACGCTCAGCACGGACACCCACATCGCCGGCGACACCCGCCGGCTCAGCCACTGCGGACGGGCCGAGGTCACCGCTTCGGCCACCGTCATGGCCGCGAGCACCGTGCCGTGCGTGCTCTCCCCGATCCCGTGCTCCAGGAGGACCGGCTGGAAGAGGTTGACCTGGCAGATGCGCGACAGCGTGAACACCGCCACGCCCTGCAGCATGAGCAGCGGCAGCCACGGCGACGTGCCGAGGGCACGGAGCGCGGCACCGGTGTCGCGCAGGAGACTTCCGTGGCGCCGCCCGGCAGCCCCCTGCCCGGTGCCGGTGCCGGTGCCGGTGCCGCGCGGCGCGAGGCGCGGCAGCGCGAGCGCGCAGCCCAGGGATCCGGCCGCGCTTGCCGCGCTCAGCACGTACGGGGTCTGCGGGGCCAGCGCCATCAGCGGGCCGACGAGCGGCCAGCAGACCACCTTGGCGGCCAGCCCGAGGGACCGTGCGGTGCCCTCGGCCTTCAGGTAGTGGGCATCAGCCCCCTCGGCGCGCAGACCGTCGTAGAGGTAGGCGCTCGCCGCGCCCGATGTGAGGGAGCGTCCGGCCGCGATGGCGAGGAAGTGCACGAGGAAACCGGTGTACGACGGGGCCAGCACCGGCGCCATGTTCGCCGCCGTCATGACGACCGCGCCCGCGCGCAGACAGTTGAGGGCGCCGATGCGGTCGGCGACGACACCCGTCGGTATCTCGAACAGACAGAACGCAATGTAGTAGATGCTCTGGATGCCGAAGATCTGGCTGTCGGACAGACCGGCGTCGCGCTGGTAGGCGTAGAAGACGGGCATCCACCACAGCAGGTTGAACAGCAACTGGAAGCCGTTGTTGAGGCGGATGATGCGGCGGGCGACCGGGGAGGAGACCGGCCGCCCACCCCGGCGCCACAGGGCGGGCATACTGCGGCTCACCGGGCGTAGGGGCGGATCTGGACCAGGTGGAACGCCCCTCGGTCCGACATCAGCCACTCGATGTCCAGTGCGTCGTCGGCGTCGTCCTCGCTGAAATGGGACTGCAACAGGCGTCCGGCGAGGGAGAGCCGGGCGAGCGCCGAGCGGGTCTGGGCCGGCAGGTCCGTGCCCGCGGAGCCGATGTCCACCGTACGTCCGCCGCCCTCGACGGTGTTGTACAGGTACTGCTGTGGCAGGACGGTACCGTCCACCACCCGCTCCGGGGAACCGGGGGTGCAGTTGAGGTACACGTTGCGGAAGTCCTCCCGGCGGGCCGGGTTGCAGGTCACCAGCACACCGCCGAGGCGAGCGGGCACGTACTCCTGGACGATCACTCCCATGTAGGTGTCGTCCAGGGAGATGCCCGCCTGGTGCCGCAGGCGCACGCTGCGCGGCGACAGCAGGGACGCCCACACCTGCCGCACGGCGTCCATGAGCTGTCCGGTCCCTCGCACGGTGGTCACCGAGTCGTAGATCCCGGCCGCGGAGAAGCCGGGGAGGTCCTCGGCGTTGGAGGAGGAGCGCACCACCATGCGGCGGCCGTCGGACAGCAGGTCCGGCACCGCTGCCGTGATCGCCCGGGCCACCTCGTCCGGCATCGGCGTGCCGCGCACGAGGTGCTGGAGGGTCAGGCACAGCGGGTCCACGATGTCGAACGCCTCGAGCTCCAGGGCCATCTTCAGCTTGCCGATGCCCTGTTGGAGCGCGGGGGAGGAGGTCAGGAACAGATGGTGGAGGTGAAACGGCAGGGCCATGCCCTCGGGGGCGCGGACGGTCCGGGCCACGTATGCGGCCGCGGCGGCGCGCAGTCGCTCGGGCGAGGCTTCTTCTTCGCCGAGGCGGGCGCCGAGGTGGCCGAGGAGGTGGCGGCGCGGCGGGCGCGGGCGCGCGTGGAAGACCGTCAGGTCGGCGGTGCGGCTGTCCAGGACGTGGTGCAGTTCTCCGAGGTTGGCCGCCTTCGTGCCGTAACTGTCGCGGTCGGTGCGCCGCAGCCGGTCGAGGGGCAGGACCGGGGCCTGTTGCAGCAGTGGTGTCCCGATGCGGATGCGCTGCTGGTGCCAGGCGGGCTTCTCCAGGGCGGGCGGGCCGGGCAGCGGCTCCAGAGTGACGGAGTCCTCCCGGACCCGGTAGCGCACCCAGGCGCCGTCCAGGCCGTCGCGCCGCACCAGTGCGTCGAGGTCGCGGACGATCGCGTTCGGGATGCCCCAGCCCGAGGCCAGCACGTTGGTGTGGGAAAGCGGAGTGGTGGGCGCGGTGTTGACGAAGCCGGCGACCCTCGGCACATCGTCGGGGAGGCGGGGCATCGCGACGATGTCCGACCAGCCGAGATCCGCGGCGGCTGCCTCGTACTCGGCCAGGGTGGAGAAGTGGCGCAGTCGGCCCTCGGCCTCTCCGGGGTTGAGGCAGGTGCGGGTCCGGTCGCCGAACAACTCGTGGCTGAGGACGCGCGGTACGGCCGCCTCGCCGACCGAGGCCAGTTCCTGCTCCTGGCCGTGGTTGGCGGGCTTGAGCAGCAGCGGCAGGCGTCCGTCCACCCGTTCGCGCACATAGAGGTAGAACTCCTCCAGCAGGGAGCCCTGCATGGTGTCCGCCTCGGTGGTCTCCAGCACCAGGAAGGGACGCTCGGTGCCGTCCGCTTCCTCCTCGGCGTGCAGGGACAGCACCCCGAGGAGGAAGCGGCGCTCGGGGTCCATGTACACGGATGCGTTGAAGGCGTCCAGGGCCTGGTCGAGGTCGTCCAGGGACATGCCGAGGACGCGGGTGGCGATGTAGTCGACGTGGAAGGGGTGCACCCGCGTGTCGAGCAGGTGCCAGGTGCTGTCGGCGCGGTCCACCACGATCTTCAGGTACGGGTGTCCGGCAAGCACTCCGGACAGCGTCCGGAACAGGGGCAGCGACAGGTTGGCGCCGACGACGGTGCGGTCGCCCGCGGACCCCGGTGCTCCGGCCTCGTCCAGGGCGAGGGTCATGCCCGCACCCCCTCGGCGACGGCCGTGGGCAGGATGCGCGGCAGCGCGTCCACCAGGGCGGTGAGGTCGCGGACGACGGTCTGCGGCCGGTCGGCGGACAGCAGGCACAGTCCCGCCATCGTGTTGGCGCCGGCGGCCGGATCGTAGACCGGCACGGGTGTGCCGTCCGGCAGGGAACTCTCGTGGACGACGGACAGGGTGCTGCCCGCGCGGACAGGCGCGGAGCGGATCACCGACGCGGAGTCCCACAGATGCCGGCGCGGCCACGGGGCGCCCTCGCCGTTCACGGCGAGGACGACGAGGGACCCGGCGGCACCCTCGGCGTCCGCGGGGGTGAGCGCCCGTGACGGCCAGTCGGCCGGCCGGCCGAGCAACTGGTCGGTGAACATGCCCACCAGGTCGAGCCCGAAGACCTCCTCGATCTGGGGCACCGTCATCGCGCCGCCGAACCGCGCCGCCGTCTCGATCACCCACATGCGGCCGTCCGCGCCCAGCTTGATCTCCGTGTGGGTGCCGCAGTTCTCCAGCCCGAGCGCCTCCACGGCGCGCCGCGCCAGGTCGACGATCCTGGCCTGGGCCCCCGCAGCGACCGCGGCCGGGGTGATGCCGGCCCGTTCGGTGAACGGCGCCACCGTCGGCATCCGGCCGCTGAGACAGACCGGCCGGAAGACACCGTCCACGACCACGCCCTCGACACTGACGTAGTCACCCCAGCCCGGTCCGTCGAACCACTCCCCGGCACAGCCGGTGACGATCTCCTCGACGATGAAGTCCTCACCGGCGCCGCCGACATGGAGTTCCGCGTAGCCGAGCCGGGCCGACTCGGTCATCACCGCACGTGACCGTTCCCACGCGCCCGCCACGTCCGCGGGCCCCTCGATGATCTGGTGCGCGGTCGAGCCGGCGCTCCAGGCCGCCTTCAGCAGCAGCGGGCCGGACAACTCCGCCGTCGCGACGTGCAGTTGCCGGTCCGTCGCCACGGCACGGAAACGGGGCTGGGGAATGCTGTGGCGTTCCCAGGCCGCGCGCATCAGGCGCTTGTCGCGGGCGAGGGCCGCGGCCGGCCCGGCGCCCCGCAGCCCGAGCAGTCGGCAGGCCTCGGCGACCGCGACCACCGCGTACTCGGAGAAGGTGACGACGGCGTCGGCGCCGACCTCGCGGGCACGGGAGGCGATGAGTTCCACCAGGTCGTGGTCGTCCGCGTCCCCGCGTGCGACGACCGAGGCGCACAGCCCCGCCGGGTCCGCCGTCCTGCCGACGGGCAGGTCGCTGAGTGCCAGCAGGTGCACGGCTGACCTCGCGGCCACCCGGGGCAGGGCGTACCCCACCGGGGGACCACCCTTGGCATGCACGTACAGCACCTTCGTCACGAAATCCCATCTCCTTCGTCCCTGGGGCGAGTTCTTCCCGGTGCGCGCGGCGGTTCGCGCCACGCGCGCAGCGGTGGCGCCGGGTGGGGCGGCCGGTCGTCCGCCGCCGTGCGGTCTCGTCATCAAGCGAAGCAGCCCGGTTGCCCGTTTCCGGGAGTGCGAAGCGTCGACGTCTCAGGCAAATGCCTGACTGGTGAAGGCGGGTGACGTCACGTGAAGGTCTGGTGATGGGTTAGTGCCCGTCCCGGGTGCACGCGTGGGGCGCCCGGGCGGGTACCGGACCCTCCGGCATGCCGAAGGCCCCTACGGGACACGCATGATGTGTTACGCAAAGTGATGTCGTGGAACGTTGAAGGAGTCGAGTCGTGGACGAGGCCGATTTCAAGACGCTGCTCGCGCCCCTCCCGGTGTCCTGGTGGGAAGCCGAAAGCGGCTCGGAACTGGTCGAGAGCGGGGGCGGCGCCTTCGCCGACGAGCGCACCGCCCGGCGCTTCCTGCAGGCCCTGTGCGCCGATCACGGTGGTCCGTCACGGTTACCCGGCGAGGGCCCCTACCAGGCGTGGTTCGAGGGCCGCACGTTCGACGTCAACTGGCCGGCCCGCGGCGACGGCGCGCCCGCAGGGCGCAGCAGGGGACTCGCGGTCGAGGTGGGCGGCCCGGTGGCCGGGGCGGGGCCGTACGCGTCCTTCGCCGACCTGAGCCCGGCCGCGGTGTTCGTCCGCGACGCCGACGGCCGTCACGTCTGGGCGAACCACGCCTATGCCCACCTGTACGGAACCACGCGCGACACCCTGATCGGCCGGCACCTCGCGGAGATCGACAGGCCCGATGACGCGGCGCGGTTCCTGGCCCTCGACGAGGAGGTCCTGACCGGCGGGCACTCCGTACGGCACACGCTCGTCTACCGGCGTTCGGACGGTTCGTGCGGGCACGCGGCCGGATACCGCTTCCCCGTCCGCTGGGGCGCGCGGCGCTGCGTGGCCGGCATCTACGTCGACATCACCGACTACACCCGCGCGCTGGACCAGCGGCGCCAGGCCGAAGCGGACCTGCGCGCGCTGCGGGACCACAGCGGCCTGGCCTGCCTGCGCCTGTCCGCGGACGGAGTGGTCAGGGACGCGGGCACCGCCGCCGCCGAGCTGCTGCACGTCCGCCTGGGCGACCTGGTCGGATCGCCCGCCGACACCCTGCTGGCCCGCACACCCGAACGGACGGCGCTGCACCGGATCTGGGACGACCTCATCGCCGGCCGACGCAGAAGCGCACGCACCAGCGCGGTGCTCGTCGACGGCGACCGCCGGCGCCGGGCCTGGATCCATCTGAGTGCCGTGCGCCATGCCGCGGACCGGCTGCCCGGTGTCTGGGCGGTCATCACCCGGCTCGGCCTCAGCTACGAGGCGCAGCCACCGCTGACCGCCGCCCAGGTGCGCATACTCGCCCTGCTGGCCGCCGGGCACAGCAACGCGGACATCGCCCACACCCTGCACCTGTCGCGGCAGACCGTCGACTACCACCTGAGCCGCCTGCGACACCTCCTGGGAGTCGCGACCCGCCCGGCACTGGTCGCCCGTGCCTACGTGCTCGGCATCCTCTCCCCGCACTCCTGGCCGCCGCGCTCCACCACGGCGGCACATCCGCTCAGCCCCGCCTGACTGCGCTCGGCCCCGCCCGTCCGGGCCGCAGACCCGCCCGTTCGAGCGCGACCCTGGAGAGGTCGGCGATGACCTGCTGGTCCCCGCGGCGCCAGGCGTCGGCGAGGCCACCCGCCGGGACGGCGACCGCGGCCAGATCGCGCTGCGGTCCGGTGAGGGCACGCAGGGCCAGCAGGTCGGCGCCTCCGGGGCCGTCGACGAGGCGCCGGGTGGCGGCGCTGCGCCGGATCCAGCGCAGGCGCGCGGGGAGCCACAGCACCAGTACGAAGGCCACGGGCAGGACGATCAGCGCGAGTGCGGTGAGATCGGCGACCTGGCCCACGATGTGCTGCACCGACTGTCCGGCGTCGGACAGACCGTTGCCGGCGCCGGCGGCGAACTGGAGCGGTTTCTTCAGGGAGCCTCCGATGAGCGGCACCTTCGAAGCCGCGTCGGCGGCGCCGTCGAGGCCGGTCGCGAGGTCGTCACCCGCGCCCTGTGCCTTACGCCCCGGCTCGGCCAGCAACAGGAGCGCGTCGTGGACGGTCAGGGCGAACTTCACCGCGACCGCGATCAGGGCCAGGGCGATCAGGTCCGCGAGCACCTGACGGATCAGACGAGGCGGGGTCTGGGCGTAGAGGCGCATGGGTGTGCTCCCGCTCCGGTGACGGCATCGGAGACGGCCGGCTCCCGCCGGGTGAGGCGTGGCTGTCGTGGCGGGGACTCGGCCGGTCGTTTGACGGTACGTCGCAGGCGGCTCTGCCACCGGGCTCCACGGGCACATGTCCTCGACACGGTGCCGGGGTGGCGTAGTGGTGCGGTGGGCGCGCCGCGAGGCCGCTCGGCCCTTCGATGCGTCGACGACCGAGCGGTGCCTGGTGTCGACGACCGAACGGCGCCATGGTGCCGACGACCGAGCGGCGCCATCGGCGGCACCGGAAGGCGCCCCTCGGTCCGCGCTGCCGGCATCAGGCTCCGGCGTGCTTCTCGAATCGGCTCGGCACAGGGAAGTAGACGTCGAGGAAGGACTTCAGAAGACGGTTGCAGCGGTCGTAGTCCGATTCCGTCGAGCAGGTGTCGTTGAGACAGAACACCTTCTTGTCGCGCTTCAGGAGCAACTGGTCCAGCCGGTTGGCCGAGTTCGGCAACGACACATCGATGTAGGCATAGGTGAGTTCCGAGGGCAGAGCCCGCTGGGTGTGGAAGGCGTAGTAGTGGTAGAGGGACGAGGTCACGGCCAGGTCGTCCGGCCCCCGGAACCGCGTGGCGGCCGTCATCCGGTGCTGCTCGGGAAAGTCCTCCTCGATCTCGTCGAGAACGGTGCGTCGCAGCGCATGCGGCACGTGGCGCATCTTCTGGACCAGCAGTCTGCCGAAGCGCTCCTGGACGATGGCCCTGTTGTTCTTGCCCGCGAGGGAGACCGGCGGGTCCTGGTCGGCGCGGGGACCGAGCGGAACCAGGGCCGGCGAGGGGAAGAACTTGCTCAGGCCGTTGGCGAGGAAGAAGTCCTCGGGAAGGACCTCACTCCCGAGGAAGACGTCGTCGTTGAAGTAGAGGAAGTGTTCGGACAGACCGCTGATGTGGTGGAGCTGGCTCTCGATCGCATGCGAGTTGAACGTCGGGAGGAATTCCTGCCGGCTGAATATGTCGCGGTGGCTGACCACCTGGATGCCGGGCTGGTCGGTGTCCAGCCAGGGCGGGGTCTGGTCGTCGGTGACGAGGTAGATGTTGCGGATCCACGGGGCGTGCATGGACAGCGAGCGAAGCGAGTAACGCAGCTCGTCGTGGTCGGCGTACCGGCCGGCGTTGGCCGCCTCTTCGTGAAGGCCCTCGCTCGACGCGGCGGCCCGGCGGCGCAGCCACAGCGGATCGCTCCCGTCCACCCAGGTGTAGACGGCATCCACGGGAAAGTCGATGTCTCCCGGAAGCAGTGCCGTAAAGGCCTTGCGGGTGCGCACCGTTGCCGTGGAGCGGCCTTGGGGGCGGTGTCCGGCCGGAGTCGTGAATGCGGCCACGGAAGACCGCACCATGGGCTCGTCAACGGGTACGGAGTCGGTGACCGCGTTACGTCGGGGTGCCTGGAGCATGCCGTCCTGCGGCTCCCAGAACTCGATCTCGCAGGCATGCTCGGGCCCCAGCACCAGCTGGTCCCCAGGCTCGGCGTGGAACCAGAACAGACCCAGTGCCGGGGCCTTCGCCGCTGCCCGCCACGCGCGCTCCCGGTGGGCGGGAAGGACACGAGCGCTGCCGGCTCCTCGGCACACCAGATATCCCGGGACCGCCTGGCACAGTCTGCGCAGTGAGTCCACGGCCTGCTGCCGTTCGCCCGCGGGCACCGCGACGATGGTGGAATGCCGTTCCTGGCCCCGCACGCAGAAGTAGTCGATCCCTGAACTTTCCAGGGCTGCGGTCACCCGGGAAAGGTTGCCCGCCCGGGCCACGTGCGGCGCGAGATGCTGTTCCCGCAGCGCGATGCGCGCGCGGCCGTCCGCCCACACCACGACCGCCCCGGCGGCCTCGGTCCGTGAACGGCACAGCAGGGTCAGCAACGCCAGCCTCGACCGGCGCACCGCAGCCGTCACGAACGCACCGCTCACCACGGCCTTGAGTTTCCTGCGCGACTCGGGCGAGTAACGGCGTGCGATGCTCCGCCGCAGCCGGTGTGGCATCAAGGCCCGGTAGGCCCTGACGAGGGCAGCCCCCTCGGCATTGACCGAACGGCTGTTGACGGCCGGGGGATCGGCGGGGGGAGTTCTGGGCAGCGGCCGAGACTGCGCCTGTTCTTGTTCAGCGGCCGTTGGGTCCATGGTGAGCCTTTACCTTTCCCGGGCCTCTCCGAGCTGCCGGGATCACAGCTCCGGCAATGCAAGGGCCCCTCGCCTGGGGGGAGATGCCGGGAAGAATCGACAGGTTCACTGCTGCGGCAGTAACAGGGATCACAGGCCCTGATGGGAACGAAGGGTGACGAGAACCGGTCCTGTTGGCCAACAAGGGTGCGCGCGCCCACCCCTACGTTCCCTTGCAAGCGCGAGCAGAGGTGTCCCAGTGCCATGAACCAAGCCCTGTTGTCCCGCGCAGTGACCGTTGCGGCACGGGCCCGCCGTACCGTGAGACGGACCCGTCGAAGCATGGAACAGATCAGGACGGTTCCCGCCTTCAGCGGTCCGGGGCGTGGCCGGCCGGCACTGCGCCCGGTTCACCTCTCGGTTCTCGGCGGCGGGACGCTCAATGTCGCGGTGCCCCGTCCCCCCGGTCACGACGACATCGAATCGGCGTTCCTTCAGGTGCGGCGGCGCAACGAGTCGCACACCGTGCCCCTGGACCTGGAGGACCAGTGGGACGGAACCACCCTGCTGACGACCACCACTGCGCTGTGTCATCCCCACGGTGACGATCCGCAGCAGCCGGGTCTGCGGGTGGGGGACGGGCTGTGGCGGCTGACGGTCGTGGTCTCCTACCGCTCCGGTTCCACGGCCCGGTTCGCCCTCGTGGCCCCGCCCGCGCCCGCCGCGGACGGTCCCACGCTCCCGACCTTTCCGAGTGCCGGCTCCGGCGCGGTGTTCCGGATGGTGCGCTCCCTCGAA
Organism: Streptomyces sp. NPDC007971; assembly: GCF_042958635.1. Taxonomy (NCBI): domain Bacteria; kingdom Bacillati; phylum Actinomycetota; class Actinomycetes; order Kitasatosporales; family Streptomycetaceae; genus Streptomyces; species Streptomyces sp. NPDC007971. Next base: position 42,666 of record NZ_JBIBJK010000034.1, read on the forward strand.
GACCGCGCGATGCTCAAGGTCACCGGGCCTCGCCGGCAGGCCGAACTGACGGGCTTCACCGCGGGATGGGACCGCGTCACCGTCCACGGCCGCTTGATCGCGGCCGGCCTCGAACCCTCGCGCTTCACCGCCGAAGCGGTACCGCGCACCGTGGGTTCCGCCGTCCCGGTCCGCCCCGGGTGGCAGGGGAACCGGTTCACCTTCGAGGTCCCGCTCTCGGCCATGTCCGCGGGCGGCAGGACGGCCCGCGTCTGGGACCTGCGTCTGCGAAGCGGCCGTACGAAGATCAGGATCGGTCGTCGCCTGACCGACGTGAGGCATCCGGGCAAGGTCTTCCGAACACCGTTCCACACCGTCGCGCTGCCCACCGGCGAGCTGCTGCGGGTACACGCCCACGTCTCCGGAGCCGGATGGGCCGCGGTGAGTTGCACAGTCATCCCCACACTCGAGGACAGAACCCGATGAAGATCACCTTTCTGCTCACCTGGGCCGACGGGATGGGCGGAACGGAGATGGCCGTCTACACGCAGGCCGCGCACCTCGCCCGACACCATGACGTGGAAGTGCTCAGCATCTTCAGGACCCAGGAGGAGCCCTTCTTCGAGGCCGGCCGCGAGGTGCCGCGACGCTATCTCGTCGACCGCACGGGACAGGTCGCCCGGCCGGTGCGCACCACCACGCTCGACGAGGAGACGTGCCGTTTCCTCACCTCGCTCCCCAGCGAGATCATCAAGCCCGACTGGGAACCCACGTTCGACCGGCTCTCGGACATCGAGATGACGGCGGCGCTGTCCTCGCTGGACGCCGACGTGCTGGTCACCACGACCCCGGCGCTCATGGCTGCCGCGGCGGAGCTGGTGCCCTGGGACGTCATCACCGTCCACCAGGAGCACCGCGCCTCCCAGCTGCGCGGAGTCACCGGCGATCCCCTGCTGATGTACGCGCCCGCCGTCGACGCACTCGTCTCGCTCACCGAGCGCACCAGCGAGTGGTTCGCCGACTCCCTCGGTGAGGCCGCGCCGGTCCTGGCCGCCATACCCAATGCCGTTCCGGACGGATTCCGGCCCCGTTCGGACCTCACCCACAAGACGATCGTGCTGGCTGCCCGCATGACGCCGGAGAAGCAGCTGGACCATGCCATCGAGGCGTTCGCATCCCTCACGGACGAGCACCCCGCATGGACCATGCGCATCTTCGGGGACGGGCCGCAGGAGGTCCGCCTGCGGCGGTTGATCGACGGGCTGAAGCTGCACGACCGGGTCCAGCTCCTGGGCCACACCAGCCAGATGACCTCCGAGTGGGCCAAGGCGGGCATGGCGGTGCTGCCCTCCCGCAACGAGGCGTTCCCGCTGGTCCTGCTGGAGATGATGGCCGCGGGCCTGCCCGTCGTCGCCTACGACGTCGTCACCGGCCCGGCGGAGATCATCCGTCACGGAGTCGACGGCCTGCTCGTCCCCGCGGGCGACAAGGAGTCCCTGGCCGCCGCGATGTCCACGCTGATGGCCGATGACACGCTGCGCCGGTCCTACGGTGCGGCCGGCCGGGCCGGTGTCCAGGAGAGGTTCTCCGCGCAGCGCGTCACTGCGCAGTGGGAAGAGCTCCTCACGCTTCTGACGGCGCGCCGGGCCACGGCATCCCGCACCGCCGACCGCGCGGACCGCATGGCCCGCCGGATCGCGGCCGGCGGAAGCCGCCACTTCAACATCGCCGCTCCCGTCACCCTGCTGGCGGCCTCCGCCGACGAGCAGAAGGCCCGGGAGGTCATGCTCCAGGCCCAGGACCGTACGGGCCGTCTCGTCAGGAGCGCGGGCCGGCTCGCCGAGGTGCGTGACGACGTCCCCGCGGCGCGCATGGCCGAGTGGAATCTGGAGATCGTGGCCGAGGTGTTCACCGCGCGTGACATCCCGTACCTCATGCTGCGCGACGGATCCCCCACCCACCGTCTCGCCGTCGCGGTCGAAGACCGCGAGCGGGCCATCGACGCGCTGGCTTCCGGTCTGCTTGCCGAACCCGTCTACGCCGAGCTGATCACCCCGAGGGGAACAGCTCCCGGTGCGGTGCTGGCCGAGCGGCTGCGTACCGTCGGGGAGGTCATGGGCCTGCGTGTCTTCAAACCGGTGGTCACACAGAGCCGCACCCTGCGCTACGGCCCCGCGTACGGCTGCCAGATCGAGTTCTGGACCGAGAACGACGAGAGCGACGAACTGCCCGGCTGGCGCAGGGCTCCGCGCGGATCCACCCTGGTCGGCCCCTGCCTGCCCGACCTGAAGCCGACCGCGCGGCTGCGTGTCGGCGAGCGCGACCACCCCACCGCCGCGGCGTTCACCGACCGCCTGATGAAGGACATCGACTTTCCCGTCGACGCCGTCTACACATGGGTCGACGACACGGACCCCGACTGGCGTGCACGGCGGGACGTGGCCAAGAAGGCCGCAGGCATCGCCGACGAGGAGGCCGACAGCGGGGACGTGCGGTTCCGCAACCGCGACGAACTGCGGTACTCACTGCGGTCGTTGGCCATGTACGCGCCCTGGATCCGCAACATCTACATCGTCACCGACGACCAGACCCCGCACTGGCTGGACACGTCCCAGCCCGGCGTCAGGGTCATCAGCCACCGTGAGGTCTTCACCGACACGGAATGGCTGCCCACGTTCAACTCGCACGCCATCGAGAGCCAGCTGCACCACATCGACGGCCTGTCGGAGCACTTCCTCTATTTCAACGACGACGTCTTCCTGGGGCGCCCCCTCACCCCGCAGGAATTCTTCACCAGCAACGGCCACACCCGCTTCTTCTGGTCGCCCACGGCGGTACCGCCCGCTCCGCTCTCCCCCGAGGACGAGGGCTACTTCGCCGCGGCCAAGAACAACCGGGCCCTGCTGGAGCGGGACTTCCAGCGCACCGCCACGCAGGGATTCCTGCACACGCCGCACCCGCTCAGGCGCAGCGTTCTCACCGAGATCGAGGAGGCGTACCCGAAGGAGATCGCCACCACCGCGTCCAGCACCTTCCGGGCGAGGACAGACCTCTCCGTCCCCTCCTCGCTCCACCACCACTACAGCTACCTGACCGGACGGTCACACCCCTCCACCCTCTCCAGCACGTTCGTCAACGCCGGCCGCTACGAGCACCACACCCGGCTGAGCCGGCTCCTCGCCACCCGCAGCCACAGCGTGTTCTGCATCGGTGAATCGCCGAACGCGGAAGTTCCCGCCGACGAACAGGACCGTGTCCTGAGGGCCTTCCTCAACGCCTACTTCCCCGTACCGTCGCGGTTCGAGCGGAGCTGACCGTCCCCCCGCCCCGCAGCCGTCCGCACCACAGCCGGAGCCAGAGCCAGGGCCATCGGCACAGGCAGTTGCGGGGCGCCCAGCCTGACCCATCGCATTCCCCACAGGAGAACACCCCCCATGCTCGACCGAGCCGGCCGCGCCCGAAGCTCCCCACGACAGGAGAACAAGGATTCCTCACCGGCCGGTGACCGCCCGCAGCGCATACTCCTGCTGGACGCACTGCGGCTGATCGCCGCGCTCGCCGTGATGTCCTATCACTACCTCGCACGGGACAGCGGCGGGAACATCGACCTGAAGGCGCAGTTCCCGGCAGCGTTCCCGGTCGCCGCATACGGCTGGCTGGGTGTCCAGCTCTTCTTCCTGATCAGCGGGTTCGTCATCTGCATGAGCTGCTGGGGGAAGTCGCCGAAGGAGTTCTTCGTCTCGCGCGTGGTGAGGCTCTTTCCGGCCTACTGGTTCGCGGTCGTCGCCACCACGGTGACCCTCGCGGTGATCCCCGGAGGCGCGCGGCCCCTGCCGTGGAACGACGTGCTGACCAACCTGACGATGCTCCAGGAGCCTCTCGGGGTCGAACACGTCGACGGTGCGTACTGGACCCTCTTCGCCGAGCTCAGGTTCTACCTGTTGTTCGCGCTCCTGACCTGGTGGGGGCTCACCTACCGCCGTGTCCTGCTCTTCTGCTGCGTCTGGGCCGTGGCCAGCGCGATGTACGCCCAGGCCCCGACCGACGACCCGTTGCGGCTGCTGATCATGCCGGACAGCAGCTGGTACTTCATCGCCGGCATCGCGCTCTATCTCATGCACCGTTTCCGCCCGAACCTGATGCTCTCCGGCGTGGTCCTGCTGTGCTTCGCCGCGTCGCTTCCCTTCGTGCTCACCACATGGAAGAACACGGGCACGTACATCGGTCACACGGTCCCGTCATGGCCCGTGGTCGTCATCCTGGCCGCCTTCTTCGGGGTCATGACGCTCGTCGCCACAACGAACCTCTCCTGGATATCCTGGCGATGGCTGACCGGCGCGGGTGCCCTCACCTACCCGGTGTACCTGCTCCACCAGGACATCGGCCGCGAAGTGTTCAGCCTGTGGCTTCCCCGCCCTCCGTCCGGCGTGCTGGTCGTCCTGGTGGCGGCGGCCATGCTGACGCTCGCCTGGCTGGTGCACCGCTATGTCGAGCGCCCGCTGGGGCGCCGCCTCAAGCAGGGTCTTGCCCAACTCTGACCGGCTATGTCCATGCAGCGTCCGCGTCCCTGACGGCACCCCCGTGCACGGTCCTTCGCCGGCCTCGGCACGACAGACAGATTCGACAGCTCCGCTGCGCGGCGGGCACCAGCTTCCCTTTCCGGTCATGGAGGTCTCCACACCCATGCGTCTCTTCAATCGCCTCTCCGCCGCCGGGCTGCCACGTCAGTCGAAGTCCACGGCCCTGGCGCCCCATGTACAGATCTGCGCCCACACGGACGACGACCTGTATTTCATGACGCCGGACCTGTGGGAATCCGTGGATTCCGGGATACCCCAGGTCAGCGTCTATCTGACGACGGGCGAGGCCGACGGCGTCAATCTCCCCATGGACGACGCGGCCCGCAGGACCGCCGCACCTGATTTCCCCGGCTACACCGCCGCCCGCCAGCACGGGATCCGCGCGGCCTACGCCTTCATGGTCACCGGCAGCCGACGGGCCCCGTGGGTGCGCTCCACCGTGAAGCTCCGGGGCGTCACGGCGGAGGTCAACAGCCTGGACGACGGACGCATCACCCTGGTCTTCCTCAACCTGCGCACCGGCCAGGGCGCACAGGGGACGAACCTTCTGGGTCTGTGGCAGCAGTCCGGCAGGACGCTCGCGACCCTGCGCCCGGCAGCCAGCCCCATCCCCTCCACATGCGACGGGCAGCTGCTGACCCGGGACGACGTCACCGGCGTGCTCACCGACATCCTGCAGCGGTACGCCCCGGCCCTCGTGCGCATCATGAACCCGGATCCCCAGTGGACCGCGGTCGACAAAAAGACCGGAGGCATCACCTACTGCGACAACTCCGACCACACCGCTGCGGCCCTCTTCGCCATGGCGGCACTCGAGAAGTACGAGCGAACCGGCAGACAGCGGCCCGCAGCCGTCGAAAGCTACACGGGGTACTGCAACAAGCTGCGTCCCCGCAGCCTCAGCCCGCAGCAGGCCGCCCGTAAGTTCTCCTACCTGGCGGTCTACGGCGGCGAGGACGGCCACGCGTGCGAACAGCCCCCGGGCCTGTGCGGTGACAGGCCACTCGGCAACCGCGCGTACAACCGGTTCTACGGACAGAGCACCAACTACCGCTGGCAGTCGAGCACCAACTGGCTCCAGGCGCTGCCCGACGGGCGGCTCGCCGCCTTCGCCGTGCTCGGCGGCCGACCGGTCATGTGGACCCAGGACCGCCCCGGCGGCGACAGGTGGTCGGGGCCGGCACCGCTCGGCCGCCTGCCCCACGGCGGCGGGCGCTTCCTCGCTCGCCTCGACACGACACGCGACGCCGGCGGACGCCTTCACATCGTCGCGGTGAGGGCCGAGGTGGGAGCCGCCCCCGAACAGCAGCAGCGCAACCTCATGCACCTCACCCAGGATCCCGTGACGGGCGAGTTCGGTGCCTGGACCGACCTCCGGAGCCCCTACAACACATCGGCGGAGCATGAGGCACGGCGTCGCGCCCTGGGTATGCCGGTGGTCGTCGCCTCCGGTTCCGGCATCCAGGTCGTGGTCCGCAATTTCGGTACCGGTCTCAGTTCCCGAAGCCTGACCGAGGACGGATGGCAGCCCTGGGGCGACCTGAAGGGCGGTGTTCTGGAAGGCACGGCCGCCCTCGCCACGAGCAGAGGCACCGTCGAGATATATGCCCCCAGCAGCACCAGCGGCATGGGCATCCTGCGCTGGCACCAGACCACCCCCGACGGAGCCTTCGCACGCGACTACGGCACCCAACTCGCCCAGCCTGCCGCCCCCGTGACCCTCGTCGAGCAGACCGACGGCCGCCTGCTGATGTTCTCCCGGCAGCCCGAGACCGGCTGGCTCCTCGCCCACCGGCAGCACCGGCCGGACGGCACCTGGAACACACAGCCCGAGATCGCCTGCACCACTCCCGGCTTCGGCCCCCTCGCCCACGCCGTACTGCCCACGGGCGAAGCCGCCCTGATCCAACGCACCGACGAGCAAGGGCTGAGCCTCTGCATCCAGCCCCTCGACGGCAGCCCCGTACGCCCGGAATGGACTTCCCTCGGCAGCGGCCCGTTCGTGCACACACCCGCCGCCGCCCTCGACCACCAAGGCCGACTGGTCATCGCCTGCATCGACGCCCAGGCCTGCCTCAACACCCTCACCCTCGGCCTGCCGGGCGACCGGGAACTCACGGCCCTTCCCCCGTGGACGACCCATCACATCCCGGGGTGTCAGCTCTCCGTCTGACACGGGTCCGTGCCCGTGGAGTCCGGCCGAACGGACTCCGGACCCGGATCGTCCCGGCGCGCCGCCCTGTTCACCGTCGTGCGCACGCACTTCACCAGGTGCGGGGAGCGCGGCACGCATGTCTGCCATGTGGCGGACGTCATAAATCCATGCCGGAACTCGGCCTTCGATCCGTCCGACTCCTAGAGCGGTGCGGCTGAGACTGCCCGCCGCCGTACGACGGTTCGACGCGACCAGGAAGGTCGAGCATGGCCGACTCCCGACACTCGCCCCGCGCTGTGGGCGTGCGTCCCCGCACGTTGATGCCCCCGCCCGCGCTCTGTGGCTTCGTGCTGCTTCTGGCCGTGGTCTTCTCGGTGTCGTACGCCGTGGGATCGGCCACCGGACCCGTGGCACCGGGCATACACGGCACCGGCGCCGGTGGCAGTGGGGGCGGCGGCAGCAGCGGGGGCAGTGGGGGTTCCGGCGGCGGTGACACCGGCCACATGTCCGGGATGCACGGAGGCGGTGAGTGATGGGAGCCGAACCGATGGCGCCGCCCCTGGTCACGGACCTGACGGTCGGCGGCATGACGTGCGCCGCCTGCGTGCGGCGGGTCGAGAAGAAGCTCGCCAAGCTCGCGGGGGTCACGGCGACCGTCAATCTCGCCACCGGGCTCGCCCGGGTCAGCCATCCGGCGGACATCCTTCCGGGGGACCTCGTCACGGCCGTCGAACAGGCAGGATACGAGGCCGCGCTCCCCGAGCCCCCGGCACCGAAGAAGCGTGACGACAGGGCCGGTGACGAGGACGATCCCGGGAGCGCCGCCCGGCAGGAGCGCGAGCGGCTCGTCGTCACCGCACTGCTCGCCGTGCCCGTCCTGGTGCTGTCGATGGTGCCGTCCCTGCAGTTCCGCAACTGGCAGTGGCTGTGCTTCATGCTGGCGGCACCCGTCGCGGTGTGGAGCGCCTGGCCGTTCCACGTACGGGCGGTACGGGGACTGCGCCACTCCGCGGCCACCATGGACACCCTCGTCTCGCTGGGCGTGGTGGCCTCCTTCTCCTGGTCGGCGTATGCGCTGTTCCTCGGGGGAGCGGGCGATCCCGGGATGCGGATGCCGTTCAGCGTGCTGCCGTCCGCGTCGGACGGCCCGGCGCACGTGTACCTCGAAGCCGCGGTCGGTGTCCCGCTGTTCGTGCTGGCCGGCCGGTTCCTGGAGGCGCGTGCCCGGCGGGGGACCGGTGCCGCGATGCGGTCGCTGGCGGAGCTCGCCGCCAAGGAGGTGTCCGTCCGCGACGAACACGGCGAGCGCTGCGTCCCCATCGAGCAGCTGAGGGTGGGGCAGGTCTTCGCCGTGCGGCCCGGCGAGCGGGTCGCCACCGACGGCCGCGTCACGGAGGGCAGTTCCGCGGTGGACCTGTCCCTGGTCACCGGCGAGAGCGAGCCCGTCGAGGTGGGGCCCGGCTCGGCCCTGGTCGGCGGAGCCGTGAACGCGGGCGGGCTGCTGCTCGTCCGCGCCACCGCCGTCGGAGCCGATACACAGCTGGCCCGCATCGCCGAACTGGTGACACAGGCCCAGGCGGGCAAGGCGCGGGCACAACGGCTGGCCGACGCGGTGGCCGGGGTGTTCGTGCCCGTCGTGCTGACCATCGCGGTCACCGTGCTCGGGTTCTGGCTCGGCGCCGGGGCCGACCCGCAGGCGGCGATCACCGCGTGCGTGGCCGTACTGGTCGTGGCCTGTCCCTGCGCCCTGGGCCTGGCCACGCCGACCGCCCTGATGGCCGCCACCGGACGCGGGGCCCAGCTGGGCGTGCTGGTCAGCGGACCGCAGACGCTGGAGGCACTCCAGCACGTCGACACGGTCGTCCTGGACAAGACCGGCACACTGACCAGCGGCCACATGAGCGTCGCGCAGGTCACCGCCGCTCCGGGCGGCCTCGGTCAGGAAGCCGTCCTCCGTCTGGCCGGTGCCGTGGAACAGGGCTCCGAGCACCCCCTCGGGCGGGCCGTCACCGCGCACGCCCGGCGTTCGGCGGCCGAGGAGGCGCTGCCCGCCGTGCGGGACTTCGTGGCCACGCCGGGGCGGGGAGTACGCGGCCGCGTGGACGGCCGCACGGTCGAAGTGCTCGCGCCGGACGGGGAGTTGCCGGACTCCTTGGCGAAAGCACTCCTCGCCGCGGAGGCCGCCGCGCACACACCGGTCCTGGTCCGGGTGGACGGGGCGGCCGAGGCGCTGATCGCGGTCGGCGACGTCGTCCGTCCCGGCAGCTACCGGGCCGTCGACCGGCTGCGCAGGCTCGGGATCCGCCCCGTGCTGGCCACCGGCGACCGCGAGGCACCGGCGAGAGCCGTCGCCGACACGCTCGGCATCGACGAGGTCCACGCCCGCTGCACGCCCGAGGACAAGGCCGCGCTGGTACGGCGCTTGCAGGACGAGGGCGGCCGTGTCGCGGTCGTCGGGGACGGCGTGAACGACGCCGCCGCGCTCGCCGGCGCCGACCTGGGCATCGCCATGGGCAGCGGCACGGACGTGGCCATCGGCGCGGCCGACCTGACGCTCGTACGCGGGGACATCGAAGCCCTGTCGGACGCCGTCCTGCTCGCCCGGCGCACGCTCGGCACGATCCGGACCAACCTGGTGTGGGCCTTCGGCTACAACGTCGTCACCGTGCCGCTCGCCATGGTGGGACTGCTCAATCCGATGGTGGCGGCGGCCGCCATGTCGGCCAGCTCCGTGCTGGTGGTGGGCAACAGCCTGCGTCTGCGCGCCTGGCAGCCGTCGCCCGCACCGGCGCGCGAGCGGCGGCGAAGGAGGGAAGGCCACCGGTGAACGGAGTGCTCGCCCACCTGGCGGCCCGGCTCGGCGATCGCCGACGGCTGACCGACACCCTCCTTGCCGCCCTGGTGCCCGTCGCCGCCTCCAGCCTGGCCCTGGCGGGCCTGACCACCTGGGCCGGTACGGGCAACGCGGGCAGTCCGGCCCGCATACGCGTGACGGAAGGGCGCGTCCTTCTCCCGGTCGCGGGAGCGTCCCAGACGGCGGCGTTCTTCCGCATCACCAACGAGGGCGGCTCGGCCGACCGGCTGGTGGACGTCACCTCGCCCGACGCTCCCGGCGGAATACGTCTGTCCCGCCACCACATGAGCACCGCAGCCACGGCCTACCGCTCCTCGGTCGACTCGATCGGCATACAGGCGGGGAAGAGCGTCGCCATGTCGCCCTACGGGGTCGACCTGACGGTGACGGCCCCGGCCGGCGCATGGCGGCCGGGTGACCTCGTGTCCTTCACCCTGACCTTCAGCCGCAGCGGCCGGGTGGAGCTGCCTGCCGTGGTGGTCCGGCCCGGAACGATCGCCTTCTAGAAGGCGGTCCCCGATCCCCGAAGGCATGGTTCCGGGCACGCTCGCGCCCCATCGGTCAGCGGTCTTCGCGGCCGTGACCCGGCCTGCCCGGTGCCGGGAGGCGCAGTCCCGTCCCATGGATCGAGGGGCCGGCGCCGGCAGCCGCCACGGAACCGTCACGCTCCAGGAGTCGCTGCCGTGGCCCGTGGAGTTCCCGCTCTGCTGCTGTGGTCTGTGTCACCCTTCTCTGGTTGAGTCCGGGGGCAGGTCTCCGTACGTACCCCCTGACGACGATCGGACCACGGGTGCGAAGATGGGCGCGTCATGACTGTCGGAGGGTGGTGCCGCACGCTGCGGGCCGGTGTGTTCGCCGTCGTCTGCGTGCTCCTCGCTGCCCTCGGCCACGTGATGATGTCCGGTGTCTCCGTGGCCTGGTGGGCCATGGCGGCGGGTGCCGCCGGGACAGGTGCCGCCGGCTGGTGTCTCGCCGGCCGTGAGCGCGGACACGCGCTCATCGTCACCGTCGTGGTCGCGGCCCAGGCGCTGCTCCACGAAGGCTTCTCCCTGGCGCAGTCGTTCGTGTCCGGACCGCATGCGGCCTCGTCCGCCGTGACACATGGCGTGGCCACCATGGACATGGGCGCCATGCGCATGGACTCCCTGCACATGGACTCCCTGCACAGGGACTTCCTGCCCAGGGGCGCGACGGACATCGCCGGCATGGGAGACATGGGATCGGGCTCCATGATGCACATGGAGTCCGGCCTCCACGGTGGGCACAGCATGGGTGGCGGCGGGGCCTTCGGCATGTTCGCCGCGCACCTGCTCGCCGCGGTCCTGTGCGGCCTGTGGCTCGCGTACGGCGAGCGGGCCGTCTTCCGCATTCTGCGTGCGGTCGCCGCCCGTCTGGTGGCGCCGCTGCGGCTGCTGCTCGCCCTGCCGGTGCCGCCGCGTCGGCCGTCGATGCGACGTCGACGCGACGCCGACCGCCGGACCCTGGCACGACTCCTTCTCAGTCACGCCATCACCTCCCGGGGGCCGCCCACGGGTACCGCTGTCGCCTGAGACAGCCGGATCCACCGGGGCTCTTCCCTCCTTTTCTCTCGGCCGGCCTTCCGAGCCTTCCTCGGAAGCGTTCGCACGCCGTGCCGCCGCCGGCACCTGAGAATCCCTGCGTACTGCCTGCACGCACACGAGCCTGCGCGAGCCCCGGGCACCGCCGTACCACCCCTACGGCTGCACCCCACTCACCGGAGAGAGCCGTGGCCCCACGAAGGGCCCGGCCCCGGATGACCTGAGAAGGACACCTCGTGATCACTTCTGCCCTGCCCGCTCCGCACACGCAAAGGGCCTCGGCGGACGCGGCGGCGACCGCCTGGGCGCTGGCCGCCCGGAGCGGCGACCCGGACGCGGCCGAACGGTTCGTCAGGGCCCTGCACTCCGACGTGCTGCGCTACGTCGCCCATCTGGGGGCGGATCCCCAGAACGTCGACGATCTGGCACAGGACACGTTCGTGCGGGCCCTCGGCAGCCTGCACCGGTTCGAGGGACGCGCCTCGGCCCGCACCTGGCTGCTGTCCATCGCCCGCCGCGCGGTCGTCGACAGCTTCCGCCGCGCCGCCGTCCGGCCCCGGACGGCGGACACCCACGACTGGCAGGCGGCCGTGGAACGGGCCCAGCCGCAGGGGCTGCCGGGCTTCGACGACCGCATCGCGCTCCTCGACCTGCTGAACGCGCTCCCCGACGAACGCCGTGAGGCGTTCGTCCTGACCCAGGTGGCGGGGTTGTCCTACGAGGAGGCCGCCCGGCTCGGCGGCTGCCCCGTCGGCACGGTGCGGTCCCGCGTGGCCCGCGCACGGATGACCCTCATGGGGCTGCTCGACGAGGTCGAGGGGCCCGGCCCGCACGCGGGCACGCAGGAGCCCGTTCGGCGCACGACGGCTCCGGCGGCCACGACGGCTCCGGCGGCCACGACGGTTCAGGCCGCCACGGCGGCCTGAGGAAGACGGGCCCGGCGTCACCCGCGGACGAGTGGGCGAGGTGGCGCCGGCGCCCCGGGCCCGGTCACAGGGGATCCGTGACCACCGGCGTCCGCACGGCGCCGTCCCTGCCCGTGCGGCGGTCGGATTCCCGGGAAGCCGGGAACTCGGTGGCGCGGGCGTACGACTACTGATGCGACGGCGCGGCACAGCGCGCGGTCGCAGCAGTAGCCAGGAGGGCCTCATGACACCCGAGACAGAGAACGCGTTCGCGGCGATCAGGAGCGACCACGGTGCGGAATCCCTCAGCCGGGTGGAGCGGATGCTGGAACCCGGAGGGGGAGGGGCACGGCACCCGCTCCAGAAGGGAGCCAGGTGGATTCTGCCGGGTCTTTCTCCCACCCCGTGGCACGATCCCCGCGCCCACCCGGAACTGCTCCCCGTCGTCGAGGCACTGGAATCCGCTCACCCGGTCGTCAAGGACGAGCTGAAATCGGCCTGGACAGTACGCCGGGATGCGTTTTCCGACTACGAGCACTATCTGACCCGGCAGAACGACTGGCAGGCTCTCCACCTTTACCGCGGCCGGGCAATGACCGAGGAAGCGGCCGCGACCGTGCCCACCGCCTACAAGGTTCTCAAAGAGTCCGCTGTCGACACGGAGAAGATATGCCCGCTCCTGGAAAGCCATTTCTCCACCCTGTTGCCCGGCGCGTTCATAGCCCCGCACTGCGACCTGTGGAACTTCAGCATCAACCTGCATCTCGCCGTGGACATCCCCGACGGGTGCAGTCTCACCGTCGCAGGTGAGACCCGTACCTGGGAGGAAGGGCGCTGTCTGCTCTTCGACTACTCCTTCGAGCACGAGGCGCGCAACGACGGTGACCGTCCACGCACCTGCCTCCTCGTGGACCTCTGGCACCCGGAGACGACCGTCCCGGAACGGCGGGCACTGGACGTACTCATCTCGGAAATCAGGCGAATGATGGGAGAAGGCTGACCGCCTGAAACCCCTGCAATAAGAACCGGCAGTTATGCACTGTCGGTTTTCAGTGCTGCCCGAAATTTCAATATCCGGCCCTGGGGAATTCTGCAGGACGGTCGTTCTCAAGTCCTCATCGGGGTGCTATCGTGACCGAAAATGATCGACGGATGCGGATACGGATTCGATATTCGTCGCTGTTTCTTTCCTATGGGTGAGGGGGAACCGGACCATGCCGGCACGGCTTTCCCTTCTCGTCCTGGCGCTGGCCCAACTGGTCATCGCCCTCGACTACAACATCGTGTACGTCGCGCTTCCCGGCATAGGCGCCGGCCTCGGCTTCTCGGAGCACGACCTGCAGTGGGTGGTGAGCGCCTACGTCGTGACGACGGGTGGCTTCCTGCTGCTGGGCGGCCGGACCGCGGACCTGCTCGGGCGGCGCCGGACGTTCGTCGCCGCCGCCTTGATCTACGCGGGTTCCTCGCTGGTGGGAGGATTCGCGCAGGCACCCGGAACGCTGCTCGCCGTGCGGGCGGTCCAGGGCCTCGGCGGATCCCTGCTGTTCCCGGCCACCCTGGCCCTGATCAACACGATCTACGCCGAAGGACCGCAGCGGAACCGGGCGTTGGCGGTGTGGGGCGCCGCGGGAGCCGGCGGTCTCTGCTTCGGCTCCCTCCTCGGCGGCGTCCTGGTGGAGGCGTTCGGCTGGCCGTCGGTGTTCTTCGTCAACGTCCCCGTGGCGGGAGCCATGGCGTGGGCGGGCCGGGCCCTGTTCCCGGCGGACGCCCCACGGACCGGACCGCGCCGGTTCGACCTGACGGGCGCCCTGACCGGAACCGGAGGCCTCACCCTCCTGGTGTTCCTGCTGGTGCACGCACCCGAGGCCGGCTGGAGCAGCCCGTCCGTCCTCGCGAGTGCGCTCCTCGCGCCGGTTCTGCTCACGCTCTTCGCCGTCGTCGAGACGCGTGCGCGCCATCCGCTCGTGCCGACCCGGCTGTTCAGGCATAGCGGGCTCGTCGCGGCGATGGCGGTGACCGCCGTGTACAGCGCCACGTTCAGTTCCCTGCCGTACTTCCTGACCCTGTACTTCCAAACCGTGCGCGGCTACAGCGCGTTCGCGACCGGCCTCGCCTTCCTCGTCCCGGCCCTGGTGGTCGCCGGCGGGACCCAGGCGGGGGAGCGGGCCGTCGCGGCCGTCGGCGTACGCCGGATGCTGGCCGGCGGCATGACACTCGGCGCGACGGGAGCCGCCGCCCTCGGCCTCGCGCTCACCCGGCACGGCTCGTACCCGCTGCTGCTGCCGGGCATCGTGCTGCTGGGCCTGGGCCAGGGCGCCGTCTGGACCGGCATGTGGATCACGGCTGCCGCCGGCGTCGCTCCCGAGGACCAGGGCGTGGCGTCGGGGCTCGCCTCGACCAGCCTTCAAGTCGGCAGCGCGGTGGGCCTGGCGGTGCTGGTGGCGCTGGCCGGCACCGCCGGGCCGGACCCGGCCGACGGCGCCTCGCCGGCGGGCCTACGGACTGCCGTGTTCGCCATAGCGGCCGCAATCGCCTGCGGCGTGCCGCTGACCCTCACCGTGCGCAGAGCGCCCACCAGTCCTTGAGCCACTCCTGTCACTCCTGCCGTTCCTTCGTCGCCTCCGGACGCCCCCGGAGCTCCCGCCCTTGGAGAACAGCCGTGCCCAGCAACGCTCCCGGCCCGCCCGCCGCCGTGCTCTGCGCCTGCCGGACGGGCCCCCGCGACCGACTCGTGCTCGCCGCCCTCGGAGGCGGACCCACCCGAGGCTCCTGCCCGCCGACCCGGCCCGAACGGCCCCCGCCCGCCCACTCGTACGACGGAGGAGAAGAAGCCGCCCCATGAGCGCCACCTACGACCGGCTGGTCGAGATCCTGACGAGACTGCACGACGCCCCGGCCGGCCGGTTCACCCCGCAGGCCACCTTCGCCGACCTCGACGTCGACTCGCTGACGATGGTCGACATCAGCATCCGCATCGAACGCGACCTCGGCGTGACGGTGCACGACAGCGAGCTGCGGCCCACCCTCACCCTCGCCGGCACCGCGGCACTGATCGACGCCAGGCAGGCCGGCCGGCCCTCTCACGAAGGACGCCCCTCATGAAGATCACCGAACAGCTCGGCTCGGCCCTCGGCGCCACGGTCGAGGACTTCGACCACACCAGCGCCTCCGGCGCGGACATCGAGGCGCTCAAGCATCTCGTCTACACCAAGAAGATCGCCGTCCTGAAGGGACAGAACCTCACCCCCCGGCAGTTCCTGGACCTCGGCAGGCGGCTGGGGCGTCCCGAGACGTACTACGAGCCGATGTACCACCACCCCGAACTCCGGGAGATCTTCGTCTCCTCCAACGTGCCGGAGAACGGCAGGCAGATAGGCGTGCCGAAGACGGGCAAGTTCTGGCACGCCGACTACCAGTTCATGCCCGACCCCTTCGGCATCACCCTGATCCACCCCCAGGTCATCCCGCAGAGGAACCGCGGCACCTACTTCATCGACATGGGCAGGGCCTACGAGAAGCTGCCCGGGGATCTCAGGAAGCAGGTCGCGGGCACCTACTGCCGGCACTCGGTCCGTAAGTACTTCAAGATCCGGCCGCACGACGTCTACCGCCCGCTCTCCGAGATCATCGAAGAGGTCGAACGCAAGACCCCGGCCGTTCGCCAGCCCACCACGTTCACCCACCCCCTCACCGGCGAAACGGTCCTGTACATCAGCGAGGGCTTCACCGTCGGCATCGAGGACGCGGACGGCAAGCCGCTCGGGGACGACCTGCTGCACCGCCTCTTCGAGGCGACCGGCCAGCTCGACGACACCTTCGAGCACGACAACATCCACCTGCAGGGCTTCGCACGGGGCGACCTGCTGATCTGGGACAACCGCAGCCTCATCCACCGCGCCCGGCACACGGCCACGCCCGAGCCGACCGTCTCCCACCGCGTCACCGTCCACGACGAGCGCAAGCTGCACGACGGGATACCTGCGGCATGACCACAGCCTCCGTCCACCGCTCGTACGCCACCGACGCCGACCTGCTGGAACGCGTCCTGGCGCCCTACAAGGCGCACTGCAAGTACGTGAAGTCCGCCGTGGTGACCGCCGGCCCCGAACACACCTCGGCGCGCTGCGAGTTCGCGATCCCCGAATCCTGCTACATCGACGACACCGGCCACCTGAACTCGGTCGAGGTCAACATCGCCTACAACCAGATGATGTACTACCTCGTCGCGAAGGCCGTCCAGGAAGAAGCCCTGGCCGGGTTCGAGAACTGGACCCTGGACGACTTCTGGCAGCACCAGTTGCCGGACATCCTCATCGCACGCTTCACCGGCAGCTTCCGGCGTCCGGTCAACCCCCGCTCCTTCTTCGGGGAGATGGAGTTCCTGTCCGTCACCCGGCGCGAGCGCGGCGACGGCAAGCCCTTCCTGCGCGCCGAGACCTCGTACCGCTACTGGGACGCCGAAGGCGGCCGGTGCGACGGCACGGCGACGCTCGCGTTCGTCAACGTCCCCTGAGAAACGGAACGGATCGCCCATGGAGACACTCGTCCAGACCATCCGCTTCCACGCCGCCCGGCAGCCCGGCACCCCGGCCGTGCTCTGCGAGGGCCGCAGCCTGTCGTACGGCGACCTGCACCGCGCGAGCAACCGCATCGCCCACGCCCTCGGGGCCGCCGGACTCACCGAGGGCGACCGCGTGGCGTACCTGGGCAAGGAGTCCGAGCATTACTACGAGATCCTCTACGGCTGCGCCAAGAGCGGCACCGTCCTGGTCCCCGTCAACTGGCGGCTCACCGCACCCGAGGTGAGCCACATCCTCCAGGACTCCGGCACCAGACTCCTGTTCCTGGAGCCGGAGTTCGCGCCGATCGTGGAGCGCATGCCGACCGCGCCGCCGGCGACGGTCGTCCCCCTCGGCCCCGGCTTCACGGCGTGGACGGCCGAACACCCGGACACCGACACGAAGGCCGAAGCCGACGCCGGCACCCCCGTCGCCCAGCTCTACACCAGCGGCACCACCGGCCTCCCCAAAGGCGTGGTCCTCGCCCATCGCAGCTTCTTCGCCATCCGTGAGGCCCTGGCGAGCGAGGGGCTCGACTGGATCGACTGGCGGGACGGTGACGTCGCGCTCGTCGGTATCCCCGGCTTCCACATCGGCGGCCTGTGGTGGGCCACGCAGAACCTGAACGCGGGGACGACCATCGTGGCGATGCGCGCCTTCGCCGCCCGCCATGCCGTCGACCTGATCCGCGATCTCGGCATCACCACGGCCTGCGTGGTTCCGGCGATGCTCCGCATGATGCTCACCGAACCGGGCGTCGGCGCCGAGGACTTCACCACACTCCGCAAGACCGTCTACGGCGGCTCCCCGATCTCCGAGAGCCTGCTGGAGGAGAGCATCGCCGTACTGGGCTGCGAGTTCGCACAGATCTACGGGCTCACCGAGACCGGCAACACCGCCGTGTGCCTGCCGCCGGCCGACCACGTCCCCGGCGGACCGCGCATGCAGGCCGCGGGCCGCCCCTATCCGGGCGTCCGCGCCAAGGTGATCGACGACGCGGGCAACGACCTGCCGCCGGGCGAGATCGGAGAAGTCTGCCTCCACACCCCTGCGCGGATGGTGGAGTACTGGGGCCTGCCCGACAAGACCGCCCAGACCCTGGTCGACGGCTGGATCCGCACCGGCGACGCGGGATACGTCGACCAGGACGGCTACCTCTTCATCCGGGACCGGATCAAGGACGCCGTCCTCGTGGCCGGTGAGAACGTGTACCCGGCCGAGATCGAGAACGTGCTGGAGCACCACCCCGGTGTGGCCGAGGCGGTGATCGTCGGAGCCCCCGACGAGCGCTGGGGCGAACGCGTCCACGCCTTCGTCGTACCCGTCCCCGGGGAGCAGCCGAGCCCACGTGACCTGCACACCTTCCTCGTTCCGCGCCTCGCCGCCTTCAAGCTGCCCTCGCGCTACGAGTTCATCGACCACGTACCGCGCAACCCCAGCGGCAAGATCCTCCGCCGCGAACTGCGCGACCGCTTCTGGGGCGAGCGCGCCCGCAAGGTCAACTGACGCCGCCGACACCGTCGTGGAGAGAGCTCATGCCTGAACCCCTCACCCCGGAGCGCTTCCGCGCCGACCTCGCGGAGTTCCTGTACCTGCGGCCCGACGAAGTCGACCTGGACGAGAGCCCGCTGGACGCGGGCCTCGACTCCCTGCGCATCGTCACCCTGCTCGAACGGTGGCAGGCGGCCGGTGCCGAGGTCAGCTTCGTCGACCTCGCCGAACGCACCTCCTTCGCCCAGTGGTGGCAGCTGCTGGCCGGACGCCAGGGAGGTGCGGCACATGCCGGCAA
Source organism: Streptomyces sp. NPDC007971 (assembly GCF_042958635.1). Lineage (NCBI taxonomy): Bacteria > Bacillati > Actinomycetota > Actinomycetes > Kitasatosporales > Streptomycetaceae > Streptomyces > Streptomyces sp. NPDC007971. The sequence continues at coordinate 61,046 of NZ_JBIBJK010000034.1, forward strand.
CTGAGCCCGCGCACCGCCGACCGCTGCTGGCCGCCCAGGAGGGCATCTGGACGGGCCAGCGGCTCGACCCGGACAGCCCCGCCTACAACACGGCCGAGTACGTGTGCATAGACGGCCCGGTGGACGCGGCCGTCTTCGGCACCGCGCTCCACCACGTCGTCGCCGAGACCGAAGCCCTCAACGTCACCTTCGCGACGGACGGGGAAGGACACCCCTGGCAGTTCGAGACCCCTGTGGGCGACTGGCAGATGCACACCGCCGACCTCACCGGGAAAGCCGACCCGCACTCCGCCGCCCTCGCATGGATGGCCACGGACATGGCCCGGCCCGTGGACCTGACCCGCGGCCCGGTGTTCGGCCACGCCCTGCTGAGGACCGGGAGCGACCAGTACCTCTGGTACCACCGCGTGCACCACATCGCCCTCGACGGCTTCGGCCTTTCCCTGGTGGCCCGCCGCGTGGCCCAGGTCTACACGGCCCTCGTGGCGGGCGAGCCGGTACCCGGGAGCGGCTTCGGCACAGTGGAATCCGTCCGCGCCGAGGAACACGCCTACCGGCAGGGCCCTCGCTGCGCCAAGGACCGCGCCTACTGGACCGGTCGGTACGCCGACCGCCCCCCGGTGGCCACGCCGGCCCGTCGCACGGCCCTGCCGGCCCGCACCTTCCACCGCCGCGTCGCCGATCTCGACGCGACCCGGGCCGGCGCCCTGCGCACGGTCGCCCGCGAGCTGTCGGTGACCTGGTCCGAGGTGCTGCTCGCGGCGACCGTCGCCCAGCTGCACCGGGTCACCGGTGCACCGGAGATCGTGCTGAGCCTGCCGGTCATGGGCCGGCTCGGCTCCGTGTCACTGCGCGTGCCGGCGATGGTGCGCAACATCCTTCCCCTGCGCGTCGGCGTCTCGGCCGACGACAGCCTGCGCGACCTCACGGCCCGCGTGAGCCGGGAACTGCGCGCCGGTCTGCCGCACCAGCGCTACCGCTACGAGCAGCTGCGCCGCGACCTGAAGCTGCTGGGAGGCGGGCGCAGACTCTCCGGTCCCGGCGTCAACATCATGCCGTTCGAGTACGACCTGCGGTTCGCCGGGCACCGCAGCACGGTCCACAACGTCTCCGCGGGGCCCGTCGACGACCTGGCGGTCAACGTGTACGACCGCTCCGACGGCACGGGGCTGCGGATCGCGGTGGACGCCCATCCCGATCTGTACGACGCGGATGAAGTCGCCTCGTTCCAGGACGGGTTGCTCGCACTGCTGGAGGAGGCGGTGGCCGCGCCCGACCGGCCCCTGTGCCCGGCGTCCGTACCGGTTCTGGACGGCGGACCGCTGCCCGGTCCGCCCCGCCCCGTGCTGAGTCTGATCGCCGACCACGCCGCCCGCCGGGGCGGAGCCGTCGCCGTGGAGCATGCCGGGGACAGCCTCACCTATGCCCGCCTGTACGGCAGCGCACGTGACATGGCCCGCCGCCTGTCGGCGCGGGGCATCGGCCGGGGCAGCCTGGTGGCCGTGGCGCTGCCCCGGGGGATCGACGCCGTCACCGCCGTCCTCGGCGTGCTGTTGTCGGGTGCGGCCTACTGCCCCCTCGACCCGGCCGCCCCCGCCGACCGGACCGCACAGCTGCTGAGCGAGTCCGGCCCCGCCCTGGTCCTGACGACGGCCACCGCCGCGCACACCTTCGCCGGCACGCCCGTCCTCACGCCGGGCGAGCCGGATCCGGCCCCGGGCCCCATGCCGAAGGCGGCAGCGCCCCAGGACCCCGCCTACGTCATCCACACCTCCGGCTCCACCGGCCGCCCCAAGGGCGTCGAGATCAGCCACGGCGCCCTGGCGAACTTCGTGGCCGGTGCCACGTACCGCTACGGGCTGCGCCGCGAGGACAGGGTCCTGCAGTTCGCACCGCTCCACTTCGACGCCAGCGTGGAGGAGATCCTCCTCACGCTGTGCACCGGCGGCACCCTCGTCGTCCGCACCGACGGGATGACGGAGTCGGTCCCACGGTTCCTGGACGACTGCGCACGCCTGGGGGTGAGCGTGCTGGACCTGCCCACCGCGTACTGGCACGAACTCGCCCACACGCTCTCGACGGGTACGGCCGCTCTGCCCGCGGGAGTCCGTGCCGTGCTCATCGGGGGCGAGGCGGCACTCCCCGAACGGGTGGAGCGCTGGCGCAAGGCCGTCGGCACCTCGGTCCAGCTGTTCAACACGTACGGCCCGACCGAGGCGACCGTGGTCGCCACCGTCGCCGACCTGCACGACCCCGCGCTCGCCCCCGGTGACGTCCCGATCGGGCTGCCGCTGCCCGGCACCAGGGCTGCCGTCGTCGGCGGGGAACTGTACCTCCTGGGCGACAGCCTGGCCCTCGGCTACCGCGGGGCCCGCACCCCCGACGCCGACCGGTTCGCCCCGCTCACCGCGCTCCCCGGCGGTCCCCGCGCCTACCGGACCGGCGACCTGGTGGACATCGGGGACGACGGACAACTGCGGTTCCTCGGCCGGGCGGACGAGGAATTCAAGATCAGCGGACACCGCGTCCATCCCGCCGAGGTGGAGAGCGCGCTGCTGACCCACCCGCGCATCCGTGAGGCGGCGGTCGTCGGACGGACACTGCCGGACGGCACCCGCCGTCTCGCGGCCCATCTGGTGGCGGACGCTCCGGCCCCGTCCGCCACCGAGGTGAGGGCCCATCTGCGGACGAGGCTGCCCGCGGCGGTGATTCCCTCGGTCGTCGAACTCCACGACCGCCTGCCCCGCACCGGAGCCGGCAAGATCGACCGACCCGCGCTGAGCGCATCCAGCGCATCCACCGCACCCCAGGCCCCCATCGCCGGCAGCCGACCGGAGCGGACCATCATCGGTGCCTGGCAGCAGATCCTGGGTACCGACGCCATCACCGCCGACGACGATGTCTTCGACCTGGGCGCCCAGTCCCTCCAGGCCATCCAGGTCGCCAACCGGCTCGGCGTGGAACTCGGCCGCGACGTACGCGTCGCCTGGCTCTTCCAGTACCCAACCGCCGCCGGACTCGCCCGGTTCCTCGACGACCGCCCGCCCGCCGCCCCCGGCCTCCCGGCGGCCCTGCACACCGACACCGTCCTCGACCCGGACATCCGGCCCGGTACCGGTCACCGTCCCGACGGGCAGCCCGGTTCCGGTCACCGTCCGAACCGGCCACGGCGCATCCTGCTCACCGGCGCCACCGGCTTCGTCGGGGCGCACCTGCTGGCGGAACTCCTGGCCGCCACAGGAGCCGAGATCGTCTGCACCGTCCGCGCGCGCACCACCGGCGAGGCCGTGGACCGGGTCCACCAGGCACTGGAGCATCACCGCCTCGCGCTCCCGGAGGCCGTCGAACACCGCATCACCGCTGTCCGCGCCGACCTGGCCCGCCCCGACCTCGGTCTCGCCCCGGGCCTCCTCGGTGAACTGGCCGCGACCTGCGACGCGATCTTCCACAACGCCGCGACGGTCAGCATCCTGCGTGAGTACGGCACGCTGCGCGCGGTCAACACCGAGTCCACCCGGCACCTGCTGCGCCTGGCGGCCGGACGGTCGATCCCCCTCCACCACATCTCCACGCTGTCCGTGGCGCCGCCCGCGAGCCTCGGCCCCGAGGTGATGGAGGCCTTCCTGCCGCCCCACGCCGGTCTGCGCCACGGCTACCAGCAGTCGAAATGGGCCTCCGAACGACTGCTCGAACAGGCGGCCGGGCGTGGTCTGCCGGTGACCGTGCACCGTCTGGGACGCGTGGTCGGACCGGCCGCATCCGGATACGTCAACACACGCGACTTCCTGTGGAGTGTGCTGCGGGCCGGCATCCCGGCAGGGATCCTCCCGGAGCTGTTCGAGGACGAGATCTGGACACCGGCCGACCACGTAGCCCGGTCCGTCGTGCACCTTGCCCTCACCGCCACCGGCCCGGTCTTCAACCACGCGACGGGGCCGCGGATCCGACTGAGCGACCTCTACGACTGGGTCGAGGAGTACGGCTATCCCGTACGGCGCCTGCCGCCGGCCCCATGGCGTGATCAACTGCCCCGTACTGCCGACGTCGCCGCCACCACGCTCGCCTTCTTCGAGTCGCACGAGAGCGGCGGGACCGACGGGAGCGATGCCTCCGACCTGCGCCTCGGGCGCGTCCATGCCGACAACGTCCGCACAGGACTTCTCGGGAGCGGCATCACCAGCCCACCCGTCGGCCGCGACCTGGTCTTCCGGTACCTCGACCACTGCGTGGCCGCCGGGGAACTGCCCGCACCGGCCGCACGACCACCGCGTCCGGCACCCTGCGCGAAGTAGTCGGACCCGGCCGGGAACTCATCGCCTTCACGCCACGACTACTGCAACGGAACACCACCGAGCACTGCGAGCAAGGAGCCTGCATGTCCATCAAACGGCCGGTCGCCACAGCCCTGGCGGCGGCCCTGTGTCTGGTCACGGCGGCATGCGCCGGCTCCTCGAAGGACGAGCGGGCGAGCGGCGGACAGGCCGGTGCCGGCGCATCGACGGCCGGACATCCCGTGACCGTCGAGAACTGCGGCCGGAGCGAGACCTTCAAGAAGGCACCCGGCCGAGTGGTCGTCATGAACGGCGCCTCGGTCGCCGAGGTCTCGACCCTCCTCGCCCTCGGCCTCGGCGACAGGATCGTCGCCAACGAGCAGAGCTACGGCATGAGCGAGGTACCCGGCCGGGCCCGCGCCGTCAAGGCACTGCCCACGGGGAACATCAAACTCAACGACGCCTACGACATCCCCCGCGAAGCCATGCTCGGCCTGCGCCCGGACCTGGTGCTGTCCACGACGTCGTACGGCTTCGACGAGAAGAACGGCTTCGCCACCCGCGACCAGTTGCGGCAGGTGGGGGCCAACACCTACGTCTCCCCGCAGGGCTGCAAGCAGGACACCTCCAAGATGACCGTCGCCGACAGCTACACGCTGCTGCGCGACATGGGGAGGATCTTCGGCGTCACCGACCGCGCGGAAAAGCTGATCGCCGCCTCCGAGAAGCACATCGCCGAGGTCGCCGCAAAGGTCAAGGGCAAGAAGGCACCCAAGGTCATGGTGCTCTTCTCCAACATGTCCATGGGCGGCAACGCCTTCAGCTCGGTCGTCGCCCACGGCATCTACAACGACATCCTCACCAGGGCCGGCGGCTCCAACGCCTTCGAGTCGGCTTCCAGGACCGCCTTCGCCGACCTGAGCAAGGAGAAGGTCGCCGCCACCGACGTCGACGCGCTGGTCGTCATCGGCTACAACGACCCCGACCCGGCGGCCTACGCCAGGAAACTGCTGAAGGAGTTCCCCCAGTGGCCGGCCGCCAGGAAGAACACGTACGTCGTCCTGTCCGACTCGATGTACCTCGGCCCGAGCAACGACCTGGCCGTGCAGAAGATCGCCCGGATGCTGCACCCCGACGCGTTCCGAGCGGGCCGGCCCGGCTGAGGGCCGCCCTGGCCTTCACCCTCCTGCCCGTCGCTCTGGCCGCCACCATGATCGTGGCGATCAGCATCGGCGCGGTCACCGTCCCGCTCGGCGACGTGTGGGGCATCGTCTGGCACCACGTCAGCGGGCAGGGCGCGTCCGGCGACCTCGCGACCGACCAGATCGTCTGGAACTTCCGCACGCCCCGGGTGGTCCTCGCCGCCCTGGTCGGCGCGGGTCTGGCCGTCTCCGGGGCGGTGCTGCAGACCGTGGTGTCCAACCCGCTCGCCGACCCCGTCGTCCTCGGCTTCTCCTACGGCGCCACGCTCGGCGCGGTGCTGGTCATCACCCTGGGCGGCGGCGTGGCACTCGCCGGGCTCGGGGTGTCGGCGGCGGCCTTCCTCGGGGCGGTGGCGGCAGGTGCACTCGTCTTCGCGCTCGGACAGCGGCGGGGCCGGATGGCCCCCACCCGGCTGGTGCTGGCCGGGGTCGCGGTCGGCTACGTCTTCCTCTCGGCGACGAGCTACGTCCAGTTGCAGGCGACGCCGACCGAGCTGCGCACCGTGATGTTCTGGATGCTGGGCAGCGTGGCCGGCGCCCAGTGGGACCAACTCCCCACGGTCGCCGTGGTGGTCCTGGCCGGCACCGCCCTGCTGACACTCTTCGGACGGCGGCTCAACGTCCTGCTGGCCGGCGACGAGTCAGCCACCGCACTCGGTGTCGACGTCAACCGGCTGCGCGCGGTGCTGCTGGTGCTCAGCGCACTCCTGACCGGCACCGTCATCGCCGTCGCCGGCAGCATCGGCTTCGTCGGCCTGATGATCCCGCACCTGGTCCGCCTCGTTCTCGGCGCCGACCACCGCCGCCTCCTTCCCCTGACCGCCCTGCTGGGCGCCCTCTACCTGGTCCTCGTCGACCTCCTCTCCCGCACCCTCGACCGCCCCAACGAACTGCCGCTGGGCATCCTCACCGCCCTGCTCGGCGCACCGTTCTTCCTGTGGCTGTTGCGCCGCAACAAGGGCCTGGACTGAAGCATGAAACTCACGGTCGACCAGCTCCATGTCACCCTGGACCGCCGCCGGATCCTGCACGCCGTCAGCCTGGAGGCCCGCAAGGGCGACATCGTCGGACTCGTGGGCCCCAACGGCAGCGGAAAGTCAACTCTGCTGCGTACCGTCTACCGCTCCCTCCGCCCGGCGCAAGGCGTGGTCAGGGTCGGGGACGACGACGTCTGGGCCCTGTCCGCCCGCACCGCGGCGCGCCGCACCGCCGCCGTCCTCCAGGACGCCACCGGCAACACCAGCGGCCTGACCGTCACCGAGATCGTCGCGCTCGGCCGCGCCCCGCACCACGGGCTGCTGGGCCGCGACGGCGCCGACGACCGGCGCGCCGTGGAGGACGCCATCGACCGGTGCGGCGTACGGCCCTACGCGGACCGGGACTACGCCTCCCTGTCCGGAGGCGAGCGTCAACGTGTCCTGCTGGCACGGGCCCTGGCACAGGACCCCCGGCTGCTCGTGCTCGACGAGCTGACCAACCACCTGGACATCCGCGCCCGTTTCGAGCTGCTGGACCTGATCCGCGCCACCGGTGTCACCACGCTGGCGGTCCTGCACGACCTCGACCTTGCCGCCCGGCTCTGCGACCACATGGTGGTCCTGCACGAGGGGGCGGTGGTCGCGGCGGGGCCCGTCCTGGAGGTGCTCACCCCGCAGGTGCTCGCCGACGTCTTCGGCGTGCGTGCGACCGCGGGACGGCACGCCGACGGCGTCGTCCGCATCACGTACGCGGCCCAGCCCCTCGCCCGCACCGAGGGCAGGCGGCAGGACGAGACGGGCGACGTGAGCGATGGGGAGGACGAGGCGGGCGACGAGACGGGCGACGTGAGCGATGGGGAGGACGAGGCGGGCGACGAGACGGGCGACGGGAACGGCGCGGAGGGCGACATGGCCGTGGCGACAGGCGACCACTGATACGGAGTCGGACGCCCCCTCCGGCCGGTGGCTCGCACCAGGCGGCCCGCGGGACAGGCAGCCGCCCCGCCGGGAGTGCGCACCCGGCGCGGGACGCTACAGCCGGGCGACGATCAGGGCGATGTCGTCGTGGCCGCCGCCGACGACGCCGAGGCGGGACAGCAGGACGTCGGCCAGGTGGTCGGGCATGAGCCGGGGGTTGTCCGTGAGCGCGCCGGTGAGACGGTCCAGGCCGGTGTCGATGTCCTCGTGGCGGCGTTCGATGAGCCCGTCGGTGTAGAGGACGAGGGTGTCGCCAGGTGCGTAGGGCAGGGCGGCCCGGGGGCGCGGGACGTGGACCGGGCGGGCTCCCAGGGGCGGATCGGTGGCCTGGTCGAGCAGGACGAAGGTGCCGTCGGGGCGGACCAGCACGGGCGGCGGGTGGCCGGCACTGCTGTAGCTGATGTGCTGCCGGCCGGTGTCGATGACGACCTTGACCGCGGTGGTGGCCAGCGCTCCTTCGACCGAGCGTGCGTACAGGCCCAGGACCTCCATCGCTCTGGCCGGGTCGTGCAGGGCGCGGACGGCGGCGGACAGCGCGCTGCGCAGCATCCCCATGGCCGCGGCCGCCTCCAGCCCGTGGCCGACCACGTCGCCCACCGCGAGGGAGAATCCGAGGCCGGGCAGGTCCACCACGTCGTACCAGTCACCGCACACGTTGAGCCCTTTGGTCGCGGGCAGGTAGCGCACCGCGACGTCCGGGTGCCGGGCCAGGTCCGGCGACTGCATCATGGCCTCCTGGAGGGTGACGGCGACCTTCCGCTCCCGGGCATGGGCCTGCCGCAACTGCTCGTTGATCAGCTGGAGTTCGCGCGCCCGCGCATACATCTCGGCTTCCATGGCTTCGCGCTCGCTGAGCGATTGGCCCGGCTGTGTCCGGGCGGCACGGGAGAGAACGAACGCGGTCACGTCCTCCACCCGGTGGATGATCCATGCCACCTGCCCGTCCGGCCCGAGCACGGGGGTGTTGACGGGGGACCACCACCGTTCCTCGAACACCCCGGGGTGAGCGGGTACGGGGATGTCGTACTTCTGCACCGCCATGGTGTCCGGCTCCTGCGAGTGCAGGACCCTGTGCAGGGACGCACTGAGGTTGCGCACCCCGTCGGCCTTGGAGTCCGCCGGGTTGTCGGGGAAGGCGTCGAAGAGGTACTGCCCGACGAGGTCGTCGCGTGAGCGCCCGGTCGCCCGGCAGTAGGCCGCGTTGACGTCGAGGATCACGAGGTCGGGGCCCAGTACCAGATACGGGCTGGGGGTGGCGGCGAACAGCGCCTGGTAGTCGATCGGCGAGGTGGGCACAGGCGCGCTCCCGTCCTTTCCGGAGGTCTCCCCTCCGATTCCACTATGCACCGCGCCACCGGTCTGCACCGGGCCGACGCCGGGTCCGTGCCGGTTCGGCCGAGGCCTGCTGCGCCTGGCGGAACTCGCACGTCGACGTGGGGAGGAACGGCTCCTGCCGTGCCGCCGGCATTGCCTTCGTCTTCATTCATTGCAATGGTGCGTTGCATTCAGCGTCAGCGTCATTGCATCAATTTGGCGCCACTGAACTGGGAAAGCGCGGTTCTGTAGGTTGCTCAAATCGTGAATGCAACGTAGCTTTCGGTGTGCGGAAAACACGTCATATCGCGAGATGGGGAATGGTCATGAGTGAGTCCCTCCACACCGTCACGACGCTGCCCACGGCCCGTCGGTCCGGCTGCCCCTTCGACCCGCCGGCAGAGCTGCTCGACGCCCGCCGGCACGGCCCCGTCAGCCGCTTCAGCCACCAAGGCGGAAAACCTGGCTGGCTGATCACCGGATACGACCTGGTCAGGTCGGTCCTGGCCGACTCGCGGTTCAGCTCGCGCAAGGATCTGCTGAACGTGGGCGACTTCGAGGTTCCTCCGGCACCACCCGGCGAGTTCCTCCTCATGGACGAGCCGCAGCACGGGCGCTACCGCAAGCCGCTGATGGGCAAGTTCACGGTACGGCGGATGCGCCTTCTCACCGAGCGCATCGAGCAGATCACCGCCGACTGCCTGGACGCCATGGAGAAGGCCGGTCCGCCGACCGATCTGGTGACCGCGTTCGCCAAGCCCATCCCCACCATCGTCATCTGTGAGCTGCTGGGGGTGCCGTACCAGGACCGGGGCTCCTTCCAGGAACAGATCGACACGTTCATGGGAGGCGAGACGAGCGAGGAGGAGCTGATAGCGGCCTACACCGCGACCCAGGACTACCTCGCGGAGCTGGTGGCCGCCAAGCGCGAGAACCCCACCGACGACGTCCTCAGCGAACTCACCCGCAGCGATCTGACCGATGAGGAACTGAAGGGGATCAGCCTGATCCTGCTGGCCGCCGGATTCGACACCACCGCGAACATGCTGTCCCTCGGCACCTTCGCGCTGCTGCAGAACCCGGCGCAACTGGCCGCGCTGCGCGCCGACCCCGCGCTCACCGACGCGGCCGTGGAGGAGCTGCTGCGGTATCTGAGCGTCGCCAAGACGTTCATGAGGACGGCTCTTGAGGACATCGAGCTGGGCGGCGTGACCATCGAGGCGGGCACGACGGTCGTCCTGTCGTACAACACCGCCAACCGCGACCCCGAGCGCTTCGCCGACCCCCACGTGCTCGACCTCCGAAGGCAGGACGTGGGCGGGCACCTGGCCTTCAGTCACGGCATCCACCAGTGCCTGGGGCAGCAGCTGGCCCGCGTCGAGATGCGGGTCGCGTTCCGCGCACTGGTCGACCGGTTCCCCACGCTGCGCCTTGCCGTACCGGCCGAAGAAGTGGGTCTGCGCCCGGAGACCGCGGACATCTACGGGGTGAAGAGCCTCCCGGTCACCTGGGACACGGAGGGGGCATGAGCACGATGCGCCTGCACGTCGACCGTGAGCGCTGCATCGGCGCCGGAATGTGCGCCCTGACCGCCCCCGAGGTCTTCGACCAGGATCCCGACGACGGACGCGTGCTCCTGCTGCACCCGGTGCCGCCCACCACCCATCGCGCGGCCGCACGGATGGCCGCCGGAGTCTGCCCCTCCCGGGCGATTACCCTCCACGGGCAGGAACCCGGCGGCTCCTGACGCCGGGGCGACCGCACCCGGACCGAGAACCGCGCGCCGCACACCGGTGGGGGCTCCCGGTCCGGGTGCTGCACGTGTCACGCATCCGCCGGACACACGTCACGCCTCGTGGCCTTCGAGGCGACGGGGCCGTGCGGGCCGAGGGGATCATCGGGGCAAGTCCGAGCGCCGTACCCGACGCCATGGCGACGGCGTTCGCCGGTGGCCGATTCCCGCTGGTGTCAGCATCACGTCAGCATCCGGCCGATGACCGTCAGCATCGCGTCATCGGCCCCCCGAGTAGCGGGGTGGGCGGGCATGGCGTCAGCGGCCTGGATCCGCAGATCAGTCCGGCCTACGCCGAACTGCAGACCCCGCGCGTCGCCCGCGAGCGCGGGATGAGCGAGGAGGCCGTACGCAAGCTGGTCGCGCAGTGCACCAGCGGCCGCGGCCTGGGCATCCTCGGTGAACCCGCCGTCAACGTGGTCGAGCTGAACGCAGCCCTCGACCGCACCCGTCCCGTCTCGGCCAAGGGGGCCTGAACATCATGTACGGCTGGCTCCAGGCCACCCTGATCCTCGCGGTCGTCGTCGGACTCCACGTCCCGCTCGGCGACTTAATTGGCCCGCGCCCTCGACGGCGGTCCCCACAAGCGTGCCGAGGGCGCCCTCTACAAGGTCTGCGGCATCGACCCGGACGCCGAACAGGACTGGCGGCACTACCTGTTCGCCCTCCTCGCCTTCGGCCTCGCGGGCATCGCGGCGCTCGTCGCCCTCCTCACCCTCCAGGCCAAGCTGCCCTGGTCCACCAGTCACGCAGGCATGCCGTGGCGGCTCGCGCTGCACACCGCGGTCAGCTTCACCACCCACACCAGCTGGCAGAACTACGCCGGTGAATCCGCCACCGGACACCTCGCGGTGATGGCGGGGCTCGGCGTCCAGGCGTTCGCCTCCGCGGCCGTCGGCATCTGCGCCGCACTCGCCCTCATCCGGGGCCTGGTGCGCCGCGACACCGACCGGCTCCGCAACTTCTGGGTCGACCTCATCCGCACGGTCTTCCGGATCGTCCTACCCCTCTCGATCGTCTTCGGCATCCTCCTCATGGCCCTCGGTGTACCGCAGAACTCGCCGGTCCCCTGGCCCGTCAGCAGCCCGGTGTCGTCACTGTCGGCACCCTGCAGGCCCGCGGCGTCAACTTCGTCGCCCTGGCCACCGGAGCCGCACTCGTCCTGGCGCTGCTCAACTTCCTGCCGGCCCTCTCCCTCGGGCCGCTGGCGGAGGGGCTGGTCTAGCGTCGCGAACTCCGGTCGGGCCGGCCTGCCCTTCTTCGCAGGCCGGTCCGACGGGGCGAGGTCAGGAGAGCCCGGAGGCCCTGAGGACCGCCTGCATCGTCTCGTCGTCGATCCGATGACCGAGTCGTTCCAGGACGTCCGCTCCGTGGCGCAGGGTGCCGCGCTCGATGGAGCGGCGCAGGCCCGTGTCGAGCTCGTGCCAGATCAGCGGGTTGGCGGCAAGGACGCGGGGGTCGAGTTCCAGGCGGTGACCGTGGACGTCCCGCAGGACCAGGTGCGAGGAGACACCGTCGTACTGCCGCACGGCTGCCAGCGCGTGCGTGTGGACGACGAGCCGGCGCCAAGGGGTACGGACGGCAAGCCAGCCCGGGCCGGCACTCACCCGTTGCGGCAGCAGGACGACGCACACCGCCGTCGACAGGGCCGCCCAGAGGAGGGCGCGCGGCACCGTCAGGGTGCCGGCGTCCCAGTCGACCGTGAAGGCGAGCGCACCGAAGATCAGGGCGCAGCCCACCGCGAGCCGGGCGCTGCCACGCCAGTGGCGGTCGCCGGCCGGGGCTGCCGGTCCGCTCCGTCGCATGTCGCTGACGCTAGGCGTGCCTCATGGTCCGGGCGACCGCTGCATACGCGGTCCTGACGCCGCAGGGACCGATCCTGACGAGATTCTTACGCTGCGCTCGCCCCGGCCGGTACGGAGCCTCGGGCAGGGGCGCGGTCACGTTCCGCATCGCATCTCTGCGCTCGCTCGGCGGGGCCCGGGAACGACGCCGCTCAGGACCGGACGCCCAGCGTCATGTCGTACGGCGTCTCCCTGCCGTCCCGCAGCCAGGTGATGCGCAGCCGCAGGCTGCTCGCGTCCGGATGCAGGGAGGGCGCCGCCGTGAGGCTGCCGTCGGTGTGGGTGCCGTCCGGATGGGTGCCGTAGGCGCCACCGCGGTCGCCGTACTCGTTGCCGAGATCGTCCTGGGCTTCGATGAGCGGGAGCACGGGGATCCCGGCGTCGGCCTCGGGGAGTGGCGGTGTGATCCGGTAATGGAGGGTGAAGGAGTCGTCCTCGCGCTTCAGCCGGGTGACCGTCAGCCGATGGCTGCCGTCCAGGATCGCAAGGGTGAGGAGCGGGGATTTCCTGGGCACGGGGATCTCCTTCATGACGGGGCCGACGCCAGGACCTGTCTCTCGGATCCTGCCGGGGCCGCGAGCCCCTGGCACGCACCTGCGCGGCGCACCGGACCCCGCTCGGGTCCGCCGCGAGGCACGGTGACCCGAAGCCGGCCCGATCCGAAAGAAAGACCCTATGCGCTGAGCCGGTCGTGTGCCACGGGGCTCCCGACGGCGTAGTGGACGTACTCGCGGACCAGGCGGAAACCGGCGTGCCAGGCCAGGAGGCGGCTGGCGCGGTTGTGGAGGGAGCAGCTCCAGCTGGGTGTGTGGCGGCGGGCGGTGATGTCCGTGCACAGGGCGATGACGCAGCCGAGGGCGAGGTGGTGGCGTCTGCGGTCGGGGACGGTGTAGACGGCCACGTCCTCGTAGCCGGAGCCGCGGAAGTAGGTGCAGGCCACCGCGAGGATCCGGCCGTGGCGGCCCAGCGCGGCCCAGGCGTGGCCACAGGCGGCGAGGCCGTCCGGCCCGCCCCAGCTGGCCGAGAGCCAGGACGCGTCCGTGCCGAGGGCCCGTACCGCGTCGGCGTCCGCCGGTTCCAGACGCCGTACGGTGACCCCGTGCGGGACGGCGGCGGGCCGTGGTCGGACCTGGAGCGTCCAGACCATGCGCTCCCACGGCGTGAGCCGGTCGAAGGCGGCGCCGAGGGTTGGCAGGAACCGTGCCGGAGCCTCGACCCGGTTGCCGGCCAGCGGGGCGAGGAGACGGGGTGCCAGCTCCTCCGGGTTGCCGCGCAGCACGACATGCCCGGCGCAGGAGACGGCGACGGCGCTCGGCTGGACGGGCCGGTCGGCCCACCAACGGCCGACACCCGTGGCCAGCACGTGCTCGCCGATCGTGGCGGGGCCGGGGGAGTGGGTGGGGAACCAGCGCGCGAGCACCCGTGGATCCGGCGGGGAGATCTCGATCATCAATGCCTCGTGGGGTGGGGAGGGGGTACGAAACGGGCGGGCGACCGGAGGATCGTTGATCCCTGTCGCCCGCCCCGAGGTGGACGGCGTGTGCCGCCCTGTTCCTCGTCAGCCCTGGTTCGCCTTGCCGCCGTGATTGGCCTTGTTCTTGCGGCGGGCCTTCTTCTTGCGGGCGCGTTTCGACATGTGCGTCAACTCCTCTGCGGGGGAAGGTTCTTCAAGCGGTACGGCCGACCAGCAGGTCCGCCAGCCTGCTGAGGCGCTTGACCGTGCGGTCCTCGGTCACCGCCGGGGCCGGGTCGACCCGCACGTCGCGGTCGTAGTAGGCACCGTTGACGATCTCGACCGCCGGGTCGCACAGCCGCACCACGTGCGCGGCGCCCTCGCCCGGGGAGACGCCCTCGTGGGCGTACAGGGCCAGCAGCGCGGTGTCGCAGACGCCGGGGTGGACGGAGACCGCGCTGACGCGCGGGTCGGCGGCGAACACCGTGAGGGCGAGCTGGGACTGCGCGTAGGCGGCGAGCCGGGAGTAGCGGCGGGCGCGGTTGGGGTCGGCCCACTGGATGGAGGCCGTGCGGTGCAGGGAGGAGGAGACGTTGACGACCCGGCCGCCCGGGGCGCTGGTCAGCGCCGGCTCCAGCAGGCAGGTGAGCAGGTAGTGGGAGAGGAAGTTGACCTGGAAGGCGATCTCGTTGCCGTCGGCGGTCACGGTGTGCCGCTCGGGGGCGGCCATGCCCGCGTTGTTGACCAGGACGTCGAGATGCGGGTGCTCGGTGACGACCTTGTGGGCGAGGGTCTCCACCTCGTCGAGGCGGGAGAAGTCGGCGGCGTACGTGCACAGTCGGTCCGCCGCGATGCCGGCGGTGGCGACCAGGGCGTCGGCGGCGGCGCGGGACTCCTCGGCGGTACGGCCGTGCAGCAGCACGGTGGCGCCGCGCTCGGCGAGCTGCCGTGCGGTTTCGAGGCCGATGCCGGAGGTGGCACCGGTGACCAGGACGGTACGGGAGGAAAGGGCGGAGTCGGACATGATCCCATCCGGGGTTGCGGGCACGCCGACGCGGCCCGGCGAGGGGCGGCGGACGTGCGGTGAGCGAGGATGAACGAGGGGCGCCGGAGCCGGTCACGGCGCCCCTCGGGTCACGGAAAGCGGCGTCGGCGGGACGCGGCACCGGCACGGCATGCGTCGGCGGGACGCGATGCCGGCGCGGCGCGGACGCTTCCGTTCAGCGCGGCGCGTGACGCGACGGCCGAGCGGTACTCGGCGGCCGGTCGAAGAGGAGCCATGCGCTGTTCACGACGTCCATGGAAGCCGTACCGCACATCCCGGGCAAGCCGAAACCCCGTTCTCTGACGGCGTTCTGACGTGCGCATACGCGACCTTGACGGACGAGCCGGGCGAACGCAGGAGGCTCACCCAAGGCCGGGCACCCCCGAGATCAGCAGGTCGATCAGCTTGATGCCCACGAACGGCAGGACCAGGCCGCCGAGACCGTAGACGAGCAGGTTGCGGCGCAGCAGGTCGTGGGCCGAGGAGGGGGTGTAGCGCACGCCGCGCAGGGCGAGCGGGATCAGCGCGATGATGATCAGTGCGTTGAAGATGATCGCCGAGGTGATCGCCGAGGTCGGGCTGTGCAGGCCCATGATGTTCAGCGACTCCAGGCCCGGATACGAGCCTGCGAACATCGCGGGGATGATCGCGAAGTACTTCGCCACGTCGTTGGTGATGGAGAACGTGGTCAACGCGCCCCGGGTGATGAGGAGTTGCTTGCCGATCTCGACGATCTCGATGAGCTTGGTCGGGTTGGAGTCGAGGTCGACCATGTTGCCCGCCTCCTTGGCGGCCGACGTGCCCGTGTTCATGGCCACGCCGACGTCGGCCTGTGCGAGGGCCGGGGCGTCGTTGGTGCCGTCGCCGGTCATGGCGACCAGCTTGCCGCCTTCCTGTTCCCGCTTGATCAGCGCGAGCTTGTCCTCCGGGGTCGCCTCGGCCAGGTAGTCGTCCACGCCGGCCTCTTCGGCGATGGCGCGGGCGGTCAGCGGGTTGTCGCCGGTGATCATGACCGTGCGGATGCCCATGCGGCGCAGTTCGGCGAAGCGCTCGCGGATGCCCTCCTTGACGACGTCCTTGAGGTGGATCATGCCGAGGACCCGCGGTCCCTCCCAGTCGTGCACCGCGACCAGCAGTGGGGTGCCTCCGGAGTCGGCCACGGCGTCGGCGTGGAGCCGTGCCTCGGGCGGTACCCGGCCGCCGTACATCTGCACCCAGTCGATCACCTGCTGGGCGGCGCCCTTGCGGATGGCGCACACGGCTCCGTTGTCCCAGCGCAGATCGACACCGCTCATCCGGGTCTGCGCGCTGAAGGCGACCCAGCGGGCGTTCGCCAACTCGCCCTCGGCCGGCGCTCGCAGCCCGTACCCGTTCTTGGCGAGGACGACGACGGAACGGCCCTCCGGGGTCTCGTCGGCCAGCGAGGAGAGCTGGGCCGCGTCGGCCAGTTGCCGTTCGTCGATGCCCGGGAGCGGGATGAAGGCGGCGGCCTCGCGGTTGCCGAGGGTGATGGTGCCCGTCTTGTCGAGCAGCAGGGTGTTCACGTCGCCCGCCGCCTCGACCGCCCGGCCGGACAGGGCGACCACGTTGCGCTGCACCAGCCGGTCCATGCCGGCGATGCCGATCGCGGACAGCAGGGCGCCGATCGTGGTCGGGATGAGCGTGACGAGGAGGGCGACCAGCACCGTCGTCGACTGCGCGGCGCCCGCGTACTCGCCCATCGGCTGCAGCGTGACGACAACCAGGAGAAAGACGATGGTCAGCGAGGCCAGCAGGATGTTCAGGGCTATCTCGTTCGGGGTCTTCTGCCGGGAGGCCCCCTCGACCAGGGCGATCATGCGGTCCAGGAAGCTGTGCCCGGGCCGGGCACTGACCCGTACGACGATCCGGTCGGACAGGACCGTGGTACCGCCGGTGACACCGCTTCGGTCGCCGCCCGCCTCCCGGATCACGGGCGCCGACTCGCCCGTGACCGCGGACTCGTCCACCGCGGCCACGCCGTCGATCACGTCGCCGTCGGCCGGGATCATCTCGCCCGCCTCGACGAGCACGACGTCCAGCGGCTTCAGATCGGTGGCGGCGACAGCCTCGGTGCGGGCGGTGGTGAGGTTCGTGCCGTAGCTCCAGTGCAGGAGCCGGAGCGCCACCGTGTCGGTGCGCGCCCTGCGCAGCGACTCGGCCTGCGCCTTGCCGCGGCCCTCGGCGACTGCCTCGGCGAGGTTGGCGAAGACGACCGTCAGCCACAGCCACAGGCTGATGACCCAGGTGAAGACGGCAGGGTGGAGTAATGCCGACAGCGTGGTGAGGACCGCGCCGACGGAGACGACGAACAGCACCGGGTTCTTCACCAGGACGCGCGGATGCAGCTTGCGCAGCGCGTCCGGGAAGGAGCGGACGAGCTGGGCGGGTTCGAACAGCCCACTCGGGGCCCGGCGGCGAGTCCGTCCCTGCGGTCCGGTCCGGGATGTGCTCCGGGGGCGTGAGGGTGGGGCCTGTTCGGGAGCAGCGGGAAGCATGGACACCTTCGTGCCTTGAGGGGGGACGGGGACTTCGGCCGCGGTCCGTGTGGTGCCGGGGCCCCGGCACCACACGGTGGCGCACGGACGTCGGCGCGGGACGGCGACAGACATCGTGCGCGGGTGCCTGTCTCGCGGACACGCACCGGACCGCATCGGAGCGACGACTCCAAAGTCGTGGGTGCCGCTGACGCCTGCGGCTCCCACCGGCGGCCGACAGCGAATTTAGCCCTGTTTGCGTCGACAGTTGCCGTACTGGGCGGGAAATTTGCGGCCCCCATACGGCGACTGCGTGCGCGCCGTCAAAGTGCCGTCAAACGACGCTGAAGAACCGTCAGGGACCCGTCAACGCGGGCCGCCGGTGGCCGGATCCGGTCGCAGACTGATCACCAACGGGGGACGGGCGACCGTCCGTGGCGTGACGTTGGAGGGACCGTGACTCTCACGGCCGGGTCGGCGCAGGATCCTCGCACCGAGGAAGGCGCAGCGCCACAAAGCGCGGTGGTCGCCCCGCACGGGGGCAGCCCCGGACCGCGGCAGCGAGGGGGTTCGCGGACGGCCGGACGGGGTCCGGGGCTGCGCCCGTGGCGGCAGACCGTGGCCGCGCGGGCCGCTCTGCGCCGCCGCTTCTGGGACACCGTGCCCGCGCGGCTGCGTCTTCTGCGCTCGGCCACGGTCCTGCTCACGGCCGCCCTCGCCGGGCTCCTGCTCGTGGCCTCCCTCGCCGCCCTCGGCACCTGGAACAGCGTGGCCGACCGGGACGCGCCCCGCACCACCAGCGCCGCCGATCTCAAGCTGGCGTTGAACGACATGGACGCCCAGGCCGCCAACATCCTTCTGTCGAACGGCGATGCGGGGAAGGGACGTCTTCGGACCCCGTACGAGAAGGCCGTCGGCTTCTACGGTGACTCCCGGCATGAGATCGGCCATGATCTGCGTGCCCTGGCCGTCGCCGCGCAGGGCAGCAGCGCCGACGAGAAGACCGTGGAGTCGCTGACCGACGACTTCGCCGAGTACCAGGAGCTGATCGGCCGGGCTCTGGAGAACGACGGTCACCACGGCGGCAGACCGGCCGCCCTGACCGACTACCGCCGCGCAACCGACCTGCTGCGCACCCGGCTCGTGCCCGCCGCCAACACCCTGGTGTCCTCGAACGACGCGGCCTTCGACGCCGAGTACGCCTCGGCCCGCTCCACCCTCTCCGCGCAGCTCGTCGCCGTCCTCGCACTCGGCGTCCTCCTGCTCGCCGTGCTCGGCGTTCTGCAGTGGTACCTGGCCCGCAGCTTCCGGCGCATCCTCAACCCCGGTGTCCTGGCCGCCACCGTCTGCACACTGCTCGCGGTGATCCTCGGATCCGGGATGCTGTCCGCCTCCGCCGACCACCTGCGGGTGGCCCGGCACGACGCCTTCGACTCGGTCGTCGCGCTGTCCCGCGCCCGGGCCCTCGCCTACGACGCCAACGCCGACGAGAGCCGCTACCTGCTCGACCCGCAGCGCCGCGACCGGTACGCCAACGCGTTCCTCGCCAAGTCGCAGGCGCTGTACGGCCTCAAGGGCGCGACGCTGACGACCTACGACTCCCGGCTGGCCACCACCTGGAGGGCGTACGAGACCGACCACCACGATCTGCGCTTCACCGGCGAGTTCCGCCGCGAGCTGGACAACATCACCTTCCCCGGCGAGCGTGCCGCGGCGGAGAAGACGGTGGAGACCTACGCCGTCTACCAGCGCGACGACCGCAGGATCCGCGCACTGGTGGCCGCCGGCAAGGAACGCGAGGCCGCCGAGTTCTGCATGGGGTGGGCCCCGGACACCTCCAACGCGCACTTCGAGGCATGGATGGCCGCCCTGGACCAGGTGACGGACATCAACCGCGCCCACTTCACCTCCTCCGTCCAAGGCGGCCGCTCCACGGTGAACGGCCTGCTTCCCTGGGCGGGCGGGTTGCTGGTGGCGGCGGCCCTGCTGTCCGTGCTCGGGCTGCGGCCCAGGCTGGCCGAGTACCGTTAGGAGTCCGTCAGCCGGGCCTCCCCAAGATCCCGCGCGCGCCGCAGCCCGCGGCGGCTGGTGTCGCTGCTGCGACGGCCGCTGCCGGGGCGAGCACCGGTCCTGTGGCGAGGGTCCCGGCCGGTGTCCCAGGCCGCTCCGCCTCCCGGCCGACCGGGCTTCCCGGCCCACCTGCCCCGGCCCTGTCGGGCCAGGTCACGTCAAGGCGGTGTCAAAGTCCCCGCGACCGACGCCAAGGAACCGCTAACACGTGGATCGAGCGCCCCGCGAAGCGGCTTCCTTGGAGGAGGAACCCTTCGGTGCAAGGGAATTCGATCAGTGAGCGGAGCGCATCGGCGGCGATGAACGACGTACGGCCCGGACGGCTGAAGGTCTACCTCGGGGCGGCCCCCGGGGTCGGCAAGACCTACCGGATGCTCGACGAGGGGCGCCGCCGTGCGGCGCGCGGGGCGGACGTGGTGGTGGGGTTCGCGGAGTGCCACGGGCGTCCGCACACGGAGGAGATGCTCGACGGCCTCGAAGTCGTGCCGCGCACTCGCTGCGCCTATCGCGGTGGCGGCTTCGAGGAGATGGACCTGGCCGCGGTGCTGGCGCGCCGCCCCGAGGTCGCCATCGTCGACGAGTTCGCCCACAGCAACGTCCCCGGGGACGGGCGCAACCCCAAGCGCTGGCAGGACATCGAGACGCTGATCGCCGCCGGCATCGACGTCATCACCGCGCTGAACATCCAGCATCTGGAGTCCCTCAACGACGTGGTCGAGAAGATCACGGGTGTGCCGCAGCACGAGAAGGTGCCCGACGAGGTCGTACGACGCGCCCAGCAGATCGAGCTGGTGGACATGCCGCCCGAGGGGCTGCGCCGACGCATGGCGCACGGCAACATCTACGCCCCCGAGAAGATCGACGCGGCCCTCG
>NZ_JBIBJK010000035.1:0-75032 GCF_042958635.1 Streptomyces sp. NPDC007971
CCCGGGGGGCCGCGGGGGGGGGGCGGGGGGGCCGCGGCGGGGGGGGGGGGGGGTGGGGCGGGGGGGGGGGGGGGGGGGGCGGGCCCCCCCCCCCCCCGCCGAGGGGGCCCGGTGCCGTCCCCGGTGGAAGACGGTCACCTCCCAGCCGCGGCCGAGCGCGGCCTGTACGACGGCCCGCCCCACGAACTCCGTACCGCCCAGCACAAGAAGTCTCATACCGGGGAGCGTGCCCGGTCGGGCCGCGGGAGGGAAGGGCGCTCTGCCGAGGGCAGAGCGCCCGGTCAGCGCCCGGTCGGCGGGGTGTACTTGTAGCCGACCCGGCGCACCGTCTGGATCGTCCGGCGGTGCTGGGCGCCCAGCTTGCGGCGCAGCCGGGCGATGTGGACGTCGACGGTGCGGCCGTCGCCGACGTGGCCGTACCCCCACACCGTGGTGACGAGCTGGTCGCGGGTGTGCACCCGGTGCGGGTGTGCCACCAGGTGGGCGAGCAGCTCGAACTCCAGGTAGGTGAGGTCGAGTTCGCGGCCGTCGATGCTCGCGGTGCGCCGCCCGGCGTCGACCCGCACCAGCGGGTCGCGGCCCGCGTCGCCGGCCACCCCCGTGTCGCCCGCCGCCACCGGCCCGTCCGGGACCGCGACCGGCAGGAACGGGGGGCGCTGGTCCGCCGGGACCAGCACCAGGTACCCGACCATGGGCGGCTGCCCGGGCAGGACGGGCAGGGTGTGCTGCGGAGCGGGCAGCCAGGTGGCGCCCGGCGGCAGGAAGTCCGCGATCTCCACGACCTCGTCCCGGTCGACTGCGCGCAGCCGGTGCCGGGCGCCGTTCGGGGAGGGGGTGGTGGGGGCGGCGGTGGACAGGGAACGAGTGGTCGCCATGAGAGGTCAACTCTTTCGCGCGAGGAGGTCGTCGGGCAGGACGACGGCCGCGACTCGTGGTCGGGCGCGCCTTGGGACGTACGTCGTTTCGCGCTGGCCGAAGGCCGGGGTACGGCTTTAGAGGGCCCGCGCGTTCACCGCGCGGCAACACACCCGGTCGAAGTCGTGGTGCTGACGGGAGGGCCAGAACGGCTCAAGGTCATGGCGACCCGTCGCGATGGGGTTCTGGAAGCCGGCCATGGGCCCATTGAAGCAGACAAGGGTTCGGGACAGCAGTCTCCTCTCACTGCTTGGACGCCTCCTTGACGCGAAGTCGCTGTCGCCCGCGCCCAGTCGGGGGTGCGTTCGCCCCTGATCAGGGGCCTTCCGCCCATCCGCCTCCCCGACACACCGTCTCGCCATCCGGACGAGGGTCGCTCGGCCGACCACCGTCACGGAGGCCGGCAGCCTCCGTACGGCGGACCGCAGGAAGCCGCCTCGGTACGGCGGACCGCAGGAAGCAGCCGCCGGATCGCCGGCCGGACCGGCGCGGGTCGGCGCGGCGGGTGCCGCCGTCCGCATGACGCAGCAGGGGCGCCCGCCGTGTCGGCGGGCGCCCCTGGGCGAAGCGGTGGGGATCAGGCCTGGCCGGCCTTCTCCAGGGCGGCGCAGCAGGTGTCCACCAGCAGGCGGGTCACCACGTACGGGTCGACGTTGGCGTTCGGGCGGCGGTCCTCGATGTAGCCCTTGCCGTCCTTCTCGACCTGCCACGGGATGCGGACCGAGGCGCCGCGGTCGGAGACGCCGTAGGAGTACTTGTCCCAGGGGGCGGTCTCGTGCAGGCCGGTCAGACGGTCGTCGATGCCGGCGCCGTAGTTCTTGACGTGGTCGAGCGGCTTGGAGCCCTCGCCGAGCGACTCGCACGCGGTGATGATCGCGTCGTAGCCCTCGCGCATCGCCCGGGTGGAGAAGTTGGTGTGCGCTCCCGCGCCGTTCCAGTCGCCCTTGACCGGCTTCGGGTCCAGGGTCGCGGAGACGCCGAAGTCCTCGGCGGTGCGGTACAGCAGCCAGCGGGCCACCCACAGCTGGTCGGAGACCTCCAGCGGGGCGAGCGGGCCGACCTGGAACTCCCACTGGCCGGGCATGACCTCGGCGTTGATGCCGGAGATGCCGAGACCGGCCTTCAGGCAGTTCTCCAGGTGGGCCTCGACGATCTCGCGGCCGAAGATCTCGTCGGCGCCGACACCGCAGTAGTAGCCGCCCTGGGGGGCCGGGAAGCCGCCCTCGGGGAAGCCCAGCGGACGGGCGCCGTCGAAGAAGGTGTACTCCTGCTCGATGCCGAAGATCGGCTCCTGCGCGCCGAACCGCTCGGCGACCTCGGCCAGCGCGGCACGGGTGTTGGACGGGTGCGGGGCCATGTCCGTGTCCAGGACCTCGCACAGCACCAGGATGTCGTCGCCGCCGCGGATCGGGTCCGGGCAGGTGAAGACCGGCTTGAGCACGCAGTCCGAGGAGTGCCCCTCGGCCTGGTTGGTGGAGGACCCGTCGAAGCCCCAGATCGGCAGCGTGTCGAGACCGGCGGAGGAACCCGTGATGATCTTCGTCTTCGAACGGAGCTTGGCCGTCGGCGCGGTGCCGTCGATCCAGATGTACTCAGCCTTGAAGGCCACGGGGCCACATCCTTCGGGGGTGGGTCGGGCGCACTCGGTGCGGGTGCTGCGGTGCTGCGGCACCGGGGCGCCGCGTCGATCTGCCCGGCAGCCTGTCAACAGGCGATTTCCCGGTCATTGCTCGAATGTGAACCCCGTGTTACCTGGCGTTTGTGTGCCGCGGCTCACATGGTGAGGCAGGGGCCGGTGAGGTATGGGGGCGGTCGCGGCCCGGCGCGGGACTCATGCGCGCCCCTCGGCGGCGGCCTCGCGCACCCCGCCCAGGAACCCCCGGATCGCCGCCAGCTGTCCCTCGTCGTATGCACGCAGCAGTTCCACGGACCGTTCGATCAGCGGCCCGAAGAACGCCTGGCCCAGCTCGACCGCGCGCTCCTCGACCTCGATCACGACCCGGCGCCGGTCCTGCCCGGAGCGCACCCGGCGCACCTGCCCGGCCTTCTCCAGCCGGTCGACGAGCGCGGTGGTCCCCGCGGAGTTGAGCCCGAGTGCGGACCCGAGGTGTCCGGCCGTCGTCTCCCCGCCCGCGCGCCGTGCGTCCATGAGCGCGATCAGCGCCCTGACGTCCGTGGGGTGCATGCCGTTCTGCTGCGCGAACCGGGCGCTGTGCAGGCCGAGTTCGACGGTGACGGCACGCAGCAGGTGGACGATCTCCATCCCGGGCGCAGGGTCGGGGCTTGGCGGGCTCGGCATGCGGGTCCTCCGGGCGTATCATCTCGCCGAACGAGTATCTTGCTGAGCGAGATAATAGGGGGTTCTCCGTGCCGGGAACGAGCGGGTACGACGCCGGCGCCTTCCGCGTCGCCTACGACAAGGTGCTGGCGGCATGGCCGGCGGACCGTGAGGCGCTGACGCTCGCCACGCCCTTCGGTGACACCCGGGTCAACGCCTGCGGCCCACGGGACGCACCCCCGCTCCTCCTGCTGCCGGGCGGCGGCGGAGCGACCTCCGTGTCCTGGTACGCCCAGGCCGCGGAACTGGCCCGCATCCGCCGCGTCTACGCCGCCGACCTGATCGGCGCCCCCGGCCTCGGCGGCCCGGCCGCCGACCGCCACCCCCGCACGGTCGCCGACCTGGCCGCCTGGCTCGACGCCCTCCTGGACGGCCTCGGCGCGACCGATGCCGACCTGGGGGGACACTCCTACGGCGCCTGGATCGCCCTGCACTACGCGCTGCGCGCACCTGCCCGGGTGCGCCGCCTGTTCCTCCTGGACCCGACCCAGTGCTTCGCCGGATACCGGGCGGCGTACCTGCTCCGTGCCCTGCCGATGCTGCTGCGGCCCTCGCCCCGACGGGTCCGCGCCTTCCTGGAGTGGGAGACCGGGGCGGGGGTTCCTCGCACTCATGGGGGGCACCCCGCCGGAGCGAAGCCCGGGCCGGGGGAGAGGCCGAGCGCGGGGGAGGCCGCCCGGCACCCCGACTGGCTCGCCCTCCAGGAGGCGGCCGCGGGATTTCCGTCCGCAAAGCCGGTGACGGGCCCGCGCCCGGCACCGGAGGCGCTGCGCGCCCTCGGTGTGCCGGTCCTGCTGCTCGTGGCCGCGAACAGCAGGACCCATGACCCTCGTGAGGTGGCGGCCCGGGCCGCCGCGGTGCTGCCGCGCGTGGAGACCGGCGTACTGCCGGACGTCTCGCACCACGCGCTGCCGCAGGCGGCATCTGCCGACCTGGCCCGCCGCCTCACCGCCTTCCTGTCGGACTCCTGAGCCTCACCCCACCTTCTCGATCACCGCGTGGCGGATGAGGAACTTGCCCGGCTCCCGGACCTGTTCGAAGGCCGCGTTGTTGAGCAGGACACAGCTGCCGGAGGGTGAAGTGACCTTCACCGTCGTGGACTTGTTGTTGTCCAGGTTGGTGACCTTCAGGGTCGTCCCCGCCGGGAACGTGCCGCTGGAAGCGGCCGGGGCACCGGCCTCGCCCGACAGCGTGACGGTCGAGCCCTTGCACACCTGCTGCCCGGAGGCCGCGGCGGCGCCGCCGCCGTTGGCGCCCGCGGCACCGTTCTGCGCCCCCTGCTGGCCGTTGCCCTGCTGACCGGCCTGCTGGCCCTTGCCCTGCTGGCCCGCCTGCTGGCCGTTGCCCTGCTGACCGGCCTGCTGGCCGTTGCCGTTCTGCGCCGCCTGGGAGTCCTGAGCCGACTCCCCAACCGTGCACCCGGCCGCCTTCTGCTGGACCTCGATCTGCTTGAGGACCGCCTCGCGGTTGGCGATCCGGGCCGCCGACTGGGCGTCCGGATGTGCCTTCTGGTCCGCGATGAACTTGTCGTTGTTGCCGTGGGCCGTGGCCAGCCCCTGGCAGACGTTCGAGTTCCCGGCGGACAGCGTCCTGGCGTTCTGCGGGCTCGCGGCGTTCGAGGTGGACGCGAGGGCGAAGGCCCCGCCGCCCGCCACCGCGGCGGCACTGACGAGCAGCGCGAGCTTCTTCTTGGTGCTGAAAGTTCTCCTGCGCGACATAACGCGCCTCCTGAAGAGGTAGGGGAGCGTACGCCGCTATGTACGAGATGCCGAACGGGGTTACTCAGCGGTTGCAGAAGTTACTGAAGTAACCTGCGTCACAGTGGAGTTGAGTGCCGTCAGTCCTTGCTCCGGGAGAGTGCCTCCTGTACGGCATCGTCGGTGCGGGCCACCAGGGCGGTCCCGTCGTCCGCGGTGATGATCGGGCGCTGGATGAGCCGGGGATGCCCGGCGAGCGCCTTGATCCACCGGTCCCGCGAGGCCTCGTCCCGGTCCCACTCCTTGAGCCCCAGCTCCTTGGCCGCGGACTCCTGGGTGCGGGTGATGTCCCACGGCTCAAGACCGAGCCGTGCGAGCACGGCCCTGATCTCGTCCTCGCTCGGCACGTCCTCCAGATAGCGGCGGACGGTGTAGTCGGCCCCCTCGGCGTCGAGCAGGCCGATCGCGCTGCGGCACTTGGAGCAGGCCGGATTGATCCAGATTTCCATGGGGTCCACGGTATGCGAGAACGGCCCCGCGCCGGTGTCGCGGGTGGGTCCCACGGCGAGCGGCGCTCCGTGCCCCGGCCCACGCGCGCACGAGGGGCGGCCCCGGCTGCGGCCAACGGCGACGACCGGTCCGGCCGTGCTGGCCGGCGTTCCTTGTTCGAATTTTTCGCCGCCCCACGGACCTCATCCGGATCTACCGTGACAGGACGTCAAATCACGGTCCCACCTGGATGTTTCCTCGACTGTGCGGACTCCCTCGATGTCAGTGCCGACCGGTAGAATAGAGGCAGTGTTCGAGGGGCTCACCGGGAGTTCCGGTGGGTGCCCGACCGCGACAGGAGGATGCCAGTGCCCGCTGCCGCTCTGAAGCCCAAGCCGTTGCCCACCCAGTCCACCGCCAAGCGCTCCGTTCGGCTCGACTCGCCCTATGCGCCGGCGGCGAAGCGTCCGCTGCCCGCCGGGCGGCCGCGCGAGTGGTACGTCACGCACAACCGGCGTCTGAAGGCCATGCGCCTCGCCATAGCCCTGCTCGACTCCGGGATCTACGTGCCGAACCAGGCCCGCAACGAGACCATCCGCAGCACGGCGGAGGAACTCGGTGTGCACCCGCCGTCGGACACGACGTGCCACATGGTGCGTGCGTTCATGCGTTACAGCCGGTGAGTCCGGTGCCGGGTGCCCCGCGCCGATGCGGGGCACCCGGCGCGTCACGCCGTCAACTCCCGCTCCAGCGGAGTCCGGAAGCGCGGCGTGACCTTCGTGGTCCCCAGCCACCCCTGCAGTCGCTCCGCCTGAGCGGCGACCGCCGCCCCGGCCTCGCGCCGGGCGCCCTCCTCGGTGATCCGCCAGACGATCTCGCCGTCCGCGCGCTGGCCCCAGCCGCCCACCACCCGGCCGTTCCACCACACCGTCGGCCCCACGTTGCCGCTGCGGTCGAAGAGGTCCGCACGCAGTTCCGGTGCCAGATACCAGTCCCGTTGCTGCCAGGCCATGGCCGTCGGATCGAGGCCGGGGAGCAGCGCCGCCCAGGGCTCCGCGGGGGCCTCGACCGGATCCGTGTCGCCGTCGGCGACATAGCCCGTCCCCTCCTCCAGGGTCACCTCCTGCGCGCCGATGGCCGAAAGGGCCCGCCGGACCTCCGTCACGCGCCAGCCCGTCCACCACTTCAGGTCCGCCTCCGTCGCCGGACCGCACGCTCTCAGCCAGCGGCCCAGCAGGTCCGCCTGCGCCCGGGCCGCGTCCAGTTCCGGGTGCTCCGGTGCCGGTGCCCAGCGGAACTGGCTCGACGTCCAGGACCCGAGGGGGCGGCCGCGGACCACCTTGCCCTCGACGCCGAGGACGCGCAGCAGGCGCGAGGAGACCGTGTGGACGCCCTCGTAGCTCTTCCCGGCCGCGTACACGAACTGCTCGCGCAGGCGCGGCTCGTCCGCCGCCAGCTCCGCCGCCGTCGCCTGGCCGCGCCTGGCCAGCGCGGCCAGCGTGGCCTCCTCGACCTCCTCCAGCCAGGCCGCGTCCGGGGCGCCCGCCCGGGCCATGTCCTTGACGAGCGAGGCCCGTTCCCGCGCGGCCACCGTGAGGCCGGTCGAGGCGTGCACGACCGCCGTCAGCTCCGTGGGGAACACGAACACCGTGTGCCGCATGCCGTGCATGCGGACGAGCGTGCGGTCCTCGTACAGGGCCCGTTCCGTCTCCGGGACCGCCTTCGCCGGGTCGGCCAGCCGCGCCGCCACCGCCAGGTGCACCGTCGCCGGGTCCGTACCGTGCAGCGCCACCAGGGCGGCGGCCACCTCCTCGGGCGCCGCCGCCCGCGCCGTACCCGCGAGACGGTGCCGCAGGGCGAGCCGCGCCCGCCGCTGAGCCGTACCGATGTGCCGCCGCCCGTCGCCCATGCCGACCTCCGCGTCCCGCCCGCGATGTTCTTCCCACATGGTCGCCGATGCCACTGACAACCGGCCCCTTCACCGTTCGCCCCCGCCCGCATGCGCCGGTCGGCACGTGCGGACTTGGGACGTCAAACGGCTCGCGGCCAGTGTGGCCACGGCCGCCCGGGAGAACGGGCACAGCACCTCCCAGGCGCGGGCCGCGGCCCACGCGGCCGCCACCGGGTACCGCATCGCCATAGCCGCCTACCTCGGCGCCGCCGACACCTTCGACCGCGCCGTCGCCGACTTCGCGCTCGCCTACGCGGACCGGACCGCCGCCGACCACCGCACCCTCGGCGCGGCCATCGCGGCAGGCACGGTGACGGCGGAGCCGGGGGTGTGACGGCGCGGAGCCGCGGGTGTGACACCGGGACGTCAGCGGGGCGCGCCCGCGCCCGCCCGGCTTTCCGGCCCGGATCGACCGCGGGGACGGGAACGAAGGTCGGCCGGGGCCGGCCGCCGGGTCCGGGCCGACGCCTCAGGCCGACGCCTCAGCCGTACCGCTCCAGGAGCCCGCCCACGTACGCCTCCACCCGCTCGGCCAGCACCTGTGGCGTCAGGTCCGTACGGCCCAGCTCGCGCCAGGGCCGGGCCAGCTTCTCGGCGTCGGGGACGTAGGCCAGGGTGTCGAGCAGCCGCCAGTACAGGTGGTCGCGGCCGTGGGCCAGACCGGAGCCGCCCTGTGCCTCGTACCGGTCCCGGAAGGCGAGCCCCTGCGCGGGGCCGTGGAGCAGGGCGAGCGCCGTGGAGCAGTGGGCCACGTCGAGGTCGGCGGGGCCCCACGAGGTCTCCACCCAGTCGACGACCCCGGTCACCCGCAGCCCCGCCCCCGCCCCGGTGAACAGCACGTTCCCCGGGTGGAAGTCCCGGTGCAGGAAGCGCCCCCGGTACGGCGGCGGGTCCCGGCGGATCGCGTCCGCCGCCCGGGCCCACGGCGCACCGTCCGGGGTGTCGAGCCGGTCCGGGCCCGTCCAGGCCTCATAGGTGCGCGGACGCTCCCGGGGGACGACCGCGTGGATACGGACCAGCTGGGCGGCGAGCAGGTCCAGCCGCCGGTCCATGGCCGCCTCGTCCTCCTGGTCCACCCGCACCAGGCCCGGCAGCCGCGTCATCAGCAGGCTGGGATGGTCGCAGTGTTCGCCGGCGGCGTCCACGGCGACCAGCGCCGGTGCGGGGATGCCCTCCTGCCCGGCGAGCAGGCCGAGAACGGACGCCTCCCGGGACAGCAGGCCCGCGGCGTGGCGCCGGAAGAAGGGCCGTACGAAGGTGCGCAGCACCAGCTCCTGCCCGTCGTCCAGGGTGAGCCCGCGCATCTGAGCCGACCAGCCGCCCGTGAGCCGCTGCGCGTCGGCGACCGTACGGCCGTGCGGCAGCTGCCCGATCACCCAGCTGTGCGTCGCCGCCCAGCCCCGCTCGTCGAGACCGCTCAGCAGGGCGGCGGCGAATCTGCCGCGGTCCTCGGCGTGGTCGCCGAACCACAGGCCCAACCGGTGCTCGGCGTGCGGGAGTTCGAAGCGGGTGTACTGGGAGCGGGCCGACAGTGCGTCCTGCACGGCCTCGGTCACCTCGGCCGGGATGACCGCGTCGCTGCCCGGCACGGCCAGCACCGACCGCCCCTCGTAGGCCCGCAGCACCTCCAGGGCGGGCGAGGCGCGCCAGCTGCCCGGAGTACGGATGATCTCGCTGAACCGGCCCCGGCCGTCGCCGAAGGGCACGTCCCAGGCCTCGGGCGTGTACACGGCGGGCGCGCACAGGCCCACGGCCGCCACCCGCTGCCCGTAGTGGCGGATGAGGTCCGCCACCGTCTGCCCGCTCATGCTGAAACCCACCAGGACCAGAGGATCACGGGCCGGGGCCAGACCGCCGATCACCGCCACGGCCTGCTCGAAACGGCGGCGCAGGCTCAACTCCGACAGTTCCCCGGTGCTTTCCCCGTGCCCGGAGAAGTCGAAGGCCAGGGCGAGGCAGCCGTGCGCGGCGAACTCGGCGAGCAGCGGCAGCAGCCGCTCCTTGCTGCCCGTGCCGGCCCCGTGCAGAAGGACGACGGTCGCCCGTCCCGGCGGGCCCGCGCTCACCGCGCTCAGCCGCTCACCGTCGTACGTGTACGTCAGGGTGTCGTACTCGCAAGAGAATCCGGGGAGTTCACTCATACGAGTCATTGACTCACAACCGCCGGGCCACACGGAAAACCAGGTGCACCCGCGGTAGCGGTCTCCCTACGCTGAACAAACGTCGCGAAGCCGACACGTCCCCCTTCTCACACGCACGCCACACTCACCCCGCGGAGGTCTGTCATGGGTGGCATCGTCGTCACCGGGACCGTCGTCCTGGTGATTCTCGGATTCGGAAACCACTTCTGGTGGCTCGTCGCCGCCGTCCTGATCCATCTGTACGTGAAGCACGGCCGGGGCTCTCACGGCGCGGCCCCGCCGGCCGCCCCGGGGCCGCAGCCCGACTCCTACCGGGCGTACCGCGAGCGCCGTGACCGCCAGGCCAAGTGGGAGCGCCGCTACCGCCGCGAGCGCCCCTTTGAGGCCCGGCGTCAGGAGCGGGAGAAGCAGGGGTGAGCCCGTGGGGCGCCGTCGGTCACAGGCCGGGGGCGCCCCACACCGGGAACCAGCGGCTCAGGTCCTGCTCGATCCGGAGGTCGCTCGCGAGGGTCGCCTTCACCTGCAACTCCAGCGCGTTGTCCCGGTGTTCGGCGCCGCCGGGCAGCGGTGCGAAGGGATAGAAGGTGCCGCGTTTGTAGAGGTAGACGAGGGCCAGCCGGCGGCCGGTGTCGTCCGCGAACGCGGCCAGGGAGCACAGCAGCTGCGGGCCGAAACCGTTGACCTCCATCGAGCTGTTCACCGCGTGCAGATCGTTGACCAGCTGGGGCAGCTGGTCGGGTTGCCGCCGCGAGACCAGCCAGGAGTAGCCGTAGTCGTCCTGGCGCAGTTCCACCGGGGGACCGGCGCGGTCGGCGTCCGCGTCGAGCAGCGCCTGGACCTCCCGGTGGGTCTGCTCGAAGGCCGCGCCCTCGACCGTGGCGAAGCACACCGCGCCGCTGCCGGTCGGCGTGAACCCGGCCGCCGCCTCAAGTGTCACGGCCGCCGACGGCAGCGCGAACAGCTGGTCGAGGTCGGGCGCGACGGGCTTCGTACGGCCCAGCAGGATGTCCAGCAGCCCCAAGGTTCAGCCCGCCTTCCGCAGTGCCGCACTCGGCGTCCCGTCGGTCACCGGTACCGCGCTCGTCTTCCCGTCGGCCGGGGGAACCGTGTTCGGCTTCCGGTCGGCCATCGGTACCGCGCTCGGTTTCCCGTAGGTCATGGGTACCGCACTCGGCTCCCCGTCCGCCATCGTCCGATCAGCCCGTCTTGTCCGGCGTGGCCGCCTCGCCGAGTTCCCCGGAGATCCGGCCCAGCTGCTCCAGGCGCTGCTCCAGGGGCGGATGGGTGGAGAAGAAGCGCTCGATGCCGGGCTCCTTCCCGGTCGCCGGGGTGAAGTAGAACGCGTTGAAGGCCTGGGCCGTGCGCAGGTCCTTGGTCGGGATCCGGGCGATGTCCCCGGAGACCTTGGTGAGCGCCGAAGCCAGGGCCGAGGGCCGGCCGGTCAGATGCGCGGCAGCCCGGTCGGCCGCCAGCTCCCGGTACCGGGACAGGGCTCTGATCAGCAGGAAGCTGATCGCGTACACGGCTGCCGAGACCGCCATCACGACGGCGAAGACGGCGGCGGTGTTCTGGTCCCTGCGGCCTCCGCCGAAGAGCTGCGAGTAGAAGGCGAACCGCACGATGAGGCCCGCGATCACGCCGAGGAACGACGCGATCGTGATCACCGCGACGTCCTTGTGCGCCACGTGCGACAGCTCGTGCGCGAGCACGCCCTCCAGCTCGGCGGGCTCCAGCCGCCGCAGCAGCCCCGTGGTCACGCAGACGACCGCGTGGTCGGGATTGCGCCCGGTCGCGAACGCGTTCGGCATGTCCATCTCGGACACGGCCACCACCGGCTTGGGCATGTCCGCGATCGCGCACAGCCGGTCGACGACCGCGTGCAGCCCGGGATACTCCTCCCGCTCCACGACCCGCCCGTGCATGGCGAACATCGCGATCCGGTCGGAGAACCAGAACTGTGCCACGAACATCGCGCCCACCAGGACGACGACCAGCAGCCAGGACTTGAGCAACACGATCAACGCGGCGATGAACGCCACGTACAGCAGCCCGAGCAGGAACAGCGTCACCGTCATTCGCACGGTCAGGCGCCGATCGCTTCTGAAGCGGCTCTGCATCTGCACCACCCCGCAGTCACGCACTCGTCCCGCTGTCCAGTGTGCACCTGCGGATCGTCATGAGGAGGTCGCGTACAGACCTAGGGGCAGCAAAAGACTTCCCGCGCGTCCGGGACCCGGCCGAGGCGGCTTCGGCGCGCCCCGGCTCATGCGGCACAGGAGGGCTCGGCCATGCGATTCCGGGCCCCGGCGCAGCGCCTCCAGCACCTCCTCCGCGTCCTTCTCCGCGTTCTTCTCCGCCAGGGCTGCCAGGGCTGCCAGGGCTGCCAGGGCTGCCAAGGCGGCCAGGGCCTCGGCGAGCCGCTTCCTGGCCCGCTCGCGCACCGGCTGTGCCCAGTCGGTGCACCGAACGGCGACCAGTGGAAGAAGCGTCGGGAGCCCGGCGACCCGCCCCAGCGCCCGGTGCCGGATCCGGCCGTCGCGGTGACACAGGGTGAGCGCTAGATGTCCCTCGGTGAGCGGTCCGTCACCGCGCAGTACGGCGCCCGCCGAGCGCCCGCCGTCCGCCCCTTCCCGGGCGGGCACGACGTACGGCGGGAAGGAAAGCTCCTCGGCCCACACCCCCTCGTCCAGCGCCGGCCAGGCGGCCGGGTCGCCGGTGTCGAGGACCTCTGGCAGCCCGGCACCGTCGGCCAGCCGCCGAGCGGCCCGCCCTTGCCCCGCTCCCGACCTCCCCCTGCACCCGGTGTCCCCTAATACGGGGAGCGCATCTGCGCGTACCCGAGCAGGACGATCACCGCGGCCACACAGCCGAGCACGATGACCGTGGAGACCCACGACGAGCGTCGCGGCGTCGCCGGCTCCGGGTCGGCGCGGAACGGCGCCGGGTCCGGCGGACTGTCCTTCCAGCGGGCGGCGAGCATCCGGGCGCGGGCCGAGGGCTCCTTGTGCTCGGCCGAATTCGCCCACTTGTGATCAAACTCGCGTTCCCAGTCGTCCTGTTCGCTCATCCCCGTTCAACCTCTCTCGTCGGACAGAACCAGGAGGATGATCCCCCGAGAGTAGGAATCATGGGAAGCGCGGAAGGTTGCACGGGCGGCCCGCTGATTCCCGGTCGATCTCGTCAGGATGCTGGGTGGTCGCCGGACGGCTAGCATCTACAGATGAGAGCCGCGCCACAGGGTGCGCCGGACGTGCGCAATCCCCGTTCCGCAGGGGACCGAGAGCCCTGTTTCCTCTACCCGGGCGGCGACACCTACGACCACGCCGGACCCAGAATCCGGGCTCGTGGCCATCCGTCTCGTGCCTCGAACACGACCGCACGAGGGGGTGGAAGGAGGGCAGTTCCATGAATGCACATCGCGCGAGGCGTCTTGCCGCCGCGTCCGCCATCGGCGTTCTGATGGCAAGCGGAGTGGCGATCGGCACCGCCGGCACCGCGTCGGCAGCAACGCCGACCCAGGTTTCCACCAACCGTGGCTGCTTCAACGGCGGGTTCGGAAACTGCTACGGCTTCGGCAACGGCTTCGGCTTCGGCAACGGCTACGGCTTCTTCAACAACGGCTTCGGCTACGGCAACGGCTACGGCTACAACAACTCCCCCGTCGTGGTGGTGGTCGTGAGCTGACGGGCCCGGCCCCACCCCGCAACACGGTCGAGGGCCGTCACCCGGAGATGCTCCGGGTGACGGCCCTCGGTGTCGGCCGGCGAAAGCGAGACAGCCCAAGGCGCATCGACCACGGCCTGCACAAGGCAACCGTGCCCGTTCCGGGGATCCTCAAGGCCTTGTCGGTGAGCCCGGGGCCCGAAAAGCCGCCGGCCGGCTCTCCCGTGCTGGGAGAGCCGGCCGACGGCCCACAGACGGCCCAGGGGAGCGGTTGCCAGCTCTGACCTGGGGCGATATCACACGTCGAAGTACAGCTCGAACTCGTGCGGGTGCGGGCGCAGCTGCAGCGGGGCGATCTCGTTCGTGCGCTTGAAGTCGATCCACGTCTCGATCAGGTCCGGCGTGAACACGTCGCCCTGGAGGAGGAACTCGTGGTCGGCCTCCAGGGAGTCGAGGACGGCCGGCAGCGAGGTCGGGACCTGGGCCACGTTGGCGTGCTCCTCGGGAGCCAGCTCGTAGAGGTCCTTGTCGATCGGCTCGGCCGGCTCGATCTTGTTCTTGATGCCGTCCAGGCCCGCGAGGAGCAGGGCGGAGAAGGCCAGGTACGGGTTGCCGGAGGAGTCCGGGGCGCGGAACTCGACGCGCTTGGCCTTCGGGTTGGAGCCCGTGATCGGGATACGCATGGCCGCGGAGCGGTTGCGCTGCGAGTACACCAGGTTGATCGGCGCCTCGAAGCCCGGCACCAGACGGTGGTACGAGTTCACCGTCGGGTTGGTGAAGGCCAGCAGCGACGGGGCGTGCCTGAGGATGCCGCCGATGTAGTAGCGGGCCATGTCCGACAGGCCCGCGTAGCCGGCCTCGTCGTAGAACAGCGGGTCGCCGTTGCTCCACAGCGACTGGTGCACGTGCATGCCCGAGCCGTTGTCACCGAAGATCGGCTTCGGCATGAAGGTCGCGGTCTTGCCGTTGCGCCAGGCGACGTTCTTCACGATGTACTTGAAGAGCTGGAGGTCGTCGGCGGCGGCGAGCAGCGTGTTGAACTTGTAGTTGATCTCCGCCTGGCCGGCGGTGCCCACCTCGTGGTGCTGGCGCTCGACCTTCAGGCCGTTCTTCTCCAGCTCCAGGGAGATCTCGGCGCGCAGGTCGGCGAAGTGGTCGACCGGCGGGACCGGGAAGTAGCCGCCCTTGTAGCGGACCTTGTAACCACGGTTGTCCTCCAGGGCGCCGGTGTTCCAGGCACCCGCCTCGGAGTCGATGTGGTAGAAGGACTCGTTCGCGCTGGTCGCGAAGCGGACGGAGTCGAAGACGTAGAACTCGGCCTCGGGACCGAAGTAGGCGGTGTCCGCGATACCGGTCGAGGCGAGGTAGGCCTCGGCCTTCTTGGCCACGTTGCGCGGGTCACGGGAGTACTGCTCGCCCGTGATCGGGTCGTGGATGAAGAAGTTGATGTTGAGGGTCTTGTCCCGGCGGAACGGGTCCACCCGGGACGTGGACAGGTCGGCGCGCAGCGCCATGTCGGACTCGTGGATGGCCTGGAACCCGCGGATCGACGACCCGTCGAAGGCCAGCTCCTCGTCCGGGTCGAACGCCTCAACGGGCACCGTGAAGTGCTGCATGACGCCCGGCAGGTCGCAGAAGCGGACGTCGACGAACTTGACGTCCTCGTCCGCGATGAACTTCTTGGCCTCGTCGGCGTTCTGGAACATCCAGCTCCTCCTACTCCCGACCGTCCTCGCCGGGGTGGTAGATCGTTCGTGCGGCCAGTGCGGTGGCACACGCTGGTCTCGACCCTAGGGACGGGTGATTTCTCGGGCGTGACCCGTTTGTTTCGCAGAAGTTAACCGGCCACGGTTCCACCGTAGCCCCGACACACCCCTCCGCGCTGTGTCCGGATCCGGGCGCAGTACCGTGGTCGGGTGGACAACAGGCAAGCAATCGGATCGTGGCTGTCCGGGCCGCGCGCGGCCATGGAAGAAGCCGGGGCCGACTTCGGATACCGGGGTGAGCAGCTCGGCCTCCCCGAGGAGGGACCGAACTCGATCGCCCGGCCCGGCAGGCGGCTCGGGGCGCTCGCCGTGGACTGGGGTCTGTGCGTCTTGATCGCATACGGCCTGATCACGCACGGCAACAGCCCGGCCACCAGCAACTGGGCGCTGCTCGTCTTCTTCGTGATGAGCGCCCTGACGGTCGGCACGATCGGCTTCACCCCGGGCAAGCGCCTGTTCGGCATCCGGGTCGTGGCCCTGCAGACCGGCACGGTCAACCCGTTGCGCTCCCTGCTGCGCACCGTGCTGCTGTGCCTCGCGATCCCCGCGCTGATCTGGGACCGGGACGGCCGCGGCCTGCACGACCGGATCGCGAAGACCGTCGAGGTACGCGCCTGATCCCCGCCCCTTCGCCGACGACACGGGCCGGCCCCGGAACCCTGAGGTTCCGGGGCCGGCCCGTGTGAGAAGGAGAGCGGCGGCGGTCAGCGCGCCTTCGGGCCGCCCTTCGGCATCCGCATGCCCTTGGGCATCGGGCCCTTCGGCAGCGGCATGTTGCTCATCATGTCGCCCATGGCGCGCAGCCGGTCGTTGGTGGAGGTCACCTGGGGGCCGGTGAGCACGCGTGGGAACTTCAGCAGGGTCGTGCGCAGCTTCTTCAGCTCGACCTGGCCCTCGCCGGTGCCGACGATCACGTCGTGCACGGGCACGTCCGCCACGATGCGGTTCATCTTCTTCTTCTCGGCGGCCAGCAGGGTCTTCACCCGGTTCGGATTGCCCTCCGCGACCAGCACGATGCCGGCCTTGCCGACGGCCCGGTGCACCACGTCCTGGCTGCGGTTCATCGCCACCGCGGGAGTCGTCGTCCAGCCCCGGCCGACGTTGTCCAGAACGGCCGCTGCGGCGCCCGGCTGGCCGTCCATCTGCCCGAAGGCGGCACGCTCGGCCCGGCGCCCGAACACGATCGCCGTCGCGAGAAGGCCCAGGAACAGGCCCAGGATGCCGAGATAGACCGGGTGGCCGATCAGGAAGCCGATCGCGAGGAACACGCCGAGGGTGCCGATGCCGACGGCCCCGAGGACAAGACCGATCGTCTTGTCGGCCTTGCGGGTCATCTTGTACGTGAGAGCGATCTGCTTCAGTCGCCCTGCGTTCGCGGCGTCCGCCGCGGGTTCCTTCCTCGCCATGCCACGAAGTCTACGTGGCCCCGGGAGTGCCCACGACGGCAGTGCCCGGTGGGGGGAGGGGGTCAGGAACGGGTGGCGGCCCGCTCCAGGACACGCTGCGCCTCGACCCTGTCCTTGGCGCGGCGGCGGTCCTCCAGTACGGAGGTCCAGGCGTTGCGGCGGGCGGTGCGCTGGCCCCCGCTCATGAGCAGGGACTCCACGGCGCGGAGCGCGTCGGTGAAGGACGGGATGGCGGTGGCGCGTACGGGCGCGGCCTGCATGATCGAGGTCCCCCCTCGGTCCGGGTGTACGTGGTGTGATACCAGAGTCACTGATTGGTGTTACCAGGGCGTGACCGACCGGTCAAACACCAATGAAGCCTTGATACAGAGCACCGAAACACTGACGCGGCCCTGACGGTCGTCCTCATCAGCGAGGACGGTCAGGACCGCGTCAACTCGGCCTTACTGGCCGGTAATTACTTGTGCGTGAATTCACACGCGCTGTTCACACCGCCTGGGCGGCGATGTGGGAACCGTCCTGCTGTCCAGCCGCCGACTCGCGCTGTTCGATCGCCATCCGGTACAGGCGCCCGGCGCGGTACGAGGACCGCACCAGCGGGCCGGACATCACGCCGGAGAAGCCGATCTGCTCGGCCTCCTCCTTCAGCTCCACGAACTCCTGCGGCTTGACCCAGCGCTCCACCGGGTGGTGGCGCAGGGAGGGGCGCAGGTACTGGGTGATGGTGATCAGCTCGCAGCCCGCCTCGTGCAGCTGCCGGAGCGCCTCGCTGATCTCCTCGCGGGTCTCGCCCATGCCGAGGATCAGGTTGGACTTGGTGACCAGGCCGTAGTCGCGGGCCTCGGTGATGACCTTCAGCGAGCGCTCGTAGCGGAAGCCGGGGCGGATCCGCTTGAAGATCCGGGGCACCGTCTCGACGTTGTGCGCGAAGACCTCGGGCCGCGAGGAGAAGACCTCGGCGAGCTGCTCCGGGACCGCGTTGAAGTCGGGAGCCAGCAGCTCCACCTTCGTGCGGCCGCCCTCGCGCCCGGCGGTCTGCTGGTGGATCTGGCGCACGGTCTCGGCGTACAGCCAGGCGCCGCCGTCCTCCAGGTCGTCGCGGGCGACGCCGGTGATGGTGGCGTAGTTCAGGTCCATCGTCACCACGGACTCGCCGACGCGACGCGGCTCGTCGCGGTCCAGGGCCTCGGGCTTGCCGGTGTCGATCTGGCAGAAGTCGCAGCGCCGGGTGCACTGGTCGCCGCCGATGAGGAAGGTCGCCTCGCGGTCCTCCCAGCACTCGTAGATGTTCGGGCAGCCGGCTTCCTGGCAGACCGTGTGCAGGCCCTCGCTCTTCACGAGGTTCTGCATCTTCGTGTACTCGGGGCCCATTTTCGCCCGGGTCTTGATCCACTCGGGCTTGCGCTCGATGGGGGTCTGGCTGTTGCGGACCTCCAGGCGCAGCATCTTGCGTCCGTCGGGTGCGACTGCGGACACGACCGGCTCCCTAGCGATTGATTCTTCGGCGTTCTTCAGGGTACGCCCGTTGATTTGGTGGCCGGCTTCGGTGCTGGCCTTGCTGTCGGTGCCGGCATCGCTGGCTGCTGCTGCCCGGCCCCCACCCCGGCCTTCGGCCCCCAACGCCGGACCGGCTGTTTTTATGCCGGTGTCGTCCCGCTGGTCCTATGCCGGTGTCGTCTCGATCACGCGCGGCTTCAGCTCCGCGTTCTCCAGGACGTCCCGCAGATGCCGCTCGACCACCGGCAGGACCTCGGCGATGGTGATGTCG
This sequence comes from Streptomyces sp. NPDC007971, assembly GCF_042958635.1. Lineage (NCBI taxonomy): Bacteria > Bacillati > Actinomycetota > Actinomycetes > Kitasatosporales > Streptomycetaceae > Streptomyces > Streptomyces sp. NPDC007971. Next base: position 18,135 of record NZ_JBIBJK010000035.1, read on the forward strand.
CGGCCCAGCTCGCCTGCGAGGGAGGCCACGCCCGCGTCGCGGATCCCGCACGGGATGATCCGGTCGAACCAGCGGTTGTCCGGGTTCACGTTGAAGGAGAAGCCGTGCATCGTGACGCCCTTGGCGACACGGATGCCGATCGCGGCGATCTTGCGGTCCTCGCGGCGCTGCCCGGCGTTGGAGGGGGCGTACTCCGGGCCGTTGAGGCGGGCGTCGAACTCCTCGTCGTTCAGCCGGGGGTCGAAGTCGAGGGAGAGCCCGCCGAGCGCCGGCCGCTGCTCGACCGGGTCGCCGAGCACCCACACGCCGCTGCGGCCCTCGACCCGGGTGGTCTCCACGCCGAACTCGGCGCAGGTGCGGATGAGCGCGTCCTCGAGGCGGCGCACATGGGCGACGACGTCCACCGGGCGGGGCAGCTTCTGGATCGGGTAGCCCACCAGCTGGCCGGGGCCGTGCCAGGTGATCTTGCCGCCGCGGTCCACGTCGACGACCGGGGTGCCGTCCAGCGGACGCTCGCTGTCCTCGGTGCGCCGGCCCGCCGTGTACACCGGGGGGTGCTCCAGGAGGATCACGGTGTCGGGGACCTCGTCGGCGAACCGGGCCGCGTGCACCCGGCGCTGCTCGTCCCACGCCTCCTGGTAATCGACGGCATCCGCACCGAACCCCATGCGGACGAACCGCAACTCACTCACGGCAAGCGCCTCCCTCAGCGAACCGATGTCAGGCCTGTACTGCGCCCACGCCACTGTACGTCCGACCGGCGCACGTCAGCCCAGCGGTCAATACTCACACGATCGGATGAATGAGTGGCGATCTGTGCGATCGCCCGCTCACTCTCCGCTACATTCGCGCCGTCCAAGAGGCCATCAGGGCTGCTCACAGGCAATCCCGGCACTTCAGAGGCCCGGAAGGCAGGAGACCGCACCACAGATGACGGATCGACCCGCGCAGCGCACCCCCAACCGCCAGCTCGCCGCGCTCATCGCAGAGGCGGGGTTCTCCAACGCGGGTCTGGCACGTCGCGTCGACCAGCTCGGCCTGGAGCACGGGCTGGACCTCAGATACGACAAGACCTCGGTCACCCGCTGGCTGCGCGGACAGCAGCCCCGGGGCACCACGCCCGCCCTCATCGCCGAGGTGTTCACACGCCGGCTCGGCCGCCGGCTCACCGCCCAGGACCTCGGCCTGGACGCCTGTGCCCCGGTGTACGCGGGCCTGGAGTTCGCGGCCGCCCCGGAAGAGGCCGTCGACATCGTCAGCGGACTGTGGCGCAAGGACTCCGGCAGCCATGCCGAGCTGCGCAAGATCGCCTTCACCCCGGCGGGGCTCGTCGTGCCCAGCCGGGACTGGCTGATCGGCAAGGCCGACGACAAGGTGGCCCGCGAGCCCGTGCTCCGGGTGCCCGCCCAGATCCGGGCCACCGCTCTCAAGGACCGCCCGGAGGCCGTACCGGCTCCGCTGCGGCCCCGCGGCCCCGCCTCCCGCGCCCCGGGGCACAAGGTCACCGGGGGAGACATCGCCGCGCTGCGCTCGGTCGGCGAGCTGTTCCGCACCCTGGACGACGCGTACGGCGGCGGCCACGCCCGGCAGGCCCTGGTGCGCTATCTGGAGCACGAGTGCGAGCCGATGCTGCGCGGGACCTACGACGAGCAGACCGGCCGCCGGCTGTTCGCGGCGGCCTCGGACCTCACCCGGCTCGCCGGCTGGACCTCGTACGACATCGCGGCCCACGGTCTCGCCCAGCGGTACTTCGTGCAGGCCCTTCGTCTGGCCCAGGCGGCCGGCGACCGGGCGTACGGCTCGTACGTGCTGGTCACCATGAGCCGCCAGGCCGTCTACCTCGGGCACGGCCGCGAGGCGGTGCAGCTGGCGCGGGTGGCGCAGCAGGGGGTCGGCACCGGAGCGCCGCCGGTGGTGCAGGCACTGCTGCACGCCTCCGAGGCCCGCGCGCACGGGGTGCTCGGAGAGGTGCGGGCGTGCACGGGGGCGCTGGTGCGGGCCGAGCGCGCCCTGGAGGCGGCCCGGCCCGGGGACGAGGTGCCGTACTGGGCCCGGTTCTTCGACGAGGCGCAGCTCGCCGACGAGTTCGGGCACTGCCACCGTGACCTGCAGCAGTTCCGCGCGGCCGCCCAGCACGCGGAGCGCTCGCTCCAGCTCCGGGCCCCCTCCTACGCCCGCAGCCGCCTCTTCTGCCGGGTCGTCCTCGCCACCGCCCGGCTCGGCCTCGGCGAACTCGACCAGGCCTGCACACTGGCCGCGGAGGCCGCCGGCCAGGCGGCCGAGATGCGCTCGGTCCGCGCGATCGAGTACGTCAAGGACTTCGAGCGGCGCCTGGAGCCCTACAAGGACGCGGCGCCGGTGAGGGGATACCGGGACCGGGTCGCCGCCTTGGGCTGAGCGGGCCCGGGCACCACCGGTCCAGGCGTGGACCGGCGGTGCCGGGGTGGACCGGCGGTGCAGGCGTGGACCGGCGTCCACCCCGGGTGTGCACGACCCCTTGCTGTGTTCCGTCCGTCGGGCTACGCGGCCCGCGGCAGCGTCGGTGCCGGGTCCGACCTGTTCAGTGAGCCCGTCGCTCCGAGGTCGGACAGGATGGCCGCGGTGGCACGGTGGGCCGAGTGGAGGGCTCCCTGGACCGTGCTGGTGTCGCGGTGGTCGCCGCAGACGTACAGGCCCGCCAGCAGGCGCACCGGGCGGCGCAGGTCGTGCGGCGGGCGCATCACCGGTACCGCCTGCGGTGTGTGATGCACCGCCAGCGTCTCCCAGCGGCGCGTCGAGGTGCCGTAGAGCCGGGCGAGGTGGATACGGACGGCGGTGTCGACGCCGTCGGGCGGGGTGCCGAGGACCGTCGAGGAGATCAGGACCCGGCCGGCCGGCGCGCGGCTCGGGTCCACGGTGCTGAGCACCGCCGTGTGCGCGACCGGCCCCCCACGGTCGGCGTCGAGCAGCAGCGAGGTGCCGGCCGCGAAGACCGCCGAGGGATCGTCCGTGGTGTGGTGGACGACCGTCACCGGATGGAAGTCCGGCACCCTCAGGCCCGGCAGCAGTTCGGCCGCGGCCCGCGCGTCGGTCGCCAGCAGTACCGCACGACAGCGGATCTGCCCGTGCTCGGCGGTGGTCACCGAGGTCGTGGACACGGAGGTGACCCGCACCCCGGTGTGCACGGTGCCGGCCGGCAGCGCGCGCGCCAGCTGCTCGGGCAGCACCTCGGCGCCGCCCTCCGGCACGCACAGCCGTCCGCTCGCGAACGAGTGCAGCGCCAGGTCGGCGCACCGGCTGGACGTGGTCAGCTCCGGGTCGCACAGCAGCGCGGCGAGCAGCGGGCGCAGGAAGCCGTCGATCGTCCGGGCGGGTACCCCGCGGGCCGCGAGGGCCTGCGCGGCGGGCAGTTCGGGCCGGGCCAGCAGGCGCTCGACGGGGGTGGAGGCGATCCGCCCGAGGGCCGTGCCGAGCCGGGCCTGGTCCACCGCGCCGCCCACCGGCGCACCGGTGCGGCTCGTGGTGGCCGCCGAACTCCTGGGGGCGCTCGCCAGGGCGCGCACCACATGGAGTGCGCCCCTTGCGCTCCCGCCGACCGCCGGTGCGCCCGCCCGGTGCGTGCGTCCGTCGCGATGCAGCAGGACGCCCGGCGCGAAGCGGCGCAGGGTGAGCGAGCCGAGCCCCGGGGTGCGGCGGAGCTCGGGGTAGGACGTGGACAGCAGCTGTCCGATGCGGTCGAGCCGGAAGCCGTCGACCTTCTCGGTCGACATGCGGCCGCCCACGTAAGGGGCGGCCTCCAGGACTGCGGTCGTTACTCCTGCGCTGGTGAGCCGATGGGCCGCCGAGAGTCCGGCGGTCCCGGCTCCCACGATGACGACGTCCACCTGGTACGCGGGCTCAAGCACGAGGCCCCTCCTGTGGTTGCGCGGCCGGTGGAGACGTCATGCCCCCAACTGGCTCCGGGGATACCCGAGTTCGGGTCGAGGTTAGGGCCGTGATCGGTCAGGAACAGTCGCGCATCAACAGGGCACGGTCGCACACCGGTCGCATGCGGTCACAACAGATCTCGTACGCGTCCTGATGTCCTGTCAGGCCGCACGGATCGCATCGTCGATGCCCGGGAACGCAAAGGTGAACCCCGACTCCAGCAGCCGCTTGGGCACCACCCGCATGCTGCCCAGCACCTCCCCGGCCATCTCGCCCAGTACGGCCCGCAGCACCGGGGCCGGCACGGCGAACGGCGTCGGCCGGTGCAGTACCCGGCCCATCGCCCTGGTGACCTCACGGTTCGTCAGCGGCTGCGGTGCGGTCAGGTTGAACGGCCCGGACAGCGTCTCGTGGTCGACGAGATGCCGGATCGCGGCGACCTCGTCGTGCAGCGCGATGTACGACCAGTACTGCCGCCCGTCGCCCATGCGCCCTCCGAGACCGGCCCTGAACAGAGGGAACAGCCGCGCCCAGGCGCCGCCGCCGCGCGCGACCACCAGCCCCGTGCGCAGGAACACCGTCCGGATGCCCGCCTCCTGCGCGGGCGCCGCCGCCTCCTCCCACTCCTCGCACAGGGAGGGCAGGAAACCGTCCCCCGGCGGCGCGTCCTCGTTCACGACCCGGTCGCCGGTGTCTCCGTAGATGCCCATCGCGCTGCCGCTCACGAACACCCGCGGCGGGCTGTCCAGCGAGGCCACCGCCTCGGCCAGCGCCGCCGTGCCCAGCACCCGGCTGTCCCGGATCCTCCGCTTGTACTCCGCGCTCCAGCGCCGGTCGCCGATCCCCGCCCCCGCGAGGTTGACCACCGCGTCGCAGCCGGCCAGCCCGCCCGCGTCCACCTGCTGGCGCTCCGGGTCCCAGCGGACCTCGTTCCCCTCCCGGGGTGCGCGACGGACCAGGCGCACCACCTCGTGCCCGTCGGCGGCCAGGGACCGCACCAGGGCACTGCCGATCAGACCGGACGCGCCGGCCACCGCGATTCGCGTACGTTCCATGTCCCCCATCCTTCACGGTCGCGTCTAAGGTGGCCGTCATGTCAGCGCCGTACATACGTGTCGCCCTGCCCGCAGACGAGCAGGAGCTGGCCGTCCTCGACCGGGCCACCTGGTCCCCGCTGCACGCCGTCATGCCGGCACCGCAGCCGCCGTACTCGCCGTTCTTCGACGAGCGCCACGTCCCGGAGGACTTCCTCGTCGCCGAACTCGGGGGGTCCATCGCCGGATACATCCGCGTCGTGCCCCCGACCCGCCTGGCCGCGAACGCCCACGTCCGCCAGATCCAGGGCCTTGCCGTGGCCGACGAGGCGCGGGGCAAGGGTGTCGGCCGCGCGCTGATCCGGGCCGCGGTCGAGGAGGCGCGGGGGCGCGGCGCGCGCCGCATCACCCTGCGCGTGCTCGGGCACAACGCCCCTGCCCGTCGGCTCTACGAGTCCGAGGGGTTCAAGGTCGAGGGCGTGCTGCCCGAGGAGTTCCTGCTCCAGGGGGAGTACGTCGACGACGTACTCATGGGCCGCTCCCTGTGACCACCGCGCAGTGACCGGCGTGTGAGCGCGCCCCGGCGCGTGCGCGTGACCGGAGTGTGACCGTGACCGGGCGCGGAAGCGCTACGACGTGATCAGCCGGCCCGTGTCCACCGGCGTCGTCGCCGTGGCCGCGCGCCCGGCGTCGCCCGCCACCTCGGCCGCCGTCAGGACGTACCCCGTCTCCGCGTCCGAGGTGGAGCGGGCGAACACCACGCCGAACACCCGGCCGCCGGTGGTCAGCAACGGTCCGCCGGAGTTGCCCGGCCGGACCGTGGAGCGGATCGAGTAGATCTCCCGGGTGACCGTGTGGTCGCTGTAGATGTTCTGGCCGGTGGCCCGCACCCGGTTCGCCACCGTCGCCGCCTGCAGGTCCAGGCTCCCGTCCTGCGGATAGCCCGCGACCACCGCCGCTCTGCCGCGGACGGCGCTGTGGTCGAAGTGCAGCACCGGGGCGCGCAGCCCCGGCACGTACAGCACCGCCACGTCCCGGTCGGGGTCGAAGAGCACCACCCGGGCCTCGTAGGACCGCCCGACCCCGCCCACGCGCACGCTCGGGTGCCCGATGCCCGCCACCACGTGCGCGTTGGTCATCACGTGCCGCGGGGAGTACACGAAGCCGCTGCCCTCCCGGCCCTCGGTGCCGGCCGCGCCCTCGATCTTCACCGTGCTCCGTCTGGCCGCGTCCGTCGCGGCCGGCGTGACACTGTCGCCGGTGGGTCTGGCCACCTCGGCCGTCGACTCGTTCTCGAACGGGTTGAAGACCTGCGGGAAGCCCGCCTCGGTCAGCGCGGACGTGGCCCGGGAGAACCACACGGGAGTCGTGTCCGGCATCGTCTGCTGCACCGCGCCCAGCAGCGTCGAGTTCCGGATCGCCGTCGTCAGGGTCGAGGACGAGGAGGCGGCCAGCACGCTCGCCGCGACCCAGGCCACGATCAGCACGGCGACCGAGTTCGCCGCCGCACCCCCTATGCCGTCCGCCACCCGCAGCGGGCCCCGGCCCTCCCGGTCCAGCTCCCGCCGCAGCCGCAGGGCGAGCCGGCCCGCCAGCTCGTGCCCCACCATCCCCGGCACCAGCACCGTCAGCACCGCCAGCACGGTGGCCGACGCCGACCCGCGCGCCGCCAGACCGGTCACCCAGGGCAGCACCCACACTCCGACGACCGCGCCGCCCACGAACCCGGCCAGCGACACGCATCCGGCCACCAGCCCGCGCCGGTATCCGGATGCCGCGTAGACGAGGATCACCAGCGCAAGCACCAGGTCGAGCAGGTCCACGAAGCCGCCTTTCTCTCGGACCCCTTCTCATACGGGCGGGACGGGCCCGATGATCAGTCACACGCACGCAGGACCGATCATCGGACGGCGAACCGGCCACGTGTGCGTATACCCGCAGAAACGTTCTGGACCGGGACGATGGTTCCACCGGGTGGCACAGCACACATCGCGGCCCGCGACGACCGGTCCGACAGTGGGTCCATGCGTGTCTTGCGACGAACACCGCGGGCAGGGAGACGGCGGGCCGCTCACGGCCCCCGCAGCCCGCTGGTGCTGCTCGGGTGTCTGCCCGGACTCGCCGCCGTCCTCGCGCTGACCCTGTGCGCCAGCGGCGTCGAGCGGCCCACGATGATGCAGCCGGCCGACCCCGCCGTCGGCCGGCCCACGGCGGGGTCGGCCCACCGCGCCGCCCGGCCGCCCATCGTGCCCCGCTCCGTCTGGCTGGACCGCGCCACCGCCCGGCACAGCCAGCCGCCCCCGCGCTACGACGACAAGGTGGTCGCCGTCTTCGTCCACCACACCGACTCGCCCAACGGCTACGCGTGCGCCGACGCGCCCCGCATCATCCGGTCCCTGTACGCAGGCCAGACCGGCGCCCGCAACTGGGACGACATCGGCTACAACTTCCTCGTCGACCGCTGCGGCACCATCTACGAGGGCCGTGCCGGAGGCGTCGACCGGCCCGTCACCGGTGCCCACGCCCAGGGCTTCAACCACCGCACCGCCGGTGTCGCCGCCCTCGGCACCTTCACCGAGGGCGTTCCGGTCCCGCGGGCCATGACCGACGCGATCGCCGCCCTCGCCGCCTGGAAGCTCGGCCTTGCCGGCATCGACCCGCGATCCAGCACCCGTCTGGTCTCCAGCAACGGCCAGAGCCGCTACCGGGCGGGGACCACCGCCTCGCTGCCCGTCGTGGCCGGCCACAACGACGGCTTCCGGACCAGCTGCCCCGGCTCCGCCCTGGCCGCCCGGCTCCCGCAGATCAGACGGACCGCGGCCCGGCTGCAGGGCCGTACGCCCGCGGGCCGCCCGCAGAGCCGCACCACGACCGCGGGCCGCCCGCAGGGCCACCCCACGGCCACGGGCCGCCCGCAAGGCCGTACGGCCACCAGCCGCACACCCACAGGAACGCCACAGCGGGCTCACCGGGCCCCCTGAGGCCGCCGCCCTACCGTCGGGGCACGCGCTCACCAGGGGCGCGCCGACTGGAGGTGGGCGGCGATGAGCGGTCGCGGGCAGCGGCGGGGCGCACGGGCGCGGAGGGCCACGGCCGGGGCCTCCCCGTGGATCCGGGCGGTACGCGGACCCTGGACCGTGGTCTGCGCCGTCGCGGCGGTCGTGGTCGGTCCCGCCGCCGCCACGGCCTCCGCGCTCGACCGGGCCAACGCGGCGCCGCTGCACGCACCGGCCCGGGAGGGCACCAAGTCCCTTGTGTGACAAGGAAATCGGGCTTGTTTGCAACTTGGCGCAACGCTTCGGGAACCCTAACCTTTTCAGGGCAAAAGTGAGGCAGGAGTGAGTGACCGGCGGTCGGGTCGTGCCGCGCACTGGCCACTCCCGCCGTCGTCCTGCGGGGCTCCGCGCGTGTGCGATACGGTGCGTGCGGACCGGCGAAAGCGGGAAATACGGGGGTTTCCAGGCACGAAGCGGCCTCCAGCCGTACGGTCGCCGACTGTGGGGTGAGGGGGAGTCAGGGGTGGGCGACGGTGACCTGCTCGCACTCGGCTGGCGCAAAAGCAGCGCATGCGATCCGTACGAGTGCGTGGAAGTCGCCCTGACGGACGGGGGAGTTCGGGTGCGTGCATCGCATCGTCCGGACGGGCATGTCATCGCCTTCGAGGCTTCGGCCTGGAAGGAATTCCTGCGCGCGTTATGCGGTAGAACCCTGGAAGGGCCGGTATGAGGGGGCGACTTCCGGCCATGGAACCGGGGCGACGACAGGGACGGGGGTGGCTGTGCTTCGATTGGGCCCAGCACTGACAAGACATCCGCATCACCACCAGAGTCCACTTCAGCCGCCTGGGGGCGAGATGGGGGAATCCGCCAAGACACCGCCTCTTGCCGGGAACTCGGACCGGCCGCGAGGCAGAGCGCTTCTGCCCCTGATCGTCCTGATCGTCGTCGGCTTCGTGCTCACGGGCGGTACGGCGACGCTGGTCGGCGTGCTGCTGTCCCTGGCGGTGACGCCGGAACTGCGGCCGTGGGTGTGGGGAGCGTCGGGCGCGGTGGCGGCGGCCCTCACCGGGGTGCTGCTCGACCGGGGGGCTACGGCTGCTGCGCGTCGCTTTCCGCAGCTGGCGGCTCTGGCTCAGGTTCCGCAGCCGGCGGCTCGGGCTCAGGCGGACGGGCGGTTCCGGCCGTCGGAATAGGCGGGTCCTGGGGACGGTTCCTGCGCCCGGAGCGTATTCGGCGCCCGGCGATCACCAGCGCGCCGACGCCGCCGAGCAGCCACATGCTCACGTTCACGGCGCCCTGGGACGGGAACGAGCCCGGACTGATCCGGTGGGCCAGGGCGTGGATGCCGACCGGGACGTGCGGCCGGACCCACAGCATGCCGACGACGACGAGCACCGCCAGAAACCTGAACAGGGCGCGGGTCGAGCCGAGGACCGTGTTCATGAGGAAGAGCACCAGGTCGTAGAGCGTGGGCGGCCGTTCCGGCAGGACCTCGCGGGGCGGAGCGATGTCGGTGCCGCCCCTGGTCCCAGCGCCCGGCTGCGGCGCGCCCGGGCCGGGGGCCGGCTCCGCGGCCTCGCCCGGTATCTCCTCTCCGGCGTGCCCCGACGCCTCGCCTGCGGACCTCGACGCCTCGCCCGCAGACCCCGACGCCTCGGCCGCGGATCCCGACGGCGAGCCCGCAGGTCCGGCCACAGGTGTGCCGGGGCCGGCGCCGCTGCCCGCCCACCACTGCCGTATCCAGGTGAAGACACCCGCCACGGGCCCTCTCCGATCTTTGCCCGACTGTCTCCAGTGCGGTGGAACTGCTAGGACGGGTACTGGGCCAGCACCTCGTCGATGAAGCCGATCGCCTCGTCGCCGGACACCGCGCTGGAGCGGGACTCCTCGAACCTCGCCAGGTACTCGTCGACGGCGTCCTGGTCGTCGCGGGTCGTCAGCGCGGCGCTCGGGCCCTCCACGAACAGCACGTCGTCGCCGTCCCGGAAGGTCAGCGCGATCGAGCCGTTGCGCAGCACCGGGTGCGCGCCCAGCGTGAAGGGCACGACGCTCAGCTCCACGTGCGGGAGGCGGGCGACGGACGTCAGCCGCTCCAACTGCTCGCGCATGGTGTCCGCTCCGCCGACCCAGCGGCGCAGCGCCGCCTCGTCGACCAGGAACCTGAGCCGCGGCTCGGCCGCCTCTTCGAGCAGCCGCCGCTGGCGCTCGGCACGCAGCCGGACGATCGCGTCGGTCCGCGCGGCCGGGCGCTTGCCGTCCGCCAGCAGGGCGCGGGTGTAGCCCTCGGTCTGCAGCAGGCCGGGGACGAGCGTCGGGTCGTAGGCGGACAGTTCGTGCGCCGCGCTCTCCAGGCCGAGGTAGGTGGCGAACTGCGGGTCCACCACCTCCCGGAACGGGGCCCACCAGGGCGGCCGGCGGCTCTCCCGGGTGGCCCGCTCCAGATCGCGGCGGATCGTATCGTCCGTCACGCCGTAGAGATCGAGGAGGGCGCGCAGGTCGGTCACGGACACCCCTACGGAGCCGCCCTCGATGCGGATGACCTTGGACGGTGACCAGGACAGGCGCTCGGCCACCTCGGGCTGGCTGATGTGCGCTTCATTGCGGTAGGTGCGCAGGGCGAGACGCACCCTGCGCCGTTCGAGAGCCGGATCTTTCGACGTCATCTCCCCGCGGTCCTGATTCTTGTCGAGGATGACTTCGAGCCGCCACCGGCAGGTTGCCACCTGGCAGACTGCTCCTGGCACTCTGCTCGGGGCCTTCTGCCACCTGGCTGCCCTGCGGAATGTGGCTCAGCCTACCCCCGGCGCACTGAAATCGTGGGACACGCCCCTGGCGCACGGTTTCTGACGGTGTGTCCTGTGGGGCGAGAGGTACCGGGGAAGCAGACGAATCCGCAGCTCAGGCCGGGAAGAGGGCCGTTCGGCGGGCCGGATGGAACGTTTTCGGTCGAATCTGTCGGCCAAATCAGCCCTTGAAGCGCTCCCAAAGTTTGGGATAAAGCCCGGCGAGGACAGCCTCGTTCTCGAAGTCGACCGGCGTCCCCTCCGGTTCCGCGGGCGCCGGCGCAATACCGAGGTCCGGGGCGACGGTACCGGTGAGCTGCTCGTACGCCTCGTCCGCCGCGTAGCCCAGCTCCTCGCCGTCGCCGTCGATCTCCTCGTCGAAGTCGCCCAGCAGCTCCGACAGCGTGTCCGGCGCGTGCACGGCCCCCTCGAAGACCTCCCGCCCCTGGCCGATCAGCCAGCACCGGAAGAAGTCGAACGCGTCGTCGCTGGCCCCGTCCAGCAGCACCCACGCGGCCCCCCACAGGTCCCAGCGGTAGGCGCGGTTGTAGCGGGCCTCGAAATGACGGGCGAAATCCAGGACCATCTCCGGGTCCAGCTGGAGCAGCCGGTCCACGAGCAGGTCGGCCTGCTCCTCGGGGTCGCCCTCGGCGGCCTCGCGGGTGGTGTCGATCAGCTCCCAGAACTCCGTCTCGTCCATCACGCCACCAGCATCGGGCCTCGGCCGGTGCGACGCACGCGGAGTGCAGCGGATCGTTATCAGGCGTCCGCGGGGCCGTAGAGCGCGGCCAGCCGGGCCGCGTCCCCCGCGAACCGCTCCCGCAGGCTCTCCGGGGCCAGCACCTCGGCCTCCGCCCCGAGCGCGGTCAGCTGCGTGTGGGCGACCTCCTCGGACTCCACCGGCAGCGTCACCGTCACCCAGCCCACCCCGTCCGGCTCACCCACCCCGCCGAGCGCCTCGCGCGCCGACACCGGATCGACGGCGTACCGCAGCCCGCGCACGCCCTGGGGGGACAGACGGACAACCACCTCGGCGCGCAGGATCGAGCGTGCGAACCGCTCGGCCTGCTCGGCCCAGTGGCGGGGCAGATCGAAGTCCGGATCACGGACGAAACGGTCCTCCAGGGGATCCACGGCGCCGAACCGGTCGATCCGGTAGGTCCGGAAGGGACCGCCGGCCACCCGTGCGCACAGGTACCAGACCCCCGCCTTCAGCACGAGCCCGTACGGCTCCAGCAGCCGCTCCACCTCGTCCTCGCCGCGCCGGTACCGGGCGGTGACGCAGCGGTCGTCCCACACCGCCTCGGCGAGGGCCGCAAGCAGCGCGGGCGTCTCCGGCTCCCGGAACCACGTCGGTGCGTCCAGATGGAACCGCTGAGCGGCGCTGTCGGGGGCGTCCCGCAGGGACGGCAGCAGCGCCGCGGAGACCTTCAGCCGGGCGGCGGAGGCGGCGTCCTCCAGGCCCATCTCGCGCAGCGCACCCGGCACCCCGCTCAGGAAGAGCGCCTCGGCCTCGCTGCGCGCCAGTCCGGTCAGGCGGGTCCGGTACCCGCCGACCAGCCGGTACCCGCCGGCCCGTCCCCGGTCCGCGTACACCGGCACCCCCGCCTCCGACAGCGCCTGCGCGTCCCGCGTGACGGTCCGCTCCGACACCTCCAGCTCCCGGGCCAGCTCGGCGGCGGTCATGGAGGGCCGCGACTGGAGCAGGAGCACCATCTTGATGAGACGAGCGGCGCGCATGCCCTTCATGATGCCCGGGCCCACTGACAGCGGGGTGCCGAGACGAGCGGGGGGCAGGCGCCGAGGGGAGTGCCCGCGGGGACGGGCGCCGAGGGGGATGCCGGCTGGGGCGGGCGCCGAGGGGGATGCCGGCGGGGCGGGCGCCCAGGGGCTTGTCGGCGGGGCGGGAACGGGTTCGGCACCGCCGGGGACCGTTGCCGGGGTGAGCGCCGTGGCGGCGGAGCAGAAAGGGGTGGCCGGAGTCCTCAAGACTCCGGCCACCCCTTCTTCCGCCGCAGCGGCACGCGGTCACGACGGTGCGGTCCGGCGGTGCCGGACCGCGCGCAGCGACCCCCGGTGCCCTACAGTCCGTACTTCTCCCGGGCCTCCTTGACCGCCGTGGACTTCACCTCGCCGCGCCGGGCGAGCTGGGCCAGGGCCGCGACGACGATCGACTCGGCGTCGACGCCGAAGTGGCGGCGGGCGGCCTCACGCGTGTCCGACAGGCCGAAGCCGTCGGCGCCCAGCGAGGACCAGTCCTGCTCCACCCACTGCGCGATCTGGTCCGGGACCTGGCGCATGTAGTCGGAGACCGCGAGAACCGGGCCCTCGGCGCCCTGCAGGGCCTGGCGGACGTACGGCACCCGCTCCTCGCCGCGCAGCAGGGCCGCGTCGGCCTCCAACGCGTCGCGGCGCAGCTCCGACCAGGAGGTCGCGGACCACACGTCGGCCGCCACGCCCCACTCCTCGGCGAGCAGCTGCTGCGCCTCAAGGGCCCAGTGGATCGCCGTACCCGAGCCGAGCAGCTGGATGCGCGGGGCGTTGGCCGGGGCGGTCACACCCGCGGACTCGGCCGTGTTGAAGCGGTACAGGCCCTTGACGATGCCCTCGTCGATGCCGAGCCCGGACGGCTTGGCCGGCTGCGGCATCGGCTCGTTGTAGACCGTCAGGTAGTAGAAGACGTTCTGGTCCTCGCCCGGCTTGGCCTCGCCGTACATCCGGCGCAGACCCTCGCGGACGACGACCGCGATCTCGTAGGCGAACGCCGGGTCGTACGTCAGCGCGGCCGGGTTGGTGGCGGCGATGACCGGGGAGTGGCCGTCGGCGTGCTGGAGGCCCTCGCCCGTCAGGGTCGTGCGGCCCGCCGTCGCGCCGACGAGGAAGCCGCGGCCGAGCTGGTCGCCGAGCTGCCACATCTGGTCGGCGGTGCGCTGCCAGCCGAACATCGAGTAGAAGATGTAGAACGGGATCATCGCCTCGCCGTGCGTCGCGTACGCGGTGGACGCGGCGATGAAGTCGGCCATCGAACCGGCCTCGGTGATCCCCTCGTTGAGGATCTGGCCGTTCTTGGCCTCCTTGTAGTACATCAGCTGGTCACGGTCGACCGGCTCGTACGTCTGGCCCTTGGGGGAGTAGATCCCGAGGGACGGGAACAGCGACTCCATGCCGAAGGTGCGCGCCTCGTCCGGGACGATCGGCACCCAGCGCCTGCCCGTCTCCTTGTCGCGGACGAGGTCCTTGACCAGACGGACGAAGGCCATGGTGGTGGCCACGTTCTGGGAGCCGGATCCCTTGTCGAAGGAGGCGAAGGCCTTCTCGGCGGGGGCGGGCAGCGGGGCGAGAGGGTGGACGCGGCGGGCCGGGGCGGGGCCGCCGAGGGCCGCGCGGCGCTCCTGGAGGTAGCGGACCTCGGCGGAGTCGGCGCCCGGGTGGCCGTAGGGCACCTGGCCGTCGGTGAAGTCGCTGTCCTTGATCGGCAGGTCGAGCAGGTCCCGCATCGTCTTGAACTCGTCCACCGTCAGCTTCTTCATCTGGTGGTTGGCGTTCTTCGACGCGAAGCCCTCGCCGAGGGTGTGGCCCTTGACCGTCTGGGCCAGGATCACGGTCGGCGCGCCCTTGTGCTCGACGGCGGCCTTGTACGCGGCGTAGACCTTGCGGGCCTCGTGGCCGCCGCGCGAGAGGTGGAAGCACTCGAGGATCTTGTCGTCGCTCAGCAGCTTCGCCATCTCGGCGAGCGCCGGGTCCTTGCCGAAGAAGTCGGCGCGGATGTAGGCGGCGTCGCGGGTCTGGTACGTCTGGATCTGCGCGTCCGGTACCTCGCGCAGACGGCGTACGAGCGCGCCGGTGGTGTCGAGCTGGAACAGCTCGTCCCAGGCCGTGCCCCACAGCGTCTTGATGACGTTCCAGCCGGCGCCGCGGAACTGGGCCTCCAGCTCCTGCACGATCTTGAAGTTGGCGCGGACCGGGCCGTCGAGGCGCTGCAGGTTGCAGTTGATGACGAAGGTGAGGTTGTCCAGCTCCTCACGGGCGGCGAGCGCGAGGGCCGCCGTCGACTCCGGCTCGTCCATCTCGCCGTCACCGAGGAACGCCCACACGTGCGAGGCGGAGACGTCCTTGATGCTGCGGTTGGTCAGGTAGCGGTTGAAGCGCGCCTGGTAGATCGCGGAGAGCGGGCCGAGGCCCATCGACACCGTCGGGAACTCCCACAGCCAGGGCAGACGGCGCGGGTGCGGGTACGAGGGCAGGCCGCTGCCGCCGGACTCCTGGCGGAAGTTGTCGAGGTGCGCCTCGGTGAGGCGGCCGTCGAGGAAGGCGCGGGCGTAGATGCCGGGGGAGGCGTGGCCCTGGATGTAGAGCTGGTCGCCGGACCCGTCGGCCTCCTTGCCCTGGAAGAAGTGGTTGAAGCCGGTCTCGTAGAGCCAGGCCGCGGAGGCGAAGGTGGCGATGTGGCCGCCGACGCCGTACTTCGAGCCGCGGGTCACCATGGCGGCCGCGTTCCAGCGGTTCCAGGCGGTGATCCGGGACTCCATCGCCTCGTCACCGGGAACACCCGGCTCGGCGGCGGTGGGGATGGTGTTGACGTAGTCCGTCTCGAGGAGCTTCGGCAGCGCGATGCCGCCCGCCTCGGCGCGCTCCAGCGTGCGCCGCATCAGGTATGCGGCGCGATGCGGCCCGGCCTCCCGGGCGACGGCGTCCAGGGATGCCTGCCATTCGGCGGTCTCCTCCGGGTCGCGGTCGGGGAGCTGGTCGAGCGCGCTCGGCTGGATGGCGTGGGGGTCGGTCATGTCGCCGCCTTCCTCAGTCGAAGGGGGTTCCCTCATCGGTAAGGGTTCGGGGGTGCCCTTGGTCTTTGGCAGGACAGGGCAGCGGACTTCGGTGGAAGTCCGTCGGCGACTGTAACCCCCTGATCGATGATCGATCAAAGGGGAGAGGGGCAAAACTTCTCGATTTCAAGAAAATAGGCACGCGGTGCCTTCGGCGATGGCACCGGGTGACGCTGAATCCCCTTGTTTTCGCAGGTGGGGCGGCGTCTGAGCGGGAGCGCGCTCTCCTGAATCAAGCTCGCGGTGCGCAACCGAGGACGTGCGCCTTCACCAACTCCGCGATCCTCGGATCCCGCCGCTTGAAGGCCTGCACCAGCTCCTCGTGCTCCTCCGCGTACGACTGCTGCACGGTGCCCAGCCAGCGGATCGACAGCGCCGTGAAGACCTCGATGCCCAGGCCCTCCCAGGTGTGCAGCAGCACCGAGTTGTCCGCCGCGCGGACCAGCTCCCGGTGGAAGCCGACCGTGTGGCGCACCTGGGCCGTGCCGTCGGCCTTGCGGTCGGCCTCGTACAGGGCCAGGACGTGCGGCTCCAGGGCCGAGCAGTCCTCCGCGAGGCGGTCGGCCGCCAGCTCCGCCGCGATGGCCTCCAGACCGGCCCGGACGGGGTAGCTCTCCTCCAGGTCGGCCGCGGTCAGGTTCCGGACCCGGACGCCCTTGTTCGGCGCCGATTCGATCAGGCGCAGTGACTCCAGCTCGCGCAGGGCCTCGCGGACCGGGGTCTGGCTGACCTCCAGCTCGGTGGCGATCCGCCGCTCCACGATGCGCTCACCCGGCTGCCAGCGCCCGCTGACGATCCCCTCCACGATGTGCTCGCGGATCTGTTCGCGCAGCGAGTGGACGACGGGCGCGGTCATGGGGGCTCCTCGGCAGTGCGGACCCGGCGGGTCGGCGGGACCCTTAGACAATACGGCCGTGGCCCCGGACGGGAGGAGCACGGTTGCTATCGCCACAGGTGATGCCTGTTACAGAGGTCTGCCCGCCCGGTGCGCAGGCATTCCGCTCCGCCGGCGCGGCGCTCCCGGACGGACCGGCAACTCCGTTGTGTGTCACGGGCGTTGGAGTGCGTGGCCGCTCGGAATCCTGAACGCCTCGCACTCGGATCCGACTGGATGGGCCCGGGAGACATGGCAGGCGGCCGACGCCGAGCGGAACGGCGGCGTGGCGGGCCGGAAGAAGGACCTGGCGGCCAAGGGCGAGGATCCGCCCCGGCCTGCCGACGACCTCGGACGGAGGTCGAGGCCCCGGACCAGCCCACCGCGAGCGGCCGGCTCGCGCTGTGGCGGCACGCCTCGCCTGGCGGCTTCGCTGCGTTCCTCTCGTACGACAGAAGCCCCCGTCCGGAGGAGAACTCCGGACGGGGGCTTCTGTCGTACTGCCTGATCAGGGAGATCAGAGGCCGAGCTCGACCTCGAACTCGCCCGCCTCCAGGATCGCCTTGACCGCCGTCAGGTAACGGGCCGCGTCGGCGCCGTCGACCAGGCGGTGGTCGTAGGAGAGGGTCAGGTAGGTCATGTCGCGGACGCCGATGACCGTGCCCTCCTCGGTCTCGATGACGGCCGGACGCTTGACCGTGGCACCGATGCCGAGGATCGCGACCTGGTTCGGCGGCACGATGATCGTGTCGAACAGCGCGCCGCGCGAGCCGGTGTTGGAGATGGTGAAGGTCGCGCCGGACAGCTCGTCCGGGGTGATCTTGTTGGCGCGGACCTTGCCCGCCAGGTCGGCCGTGGCCTTGGAGATGCCCGCGATGTTGAGGTCGCCGGCGCCCTTGATGACCGGGGTCATCAGGCCCTTCTCGGAGTCCACCGCGATACCGATGTTCTCGGTGTCGAAGTAGGTGATCGTGCCCTCGGCCTCGTTGATCCGGGCGTTGATGACCGGGTGGGCCTTCAGCGCCTGGGCGGCGGCCTTGACGAAGAACGGCATCGGGGAGAGCTTGACGCCCTCACGGGCGGCGAAGGAGTCCTTCGCCTTGCCGCGCAGCTTCATCAGACGGGTGACGTCGACCTCGACGACCGACGACAGCTGGGCCTGCTCGTGCAGCGCCTTGACCATGTTGTCGCCGATGACCTTGCGGATGCGGGTCATCTTGACGGTCTGGCCGCGCAGCGGGGAGACCTCCAGCGCCGGAGCCTTCTTCGCGGCGGCCGGAGCGGCAGCGGCGGCCGGAGCCGGAGCAGCGGCGGCGGCCTTCGCGGCCTCGGCGGCGGCGATGACGTCCTGCTTGCGGATACGACCGCCGACGCCGGTGCCCTTGACGGTGGCCAGGTCGACGCCGTTCTCGGCGGCGAGCTTGCGCACCAGCGGGGTGACGTAGGCGCCCTCGTCGGTCGCCTGGGCGGCCGGGGAGGGAGCGGCCGGAGCCGGGGCGAGCGGGGCCGGAGCGGGCGCCGGGGCGGCCGGAGCCGGGGCGGCGGCGACCGGGGCGGGTGCCGGAGCCGGAGCGGCCGGAGCCGGGGCCGGGGCCGGGGCGGCCGGAGCCGGGGCAGCCGGAGCCGCGGGGGCGGCCGGGGCAGCGGCGGCGGGCGCCGGGGCCGGGGCGGCCGGAGCCGGAGCGGCGGCCGGGGCGGCACCGGGGGCGCCGATGACGGCGAGCTTGGCGCCGACCTCGGCGGTCTCGTCCTCGGCGACCACGATCTCCAGCAGCACGCCGGAGGCGGGCGCCGGGATCTCGGTGTCGACCTTGTCCGTGGAGA
Organism: Streptomyces sp. NPDC007971; assembly: GCF_042958635.1. Lineage (NCBI taxonomy): Bacteria > Bacillati > Actinomycetota > Actinomycetes > Kitasatosporales > Streptomycetaceae > Streptomyces > Streptomyces sp. NPDC007971. The sequence goes on from NZ_JBIBJK010000035.1 coordinate 36,378, forward strand.
CCTCGAGCAGCGGCTCGTCGGCCTCGACGGTCTCGCCGACCGACTTCAGCCAGCGGGTGACGGTGCCCTCGGTGACGGACTCGCCGAGCGCGGGCAGGACCACGTCGGTGCCCTGCGCGCCACCGGCCGGGGCGGCCGGAGCCGCGGGGGCGGCCGGGGCCGGAGCCGGAGCGGCGGGGGCCTCGGCGGCGGGGGCCGGGGCCGGAGCGGCGGGGGCCGGAGCCTCGGCGGCCGCGGGGGCGGGAGCGGCAGCGGGCGCCCCCGTGCCGTCGTCGATGACGGCCAGCTCGGCGCCGACCTCGACGGTCTCGTCCTCGGCGACCTTGATGGAGGCCAGCACGCCGGCGGCGGGGGAGGGGATCTCGGTGTCGACCTTGTCGGTCGAGACCTCGAGCAGCGGCTCGTCGGCCTCGACGCGCTCGCCCTCGGCCTTCAGCCAGCGGGTGACAGTGCCCTCGGTGACGCTCTCACCGAGCGCCGGAAGGGTTACGGAAACCGCCATGGTTTCGGTTGCTCCTTACGAATTGCGGAAGTCTGTGTCGTCGCGCCCGTTGACCGAAGGCTCAGTCGTGGGAGTGCAGCGGCTTGCCGGCGAGCGCCAGGTGCGCCTCGCCCATCGCCTCGTTCTGCGTCGGGTGGGCGTGGATGAGCTGGGCGACCTCGGCCGGCAGCGCCTCCCAGTTGTAGATCAGCTGGGCCTCGCCGACCTGCTCACCCATGCGGTCGCCGACCATGTGGACGCCGACCACGGCACCGTCCTTCACCTGGACGAGCTTGATCTCGCCCGCGGTGTTCAGGATCTTGCTCTTGCCGTTGCCCGCCAGGTTGTACTTCAGAGCGACGACCTTGTCCGCGCCGTAGATCTCCTTGGCCTTGGCCTCGGTGATACCGACGGAGGCGACCTCCGGGTGGCAGTACGTCACCCGCGGGACACCGTCGTAGTCGATCGGAACGACCTTCAGACCGGCCAGACGCTCCGCCACCAGGATGCCCTCGGCGAAGCCGACGTGCGCGAGCTGGAGGGTCGGGACGAGGTCACCGACGGCGGAGATGGTCGGAACGTTGGTCCGCATGTACTCGTCGACCAGGACGTAGCCGCGGTCCATGGCCACACCCTGCTCCTCGTAGCCGAGGCCCTGGGAGACCGGGCCGCGGCCGACGGCGACGAGCAGGACCTCGGCCTCGAACTCCTTGCCGTCGGCAAGGGTGACCTTGATGCCGTCCTGGGTGTACTCGGCCTTCTGGAAGAAGGTGCCGAGGTTGAACTTGATGCCGCGCTTGCGGAACGCGCGCTCAAGAAGCTTCGAGCTGTTCTCGTCCTCGACCGGGACGAGGTGCTTGAGGCCCTCGATGACCGTGACGTCCGAGCCGAAGGACTTCCACGCCGAGGCGAACTCGACGCCGATGACACCGCCGCCCAGGATGATCGCGGACTTGGGCACGCGGTCCAGGACGAGGGCGTGGTCGGAGGAGATGATCCGGTTGCCGTCGATCTCCAGGCCCGGCAGCGACTTCGGCACGGAGCCGGTCGCCAGCAGGACGTGGCGGCCCTGGATGCGCTGGCCGTTCACGTCGACGGAGGTCGGGGAGGACAGACGGCCCTCACCCTCGATGTAGGTCACCTTGCGGGAGGCGATCAGGCCCTGCAGACCCTTGTACAGGCCGGCGATGACGCCGTCCTTGTACTTGTGGACGGCCGGGACGTCGATGCCCTCGAAGGTGGCCTTGACGCCGAACTGCTCGCTCTCGCGAGCCTGGTCGGCGATCTCGCCCGCGTGCAGCAGGGCCTTGGTGGGGATGCAACCCCGGTGCAGGCAGGTGCCGCCGACCTTGTCCTTCTCGATCAGGGCGACGTCCAGGCCCAGCTGGGCCCCGCGCAGGGCCGCGGCGTAACCACCGCTACCACCGCCGAGGATCACTAGGTCGAAAACGGTGCTGGCGTCGTTCGCCACGTCACGTCCTCCATGCATGTGCGCCGTAGGCCGGTCGACGATGACCGGCAGGCGGCTGGTGTCCGGCCGCTATGCTTCGGCCCTTCGGTGGGGGCCCTGTCCTGCCGGGCTCCATCTTTGCACTTGTTCGAGGCGTACGAGACGCCGGGCCCGAGTGTGAGACGCCCCACGCTCACGTGAAGGCAAGGCCCGGGGCGGCCGACGGGAGGGGCGCGGGGCTGTGCCCGAGTGCGGCTCCGCCGCGTGGGCGTGACCGGCCCCCACGCTCACCCGCCACGGAGGCCGGCGGCAGCCGACCCGGAGGGGCGCGGGGAACTGCGCGAACAGCCCCCACGCCCCGCGAGCCGCCGGACGACGGCCGGACCCGCGTTCCTAGGCGGACATCAGCCCAGGTCACCCGCGGCGGTCAGCTCGGCCAGCCGCACCAGCGTCCGCACGGCGGTGCCGGTGCCGCCCTTCGGCGTGTACCCGAACGGACCCCCCTCGTTGAACGCGGGGCCCGCGATGTCCAGGTGTGCCCAGGTGATCCCCTCGCCCACGAACTCGCGCAGGAACAGGCCGGCGACCAGGCCGCCGCCCATCCGCTCGCCCATGTTCGCGATGTCGGCGACGGGCGATTCCATGCCCTTGCGCAGGTGCTCGGGCAGCGGCATCGGCCACGCCGGCTCGCCGACCTCCTCCGCGGCCTCGTACACCGCCGTACGGAAGGAGTCGTCGTTGGCCATGACGCCGTAGGTGCGGCTGCCCAGCGCCAGCATCATCGCGCCGGTCAGGGTGGCCACGTCCACGATCGCGTCCGGCTTCTCCAGCGAGGCCGCCCACAGCGCGTCCGCCAGGACCAGGCGGCCCTCGGCGTCGGTGTTGAGGACCTCGACGGTCTTGCCGCTGAACATGCGCAGCACGTCACCCGGGCGGGTGGCGGTGCCCGACGGCATGTTCTCGGCCAGCGCGAGCCAGCCGGTGACGTTGACCTCCAGGCCGAGGCGCGCGGCGGCGACGACCGCGGCGAACACGGCGGCGGCACCGCTCATGTCGCACTTCATCGTCTCGTTGTGACCGGCCGGCTTCAGCGAGATGCCGCCCGAGTCGTAGGTGATGCCCTTGCCGACGAACGCGAGGTGCTTGCCGGCCTTCGGGTGCGTGTACGACAGCTTGACCAGGCGCGGGGTGGCGGCCGAGCCGCCGCCGACGCCGAGGATGCCGCCGTAGCCGCCCTTGGCCAGGGCCTTCTCGTCGAGCACCTGCACCTTGAGGCCGTGCTCCTTGGCCGCGGCCTGCACCTCGGCGGCGAACGCCGCGGGGGTGAGGTCGTTCGGCGGCATGTTGATCAGGTCGCGGGAGCGGTTCAGCTCCTCGCAGACCGCGAGGGCCCGGGCCACGGCGCCCTTGTGCGCCGCGTCCCGCGGCTTGCCGCCCAGCAGCGCGGCCTCGGCGAGCGGCGCCTTGCCGTTCTTGGCCTTGGCGTCCTTGGCGGAGTCCTTGTAGGCGTCGTAGGTGTAGGCGCCGAGCACGACGCCCTCGCCGATCGCGCCGATGCCGCCGGGGCCGTCGACGGGCAGGGCGAACGCGGCCTTCTTGGCCCCGGCGAGGGCCCGGGCGGCCAGGCCGGCCGCCTTGCGCAGCGCCTCGGGGTCGAACCCGGCGTCCTTCTCGGGCTCCGCGCCCAGGCCCACCGCCACCACGAGCGGCGCCTTGAAGCCGGCCGGGGCGGGCAGCTTCGTCAGCTCGCCCTCGGCACCCGAGGCGCCGAGGGTCTCCAGGACGCCGGCCAGCCTGCCGTCGTACGCCTTGTCCACGGCTTCGGCGCCCGGCGCGACGACGGGGCCCTTTGCGCCCTTGGCGACACCGATCACGATCGCGTCGGCCCGCAGGCCTGGCGCCGCGGCGGTGCTGAGAGTCAGAGCAGTCACGGTGGTGAATTCTCGCTTCCGATGTGAAGTTGCTGTGGCCGATGAGGGGTGGGTCGACCGGGCCCGAGAGCCGACCCTAGGTCCAGGCCTGGGGGTAGGTGGCAACCGGGGCCTTCACCCTGTCGGCGAACACCCGGAACGAGACTACGCGCGTGTGCCCCTTCGCTCATTCCTTCGGGCGTTCACCTGTGTGTGGCGTCGTGGCCACTTACCACCTCTGCGTGGTGGTGGCCTGAGCCACACTCGTCGGGTTCCGGTGGGCCGGCCGCCCACCGCTTCACATGTTTTCCACAGATCCCCCGCGGTTTCACCGTGGGGGATCTTCTGGGGGGAGGAACCAGCCATGGCGCAGCGAGCGCATCGCCGGAGAACCGTGACCGTCACCGCGACGGCCGCCGCACTGATCACCCTGGGGCTGACCGCGCCGGTCGCCTCGGCCGACACCGACCCGCGCATCGATCTGCGGGTTCTGGTGGTCGACGACGGCGGCAGCCCGGTCGGCGCGATCACCGCGCAACTGAAGAGCGAGGGCATCCCGTACACCACCGTCGACCTGCGGGACTCCGGTCGCTCCACCATCACCGGCGCCTTCCTGAGCGACACGGTGGGCGGGCGGCCCCGCGCCAGGTTCCAGGGGGTGGTCCTGCCCAACGAGGCTCCGTTCGGCGCGGGCTCCGCCGAGCAGACGGCCCTGGAGGCGTACGAGAAGACGTACGGCATCCCGCAGGTCGACGCCTACACCTGGGCCCACCCCGAGGTCGGCCTCGACTACACCGACGCCGACGGCTACTCGGGCAGCCTCGACGGCCGGACGGCCACCGTCAGCGCGGCCGGCAGGTCGGGCCCCTTCGGCTACCTCGACGGGACCTTCTCCTTCGAGGACAACTCGCCCTCGGTGGACGAGAGCTACGGCTTCGTGGCCCAGCCCCGCACCGGCTTCACCAGCTACGTCGACGTCCCCGTGCCCGGTGGTACCGGCACCGGCAGCCTGCTCGGCGAGTACGCCCACGACGGCCGCCGCGAACTGGTGGTGACCTTCGCCTACAACCAGTACCAGCAGCAGTTCCGGGTGCTGGCCCGCGGCATCGTGGAATGGCTGACCCAGGGCGTGCACCTGGGACAGGCCCGCAACTACTTCGCCGTCCACGTGGACGACGTCTTCGCGCCGGACGCCCGCTGGGACACCGAGCGCAACTGCACACCCGGCGACATCGACTGCGCGGGCGGCGGCGGCGACACCGGGACGCCGATCCGGATGACGGCGGCCGACGCGCAGTACGCCGCCTCCTGGGAGCAGAGCCACGGCTTCACGCTCGACATGGTGTTCAACGCGGGCTCCGGCGAGGAGTGGAAGAGCGAGAACGGCGGCAAGGACGCGCTGGCCGACCAACTGCTCGCCGACAAAACCAAGTACCGCTGGGTGAACCACACCTACACCCACCTGTTCCTCGGCTGTGTCCAGGACACCTCGACCGTGCCGTGGAGCTGCGCGAAGAACGCCGACGGCTCCACGCAGTGGGTGAGCCGCTCCGACATCTCCGGGGAGATCTCCAACAACTACAACTGGGCGCTCCAGCACGGTCTTTCCGTCGACCGCGGCGAGCTGGTCACCGGCGAGCACTCGGGCCTGAAGACCCTGCCGCAGCAGCCCCAGGACAACCCCGACCTGGGGCCGGCGCTGGCCGCGAACGGCGTGAAATGGACCGCCTCGGACAACTCCCGCGAGTCCGAGCAGCGGGCCGTGGGCAACAGCACGCTCACCGTGCCGCGCTACCCGATGAACGTGTACTACAACGCCGGCACCAGGACCGAGATGGCCGACGAGTACAACTGGATCTACACGTCCAAGGCCGACGGCGGCAGCGGGATCTGCGAGAACAACCCGACCTCGACCTGCCTCGACCAGCCGCTGGACACGGCCACCGGCTACACCGACCACATCGTGCCCGCCGAGGCCCGCACCGACCTCGGCCATGTGCTGAGCAACGACCCGCGTCCGCACTACGCACACCAGTCCAACCTGGCCGAGGACCGCATCCTCTACCCGGTCCTGGACCGCGTGCTCGCCGACTACCAGGCCCTGTTCGCCGCCAACACCCCGGTCGTCAACCTGCGGCAGAGCGCCATCGGCGCCGAACTGCAGAACCGGGCCCGGTGGCAGACCGCGCTCGACAACGGCAAGGTCACCGCCTACCGGATCGGCAACACCGTCACCGTCACCGCGCCGTCCGGCACCCAGATCCCGGTGACGGCACCGGAGGGGACCAAGCAGCAGCAGCTGCTGGGCACGACCACGTTCGGCACGGCCTACGCCGGCAAGCGCTCGGCGTGGGCGACACCAGGCGTCCTGCAGGCGGCGCTCACCTTGAAGCTGCCGTAGGAGGAGCGCCCCGAGGGGCGCGGGGCGCTATCGATCTGCGGCTCCGCCGCGCGGGCGCGACCGGCCGGCTCGAACCCGCAGCCGGGCCCGGAGCCGCAGTTCCCCGCACAACATCCGCAAAAACAGGGGGGAGCCGCGCAGCGATGCGCACCGGCCGTCACGTCACCATGCTCACCGAAGGCACCTACCCGCACGTCCACGGAGGGGTCAGCACCTGGTGCGACCAACTCGTCCAGGGCATGCCGGAGGTGGCCTTCCACCTCGTCTCGCTCACCGGCAGCGGCCGCGAACCCGTGACCTGGGAGCTGCCGCCGAACGTCCGCGGGCACATCACCGTGCCCACCTGGGGCCCGCGCCCCGGCCGGGCCCGTGCCCCCTACGGCAGGGCCCGGCGCCGCTTCACCGACGCCCACGAGCGTCTGCTGCTGTCCTTCCTCGATCCCGAGGCCCGCTGCGACTTCGGCCAGGCGCTGGACGAGCTGGCCCGCATCGCCCGCGACGGATGGCTGTCCGCGGCCCTGCGCACCGAGTCCGCGCTGCGCTCGCTGCAGTGGATCTGGACGATGCCGCACCTGCCGACGGCGGCCGCCCGGCCCACCGTGCACGACGCGCTGACCGCCACCGACCTGCTGGAGCACGCCCTGCGCCCGCTGGGCGTGCGCATCCCCGAGGACTCGGTGGCGCACGCCGTCAGCAGCGGCCTCGCCACCCTGCCCGCCCTCGCCGCGCGCCGGCTCGACGGAGTGCCGTTCCTGCTCACCGAGCACGGCATCTATCTGCGCGAGCGCTACCTGGGGCAGCGCGGCGACGGCCACCGCTGGCCGGTGAAGGCGTTCCTGCTCGGCTTCTACCGCGAACTGAACGCACACGGCTACCGCACGGCCGACCTGATCACCCCCTGCAACCGGTACAACCGCCGTTGGGAGGAGCGCGGCGGCGCCGACCCGGACAGGATCCGCACGGTCTACAACGGCGTCGACCCGCACGCCTTCCCGCACGCGGGGCCCGAACCCGGCCTGCCCACCCTCACCTGGTGCGGTCGCGTCGACCCCATCAAGGACCTGGAGACCCTGCTGCGCGCCTACGCTCTCGTCCGCGCCGAACTGCCCGACACCCGGCTGCGGCTGTTCGGCCCGGTCCCACCGGGCGGCGAGGCCTACCGCACCCGCCTGGAGAAGCTCGCCGCGGAACTCGGCATCACCGACGGCCTCACCTTCGAGGGCCGCATCAGCGAGGTCTGGCGCGCCTACGCGGCCGGCCACCTCGTGCTGCTGTCGTCCATCTCCGAGGGCTTCCCGTTCTCGGTCATCGAGGCCATGTCCTGCGGCCGTACGACGGTCTCGACGGACGTCGGCGGGGTCCGCGAGGCGGTCGGTGACACCGGTCTGGTGGTCCCGCCGCGCGAGCCCGAGAAGATGGCCGCGGCGGCGCTGACCCTGCTGCGCGACGACGAACGGCGCCTGAAACTCGGCGACCTGGCCCGGCAGCGGGTGATCGACCGGTTCACCCTGCGCCGCTCGGTCGACAACTTCCGCACCATCTACCAGGAGCTGGCCGGCCGTCCCGAGGTGTACGAGCCCACGGTCGAGACGGTCGCCGACTGGACCCGGGAACTGCGCGACCCCTGGTACGCGGCGGCCGCGACGGACGGGACCGGCCGGTGAGCGAAGACCTGCGGGCGCCCTCCCGCACGCTGCCCGGCATCCCGTCGCAGCGCTCGCGGCCGTACCGGGCCGAGCCCGACCCGATCGACGAACTCGCCGCGGAACTGCACGAGTTCGTGTCGGCCGCCGTCCACCCGGACGAGATAGCGGCCCTGCTGGAGTCCGACGGCCTCTCCGACGACCGGATACGCGAGCGCTACGGAGTGCCCGACTCCTTCGCGCTCGCCGAGGAACTGTACGGCCGCACCCCGCGCCGCCACCCCGAGCCGGACGGCGAGCCCCTCGACCCGTGGCGGGCCGGCCTGCCCGGCTGTCTGCTGCGCGGGCTCGTCTTCGCGCTGCCGGGCCTCGCCCACGTCCTGGGCGCCCCGCTGCTCGCCGGTCCGCACGACGCCGCCGGCCTCCCGGCCGGCACCCGCACGCTGCTGGCCGGCGCCCTGTGCGGCTGGGCCTGGAACCAGGGGCTCGCCCACCGCGCCTACTCCTGGCTGGGGCTCGGCGACCGCGAGGCGGCCCGCCGCTGCCTGCTGGCCGGCGCCCCGGGGGGCATGCTGCTCGGCACCCTGGTCGCGCTCGCCGTCGCGGGCACCGGCCACCCGGCGGCCGTCGCGTTCGCCGCCGGGCAGTCCTGCTACCTGGGCGCGTCCGGCGCCCTGCTGGTGATGGGCCGGGAACGGGCCCTGCTGGCGGCCCTGGCACCGATGACGGCGGGAGCCGTGGTGTCCCTGCTCCACCCCCTCCCCGAACCCGCCCGCCTGACGCTCCTGTTGACCTCGCTGACCGCCGTGGCCACGCTCGGCTTCCTGGAGGTGGCCCCGGCCGTCGGCGCCCCGAAGAGGCGCGGGGCCGCACCGATTCATGCGGCACCGCCGCGCGGGCGCGATCGGCCACGCCGACGCCGCGGCCGGCCGAAGGCAACCGGCCCCCGCTTCATCGGCTCCCTGCCCTACGCCGTCTTCGGCCTCGCCACCGGCACCCTGGTCGTCAACGCGGCCCTCGGGGACGTTCTGGCCGGCGCGGAGCACAGCGCGGTCGCAGCTCCGGCCGCAGTCGCACTGACCCTGAGCATGGGCCCCGCCGAATGGCTGCTGTACCGCTTCCGCAGCGGCACTCTGGCCGCGCTGCGGGCCGTGGGCACCCCGCGGGCGTTCCGCCGGGCCGCCGCCCGCACCCTGGCCCGCTGTCTCACCGGCTATCTGGCCGCCCTGCTCGCTCTGGCCCTGGCCGCCACCGCGCTGTGGCCGCACGCCCCGGCGCCCGCCGGACTCCGCCCGGCCGCCCTGCTCGCCCTCGGCACGGTGCTGTGGACCGGGCTGCTGCTCCAGTCCTTCGGCGCCGTCCTCGGCGCGGCGGCGGTCTGCTGCGCGGCGGCTCTCGCCCAGAGCCTGGCCCTGCTCACCCACGCCGGGTCTGCGCACACCGTCGCGCTCGCCGTGTACGCCGGTGCGGCCCTCGCCCAAGCGGCGCTCGTGCACGGCCTGCTGGGGCGGGTGAGCGCGCACCGATGAGCACGCTGCTGGTGCCCTACTACGAGCATCCGGCCGTCCGCCCCGCCGAGTGGGCGGCGGTCCTCGCCGCCGCGCCCCGCCTGTACGGCGTCGTCCTCAATCCCGCCAGCGGACCGGGCAACCGCCCGGACGCGGCCTTCGCCGAGACCGCTGCCCGGCTGCGGACGGCGGGCGTGCGGGTGCTCGGCTACGCCGACACCGGCTACGGCAGCAGGCCGTACGAGGACGTCGTGCACGATCTGGAGCGGCACCGCGGCTGGTACGGCACCGACGGCGCCTTCCTCGACCAGGCCGCCGCCGGCATCGGCGGGCTGCGGCACTACGAGCGGCTGGCCGATGCCGCCCGGACCCTGGGCTGCCGCACCCTCGCCCTGAACCACGGCACGCCGCCGCACCCGGCGTACGGGGCGCTCGCCGATCTCCTGGTCACCTTCGAGGGCCCCTGGACGACGTACCGGCGCACGCCCCCGCAGCCCCGGCATCACCCGGACGGGGTGCGGCTGTGCCACCTGGTGTACGGCGTACCGCCCGGCGAGGACGCGGCCTCGGCCGCACGCGAGCGGGGCGCGGACGTGCACTGCGCGGTGCCCGGCACGGGCGCTCACCCCTGGGGCACACTGCCCCACGGTGTGGGCTCCGCCCGCTGAAGGATCCCTTCGACCGAGGTGCCGGCCAGCAGGTCGGCGAGGGAGCGGCCGCCGGGGGAGAGCACCGGGATCGCGTTGACCAGGAACAGCACCACCGCGGCCCCCCACACCACCACCGACAGCACGAAGTGGCCCTCGACCAGCAGCACACAGGCCAGGGCGTACACGGCGACGTCGGCGGCGGTGGTGACGACGGCCCGGCGCAGGCAGTGCCGGGAGCGGCGCGGGGTGACCCGCAGCCCGAGCAGCCCCTTGCCGAGGGTGCGGCCGAGCAGGGCGAGGCAGGCCCACTGGTAGAGGAACGTGGCGACGACGAGCGCGCCGAAGGCCTCCTCCACGTCGAGCACGGCCTTGTCCCACAGCGACAGACCGAGCGACTCGGAGGCGCCGACGACGTCACCGCGCGAGGTCAGCAGGTCGAAGCCGCCCCGGGTGGCCAGTTCCGGCACGTCGGTGACGAGCGCGGTGATCCGGTGGAAGGTGAGCACGGCGAGCAGCGAGGCCGCCGTCACCACCAGAGCGAAGTCGATGAACCAGGCCACGGCACGGCGCAGCTTCAGCACGGATGTCCCCCGATCACACTTTCCTTGTCCGTGTACCGGCGAAGCCTAACGACCCAGGGACAGCACCACGAGCGCGGTCGTCGCCGCGGTCTCCGCGAGCGCGCCGAACACGTCCCCGGTGACCCCGCCGAACCGGCGCGTGCAGCGGCGCAGCACCAGTTCGGCGGCAGCGAGGGCCAGCAGCACCGCGGCCGCCGCACGGAGCCCGCCGAGCGGGCCGGGCACCGCCCCCCAGGCGGCCGCGCCGAGCGTGCACACGGCCGCGACGGCCAGCGCGCCCGGCACCGGCACCACTCCGGCGACCGCCGCCCCGAGCCCCTCCGGCCGGGCGGCCGGCACCCCGGTGCGCGCGGCCAGGGTGAGCGCCAGCCGGGCCGCGACCGCCGAGATCACCGCTCCCGCGGCGCCCCGCGTCCAGGAGTCGCCGTAGAGCTGCGCCAGTGCGGCGGTCTGCGCCAGCAGCACCAGGACGAGGGTGATCACCCCGAACGGGCCGATGTCCGACTGTTTCATGATCCGCAGCGCGTCCTCGGCGGGCTTGCCGCTGCCCAGCCCGTCCGCCGTGTCGGCGAGCCCGTCGAGGTGCAGGCCACGGGTCAGCGCCGCCGGTACGGCGACCGAGGCGACGGCGGCCAGCGGCGCCCCGGCGCCCAGGAGGAGCAGCAGCAGCCCGAGCCCGGCCGCGGCGCAGCCGACGACCAGTCCGGCCACCGGGGCGCCGAGCATGCCCCCGCGCGCGGCCTGCCGGTCCCAGCGGTGCACCCGGACGGGCAGCACGGTGAGCGTGCCGAAGGCGAAGCGGAGGCCGTCGAGAGCGGAGGTGGTGAGCACCGGCGCAGGGTATCGGGCGGTCGTGAAACGGCTCGGAGAGGCCAAGGACAAAAGGATGTTTACGGGTAATGTGCGCACATGGGGCACTGGTGGGAGCGGAACATCGTGGAGCCGGGCAAGCTCCCGCTGCTGCTGGCCCTGACCGCCTTCGTCGCCACCTTCCTCGTCACCCGGATCATCACCCGGCTGATCCGGGCGGGCAGGGGGCCCTTCGGCAACGTCCGCGCGGGCGGGCTGCACATCCACCACGTGGTCCCCGGAGTGGTCCTGACGATCGTCGGCGGCTTCGGGGCCGTCGCCAGCGACCGGCACGGGGCCGGCGGGCCCGTCGCCGCGGTCGTCTTCGGCATCGGGGCCGGGCTGGTCCTGGACGAGTTCGCGCTGATCCTGCACCTGGACGACGTCTACTGGAGCGAGGAGGGCCGCAAGAGCGTCGAGGCGGTCGTGCTCACCGCCGCCCTGGTCGGGCTGCTGCTGGCCGGGTTCTCCCCGTTCGGCGTCAACGACCTGTCCGCGGAGGAACTCCAAGGCCGGGGCACCGTCATCGCCAACATCGGCGTGAACTTCCTCTTCTCCCTCGTCGCCCTGAGCAAGGGCAAGGCCCGCATCGCGATCTACGGCGTGGTGGTGCCCCTGATCGCGTTCGTCGGCGCGGTCCGCCTGGCCCGCCCCGGCTCCCCGTGGGCGCGCCGCTTCTACGGCAACCGCCCCCGCGTCCGCGCGCGGGCGATCCTGCGCGCCTACCACCACGACCGCCGCTGGGCGCGGCCCCGGCGCGCCCTTCAGGACTGGATCGGCGGCAAGCCCGACCCGCGCCCGCTCCGGCTGCCCGGCCACCGGTGACGCCGCCGCAGCCGGTACCCGTGCCGGTGCCGCACCGCCACCAGCAGGCACAGCGTCCCCACGGCCATCAGTGCGGCCAGATGCTCCTTGCCCGCCAGGTTCTCCTTGAGCAGCACCTCGGCCACCATCGACGCCGTCACCGCACCCGCCGTCACGTAGGCGCCGTACCGCCAGGCCACGAACACCGCGAGCCCCACCACGGCTGCCGACGGACCGGTGTCGACGACGTGCGCGTCCGTCCAGGGAAGGCCGAACGGGGCGTGCGGGCCGAGCGCGATGCCCAGCCGCGCGAACAGCGTCCCGGCGAGGGTGGCGACGTAGGCGATGGTCAGCGTGCGCCACCAGCCCAGGCAGATCTCGGCGATCCCGAACACCAGCAGGATCTGCACGAGCGCACCCCACACCGGCAGGTCGAGCGCCGGGACGAACAGCGACAGGGGAGTGCGCAGCAGGGCCAGCCCGAGGGGGTCCTCGGCCCGTACGGCACCCACGTTCTGCACGAACTGATAGCCCCACGGCCGGTTCTGCACGTACTGCAGGAGCGCGGTCAGGCACACCGCCATAACCGTCATCGGTGCCGCCCCCAGGTGCCGCTTGAGCAGGGGCTCGCGCACGGTGACGTACAGCAGCCCCCACTCGGCACGGGCCCAGCGGGCGAGCGTCCTCATCAAGCGTTCCTCACCGGTGTGTGTCCAGGTGCCTGCGGTGCAGCCACTTCGGCAGTCCCGGCGCCTCCAGGAAGCCCTCCGCACGGGCCGCGGCGAGGCCGATGCGCAGCAGGTCCGCGCTCTTCTCGAAGAGCAGGAACCGCGGCTCCCAGATGGGCCGGTACTTGGCGTTGGCGCGGTACAGCGATTCGATCTGCCACCAGCGGGAGAAGAAGCTGAGCAGCGACCGCCACAGCCTCAGCACCGGTCCGGCGCCGAGGCGCGCGCCACGTTCGAAGACGGACCGGAACACGGCGAAGTTGAGCGAGACCTGGGTGATCTTGATCTCCTGCGCCCGGCGCAGCAGTTCGATGACCATGAACTCCATGAGCCCGTTCTCGGAGTCCCGGTCCCGCCGCATGAGGTCCAGGGACAGCCCGTGCGGCCCCCAGGGCACGAAGGAGAGCAGCGCGCGCAGCCTCCCCTCGGCGTCCGTGCACTCCAGCATCACGCACCGCCCGTCCTCGGGGTCCCCGAGCCGGCCGAGCGCCATGCTGAACCCGCGCTCGGTGGCCCCGTCCCGCCAGTCGTCCGCACGCTCGATCAGGGACGCCATCTCGTCGGCCGGGACGTCCTCGTGCCGCCGGATGCGCACCTCGTACCCGGCCCGCTTCACCCGGTTGTACGCCTGCCGGACGGTCCGCATCGCCCTGCCCTCCAGCGTGAACTCGGCCACCTCCACGATCGCCTCGTCGCCGAGTTCCAGCGCGTCCAGCCCGTGCCGGGCGTAGACCGTCCCCGCTTCCTCGCCCGCCCCCATCACGGCCGGGATCCAGCCGTGCGCCCGCGCCTCGGCCAGCCACGGCACGATCGCGCCGGGCCACGCCTCCGGGTCGCCCAGCGGATCCCCGGAGGCCAGGCTCACACCGCCGACGACGCGGTAGGCGACGGCCGCCTTGCCGGTCGGCGACCACACCACGCTCTTCTCCCGGCGCAGCGCGAAGTAGCCGAGCGAGTCCCGCTCGCCGTGCCGCTCCAGCAGAGTCCGCAGCCGTTTCTCGTCGTCCTCGGTGAGCGGGTCGACGGCGCGCCGGGAGCGGAAGGCGGCGTAGAAGACGGCGAGGACGAGGGCCGTGCTGAGCACGTTGATCGCCACGTTGGCCCAGTTGGGCGGCTCGATCCCGGGAAAGTGGTTCTCGTCCGCGGCCACCGACACCAGCCGCAAGGTGCCGTAGTGCCAGCGCTCCAGGAACGTGGAACGGGCCGCGTCCGGCGCCTGGTTGGTGATCGTCACCAGCACCCCGGCGAGCAGCGAGGCGAGCAGGCCGCCACCGACGGCGACCGTCGCGGCGAGCCGTGGATTGGACCGGTCGCCCTTGGCGTAGAACTCCCGCCGCCCGGCCAGCAGGGCCGTGACGAACGCCGCCGTCAGCACCAGGGAGATCCAGTTCTGTGCGTACTGTCTGATCTCGGGGAACGCCATCGCGAAGGCGAACAGGGCCAGGAAGGACCCGCTGAGCACCAGGTTCAGGATCCACGCGGCCCGCTTGCGCCGCCGCATGGTGATCGCGAGGAACGCGGTGAACAGGCCCGAGGCGAAGCCGGCCGTCAGCAGATACGGCGTGAAGTAGTTCTCCTGGTTGTGCCGGCGCACGTCCTGGCCCAGCGACACCCACACCGCGCTGAGGAAGTTGACGAAGGCGACGGCCCGCAGATACCAGACGGCAAAAGCGGCGGCCCGCCGGGAAGCACCGGTGGACCGCCGCCCCTGCTCACCGGACCGTTCCGGCTCGTCCTGCTGTTCCACGGCAATTCGGGCATCTCCCATGGGGGAGGATCATATGGGGCTGACCCGACGAACCATACTTTTCCTGCCGTGGTAGCCCGGCACCCACACCAAGGCCGCACAGGTGCCGCCGCCGGGGCCGCGGGCCCTGTCCGCCCGGCCGCGGTGGGCTAGTTCTCCTCGGGCTCCTGCGCCGCCTCCTGCTTCTCCTGCGGCTCCTTCTCGGGCAGCTCGGCGGCCAGGGCGGCGGCGGCCCTGACCAGCGGCAGCGCCAGCAGCGCCCCCACGCCCTCGCCCACCTTCACGCCCTGCGCCAGCAGCGGCTCCAGCGCCATCCGGTCCAGCGCCTTCGCCTGCCCCGGCTCCCCGCTGTCGTGCCCGGCCAGCCACCAGTCCGGCGCCCGGAAAGCCACCCGCTGGGCGACCAGCGCACACGCGGCGGCGACCACGCCGTCCAGAATCACCGGCAGCTTCCGCACCGCAGCCTGCAGCAGGAAACCCGTCATCGCGGCCAGATCGGCACCGCCCACGGCCGCCAGCAACTGCAGCTGGTCCCCGAGCACCGGCCGGGCCCGCCGCAGCGCGTCCCGGATCGCCGCGCACTTGCGCATCCACGCCAGGTCGTCGATGGCCAGCCCGCCCCGCCCGGTCACCACCGACGCGTCGGTCCCGCACAGCGCGGCGATCAGCACCGCCGCCGCCGTGGTCCCGCCGACGCTCACATCGCCGAGCACCACCAGGTCCGTCCCCGAGTCGGCCTCCTCGTCGGCGACGGCCACACCCGCCCGGAAGGCAGCCTCGGCCTCGTCCGGGGTGAGCGCGTCCTCGATGTCGATACGGCCGCTGCCGCGTCGCACCCGGTGGCGCACGACGTCCTGCGGAAAGGCGTCCGGGGGGCAGTCCAGGGCCATGTCCACGACCCGCACGGGCACGTCGAGGCGGCGCGCGAGCACCGACACCGCGCTGCCGCCCTCCAGCACCGCCCGCACCAGCTGTCCGGCGCTGCCCGCGGGACGCCCCGAGACGCCCAGTCCGGCGATCCCGTGGTCACCGGCGAACAGGAGCACGCGGGGCCGTTCGACCGGCCGTACCGGTACGGCGCTCTGCGCGGCGGCCAGCCACTCGCCCAGCTCGTCCAGGCGCCCGAGCGAGCCGGGCGGCACGATCTGACGCTCCCGCCGGGCCTCCGCGTCGCGGCGCACGCCACCGTCCGGGCGCTCGATCAGATCGGTGAAGTCGTCCAGATTAAGGCTGCTCATTCGCCGAACAGTACCGGCAGCGAACGAACCCTTCCGCGCCACACCGCCACCCCATGGCCACCACATCGTTGCACCCAAGATCGGTATCCCATACGTTCCGGTTTGCAGCGGAATGTCGCACAGGGAGCCGCCCATGCAGCCCTCGCCCCTCGCCCCACGGGTCACCGGCCCGAAAGACCCCTTCCAGGAGCCGCGCCGCGAGGACTGCCCGTGGTGCGGATCCCCGCGCCTGCGCACCCGGATGCGCGCCACCGACCCGTTGCGGCACCGGCCCGGCACCTTCGCCGTCGACGAGTGCCGCGACTGCCGCCACGCCTTCCAGAACCCCCGGCTCACCGCGGAAGGCCTCGCCTTCTACCACCGGGACTTCTACGAAAGACACCTGGAGGAGTTCGCCGCCCGCATCCTCTCCGCCCGCGCCGTACGGCGCCGCCACCGCGCCGCCGCCCATGCGCTGTCGGCGCTCTCCGAACCCGAGAGCTGGCTGGACGTGGGCACCGGACACGCCCGCTTCCCCGAGGCGGCGAAGGAGTTCTTCCCCTACACCAGCTTCGACGGCCTGGACCCCACGGCGCGCGTCGAACAGGCGCTCCTGGAGGGCCGCGTCGAGGAGGCCCACCGGGGCTATCTGACCACCCCGGGGACGGCGGCCCGGCTGCGCGCCCGTTACGACGTGGTCAGCATGTTCCACCATCTGGAGCACGCCGCCGACCCGCGCTCCGAGCTCCGTGCTGCCCTCACCGCACTGCGCCCCGGCGGACACCTCGTCGTCGAAGTCCCCGACCCGCGCTGTGCGTTCGCCGCGCTGCTCGGCAAGTGGTGGCTGCCCTACGGCCAGCCCCGCCACCTCCACCTGATGCCCCTGGCCAACCTGCGCGCGGAACTGGAGGCGCAGGGCTGCACGATCCTCGTCACGGACCGCAGGGCACCCCACGTGCCCTACGACCTGTCGGCGGCCCTCTCGCTGGCCCTGGCCCACGTCCCGGCACTGCTGAGAGTCATGGCGGCGCCTGCGCTGGCGCTGGCCTCGGCACTGGACCACATCGTCGCCCCCGTGTCCCACTGCATCCGTCTCTCCAACGCGTACCGGATCGTGGCGCGCAAGGAAGTGAGCATCGCCGGGTAGTGGTGGGCGCCGTCGCACGACTGCGGGTCGGTGGGTGTCGCCGTGTCAGTGCGGTCGGGCGGACGCCGTCGTGTCTGTGCGGGCCAGTGGGGGTTGGTCGCGCAGTTCCCCGCGCCCCTTCGGGGTGCTTCCAGGCTGCCCGGCCACAGCCAACGGTGTCGCTCAGCCCCGCAGGACCACAGCCTGACCGGCCACCACCAGCAGGACCTGCTCGCACTCGCTCGCGAACGCCGCGTTCAGCCGCCCGAGTTCGTCCCGGTACCGTCGCCCGGACGCCGTCGCCGGCACGATCCCCGAGCCGACCTCGTTGGACACGGCCACCACGGTCCGCCGCGTGGCCCGCACCGCCGCCGTCAGCTCCCGCACCCGCTCGCGCAGCGCCTTCTCACCGCCGTCCGCCCATTCCGCGTCGTCCCACGCCCCGACCTCGTCCATCACGTCCGTCAGCCACAGCGACAGGCAGTCGATCAGCACCGGCGGGCCGGCCACGGCCAGCAGCGGCACCAGATCGGTCGTCTCCGTGGTCCGCCAGGACCCGGGCCGCCGCTCCCGGTGCGCGGCCACCCGCGCCGCCCACTCGGTGTCCCCGCCGCGCGTCCCGCCGGTGGCCACGTACAGCACCTCGGGGAAGGCCTCCAGCCGCCGCTCGGCCTCCACCGACTTCCCCGAACGCGCCCCGCCCAGCACCAGCGTCCGCCGCGGCACGTCCGGCACCTCCTCGTACGTCCCGACCACCAGCGTCGTACCGTCCGGCACGGCCCGTGCCCCGGCCGCCGCGAGCCGCCGGCGCACCTCGACACCCTGCGGCACGTCGTGGTCGAGATGGACGGCGATCACGTCCGTCGTCGGCGTGAGGGAGCCGACCGCCCGCAGCCGGGCCAGCGCATCCGGGCGGCCCACGACGTCGGCGAACACCATCTGGTACGTCTCCGCCGTGGCATCCTCCAGGCCGGCCGGGACCCCGCCCGGCGGCAGATACAGCAGCCGCTGCCCGTCCGGCCCGGTCACCGCGTACCCGGTGCCGCCCGCGTCCATCGCCAGGGCCCGCACCCGATGACCCGTCAGCAGCGTCAACTCCCGCCCGTCCGGCACCCGCACGGGTTGCGGTAGCCCGGCCGGCACCTCCACCGCGGGCCCGTCGTGCGGATGCGACAGCAGCACCTGCCGTACCCCGCCCAGCGAATGCCCCGCCCGCGCGGCCGCGAACGCTGCCCCGGGCGTCAGGTCGAGCAGCAGCGCGCCGTCCACCAGCACCGCGGTGGCCGCCCGCGCGTCCGGTCCCAGCGCGGTCGCGCACACCGCGCAGGGACAGTCGGGGCGGGGCAGCCCCTCAGGAGCACCGGTACCGAGCAGAGTCACTTCCACGAGATCGATTTTCCCCCGTCCGCGCGGGCGCCGCTCATCCGCATCCCCCGGGGGCCGCGCGGCCGTGCCGGCATGCGGCTCGGCCGCGCGGGCGCGACAGGCCGCGCCGGCCCGCGGGTTCGGCACTGCCCGAGGTCACCTGACGGCCGACCCGGTGGAGCGCATACGCTTCCCGCAGGTGTTGGATCAAAGGAGGCCCATATGACGGCATGGACGTGGCGGTTCGAGAAGGCCGACGGGACGGAGGTCCAGCCCGCCGTGCAGCCGGAGGAGTTCACCACACAGGGAGACGCCGAGTCCTGGATCGGCGAGCACTGGAAGGAACTGCAGGAGGGCGGCGCGGACCAGGTGCGGCTGTTCGAGGACAACACCGAGATCTACGGCCCGATGAGTCTGCACGCCGACGCGTCGTAGCCCGACGGGGGTGAGGAGGGGCCTCCCTCCTCACTGCTCGCCCAGCGTCACCTCCGCCGTCGTTGCGGCGCCGTTGCGCTGGTAGGTCACCGTCGTGCGCTGCCCCGGTCTCGCCACCGCCAGCGCTTCGGACAGCTCCGTGGTCGTGCTGACCGCAGTGCCGCCCACCTTGGTGATCACATCACCCGGCCGCAGCCCCGCCCGGTCGGCCGCCCCGCCGCTCCTGGCGGTGACCACCGCGGCCCCGACCGGCCGGTAGCTGTCGTCCACGACCGTCCGCGCGGTGACGCCGAGCGCGGCCCGCCCGGAGTCGACGACCTTGCCGGAGGCGATGATCTGGCCCGCGACGGTCTTCACCATCGACGCGGGGATGGCGAACCCGATGCCCGGTGCCGCGCTGCCGCCCAGATCGGGGTCGGCGGCGGCGAGCGTCGGGATGCCGATGACCTGTCCGTTCAGGTCGACCAGGGCGCCGCCGCTGTTGCCCGGGTTGATCGCGGCCGACGTCTGCACCATGTTCGCGATGGTGGCGCCCGTCCCGCCGCCGCTGCTGCCCTCGCTGACGGTCCGTCCGGTCGCCGACACGATGCCCTGGGTGACGCTGGAGGACAGCCCGAGCGGCGAGCCCATGGCCAGCACGATCTGGCCGACCTGCACCTTCTCGGAGTTCCCGAACGCCGCCGGCCTCAGCCCGTCCGGCACCTCGGCGAGCCGGATCACCGCGAGGTCCTGGTCCGGGTACGAGTAGACCAACTGGGCGGTGAGCGGCTCCTCGCTGCTGGCCGTCGTCACCTTGAAGGTCTTCTCGGAGCCGACCACGTGCGCGTTGGTGACGATGTGGCCCTGACCGTCGTACACGACCCCCGAACCCAGGTCATGGCTCGCCTGGATCTGCACGACGGACGGCAGGACCTGCTTGATGACCTTCAGGTACTGCCCCTGCAGCTCACTCACGGACAGGGGGAGCGACGCCCCGGCGGTCGGGGCGTCGCGCTCGGCGGGCGCCACCGGGGCCCGGCAGCCGAAGGCCAGGAGCGCGGCACACACGAGAGCGGTGACGGAGGCGACCCTCCACGGGGCACGGGTACGGGAAGCGTCCATGCCCCGAGTCTCCCGTCGGGGTGATGCGCCCAGCCCGTCGAGTACGTCCGAACGGGCTCAGCCCCGCACCCCGCACAAGTGCAGCAGCGCCGCGACACCCCGGTACGGATCCGTCCGCCCGGCCCGCTCCTCGACCGCCAGCAGCGTCTGGAGGTCCGCGGGGATCTCCGCGTCGTCCGCGGCCGTGTCGGTGAAGACCCGCACCCCGTACCAGGCGTGCAGCGGGGCCGCGATGCCGGCGAGCGTGGCGCTGAGCGCCGAGAGCCGGTCGGCCCGTACGTCCAGGCCCAGGCGGTTCGTGTAGGCGGTGGTGCCGAACGCGGCCAGCGCGCCCTCCCAGTCCCCGGACAGGCCCGGCCGCAGGGCGAGCGCGTCGCCGTTGCGCACCAGCAGGGACAGCAGGCCGCCCGGCGCGAGCATCCGGGCCAGACCGGCGACCAGCGGATCGGGCTCCTCGACGTACATCAGTACGCCGTGGCAGAGCACCACGTCGAAGCTGCCCGGCAGGAAGTGCACGCCGGTGTCCCGCCCGTCGCCCTGCACCAGCCGGACCCGCTCGCGGATGCCCTCCGGCTCACCGGCCAGGGCCTCGCGCGCGGCCGCGATCATCGTGACGTCCTGCTCGACGCCGGTCACC
This sequence comes from Streptomyces sp. NPDC007971, assembly GCF_042958635.1. Classification (NCBI taxonomy): domain Bacteria; kingdom Bacillati; phylum Actinomycetota; class Actinomycetes; order Kitasatosporales; family Streptomycetaceae; genus Streptomyces; species Streptomyces sp. NPDC007971. The sequence continues at coordinate 57,011 of NZ_JBIBJK010000035.1, forward strand.
TGGTGACCGAGCCGGGCCAGCCGCAACGCCTGTGTGCCCTGGCCCATCCCCACGTCGAGCACCCGCAGACGCTGCCCGACGGGGAACCGCCCGGCTATCTGCTCGTCGAGCTGCCGGGCCACCAGCTCCTGCCGTACGACATCACGCAGTCCGCCCAGCTTGTTCAGCCAGGACTCGGCCGCACCCCCGGTGAAGGCGTCTGCGCTCAGGGCCGCTCTCCGCGCTTGACCTGCGGCTTCGGCAGCCGGAGCCGGCGCATCTGGAGAGAGCGCATCAGGGCGTAGGCGACGGCGCCCCGGCGGTTCTGGTCGGGGAAACGCTCCGCCAGCCGCTTCTTGAGCCGGAATCCGCTGACGGCCGCGTCGAGCACGATCAGCACGATCACGACGAGCCACAGCCACAGCGCCAGGGCCTGGATCGAGGGCACCCGCACCACGCTCAGCACCAGGATGACCACGGCCAGCGGCAGGAAGAACTCCGCGACGTTGAACCGCGAGTCGACCCAGTCGCGCGCGAACTTGCGGATCGGGCCCTTGTCCCGGGCGGGCAGATAGCGCTCGTCACCTCCGGCCAGCGCCTGGCGCTGCCGGTCCAGCGCCTGGCGGCGCTCCTCGCGCTGACGCTTGGCGGCGTCCTTGCGCGTCGTCGGCGTGTTGGCGACACTGCGGCGCTGGGACTGGGCCTCACTGCGTTTGGGCGTGGGCCTGCCCTTGGGGGCCTGCGGGTCTCGGGGCTGCTTGGAGTCGGTCACCGACGCCTTGTCGGCGGGGGCCTTCTCGTCCTTGGCACGGCTACGGAACACAAAACCCAAGCGTAAGGGCTACCGGGGCATGGACCCCAGTCCAACGGGGAACGATCCGGCAACACCGGACGTCTGTAGGGGGACAGAGGGGGCGTAGCAGACGCTTCATCCGGCGGCCACCGAGGAGTCCGGCGGTCCTCACCCCGAGGACCACCTACTCCTTGCGCCGGAGCGATATCGTCCGCAGTCGTTCTTGGGGATGAGCGTATCGCCCCCGGAACAGTGCGGTAATGGAGTCAGGGCCCGTACTGTGGGTTCTGTCGCAGCATCGGTGAGCTGGAGTCCGTCAGAAGGGGGCGCGCGAAGCCCATGAGCGGTGTCATGAAGCGTATGGGGATGATCTTCCGCGCGAAAGCGAACAAGGCCCTTGACCGGGCCGAGGACCCGCGCGAGACCCTCGATTACTCGTACCAGAAGCAGCTGGAGCTGCTGCAGAAGGTGCGCCGCGGGGTCGCCGACGTGGCGACCTCCCGCAAGCGCCTCGAACTCCAGCTCAACCAGTTGCAGCAGCAGTCGTCCAAGCTGGAGGACCAGGGCCGCAAGGCGCTCGCGCTCGGCCGCGAGGACCTGGCCCGCGAGGCGCTCTCCCGCCGGGCCGCCCTGAGCCAGCAGGTGACGGACCTGGAGACCCAGCACACCACCCTCCAGGGCGAGGAGGAGAAGCTCACCCTGGCGGCCCAGCGGCTGCAGGCCAAGGTCGACGCCTTCCGTACGAAGAAGGAGACCATCAAGGCCACCTACACCGCCGCCCAGGCCCAGACCCGTATCGGTGAGGCCTTCTCCGGCATCTCCGAGGAGATGGGCGATGTCGGCCTTGCCATCCAGCGCGCCGAGGACAAGACCGCCCAGCTCCAGGCCCGGGCCGGCGCGATCGACGAGCTGCTCGCCTCCGGCGCCCTCGACGACCCCTCCGGCATGGCCAAGGACGACATCGCGGCCGAGCTGGACCGGATCTCCGGTGGTACGGATGTAGAGCTGGAACTGCAGCGCATGAAGGCCGAGCTGGCCGGCGGTTCGCCTCAGCAGGCGATCGAGGGCGGCGCCGGCCAGGGGCAGTCCCAGCAGCACCCGCAGGACACCCCGCGCTTCGACAAGCAGTAGTCCGGCGCCGGGACCCCGAGCCGAGGAGGCCGACGTGATCGTACGGATCATGGGGGAGGGCCAGGTGGAGCTGGACGACTCCCACTTCGTCGAGCTGAACAAGCTGGACGACGAGCTGCTCCAGGAGATGGAGAGCGGCGACGAGGAGAGCTTCGGCCGCACGCTCGCCGCTCTCCTGGACGCCGTCCGGCGGCTCGGCACCCCTCTGCCGGACGACGCCCTGGAGCCCTCGGAGCTGATCCTGCCGACGGCCGACGCCTCCCTGGACGAGGTCCGGCAGATGCTCAACGACGACGGACTGATCCCGGGCTGAGCCCGGCCCGGATCAGCCCAGGGTGAACCAGGTGCTGCGGGACTTCTGCCACTCCGGGTGGGTGAGGTCCTTCGCCTCGCTGCCGTCGCCGTAGAGGTCGGCGGAGCCGTCGTCCGTGATCAGCTGCACCCGGCCCCCGGAGACGTCCAGGTCGGGCACGGACACGACGGACTCCCAGCCGCCCGCGTCCGCGGTCGGCAGGTCCAGCTTCTTCACGGGCTGGTGCCCGGCCACGCCGTCCCACGTGTACAGGGCGTACGGGTCGCCGTTGTCGTCGGCCGCCCAGGACCCGGCCAGGATCAGGAACTGGCCCCTGTCGTTGCGCCGCAGGTCACGGATGGACAGGCCGCCGAGGTCCAGCTCGATCGGCGTACCGAACGTGGCCTTCGTGCCGCGGACCACCTGGTCCATGTCGGTCACCGGCACGATCAGCGCCCTGCCGCCCGACTGCGGCGGCACCAGCGGTGCCCGGAAGCCGACGTAGGCGGTGGTGGACGAGCCCGGCGCGAACTCCAGGCCCTCCACGTTGAAGCCGTCCACCTGCTTGGGGATCTGCCCGTCGGCCGTCGCCGCGGCGAAGCCGTACCGGTCGCCGTTCGCCTCGTCCCAGGCCACCAGGTCGTCGCGCAGACGGTGCCCGGCCGTGCCGAAGGAGAGCGAGGTGGCCGCGCCCGAGCCGGCGACCGTGGTGGTGAACACCGTGTTGCGGTCGGGCTTGTACACGCCGTCCTTGTTGTTGCCGAGCGAACCCGTCCAGTAGATCGTGTTCCCGACGCGGGTCGCGCCCTCGATGTCGACCTCCTTGTCGGCACCCAGCGCGTTGTCCATGTCCCAGGTCTTCACCGGGGCGCCGGAGGCCGAGCCGTTGTACAGGCGCAGGGTGTTGTCCTCGTCGTTGCCGACGACGACGTACCCGCCGCCGACGTCCACCGCCGCGGAGGCGTCCGAGGCGCCGGTGAGATAGCGGGCGTCCGCGGAGTGCTGGACGTCCGGGGACGCCGCGTAGTGCAGCGTCGTGGTGGCCGTCCTGCCGCCGAGGCCCGTCACCTTCAGCGTGAGGTCCGCATAGCCCTGGGCGTGCGCGGTGACCGAGACGGTACGGCTGCTGCCGGTGCCCGTGACCGTGACGTCGGAGGTGGCCGCCACGGAGGTGCGGGTGCTTTTGGAGGCTGCCACGGTCAGGGCGGAGGCGTCCGCGCCGCTCTGTGCGAGCGTGACGGTGACCGTCGGGTCGCCGGTGCTGCCGACCGCGCCCGACAGGTAGGCCGCCGACAGCTTGATCGTCGGAGTGCCGTAGGTGACGGCCTGCGCGGGGGTGACCAGACCGGTGACCGAGACGAGCGCGAGGGCCGCGGCCGACCACAGCGCATGACGGGACGGCGAGGAGGAAGGGAGCACGAGGCTGCCTTTCGTCGACAGGACGCATCCGGCCGGGCGGCGCGAATGCCGACGAGAAGGCTGAGCATGTACGGCCAACGCCGGGCGTCCGGTTGCCGTACCTTCCACGAACAGCACGGGACAGCTGACGATCAGTGAGGCCGCAAGTGGGTGAGGCCGTGCGTAGGCGCGGGCCGGTGGGGGCGGCCGCGCAGTTCCCCGCGCCCCTCAGGGGCACCTCTCCTGGTTGCGGGCGGCGGTCGTGGGATGTCGGTCGTGACGGCGTGCGTGCGTGCGGCCTTGCGGGGCCGGCCGCGCAGTTCCCGCGCCCCAAGGGGGTTGCGGTCGCTGCACCCTCGGAGTCCGTGCACCTGGCCGCGGGCAGTCGTGCCGCTGGGCGGCACGGGTGGGCGCGGCGGCACCCCCCGAGCGCCGGGGAGCGGCCCAGCGTCGGCTCTTACCAGCACCGGGCTCCTCGTTGCTGACCCGTGCTGCGGTGAGTCGTACTGTTCACAGGGTGAGCACTCTCGAACGCGCCCGGTGCGGCCTCAAGGCCCACCCCCTCGCGCTGGACGCGGCCATCGCGGCGGCCGTGCTGGTGTGCATGGTCGTCGGCTCCTTCGTGGTGCCCCGCGGGGACAACGGCGTCACCTGGGGCGTCCGCACCCCGGACCCGCTCAGCCTGCTCCTGATGACCCTCGGCGCCGCGGCCCTCGTCTTCCGCCGCCGCGCCCCCAAGACGGTCCTCGCCGTCACCGGCACCGTCTCCCTGATCGAGTTCGTCACCGGCGACCCGCGCGCCCCGGTCGCCATGACCGCCGTCGTCGCGCTCTACACCGTCGCCTCGACCACCGACCGCACCACCACCTGGCGCGTCGGCCTGCTCACCATGACCGTGCTGACCGCCGCCGCGATACTCGGCGGCACCCTGCCCTGGTACGCCCAGGAGAACCTGGGCGTGCTCGCCTGGACCGGTATCGGCGCGACCGCGGGCGACGCCGTACGCAGCCGCCGTGCGGTCGTCCAGGCCATCCGGGAGCGCGCCGAACGTGCCGAGCGCACCCGCGAGGAGGAGGCCCGGCGCCGCGTCGCGGAAGAGCGGCTGCGCATCGCCCGCGATCTGCACGACGTGGTCGCCCACCACATCGCGCTGGTCAACGTGCAGGCCGGAGTCGCCGCACACATCATGGACAAGCGGCCCGACCAGGCCAAGGAGGCCCTCGCCCACGTCCGCGAGGCCAGCCGCTCCGCGCTGGGCGAGCTGCGCGCCACCGTCGGCCTGCTCCGCCAGTCCGACGACCCCGAGGCTCCCACCGAACCCGCACCCGGCCTCAGCCGCCTCGACGAACTCGTCGGCACCTTCCGCAATGCCGGGCTCCCGGTCCAGGTGGCCCGCACCGACCACGGCACCGAACTCCCGGCCGCCGTCGACCTGGCCGCCTACCGGATCATCCAGGAGGCCCTGACCAACGCGCAGAAACACGCGGGCCCCGACGCCAAGGCCGAGGTCAGTGTCGTACGCGTCGGCCCGCACATCGAGGTCACCGTCCTGGACGACGGAGGGGGCGCGGGCGGTGAGCCCGGGGCCGGCGGAGGGCACGGACTGCTCGGCATGCGCGAGCGGGTCACCGCCCTCAGCGGCACCCTGACCACCGGCCCCCGCTACGGCGGCGGCTTCCGTGTCCATGCGATCCTGCCGGTCAAGACCCGCACCACGGCCCAGGGGGAGCCCGCATGACGATCCGTGTCCTGCTCGCCGACGACCAGGCACTGCTGCGCAGTGCGTTCCGGGTGCTGGTCGACTCCGAGCCCGACATGGAGGTGGTCGGGGAGGCCTCCGACGGAGCCGAGGCCGTCCGGCTGGCCAAGGAGCACGGCGCGGACGTCGTCCTCATGGACATCCGCATGCCCGGCACCGACGGCCTCGCCGCCACCCGCCTGATCAGCGCCGACCCGTCCCTCGCCGACGTCCGCGTGGTCATCCTGACCACCTTCGAGGTCGACGACTACGTGGTCCAGTCCCTGCGGGCGGGCGCCTCCGGCTTCCTCGGCAAGGGCAGCGAGCCCGAGGAACTGCTGAACGCCATCCGGGTCGCCGCGGGCGGCGAGGCACTGCTGTCGCCGGCCGCCACCAAGGGCCTGATCGCCCGCTTCCTCGCCCAGGGCGAGGGTGACGACGGCCGCGACCCGGCCCGCTCCGAGCGGCTCGGCGCGCTCACCGGCCGGGAGCGGGAGGTGCTGGTCCAGGTCGCCGGCGGCCACTCCAACGACGAGATCGCCGAGCGGCTGGAGGTCAGCCCGCTGACGGTGAAGACGCACGTCAACCGTGCCATGGCCAAGCTCGGCGCCCGGGACCGGGCGCAGCTCGTCGTCATCGCGTACGAGTCGGGGCTGGTACGTCCGAGGATGGACTGACCTCCACCCGCGTGTACTGCGCGCGGAGTAGGGGCCCGATAAGGAAATGGACCTGGGGCCTACGAGAACGCGCTCTGTCATGGCTCAGGGTGGTGGGGTGGGCGCCCACCAGCGCCTTCCGCTTTCTGCCGCTCACGGAAACGAGACCCCTGACCATGTCCTGGCTGTCGAGATTCAGCCTCGCACAACGGGCCCTGATAGGCCTGATGTCGATCGTCGCGCTCGTCTTCGGGCTGATCGCGATACCCCAGATCAAGCAGCAGCTCCTGCCCACCATCGACCTGCCCATGGTGTCGGTGATCGCGCCGTACCAGGGCGCCTCGCCCGACGTCGTCGAGAAGCAGGTCGTCGAGCCCATCGAGAACAACCTCCAGGGCGTCGACGGCGTCAGCGGCGTCACCTCCACGGCCAGCGAGGGCAACGCCGTGATCATGGCGTCCTTCGACTACGGCAACAACACCAAGCAGCTGGTCTCCGACGTCCAGCAGGCCGTCAACCGGGCCCGCAACCAGCTCCCGGACGACGTCGACCCGCAGGTCGTCTCCGGCTCCACGGACGACATGCCGACCGTGGTCCTGGCCGTCACCTCCGGCAAGGACCAGCAGGCGCTCGCCGACCAGCTTGACAAGACGGTCGTCCCGACCCTGAAGGACATCGACGGCGTAGGCCGCGTCCAGGTCACCGGCACGCGCGACCTCCAGGTCGCCGTCACCCCCGACGACGCGAAGCTGGCCCGGGCGGGCCTCACCTCCGCCGCCCTCGGCCAGGCCCTGCAGGCGGGCGGCGCGACCGTGCCGGCCGGCTCCTTCGACGAGGACGGCGCCAACCGCACCGTCCAGGTCGGCGGTGGCTTCACCTCGCTGCGGCAGATCCAGGACCTGATGGTCACCGGCGAGGCCGGCAAGAAGCCCGTGCGCCTCGGTGACGTGGCCACCGTCAAGGAGCAGCCGGCCCCGGCCGACTCCATCACCCGCACCGACGGCCGGCCCAGCCTCGCCGTCAACGTCACCATGGACCACGACGGCAGCGCGGTCTCCATCTCGAACGCGGTCAAGGACAAGCTGCCCGACCTGCGCAAGGACCTCGGTTCCGGTGCCAGGCTGACGGTCGTCAGCGACCAGGGCCCGGCCGTCTCCAAGTCCATCAAGGGCCTGACCACGGAGGGCGCGCTCGGCCTGCTCTTCGCGGTCCTGATCATCCTGGTCTTCCTGGCCTCGATCCGCTCGACGCTGGTCACGGCGGTGTCCATCCCGCTGTCCGTCGTCCTCGCGCTGATCGTGCTGTGGACCCGCGGCCTGTCCCTGAACATGCTCACCCTGGGCGCGCTCACCATCGCCATCGGCCGGGTCGTCGACGACTCGATCGTGGTCCTGGAGAACATCAAGCGGCACCTCGGCTACGGCGAGGAGCGCAAGGACGCCATCCTGAACGCCGTGCGCGAGGTGGCCGGCGCGGTCACCTCCTCCACCCTCACCACGGTCGCCGTGTTCCTGCCGATCGGTCTGGTCGGCGGCATGGTGGGCGCCCTGTTCGGCTCGTTCAGCATCACGGTGACGGCGGCCCTGCTGGCCTCCCTCGTCGTCTCGCTGACGGTCGTGCCCGTCCTGTCGTACTGGTTCCTGCGCGCCCCGAAGGGCACCCCGAAGGACGCCGACGAGGCGCGCCGCCGGGCCGAGGAGAAGGAGGCGAAGAGCCGCCTCCAGCGTCTCTACGTCCCCGTCCTGCGTTTCGCCACCCGCCGCCGGCTCACCAGCCTGCTCATCGCGGTGGTCGTCCTGGTCGTCACGTTCGGCATGTCCGGCATGCTGAAGACGAACTTCTTCGACCAGGGCGAGCAGGAGGTCCTCACCGTCAAGCAGGAGCTGAAGCCCGGCACCAGCCTCGCGGCGACCGACGCCCAGGCCAAGCGGGTCGAGAAGCTGCTCGCCTCCACCAAGGGCGTCAAGGACTACCAGGTCACCGTCGGCTCCTCCGGCTTCATGGCGGCCTTCGGCGGCGGCACGGACACCAACCAGGCGTCGTACCAGGTGATGCTCAAGGACTCGAAGTCCTACGACGACGTGCACAAGCACCTCGAGGACGGGCTGAAGAAGCTCAAGGGCATCGGCACGACCACCGTCTCGGCCGGTGACGGCTTCGGCAACCAGGACCTCAGCGTCGTGGTGAAGGCCTCCGACCCGAAGGTCCTGAGCGAGGCCGCCGACCGGGTGCGCTCCACCGTGGCCGGACTCGACGACGTCACCGACGTCACCAGCGACCTCGCCCAGAGCGTGCCGCGGATCTCGGTCAAGGCGGGCCCCAAGGCGGCCGCGGCCGGGTTCGACGACCAGAAGCTGGGCGCCGCGGTCGCCCAGGCCGTGCGCGGTACGACGACGGCGAAGGCGGTCCTCGACGACACCGAGCGCGATGTCGTCGTGAAGTCGGCCAAGCCCGCCACCACCCTCGCCCAGCTCAAGGCGCTGCGCCTCGGCCCGGTGAAGCTCGGTGACATCGCGACCGTGAAGCTGGTGGACGGGCCGGTGTCGATGACCCGGATCGACGGCCAGCGCGCCGCGACCATCAAGGCCAAGCCGACCGGGGACAACACGGGCGCGGTCAGCACCCAGCTCCAGTCGAAGATCAAGGCCCTGAAGCTCCCGGCGGGTGCCGAGGCGGAGATCGGGGGCGTCAGCTCGGACCAGGACGACGCGTTCAAGAACCTGGGACTGGCCATGCTGGCGGCGATCGCGATCGTCTTCATGCTGCTGGTGGCGACGTTCCGCTCGCTCGTCCAGCCGCTGATCCTGCTGGTCTCGATCCCCTTCGCGGCGACGGGCGCGATCGGCCTGCTGGTCGCCACCGGTACCCCGATGGGCGTCCCGGCGATGATCGGCATGCTGATGCTGATCGGCATCGTGGTGACCAACGCGATCGTGCTGATCGACCTGATCAACCAGTACCGCGGGCAGGGCTACGGCGTCGTCGAGGCCGTGGTGGAGGGTGGCCGCCACCGTCTGCGCCCGATCCTCATGACGGCCCTGGCGACGATCTTCGCCCTGCTGCCGATGGCGCTGGGCGTCACCGGCGAGGGCGGCTTCATCGCCCAGCCGCTGGCCGTGGTCGTGATCGGCGGTCTGATCTCGTCCACGCTGCTGACCCTGCTGCTCGTCCCGACGCTCTACGCGATGCTGGAGCTCCGCAAGGAGCGCCGCGCGAAGAAGCGGGCCGCGAAGAAGGGCGCACCCCTCCCGGAGCAGTCCGTCTCCGACGAGCCGGAGCCGGCGGGAGTCTGACACACACCCGCCCCGTTCCCCCTCCCTCACGAGCCTGCTCTGTGGGGGAGGGGGAACGGGGCGGCGGTCTTGCACGAGGGCGGCCCCGGGCCGCCCTCCGGCATCGGCACGGCGGGCGCCCCGGGGCCGGACGGACCGGGCACCCGGCATCGGCCCGGCCGGGCACCCCGGCGTTGGATGACCACGAACGGCTACGGCAGCGCCAGCATCCGCTCCAGCGCGAGCTTGGCGAACGCCTCCGTCTCCTTGTCGACCTCGATCCGGTTGACCAGGTTGCCCTCGGCCAGGGACTCCAGGGCCCAGACCAGGTGGGGCAGGTCGATCCGGTTCATGGTCGAGCAGAAGCAGACCGTCTTGTCGAGGAAGACGATCTCCTTGCCCTCGGGGGCGAAGCGGTTCGCCAGTCGGCGGACCAGGTTCAGCTCGGTGCCGATGGCCCACTTGGAGCCCGCCGGGGCCGCCTCCAGCGCCTTGATGATGTACTCGGTCGAGCCGACGTAGTCCGCCGCGGCCACGACCTCGTGCCTGCACTCGGGGTGCACCAGCACGTTCACACCGGGGATGCGCTCGCGCACGTCGTTCACCGAGTCCAGGCTGAAGCGGCCGTGGACCGAGCAGTGGCCGCGCCACAGGATCATCTTCGCGGCCCGCAGCTCCTCGGCGGTCAGCCCGCCGTTCGGCCGGTGCGGGTTGTAGACCACGCAGTCGTCCAGGGACATGCCCATGTCCCGCACCGCGGTGTTGCGGCCCAGGTGCTGGTCGGGCAGGAACAGGACCTTCTCGCCCTGCTCGAAGGCCCAGTCAAGGGCGCGCTCGGCGTTCGACGAGGTACAGATGGTGCCGCCGTGCTTGCCGGTGAACGCCTTGATGTCCGCCGAGGAGTTCATGTACGAGACCGGCACCACCTGCTCGGCGATGCCCGCCTCGGTCAGCACGTCCCAGCACTCGGCGACCTGCTCGGCCGTGGCCATGTCGGCCATCGAGCAGCCGGCCGCGAGGTCCGGAAGGACGACCTTCTGGTCGTCGGAGGTGAGGATGTCCGCCGACTCGGCCATGAAGTGCACACCGCAGAAGACGATGTACTCGGCCTCCGGGCGCGCGGCCGCGTCCCGGGCCAGCTTGAAGGAGTCGCCCGTGACGTCGGCGAACTGGATGACTTCGTCGCGCTGGTAATGGTGGCCGAGCACGAAGACCTTGTCGCCGAGCTTCTCCTTGGCCGCGCGGGCGCGCTCGACCAGGTCGGGGTCGGACGGCGAGGGCAGGTCGCCGGGGCACTCGACACCCCGCTCGCTCTTCGGGTCGGCCTCACGGCCGAGCAGCAGCAGGGCGAGCGGAGTCGGCTGCACGTCGAGCTCCGGGGTCTGGGCGGTGGTCACGACACGCACCCTTTCTACTTTTCGTCTAACTGACGCTATCTATCATATCTGCTTCACGTCACTTTGACGATGGCGATAGCGTCGGTGTGACGTGAATCCCGCTCGACTCCGCCCGGACCCCGCCCGTACTCCGCCCGGCCCCCTCCCGGACCTCGTCCGCACTCCGCGCCGACCCCGCCCCGGCGCCGCCACGCCCCGTCAGGTCCCTCCACAGGCCGCTGTCCGCGTTCGCGGGCATGTGCGAGCATGAGGGCGGAAGGAAAACGCGACCACGCGAATGCCCGGCCCGGAATGAATCCGCGGAAACGCCGGTTGCACTGGTCGGCAAGCAGTCTCCGTACAACCCGGGAGAGATGTAGATGTCCGTATCGGACGAGACCACCACCGTCACCGACGGCATCATCCTGACCGACGCCGCCGCGTCCAAGGTCAAGGCCCTGCTCGACCAGGAAGGCCGTGACGACCTCGCGCTGCGCGTCGCCGTCCAGCCCGGCGGCTGCTCCGGCCTGCGCTACCAGCTGTTCTTCGACGAGCGTTCGCTCGACGGCGACGTCGAGAAGGACTTCGACGGGGTCAAGGTCGTCACCGACCGCATGAGCGCCCCGTACCTGGGCGGCGCCACCGTCGACTTCGTGGACACGATCGAGAAGCAGGGCTTCACGATCGACAACCCGAACGCGACGGGCTCCTGCGCCTGCGGCGACTCCTTCAGCTGAGCCGGCCCCGGCCTGACGTAACAGGCGGCGGTCCCCTTGCGGGGGCCGCCGCCTGTTACGTCTTCACGTCTTCCTGTCAGGTCTTCCTGCGCGGCTACCGAGCCGTCTGCGGCCGCAGCGCTCCCGGCTTGGCCTTCGGGATCTGCTTTCCGTCGGCGCCGACCACCGTGCGGCCGTCCAGCGGCGCGTCCAGCCGTACGGTCTTCACGTACTCCTTGGCGATCAGGATGCACACCTTGTCCGGCCAGGGCCGCTCGGTCACGGTGACCGTGACCCGGCCGCCACTCTCCTTCGCGGACGCCGTGTAGTCCGCGCACACCCCGCCCATGAAGCTCACCGTCAGCTCGCGGCCGTCGGTCGTGTAACCGGCCACCTTCACCTCGCGCGTCTTCGGCGAGGAGGACGACGAGGGCGACGAGGGTGCGGACGGGGCCGACGCGGAGGGCGCCGCCAGGTACTGGGGATCGACCGCCGGATACGCCACCGTGAAGGCGCCTCCCTGCGCCGATCCGCGCACCTCGAAGAGCCACGACGGCACCAGCAGCTGCCGTCCGCCGGCCGAGCGCGCGGCCAGACCGAACACCGCCTTGTCGACGGTGGCCCTGTCGGCCGCCTGCTTCGGCGCCGAGGTGCCGCACGGCTGCTCCAGCCGGTCCTTCAGCGGTTCCGGGCTGGCACAGCCGCCGATGCCCATGCGGTGGTCGCTCTTCGGCGCCCTGTTCATCAGCTCCAGCGTCTTCTTCGCATCCAGGACGGGGTACGTGTCCCCCTTCACCGGTGCCGCCAGCTGACCGTGTCCGCCGACCAGCTCGCCCTGCTTGTCCACCGTCAGGCCGGTCGTGAGGCCGTACGTGGGCAGCCCGCCCACCACCGGGTCCGCGTTGACCACCCGCTGGGAGCCCATGATCTGGCTCGCGTCGATCTTCGCGTCGTCCTGCCCGAGCGCCTTCAGCACGGGCGCCGCCGCCTTCTCGGCGGCCGCCACGCTCACCGGGGTGCCGGCCGGCGCCATCGGGTCGTGCACGCAGACGGTGACCTTCTTGCAGTCGTCGGTCCCGGGCGCGTACCGGCTGAAGGTCCAGCTGCCTGGCGCATCCCTGTTCACCTGCAGACTCGGCCCGGAACCGTCCTTCCCGCCGCCGACCCGCCAGATCCGTCCCTCGGCCACCGGCGTGCCGTCCACGCCGAGTGCCTCGGCCAGCCGGGCCACCCGGTCCTTGCCGACCTCGGCCCCCGGCTCGTACACCGGTGCGGAGCCGGGACCGCCCGGCAGCTCGCCCGCGGCCACATAGGTCACGCCGTACGGATTCGGCTCACCGGGCGCGATGCCGCCGGTACCGCCCGGTGCCCATCCGTCGAGGGTGAGCGGCGGCGGGGTCCCGCCGCCGGACCGGCCGGCGTCCGTCCGGCCGTCCGAGCCGTTGTGCGCGGCGAGGTAGGCGCCACCGCCCCCGACCAGCAGGACGGCCGCGGCGACCGAGGCGACGACCACGGGGGAGCGGTGCCGTCCGGCCCGCTCACCCTCGCTCCCGGCGTCGCCGGTTTCTCCGCCCCGGCTCAGGACATGCTCGGCGGCGGCCGGACTCTCGGCGTCGCCGGTTTCTCCACCCCGGCTCAGGACATGCTCGGTGTCGGCCGCACTCTCGGCGTCGCCGGCTTCTCCGGCCCGGTTGCGGGCCTGCTCGCCGACCGGGCCGCCCCCGGCCCTGCCGGATTCCTCGGCCCGGCCCGGGGACTGTTCACCGGTGGTGTCGTTCCCGGCGCCGCCGGCTTCCTCGACCCGGTCGCCTCCGGCGTCGTCCGCCCCTGCGGCCTCGCTCCTACCGGAGACCTCGGGCTCCTCGGGGTTCTCCGGTCGCTCGGTGTTCACCGCATCGCTCCTCGCTGGATCGTGTCCCACGTCCCCGGCACGGGGGACGGCGATGGGACGTGCGAGGGGAGCGCGCGGTTCCCGGAATGTGCGCCCCTGGGGTCAGTCGCCGTACTCGGACATCGCGTCCAGCAGCCGGGCGGAGCGCGCCGGCACGGTCACCCCGTGGATCACCGACGGCGGCACCGGACGGGAGTCGTGCCGGGGAGCCGCCCAGCGCGGAGCCATCCGGGCGCAGTCACCGCGCAGCGAGGCGAGGTCGCCGTCGAGATCGGCCGGAGCGGTGGAATCGACCTTCAGGTTTGTCATGACGGCACCGTAAGCGTGCTCGGCCTCACACAGAAAGACCTACTATCGGGTAGTTTTGCCAGCTTCAGTGACCGCCCGTGAGCGGGTAGCGTGAACTGTCAATCCAGCCTCCCGCAGGAGAATGCCTGTCGTGCGCATTGCAGTCACCGGCTCCATCGCCACCGACCACCTCATGACCTTTCCCGGCCGCTTCGCCGACCAGTTCGTCGCGGACCAGCTGCACACGGTCTCGCTCTCCTTCCTGGTCGACAACCTGGACGTGCGCCGGGGCGGCGTCGGCGCGAACATCGCCTTCGGCATGGGTCAGCTCGGGACCGCGCCGATCCTGGTCGGGGCCGCGGGCTTCGACTTCGACGACTACCGCGCCTGGCTCGGCCGCCACGGTGTGGACACCGACTCGGTCCGTATCTCCGAGACCCTGCACACCGCCCGTTTCGTGTGCACCACCGACGCCGACCACAACCAGATCGGCTCCTTCTACACCGGCGCGATGAGCGAGGCCCGCCTCATCGAGCTGAAGACGGTCGCCGACCGCGTCGGCAGCCTCGACCTGGTCCTCATCGGCGCCGACGACCCGGAGGCCATGCTCCGCCACACGGAGGAGTGCCGTTCCCGGTCGATCCCCTTCGCCGCCGACTTCTCCCAGCAGATCGCCCGCATGGAGGGCGAGGAGATCCGGATACTGCTCGACGGGGCGACCTACCTCTTCTCCAACGAGTACGAGAAGGGCCTCATCGAGTCCAAGACCGGCTGGAGCGACTCCCAGATCCTCGCCAAGGTCGGCCACCGCGTCACCACGCTCGGCTCGCAGGGCGTGCGGATCGAGCGGGTCGGCGAGGACCCGATCGAGGTCGGCTGCCCGCAGGAGGACCGCAAGGCCGACCCCACCGGTGTCGGTGACGCCTTCCGGGCCGGATTCCTCTCCGGCCTCGTCTGGGGCGTCTCCCTGGAGCGCGCGGCCCAGGTCGGCTGCATGCTGGCCACGCTCGTCATCGAGACGGTGGGCACGCAGGAGTACCAGCTGCGCCGGGCGCACTTCATGGAGCGCTTCACCAAGGCCTACGGCGACGCGGCCGCCGAGGAGGTCCAGGCTCACCTGGGCTGACGCTGTACCGGCGGTGCCGGGCGGCCGTTCGGCCGCCTCGGCGCCGCTGTCGCGCACGGGGCGCGTGGGGGCTGGTCGTGCAGGTCCCCGCGCCCCCTTCGGGGCCCGGCCCCCCTTTTTTTCAGCTCACCCGTCGGACCACGTACGCCGTACCTCGCTCGGCCGGCTCCTCGCCCACGTACTCCTGCCCCCGCATCTCGCACCACGCGGGAATGTCCAGCCGGGCCGCCTCGTCGTCCGAGAGCACCCGCACCGTGCCCCCCACCGGCACCTCCCCGATGACCTTGGCCAGCTCGATCACCGGGATCGGGCACCGCTTGCCGAGCGAGTCGACGACCAGTTCCTGCTCCCGCACCGCGGTCGCGGGAGCAGGCGCCCCCAGCTTCTCCCGCACGCCCGCCACCGCCCCCGGCAGCACCCGCAGGAACCGTTCCACGTCCTGCCCGTCCGTCCCGGCCGGCAGCGACACCCGCACGTTCCCCTCGCTCAGCACCCCCATCGCCTTGAGCACATGGCTGGGTGTCAGGGTGCTGCTGGTGCAGGACGACCCGGAGGAGACGGAAAAGCCCTCCCGGTCCAACTCGTGCAGCAGGGCCTCTCCGTCGGCGTAGAGACAGGAGAAGGTGACGATCCCGGGCAGCCGCCGCTCCGCGTCGCCCACCACCTCCACGTCCGGCACCAGCTCGGGCACCCGCACCCGGATCCGCTCCGTCAGCTCCCGCAGTCGCCTCGCCTCCTGGGCCGCCTCGGCCCGCACCGCGCGCAGGGAGGCCGCGGCCGCGACGATCGCCGGGAGGTTCTCGAAACCGGGCGCCCGCCCCGACTCCCGCTCGTCCACGGGCCCTTGCACCGCGAACCGCACGCCCTTGCGCACCACGAGCAGCCCCACCCCCGCGGGCCCGCCCCACTTGTGGGCGCTCGCCGCCAGCAGCGACCAGCCGCCCTCCACCGGCCCCCACCCGAGCGACTGCGCGGCGTCCACCAGCAGGGGCACCCCCGCCGCCCGGCACGCCTCGGCCACCCGGCCCACCGGTTGCACGGTCCCGACCTCGTGGTTGGCCGACTGCAGACAGGCCAGCGCGGTGTCCTGCCGCAGTGCCGCCGCGTAGGCCGACGGATCCACGGCCCCGCCCCGGTCGACGGCCACCGTGCTCACCGTCCCGCCGTCGGCCTCGAACGCCTCCGCCGAATGGAGTACCGAGGAGTGTTCGACGGCTGACACGATCAGGTGGCGCCCCACCCGCCGCCGCCCGGCCAACGCCCCCGCGATGCCGGTGTGTACGGCCCGGGTCCCGGAGGGGGTGAACACCACTTCGTCGGCCCGGCACCCCGTCGCCTCGGCGACCGCTTCCCGGGCGGCATCGAGCAGCAACCGTGCCTTGCGCCCCTCCCGGTACAGCCGGGCGGGATCGGCCCACCCCTCGTCCAGAGAGGCCAACAGGGCCTGACGGGCCACAGGGTGGAGGGGGGCGGCGGATGCAGCGTCGAAGTAGGACACGCCTCCACGTTAGAACGCCGGCGAGGACAGCCCACCCAGGGGCGCGAGGAACGGCGCCACCAGCGACAATGCCACCCGCAGCCGCACTCCAAACCGCGACAACCCGAGCTATTAGGCGCTCAATCCCACCCTTAAGGAGTGACGGGCGGCGCGTATGGCACCCTCCCCGCGAACCCCTGAAGAGCGTCGGCTAGGGTTTGGTCCGCATAAACATCCAAACCCCTGCCCGACGCAGGGCGGCGACCGACCAGCGAGAAGGCCGCAGCCGACCGCGCGGGCGAGACTCTCGGGAAGGCGCTACGTGAGTCCCAACGGCTCCGACCGCTCGCCGCGGCGCCCGATGCGGCGGAAGCTGCTGCAGGCATTGACCGCGGGCCTGGTCCTGGCGACCGCTACCGGTTGCACATACAAGGACTTCCCCCGCCTTGGTATGCCCACCCCGACCACGGAAGAGGCTCCGCGGATCCTCTCCCTGTGGCAGGGCTCCTGGGCTGCCGCGCTCGCCGTCGGCGTGCTGGTGTGGGGCCTGATCCTGTGGAGCGCCATGTTCC
This sequence comes from Streptomyces sp. NPDC007971, assembly GCF_042958635.1. Lineage (NCBI taxonomy): Bacteria > Bacillati > Actinomycetota > Actinomycetes > Kitasatosporales > Streptomycetaceae > Streptomyces > Streptomyces sp. NPDC007971. The sequence continues at coordinate 73,716 of NZ_JBIBJK010000035.1, forward strand.
ACCGGCGCAGCCGCACCAAGGTCGAGGTACCTCCGCAGACCCGGTACAACATGCCCATCGAGGCTCTGTACACGGTGGTCCCGATCATCATCATCTCGGTGCTCTTCTACTTCACGGCCCGGGACGAGTCCAAGCTCCTGGACCTCTCCAAGAAGCCCGACGTCACGGTCAACGTGGTCGGTTTCCAGTGGAGCTGGGGCTTCAACTACGTCGCGGACGTCCCGGGTTCCACCGGCAACGCGAAGACCGACAAGAACCTGGACGCCATCCCGGACCGGTTCAAGAAGGACTTCCCCGCGAACGCCGGCGGTGTCTACGACGTCGGTACGCCCGGCACGAAGAACCCGCAGACCGGCAACCCGGGCCCGACGCTCTGGCTCCCCGAGGGCAAGACGGTCCGCTTCGTCCTCACCTCGCGTGACGTCATCCACTCCTTCTGGGTGGTGCCGTTCCTGATGAAGCAGGACGTCATCCCGGGCCACACCAACGCCTTCCAGGTGACCCCCAACCACCAGGGCACCTTCATGGGCAAGTGCGCAGAGCTCTGCGGCGTCGACCACTCCCGGATGCTGTTCAACGTGAAGGTCGTCTCCCCCCAGCGCTACGAGCAGCACCTCAAGGACCTCGCCAAGAAGGGGCAGACCGGTTACATTCCCGCCGGCATCGCGCAGACGCCGCACGAGAAGAACCGGGAGACGAACAACCTGTGAGCATCCTCAACGAACCCCAGGGTGCCGCGGCAGCTGAGGACTCTTATGAGAACGAGCTGCCGGTCAGGCGCAAGCAGCCCGGCAACGTCGTGGTGAAGTGGCTGACGACCACCGACCACAAGACGATCGGAACGCTGTACCTCGTCACGTCGTTCGCGTTCTTCCTGATCGGCGGCGTGATGGCGCTGCTCATGCGCGCCGAGCTGGCCCGTCCGGGCCTGCAGATCATGTCGAACGAGCAGTTCAACCAGGCGTTCACGATGCACGGCACGATCATGCTGCTGATGTTCGCGACGCCCCTGTTCGCCGGTTTCACGAACTGGATCATGCCGCTGCAGATCGGCGCGCCCGACGTGGCGTTCCCGCGGCTGAACATGTTCGCCTACTGGCTCTACCTGTTCGGCTCGACCATCGCGGTCGGTGGCTTCCTCACCCCGCAGGGCGCGGCCGACTTCGGCTGGTTCGCCTACTCCCCGCTGTCGGACGCGGTCCGCTCGCCGGGCATCGGCGCCGACATGTGGATCATGGGTCTGGCCTTCTCCGGCTTCGGCACCATCCTCGGCGCGGTCAACTTCATCACCACGATCATCTGCATGCGTGCCCCGGG
>NZ_JBIBJK010000036.1:0-74427 GCF_042958635.1 Streptomyces sp. NPDC007971
GGCTCGGCGGCGCGGACGTGCACGCGGAGACCTCGGGCGTGTGCCACTTCGCCTACGACGACGAGGAGACGTGCATCGCCGAGGTGCGCTACCTCCTCTCCCTGCTCCCGCAGAACAACCGCGAGGCACCACCCGCCGCCCCGTCCGCGGACCCCGCCGATCGGCGCTGCGAACGGCTGCGCGAGGTGGTGCCGCTCGACGGCAGCCGCCCCTACGACATGCGCGAGGTCATCGCCGAAGTCGTCGACGACGGCGAGCACATGGAGGTCCACGAACGCTGGGCCACCAGCGTGATCACCACCCTCGCCCGGCTCGGCGGCCGGGTCGTCGGCATCGTCGCGAGCCAGCCCCGCTCCCTCGCCGGCGTCCTCGACATCCACTCCTCCGAGAAGGCGGCCCGCTTCGTCCAGTTCTGCGACGCCTTCTCGATCCCCCTGGTCACCCTCGTCGACGTCCCCGGCTTCCTGCCCGGTGTCGGCCAGGAGCACGGGGGGATCATCCGGCACGGCGCCAAACTGCTCTACGCCTACTGCAACGCCACCGTGCCCCGCGTCCAGGTCATCCTGCGCAAGGCGTACGGCGGCGCGTACATCGTCATGGACTCCCGGTCCATCGGCGCCGACCTCTCCCTGGCCTGGCCCGCCAACGAGATCGCGGTGATGGGCGCCGAGGGCGCCGCCAACGTCGTCTTCCGGCGACGCATCCAGGCCGCCGACGACCCCGACACGATGCGGCAGCAACTGGTCAAGGAGTACAAGGCCGAGCTGATGCACCCGTACTACGCGGCCGAACGCGGACTGGTCGACGACGTCATCGACCCCGCCGACACCCGCTCCGCGCTGATCGCGGGCCTCACCATGCTGCGCACCAAGCACGCCGACCTGTCCACCCGCAAACACGGCAACCCCCCGATGTGAGGAGGCCCCATGGCCCGCACGTCCAGCACCACCCCGGCCGCGCCCGCGCTCGAAGGGCCGCTCGGCCCCGCCCTCTTCCGCGTCATCGGCGGCAACCCCACCCCCGAGGAGGTCGCGGCGGTCGCCGCGCTCCTCACCGCCCTCACCGTGCCCCCCGCCGAAGCCGCCGCCGAAGCCGCCGCCGAGGCGGCCGCCGACCGGGCCCCGGCGCCCGCCCGCTGGCACCGCCCCGCGGCCCCGCCCCCCGCGTCCTGGCGGGCCCGCGCCTGAGCACGGCCGCGACTGGCAGCTTGCTGCCGTCCTCGTTGCGGCCCCGCCGGGCACCTTGCTAATCAGTCAGAAAGCGGCGAAACGGGCCGTACGGGTACGGCTGCGGCCGGAGTCGGGAGGCAGCCGTGCTTCAGGTGGTGTTCAGGATCCTGGGACCGCTGGACATCAGCGCAGAGGGGCGTCCGATGTCCCTGCAGGGCGGCCGCCAGCGCACCATCATGTCGATGCTCCTGCTCGCCCCCGGGCGGGTCGTCTCCGTCGACACGCTCGCCGACGCCGTCTGGCACGGCGAGCCACCCGCCACCGCCCGCAACCAGATCGCCATCTGCGTCTCCGCGCTGCGCAAGTCCCTCAAGACCGCGTTCGGCGTCGACGGCGTCCTCGTCACCAGTCACCCCGGCTACATGCTCTTCGCAGGCGAACACCGCATCGACGCCGTCGAGTTCGAGGAACGGGCCGCCGAGGGACAGGCCGCCGCCCGCCGGGGCGACCTGGAGGAGGCCCGCGCCCGCTTCGAGGAGGCCCTCGCCATGTGGCGCGGGCCCGCCCTGGAGGGCGTCACCGCCGAGCGCGTGGAGGCCGAGGCGACCCGCCTGACCGAGCTGCGCCTCGACGTGTACGAGCAACTCACCGCCGCCCGCCTGGAACTCGGCCAGCACGGCGAACTCGTCGCCGAGCTGGGCCGCTTCGTCCGCCAGAACCCGCTGCGCGAACAGGCCGTCGCCCAGTTGATGCTGGCGCAGTACCGCTGCGGCCGGCGGGCCGAGGCCCTGGAGACGTACCGCGAGTCCGGGCGGCTGTTCGCCGACGAACTCGGCATCGACCCCGGCCCCGCCCTGCAGGACCTGCACGAGGAGATCCTCGCCGACTCCCCGGCGCTGGTGCCGCCGGCCGAACACATCACCCTCGCACCGGCCACCATCGTGCCCGCCCACCTGCCGCCCGCCCCCGCCTCGTTCACCGGCCGCCGCGACGAACTCGCCACCCTGGACCGGCTCCTGGACCACGTCGACGGCGCCGCGCTGCCCGTCGGCTCCATCACCGGCACCGGCGGCGTCGGCAAGACCGCGCTCGCCGTCCACTGGTCCCACCAGGTCCTCGCCCGCTTCCCCGACGGCCAGCTCTTCGCCGACCTGCGCGGGTACGACGAGGACGAGGCACCCCGCAGACCGAGTGCCGTCCTGGACCGGTTCCTGCGCGCCCTCGGTGTTCCCGGCCCGCAGATCCCCGCCGACCAGGTCGAGCGCACCGCGCTCTTCCGCAGCGTCCTGGACGGGCGGCGGGTCCTGATCGTCCTCGACAACGCCCGCTCGTTCGCGCAGATACGCCCGCTGCTGCCCGGCACCTCACGCTGCTGCGTCCTGGTCACCAGCCGCGACAGCATGGGCGGCGCCCTGGCCGGCGACTACGCCTTCGTTCCCCTCCACCTCGGCTCCCTCGAACAGGACGAGTCGATCACCCTGCTCTCGCGGGTCGCGGGCGACGACCGCTTCGCCGCCGACCCGGTCGGCGCGGCACGGCTGAGCGAGCTGTGCGACCGGCTGCCGCTGGCGCTGCGGATCGCCGCCGCCCGGCTCGCCGCCAAACCCCACTGGTCGGTACGGACCCTGGTCTCACGCCTGGAGGACCAGCACCGCAGACTCGACGAACTCAGCATCGACTCCCGCGGCGTCCGTGCCGGCCTGCGGCTCAGCTACCGCGGCCTGCCCGCCGACACCGCACGCATGTTCCGGCTGCTCGGCGTGCTCAGCGTCCCCGAGTTCTCCGCGTGGACCGGCGCCGCCCTGCTCGACCTCGATCCCGTCGACGCCGAGGACCTCATCGAGCAGCTGGTCGACGCCCAGCTGCTGGAACCCGTCAGCGTCGGCGTCGGTCACGTCCGCTACCGCTTCCAGGACCTGCTGCGGCTGTTCGCCCGCGAACGCGCCCTGGAGGAGGACAGCGACACCGAACGCCGCGCCGGCGTACGGCGGGTGGGCGGCACCTCGCTCGCCCTCGCCCGTGAGGCGCACCGCAGGATGTACGGCGGCGACTACACCGTCGTCCACGGTCCGGCATCGCTGCGGGAACTCCCTGCCCACCTCGTGGACAGCCTGCTGGAGGACCCCATGGGCTGGTTCGAGACCGAGCGGCTCGCGCTCACGGCGCTCGTCGACCAGCTGGCCCGGCAGGACGAGTCCTCCCACGCATGGGACCTGGCCGTCACCGCGGTCACCCTCTTCCAGAACCGCAACTACCTGGAGGACTGGCGGGACTGCGCCGAGAGCGCTTTGGTGGCGGTCCGCCGCACGGGGGACCGGCTGGGCGAGGCGGCACTGCTGCAGTCCCTGGGCACCCTGGAGATCATCCAGTGGGACTTCGACTCCGCCGGCGAACGGCTGACACCGGCACTGCGCATGTTCGAGGAACTGGACCGGCACCAGGGCCGTGCGCTCGTGCTGCGCAACCTCGCCCTGTGCGCACGACACCGCTCGGACCCCGACCGCGCCCTCGAACTGGGCCGGGACGCCCTGGAGATCTTCCGCGAGGTCGGCGACCACTACGCCGAGGCCCATGTGCTGGGGCTGCTCGCACAGATCGAGCTGGAGCGGGGCGATGCGCAGGCGAGCCTGCTGCTGTCGTCGGAGGCGGTGGTCAAGAGCCGCGGACTCGGCGTGGCGCGCGGCGAGGCACAGAGCACCGTGCGGCTCGCCGAGGCGCTCATCCAGCAGGGAGCCGGGGAACGGGCCGAGGAAGCGTGCCGGCGCGCGCTGGAGCTGGTGCTCGACAGCGGCGACCGGCGGGGCGAGGCGCATGTGCTGCGCGCGCTGGGGGAGTCACTGTGGTGCCAGGACAGGCTCGCGGAGGCCGAGACGGTGCTGCGGGACGCGGTAGAGGCCGCCGAACAGGTGCCGGACCGGTACGTCCAGGCACGGGCGGCCGTCCTCCTCGGCTGTGTGCTGATGCTGCGCACGGACCGGGCGGGTGCTGCCTCGACCCTGCGCACAGCGGGTGAACTCTTCGCCGACGTCGGCGTACGGCCCTGGCGGGACCGCGTGGACCGGCTGCTGGCGGTGCTCGGACAGGACGAACCGGCCGACACCCGCGTGCTGTTCGGCCTCGCCCGCCCGTGACCGGGCGCCACCGGGACCTGCCGTCACCCTGACCGGTCCTCACCGGGGCCGGCCTTCACCGTGACCGGTCTTCACCCCGGCCGTCTTTCACCGTGACCGTCTTTCGCCGTGACCGGTCTTCACCTGGACTGCCGTCACCGGGATCTGCCGTCACCGGGATCTGCCGTCACCGGGATCTGCCGTCACCGGGATCTGCCGTCACCGGGATCTGCCGTCACCGGGACCCGCCGGTCACGTCCACGGGTCGTCGCGCAGCGGGGTGGCGGGGGCGGACGTCCAGGGGTCGTCGCGCTGCACGACCTTGTGCGCCACCGTCCAGGGATCGTCCGCGGCCCGCACCGACGTCCCCCGGTGGTGGTCCGCGCCGACCCCGGCCGGCGAGCGGTCGGCGTGGGGGTTCATGCCCTGTGCGGCCCCGACCGTGCCGGCCGCGGCGAGCAGCAGCACGGCACCGGCCGCGAGCCGGCCCAGCGGAGCGGTCACGGCGGTCCTCCTGGCGGTGTGGAAAAGGCGGTTCATGCGGTCCTCCCGACCTCGGTTCCCGGCAGTCCCGGGCGCCGCCCGGGGTGATGCCGAGAACGCTACGGAGTCGCCTTTTTACGCCGCTTTCGAAGCTGTTTCGCATCCTCGAAATCGATCTGAGGGCCAGGAAAAACCGCAGGTCAGTAGCTTTTCGCGACATACGGCCCGGGACCGCAACGGGCCCGTGCACCCGCGGAGGCCCACATGGAGTTCAGGATTCTCGGCCCCGTGTCCGCCGAACGCGACGGGCACCCCGTACCCCTCGACGGCGCCAAGCAGCGGGCCACCCTCGCGGTGCTGCTGCTCGCGCAGGGCCGGCTCGTCACGGACGAGCGGCTGACCACCCTGCTCTGGGGCTGGGACCCGCCCGCCACGAGCACCCGACAGCTCTACACCTACATGTCCCGGCTGCGCACCCGCCTCGGCCCCGGTCCCCGCCTGACCCGCCACGGCACCGGATACCGGATGGACCCGGCCGGAGCCGCCCTCGACTGGCACACCTTCCGCGAACACACCGACACGGGCCGCGAACACCTGCGCGCCGGGCGCTTCGCCGACGCCGAACGCAGCCTCGCCGAGGCCCTCGCGCTCTGGCGTGGCCCGGCACTCGGCGACGTCACCGAGCAGCTCGCCCGGGCCGAGGGGCCACGTCTGGAGGAGGCCCGGCTCGCCGCGCAGGAGGAGCACACCGAGGCGGCGCTCGCCCTCGGCCGCCACGGCGACCTCGTCCCCGCGCTCACCGGCCAGGTCCGCGACCAGCCGCTGCGCGAACGGCCGCGCGGCCAGCTGATGACCGCGCTGTACCGCTGCGGCCGGCAGGCCGACGCGCTGTCCGTCTACGACGAAGGACGCCGCCTCCTCACCGACGAACTCGGCATCGATCCCGGCCCCGCCCTGCGCACCCTCCACCAGCAGATCCTCACCGGCACCCTCCCGCATCCCCCGGCCGCACCGCGGGCCGCGACGACGAGCCCGGTGCAGGGACGGGGGCCGCAGACCGCGGCCGGCAGCCCTGCCACGAAGGGCGCCGCGGAAATCCTCGCCACGGCGGACCCGGCCGCCCCGCCCCGAGCCGCCGCCCACCCGGCTGTTCCGAGCCCCGCCGCCCACCCGGCTGCTCCGCCCCGAGCCGCCGCCCACCCGGCGAGCCCCGCTACCCACCCGGCTGCTTCGCACGCGCCCGCCCCCTACCCCGTTGCCCAGCACCCGGCGATCGCGCCCTCCGGCGTCGTCGGACCCCTCGCGCCGGCGCTGCTGCCCTCCGCCCCGGCCGGCTTCGTCGGGCGCGGCACGGCGCTGGAGGAGGTGACCGGCGCGCTGCGCGCCCGCCACGACGTCGTGGTCGCGGGGGCGCCCGGGACCGGGACGTCCGCGCTGGCGCTGCGGGTCGGCGAGGTGTGCCGGGGGGACTTTCCCGACGGCCAGTTGTACGCGGACCTGCGCACCGGCGACGGCGGCCGGCGCGAGCCCCGCGAGGTGCTGGGCTGGTTCCTGCGGGCGCTCGGGGCCGACGGCGACCGGCTGCCCGAGGGCGTCGACGAACGGGCGCAGCTCTACCGCACGCTGGCCGCGAACCGGCGCATGCTGGTCGTCCTGGACAACGCCGCGGACGACGCCCAGGTACGGCCGCTGCAGCCCGGCGGCCCGAGCCGCACCGTCGTCACCGGCACCCACCCCTCGCTCGCCTCGCTGGACGCCGTGCGGCTGGTCCGCCTCGGCCCCATGAGCCCGGCCGAGGCGGCCGAACTCCTCGCGTCGGCGGCGGGCGCCGAGCGGCTCGCCGCGGAACCCGAAGCGACCCTGCGGGTGGCCGAGTTCTGCGAACGGCTGCCGCTCGCACTGCGGATCGCCGGCGCCCGGCTCGCCACCCGCCCGCACTGGCCGGTCGCCCGTCTCGCCGACCGCCTCGCGCCCGAGGAGGACCGCCTCGACGAGCTGCGGATCGGCGCTCTCGACATCGGCACCGGACTGCGCAGCGCCCTTGGCGCGCTCACCCCCGCCGCCGCCGGGGCGCTCGGCGCACTCGCGGCGACCGGTCCGTCCCGGCTCACCGTCGAGGACGCCGCCGCGCTGCTCGACCTCGCCCCGAGGCACGCCGAGGACCTGCTGGAACAGCTCGTCGACGCACGGCTGCTGACGGCGTCCCCGAGCGGGGACGGGTCCGGAGCGCGCCGCGGCGAGCCCTGCTACCGGCTGATGCCGCTGGTACGGCTGTTCGCACGCCGGCACTGCCCGGCCGCGTCCCGGCTCCGGCCGTACGACCGGCACCCCGCCGTGGCCTGATCGTCTGATCCGCCGCGCCGCCGCGTCTTCCCCTCCCCGGCCCGGGCGGCCGGCCGTTCCTCCGGCCGGCCGCCCGGGCTCCCGCGTGTCACGGGCTCAGCCGCATCCGCCCGCGTGCCCCTCGTCCAGTCCGTACGTGGCGACGTACCCGGTCTCCTCCATCCCCCGCACGGCCAGTTCGTTCAGCGTGTCCACATAGGCCGCCAGCAGATCCCCCCACGGCGTCCCGGCATCCCGCAGCAAGAGTTCCTGGTCCAGTGCCGCGGCCTTCTCGATCTCCGTCAGATATTCCAGGGGGTGCTGGACCTGATTCAGGGAGTTCACCTCGTCGTACATTTCTCCTCCTGTTCGTGTGGGGTCCCTCTCAGGCCCCGCACAAACAGAATGGTTTTCCCCGCTGTACGCATTGTCCGGCCGCTCTGTATCCGTCCGTACAGAACCGGTACAGGGCGATACAGAAGCGCTGTACAACGCCTATGCAATGCATATGGATCGACGTCGAGAATTCCCTTATGGACAGCCTGGATATCCCGGAGGACCGGGAAAGCCGTATCGGAGAGATCGTGGTCGTCGGCGGCACGCTCGCCGGCTGGGCCGCAGCCGCCCGGCTGGCCGCCACGTTCGGCCGGGCGGTCGGTGTCACGGTGCTGGAAACCCCGCAGGACGCCCCGGCGGCCGACGCGAGCGGCCGGGTCGTGGCCCTGGCGCCACAGGTGCAGGGGGACCTCTTCGACCGGCTGGGCCTCCAGGAGGAGACGTGGATGCGCGCCTGCTCGGCGTCCTTCACGCTCGCCGTGCGCTACGTCAACTGGCGTACCGGGAAAGCGGCACACCTCTCACCGCATCCTCTGCCCGGCCATGCACCGGACTTTTTCGACAGGCCTTTCGCGGCCCTGCCGGAATGCGAGGAGTTCCCGCTGTCGGAATTCTGGCGGCTGCGCCGCAGCACGGGTGAAACCATCGAGCCGATGGACCGTGCCTGTTTTCGTGAGCCACCGCTGCTGGACGCCCTCAGGTCGCCACGCTGGCTCGACGGCAGGGCCGCCGTTCCCTACGGCTGGCACGCCGACGCGGAACTCCTCACGCGGTTACTGCGCCGAACGGCCGTGCAGCGCTTCGGAGTCCGCACCGCACAGGGCATGCCGCTGGGCGCGGACCGGGACGGCGACGGCATGCTCACCGCTCTGTGCACCACCGGCGGCACCCGGCTCGCGGGAGACCTCTTCCTGGACTGCACCGGCCCGGCGAGCCTCCTGCTGGGCGGGGTGCTGCACGAACCCTTCACCGCAGTGGCCGGGCACCCGCTCACCGACCGTACGGTCACCGTCAGCGTGCCCCACGACAGCGCCGTGGCCGGCATCGAGCCGTACGGCACGGCCACCGCCCTGCCGTACGGCTGGGCCTGGCACCGTCCGCTCCCGGACCGGATCGGCGCCGGACTCGTCTGCGCGAGCGCGTGGACGGACGAGGAGCATGCCGTGCGCACCCTGTGCGCCCTGTGGGGTCTGCGCCCCGGCAGCGCCGACGTGCGCGTCCACAGCAGTCCCGCCGGTGCCGCCCGTCGCGCCTGGGTGCACAACTGCGTGGCGCTCGGCCCGGCGGCACGGTCCGCCGACCCGCTCGCCGACGACGGCCTCGCCGGCGTACTGCGCCAACTCGGCCGCCTCGTACGCGACTTCCCCGACCGCCGGTTCCTGCGCGCCCCGGCGGACCGCTTCAACCGGGCCGCGGCGGGCGACGCGGCGGCGGCCGGCGACCTGGCCCAGCTCCTGTACCGGGCCGCCCCGCGGGCCGACACGCCGTTCTGGCGGGCACACCGCGAACTGCCGCTCTCCGACGCCCTGTCGGCCTGTCTGGAGGGGCATCGGGCCGGGCTGCCCCCCGAACCGGGCGAGACACCGCTGCGCACCCTGCTGGCCGCCCTAGACCCGCAGGGAGGCCCGCCGCCGGCGGCCCTGCGGCACCGCACGGCCGCCCGCCAGGCGGCCGACGCCCACTTCACGAGGATCCGGCGCCAGCAGCGGATCCTGCTGGAAACCCTGCCCAGCGCCCAGGCATACCTGCACCGCCTGCACACCCGCCGCGCTCCCGACGCACGCAACGAACCGGCGCGACGGGCACCGGCACCGTCGAGGCCGGTGACGGTGGCATGAGAGACGCCGCGCACCGGTCAGCGCGGGTGACGGTGGTGTGCGAGGCGCCGTGATCCGGTGAGGCCCGCCAGAAACCGTTCCGACGGGGACCTCCGCGCGGAGCCGTGAGACGCCGAGGCCGCACCGGAGCGCTCCGGCGCGGCCTCGGCGTGAGATCGGTTGCGCTCGCACGAGTGGTTCCCGGCAGCGGTGCGGGAACGCCTGCCCGAGCAGCCGACCCGCCGCACGAAGGCGCTCCCCGGTGCGAAATACTCTCCCGATGAGCTCACGTACTTCCCCGGTCAGCCGGCCGATCACGATACGGAGGGCCGTCGCGCGGGATGCCAAACGTCTCACGCGGCTCGTGCGTGGTTCAGGCGCCTACGAGGGTAAGTACGCGGCCGCAGTCGCGGGCTACCGGGTCGGTCCTGATTACATCGAGGCCCACCGCGCCTTTGTGGCCGTCGGCGCCGACGAGCAGGGAGGGCGGGTCCTCGGGTTCTACTCGCTCGTGCTCGCTCCACCGGAGCTCGACCTGCTGTTCGTCGCCGACGAAGCGCAGGGGCGGGGTATCGGACGGCTGCTCGTGGCGCACATGCAGTCCGAAGCCCGTGCCGCCGGGATCGATCGTCTCAAGGTCGTGTCGCACGTTCCCGCCGAGGGCTTCTACCACCGGGTCGGTGCGGTGCGGACCGGGACCGCGCTCGCGAACCCGCCTGCCGTGCCGTGGGACCGTCCCGAATTCGAGTTTCGCATTCCTTCGGGGTGACGCGGTGTGCCGGTTGGCGGGGCACCGGCTTCGCCTGCGTGGTGGCCGGCTTGCAGATTCTGGAGAACGCCGCCGTCGGCGTCCACTGCCGAAAGGCAGCCGTTCGGCGTTGGTCAGGGCGCTCGTCCCGCGGGCTCACGGGCCGGTGTGGCCGCAGTAGCCGTGATCTTCTGCTCGCGGCAGGTGCTTGCTCGGCCGGCGGGAGCTGCGTCATCGGCTCGTGTCGGCGTCGCCGTCGTCATGGGAGGAATGCCGCTGTCTTCTGCCGCCCGGAGCGGAGTCGTCTCCTTGCTCTTCCAGTAGCTCAAGGAGTGCGGCATCCGCCCTTTTCTGATCTTCCTTCGTCAGCTCGATCGGCGCGTTGTTGTAGACGGTGTAGCGATCCGGATCGGTGATGTTGGCGGCCCGCAGGGTGAATGTCAGCAGGCGGCGCCACCCCTTGCGGTGGCCGACCCTCGCTTGCAGTTGGACCTTGTAGTCACGGGCTTCCGGCAGGAACCCGGAAAACGGTGCCTCGAACTCGATGAAGAGCTGTTGCGCTTCTCTGCCGGGCACCACGAAGCCGGCCGGCAGCTTCGCATCCTCGTCCGGCCCGGGCTGGAGGCGAGACGGTGAGGACACCCACAGCAGCGGTAGGTGAGAAGCGGGCTCGTCAGGGAAGGTCAGGATGAGGTCCTGCACGACTATCGGCTTGGCGCCGGTGTTGTGGAGGACGAGCGGGAGCCGCAGGCGGGCCGTGGATGAGTGGACGATCGCTGCGAAGGCGTGAGGCTCCCACGTCTTCAGGCGCCCTTGTCTGGCGTTGAGCCACCAGAACGACGCGACGGTGAAGAGCAGGGCGCAGGTCGACACCACGCCGGCGCCTGTGAGTGATGAGGACGCGGCCTGATCGGTCGCGGTCATCAGCGGAACCACAGATTCAGTGTGCCAGCCCCGGCGCGGGCTCGCTCACAGGACTCAGGGCCTCCGCCGCCGACGCGCAGCAGCCGCTGAGCAGGACCGTCTGCGTATCACAGGCCGCTACAGTCCTCAGCCAACGTCACGAGCCGACATCGGCAAGGAGCACGAGATACCAGGTGACCAGTGCGGCGCACACCATCGCGGGGACGAGTTTGGGCAGCCGGTCTCCCTTGCGCACGTGCGTGGTCACAGCACCGGCGAGCAGCATCAGCAGGCCGAGGCCGGCCAGCCCTCCGGAGACAGGTAGGACCGGGCCGATGGCCACGCCGTTGGCGCCTGCCAGCTCCAGCGCACCGATCACCCGGTAGGAGGCGGTGGTGAAGCCGGCATGGGCGGCCAGCTCGGGCATCGGACCGAGCGCCATGATCTTGGCCACGCCCAGCAGGACGAAGATCAGCACGATCAGACAGGTCAGGGCCGCGGAGAGGCTCATGAGGCGTCCTTGACGGTGTGCAGGTGACGGGCCTGACGGCGTTCGGTTCCCAGGCCGGCGAAGTAGGCGACGAGGGCCGGGTTGTCGACCGCCGAGGGATTGAGGACCTGCTCGGCGGGGGCGCCCTGGAGGAGGCGCTTGACCGGGACCTCGAGTTTCTTGCCGGTCCTGGTGTGCGGGATGGCCGGCACGGCGAGGATCTCGTCGGGCACGTGGCGGGGCGAGGCGCCGGTGCGGATGGCGTCGCGGATCCTCTCGCGCAGGGCGTCGTCCAGCTCGACCCCGTCGGCGAGGACCACGAAGAGCGGCATCCAGTAGCCGCCGTCGGGTTCCTCCGCGCCGATGACGAGGGCCTCGGTGATCTCGGGGAGGCGTTCGACGGTGTCGTGGATGTCGGCGCTGCCCAGGCGCACGCCGTTGCGGTTGAGGGTGGCGTCGGAGCGGCCGTGGACGATCACCGAGCCGTGGGAGGTGAGGGTGATCCAGTCGCCGTGCCGCCACACACCCGGGTAGGCGCCGAAGTAGGCGTCGCGGTAGCGGCTGCCGTCCGGGTCGTTCCAGAAGTACAGCGGCATGGACGGCATCGGGCGGGTGACGACCAGTTCGCCGACCTGGTCGACGACCGGCTGTCCCGCGCCGTCGTACGCCGCGAGCGCCACACCGAGGTTGGGGGCGGACACCTCGCCCGCCCAGACGGGGGTCGTGGGGGCGCTGCCGGCGAAGGCGGAGACGACGTCGGTGCCGCCGCTGGTGGAGGCCAGCTGGATGCCTGCACCCACGTGGTCGCGGACCCAGGGGTAGGCGGAGGCGGGGAGGGTGGAGCCGGTGCTGCCGATGGCGCGGATGGCCGACAGGTCGTGCACGGTGGGTTCGAGGCCCAGTTTGGCCATGGCCAGCAGGTACTGGGGGCTGGTGCCGAAGACGGTGACCTTGTCGCGGGCCGCCAGCTCCCACAGGATGTCCGGGCGCGCCACCGGCGCGGGGCTGCCGTCGTAGGTGCAGGTGGTGGCGCCGGTCAGCAGGGTGGAGACGACCAGGTTCCACATCATCCAGTGGGTGGTGGTGTACCACAGCAGGCGGTCCCCGACGCCCAGGTCGCAGTGCAGGCCGAGGATCTTGAGGTGTTCGAGCAGGACGCCACCGTGTCCGTGGACGATGCCCTTCGGCAAGCCCGTGGTGCCGGAGGAGAAGACGATCCACAGCGGGTGGTCGAACGGCACCGGGGTGATGGTGAGGTATTCGGTGCGGGTGGCGGCGTCGTCCCAGGGCACCGTCAGGCTGGTGTGCTGGGTCTCGGGCCAGGTGAGGCCCAGGTGGTCCACGAGCACCGCGGCTTTCAGGGTGGGCAGGGCGTCGGCCAGTTCGAGGGCGGCGGCGCGGCGGTCGTGGCGGGTGTCATTGAAGAGGTAGCCGTCCGCCGTGATGAGCACCGTGGGTTCGAGCTGGGCGAAGCGGTCGGCCGCGGCCTTGGGAGCGTAGTCCTGGCCGCACACCGACCACACCGCGCCCAGGCTGGCCGTGGCGAGGAAGGCGATGACGGCGTGCGGGGTGTTGGGCAGGTAGCCGACCACCCGGTCGCCCTGTCCGACGCCCAGGTCGCGGAGGGTGGCGGCGACGGAGGCGACCTGGGCGCGGAGCTGGCGGCCCGTGATCTCGTAGCCGGCTCCGGTCTCGTCCAGTGCGGTGATCGCGGGTGCGTCCGAGTGCAGGTTGCGCAGCGCATGGTGGGCGTAGTTGAGGGTGGCGCCGGCGAACCAGCGGGCGCCGGGCATGGTCTCCTCGGCCAGCACTCGCTCGTACGGAGTGGCAGCGTCGATGTCGAAGTACTCCCACACCGCCGCCCAGAACCCCTCCAGGTCGGTGACGGACCAGTGGTGCAGTGCCCGGTAGTCGGTGGGGTCCTGGATCCCTTCGGTGCCCTGGTGCCGGGCGGCCCAGCGGGCGAAGTCCGCGATGCGGCTGCCGGCGGCCGTCTTCGGGTCGGGCGGCAGGAACGGTTCCGGATGTGGTGTGGGATGCGGGGTGGTCACGGTGCGGTGCTCCTCGGCAGGGGGTCGGGCCGGGCTTGCGTGGTACGGCGGACCGTGTGGAGCAGGGAGGCCCAGGCGGTGGGGTCCGGGAAGCGGCCGGTCCCGGCGGGGACGGTGTCCATCACGACGCGGTCGGGGCGCAGCAGGGCGGCGTCCGCCCGGCCGCGTGCCAGCCAGGCGGTCAGCGTGCCGTCGTCGTCCAGGTCGTCGACGTGGATCGTGGCTGCGTCAAGTGCCGTGGCCACGGCCGTCATCTGCGGGGTGGGCGGCACAGCGGTCAGGAGGGCGAAGGAGTCTGCGAGGACGTCGTCCAGGCGTATGCGCCTGCCGTCGACGATCACCCAGGGCTGCGGGCAGAAGGTGCCGGTCAGCCCGCGTCCGATGAGCCCGGGGCGGCGCCGTACCAGTGGGCCGGCGGTCAGCGCGGGGCTGAGGTCGCGGCTCACCGCCGCGGTCACGCCTGGGACGCGGCATGCAGCACCGACGACGGCCCGTCGGAGTGCCGCGCCGCGGTCCTGTCCACCGGTCATGGCCCAGCCCACGGCCACCGCGAGCCGGATCACATGGCGGGCGTGCGGTTTGCGCTCGCGCTCGTAGGTATCCAAAAGCCCGTCGTCTGCGCCCTGTTGGAGAACGCGGGCGAGCTTCCAGGTGAGGTTTCGGGCGTCGCGCAGGCCCGCGCACAGACCCTGCCCGATGAAGGGAGGCGTGAGGTGGGCCGCGTCACCCAGCAGGAAGACGCGTCCCCGGCGCCACCGGTCGGCGAGGCGGGCCCTGAAGGTGTACTGCGCCTGCCGGATCACCTCGAAGTCGTCGGCCCCCGCGGCGCCGGACGGCGCGTCCATCCAGGGGGCGACCAGCTCGCGCAGGCGTTCCCGGCCGTCCGGGCCGTCCAGGTGTACGGCGGCGGGCAGCCGGAACTCCCAGCGGTAGCGGTCCTCGCCGAGGCGCATGAAGGTGGCGGGCTGGGTGGGGCAGCAGATCTGGTCGACGCCTTCCCAGGTCCGCACCGGGCGGCTGGTGCGTATGTCGATCACCCGCCAGCTCTCTTCGAAGTGCAGGTCCTCCCATACGGCGCCGATGGCGTCGCGAGTGAGGCTGCCGGCGCCGTCGCAGCCGAGGACGGCGTCGGCCCAGACGTGCTCGTCCTCGTCGCTGCCGTCGCGGCGGAAGGTGACCCGGACCGGCGCCGTCCCGTCGGTGTCCTGCGTGACGGACACGACCTCCACCCCGCCCTGCAGCTCGCACTCCGGGCGGCGCGCCAGAGCTTCGCGCAGCAGACGCTCCAGGTCCGGCTGGTCGAACATGCTGGTCTGGGGGAAGCCATGATGCCCGTGCCGGGATCGTGTGAATTCGGCGATCACGCGGTGCCGGGCGTCCAGCAGCCGCAGCCCGCGCGCCGACCGGGCGAGGGCGGCGAATTCCTCGTGGACGCCGACGCTCTGCAGGATCCGGTGGACCTCGTCGTCCACGACGACGGCGCGCGGCAGGGGATAGACGTCCCGGTGGCGTTCCAGGACGAGGCTGGGCACTCCGTGCCGGGCCAGCAGGAGCGCGGCCGTGACGCCCACGGGCCCCGCACCGATGATCACCACCGGTCTCCGGGCTGCGGCGCTCACGTCGCGTCCGCCACAGCGGTCCGCTGCTCGCCCAGGTCGATGCGCCCGTCGGGGGTGGAGATCGAGGCGGTGACGAGATCCCCATTACGCAGGTACAGGGGGTTCTTGGCCTGGCCTTTGAAGAACGCCTTCCACTTCAGCGCGGGTGGCAGCAGAGCGGCGATCTTCTCGACCGGCTTGGGCGGGGCCTTCAGGGCGGTGCCGCCGGGTGTGCCGGTGAGCAGCAGATCGCCCGGGTCGAGGGTCTGGAAGCGGGCGAGCAGGGTGAGCGCCTGCGCGGGCCGTACGATCATGTCCGCCAGGGTGCGGTCCTGGCGTGGTACACCGTTGACCGACAGCCGCAGCCGCAGGTCGATCAGACGGGCAAAGTCCTCGGGCTCCAGCAGGGCCAGGTACGGCCCGGTGGGCGTGAAGGTCGGGTAGGACTTGCTCTCGTAGAACTGGGTCTTGGTCAGCTGGACGTCGCGGGCGCTGACGTCGTTGGTGAGGACGAGCCCGGCGACGTACGAAGGCAGGTCCCGCTCCTCCACAACGGTGCCCACCGGCAGCCGCGCACCCATGACGAGGCCGAGTTCCACCTCGTAGTCGAGGAAGTTCACGTGCGCCGGGCGGACGATCGCCTCGTGCGGGCCGCTGACCGAGCCGGACGCCTTGCGGAAGAAGGTGGGCGGAATGTCCCCGGTGAACCCAGAGTCCTTGGCGTGGCTGCGGTAGTTGACCATCTGAGCCACCACCCGGCACGGGGTGGTGACCGGAGGCAGCGCCACCAGGTCGGCGACGGGCCTGTCGCTCTCGCCGGAGGCGGCCGCCTCCCGCACGGCGGCCCGGTCGGCGAGCAGTTCGGCGGTGGTGACCGCCTTGGTCTCGATGCGGACGGCGCGTTCGTCCCGGACGGCCCACCAGCCGTCGGCGGTGCGCAGAACGTTGGTGCTCATGAGCTCATCGCTTTCATCAGGCCCAGCAGGCGTGCGGGGTCGAGTTCGTTGTCGCCGCGCAGGGCCGTCATGACCTCGCGAAGCTTGGCGGGAGAGGGGTTGGTGCCCAGGAAGTCGCGGGTGACCGGCGGACCCCACTGGGCCAGGCCGCTCGCCGACATCGGCGCCCATCCGGGGTCGAGGTCGCAGGAGAACAGGTCGCCGTCGGCGAAGTGCTCCAGCATGAAGCGGTCGGGGTCGCGCCAGTAGTCGAAGAGCTGGCTGCCCTGGATGTGCCGGCCGATGCCCCAGCTGCGCTGGTAGCCGCGCTCGGCCAGGTACTCCCCGCCGGCGGCGATGGAGTCGAGGTCGGTGACCTGGTAGGCGGAGTGGACGTAGCCGGTGCCGGGCCCGAGGTGCAGGGCGAGGGTGTGGTGGTCCACGGGCGTGCTGCCCTGGTCGCAGCGGATGAACGCCATGGTGGGACCGCGCTCGCGCTGCCCGTCCAGGAACAGGAAGTCCGACACGATCATCCCGAGGGTGTCCAGGTACCACTGAAGGGTGCGGGCGAACGCCCGTGTCTCCAGCACGACATGGCCGAGGCGCTGGATGCGGGACGGCTCGCGGGGCGGACGCTGGGTGGTGTTCGTACGGCGGGGTTCGGTGCCGGTGTTGAGGGTCAGCGGCGGCTGCTCGGGCAGCGCGGGCAGCGGCTCGGCGCAGTGCACCACCCGGACCGGGAGGCCCGAGGGATCGAACAGGGCGACGGACCGTCCGCCGCCGGGGACGTCGATGTCCCGGACGGTGTGTCCGACGGCGGCGGCCAGCCGGTCGACATCGGCCCGCTCGGCCGCGCGGAACGCCGGCCCGAGGAAGCGGGAGGCGCTCCCGCGCCGGATGACCATGCAGGGAGAGCCTGCGAACGTGCCGCGCAGCCACAGCTCGTGCTGGGTGCGGGCGGCGATCGCGAAGCCGAAGTCACGGGCGAACACCTCCGCCCGGTCCAGGTCCGGCTTCTCGAACTCCAGCCAGGCCAGGTCCGCCACCTTGATCACGGGATTCCGGGCTCGCCCGGGGTGCTCTCCGCGCAGGGCGCCCTGCTCACTGTGGAGGTCTTGGTGGGGCGTCAGAGGGCCGCCCTTGTTAACGGGGATGTGGGACATGGTGTCCTCCAAGCAACACTGCCGTAATGAGGAAATCATCAACTCTGTCGATTCTCATCGTCAATAGGGGCAGCCCAAATAATTGATGATCTCATCAGTAGTGGCAGAGTTATCGTCACGGCCGTTACACTGGGCCGTATGCCGACGTCAGCCCCGCCCAAGAACCGCTTCGAGCGGCGCCGCGCCGAGACCCGTCAGGCGCTCGTCCACGCGGCCCGGCAGATCCTCGCGGAGACCGGGGACACCAGCGCCAGCATCCAGGCCATCGCCGAGCGCGCCGATGTCGGTTTCGGATCCTTCTACAACCACTTCGAGTCGAAGACGGAGCTGTTCGACGCCGCGGTGTCCGACGCCCTGGAGGAGTTCGGGCGAGTCATCGACGCGCGCGTGGCAGGCATCGACGACCCGGCCGAGCTGGTCGCGGCCGGTTTCCGGCTCACCGCCCGGATGGCCGACTCCCACCCGGAACTCCTGCGGATCCTGCGTGACCGCGGACTGGCCCACATCCACTCCGACAGCGGCCTCGCCCCGCGCGCCCTGCGCGACCTGGAGATCGGCATCGCCTCGGGCCGCTTCACCTGCGGCAACGCGACCACGGCCCTGTCCGCCCTGGGCGGCACCCTGCTGTCCCTCGTGGCTCTCAGGCTGGACCGCCCGGACCTCGACGGCGACGAGGCCGCCTCCGACCTGGCCGAGATGGTCCTGCGCATGCTCGGCCTCGCTGCGGACGACGCCCATGAGGTCACCCGGCGCCCGCTGCCCGATCTCGCCTGACAACGTCCTGCACCTGAAGCGCGGCCGCCTGTGGTGCTACGCCGGCGGCTACGAGGAACGCGGTGGCCGCGGCCTCGCCCATGGGGTCGGCCCACATGCTCGCGGCGTTCTCCTCGGCGAGGGCCAGCATCAGTGCTTCCAGCGCCTGGGCGAGGACGGGTGCCGGCACATGGTCTGCGAACACGCCTTGGTGTTGACCACGTCGTATGTTCGCGATGGCCTCTTCGCGGGCCGGTGCCAGGGTGGCGCGGACGGCTGCCTCTCCCGGATGGCGACGCCCCAGAGAGATGAGCATGCGGTACTGGTCACCCACCGCCCATGCCGCCAGCACCATGCGTGCCATCGCCTCGACAGGATCTGCATCCGGGACGCGAGCTGCGGCGAACGCCTGCTGGACCGCTTGTCCTGCTTCCTGCCTCAGGTCGGCGACCAGCGCCTCCCGGCTGGGGAAGTGTCCGTAGAGGGTGCGCCGGGCGACGCCGGCCGCCTGAGCGATGCTGTCGAGACTCGTGTCCGGGTCGTCCCGCAGTTGCTGCCGGGCGGTCGCGAGGATGCGTCTGTGGTTGGAGTGAGCATCCCTGCGCTGCGGAGTGCGGTGCGCGCGGTCGGTCGTCCGCATGGCTCCCTCTCTTGACGGTTGCCGGAAAGCCGTGGGCGCCGGTGCTCCCTCAAGCACCGGCGCCCACTCACCCCTGCCCAGGGTGGCTTGGTGTCCTGCTGACGGGCGTCAGGGGACGAGGACGAGGCGGATCGGGTCGCCGATCTTGTTCTCCAGACGGCTGACAGCGTCGGCCGCGTCGATGAGCGGGATGTGATCCGTGATGGAGGGGGCCAGGTCGAGGCGGCCGGCCGCGGTCAGCCGCACGAGCTCGGAGACCGACTCCGGGGTGCCGCCGTAGTGACCGCGCACCTGCTTCTGCAGGTAGTTGAAGGTCAGGCCCTCGGTGATGGTGAGCGGCCTGGGGGTGATGCCCACCAGGATCAGGGAGCCGCCCAGGCCGAGCACGGAGGCGGCCTGCTCACGGACGGCGGGTACGCCGGCGCAGTCGAAAGCGAAGTCCAGGCCCCGTCCGTCGGTGGCCGCGCGGACCTGGTCGGCGAAGTCGGGGTCGGACGGGTCCAGAGCGTAGTCCGCACCGAAGGCCAGGGCGCGCTCGCGGGCGCTGGGCAGCGGGTCGACGGCGATGACCGGTGCGGCGCCGACCAGGCGGGCGAGGCGTACGTTGTGCGCGCCGACTCCGCCCACGCCCCAGATGCCGACGGACTGGGCGGGACGGACGCCGGCGGTGGTGACGACGGCGGCGTAGGGGGTGGAGACCGCGTCGGGGATGATCGCGGCCTGGTCGAAGGGGAGGCTGTCGGGGATGGGGATGAGGGTGTCCTCCCGGGCGATCACGTACTCGGCCCAGCCGCCGTCGTAGTCGATGCCGGCGGTGAGCATCTGGGTGCAGGGGCGGCGGCGCACGCATCCGGCGCACTTGCCGCAGGTCTTGCCGGCTTCCAGGGTGACGCGGGTGCCGGTGGTAAGGCCGCGCTTGAGGTCGGGGCCGAGTGTGTGGACCACACCGGAGACCTCGTGGCCGACGGTGATCGTGTCGGAGGTGGCGAAGAGCGGGATGAGCGAGCCGTCGATCAGGTGGACGTCCGAGAGGCAGACGCCCGCGGCCTTCACCTCGATGAGAACCTCACCCGGGCCCGGTGCGGGGATGGGGACCTCCTCCACGGCGAACTTCTTGCTGTCCAGGTGGAAGCGTCCGGCGAGCATGGTGTCCATGACGATCTGCTTTCTGTGAGCGGCACCGGCCATGGGAATCCAGGGGTGCCGTCGGTGTCTGTGGGGGGCTTGTGGTGGCCGGGAGCCGTACGGCCGGCAGCGGGGGATGCCGCACGCCTCCCGGCTGGCTGGGGGTCGCGCGCCTTGACGGCGTGCGGGGGTCAGGCGAAGACGTCCTGCTGGTAGCGCTCGTCCGCCTCCAGCTGGGCAAGCCAGTGCTGGGCGGTCTCGTCGTCGCAGCCGGTCCTCTGGCGGTGGATGGCGGCCAGTGCCTCGCGGACGGCGGGTGCCATACGGCGGCCGTCACCGCAGACGTAGATGTACGCGCCGTCCTCGATGGCCTGCCACACCGTGTCGGCGGCATGGGCGAGGGCGTTCTGCACGAACCGGGCCGGGTGGCCGGTCACCGCGGAGAAGGCGGTGTGGATCTGCGCGATCCCGGCCTGCTCCCAGTCCTGCATCTCCTGCCGGTAGAAGTAGTCGTGCTCCGGGTGGCGGCAGCCGACGAAGACCTGCGACAGGCCGACCTCGGTGCCGTTCTGGTGCTGCCAGGCCCGCTCCTCCAGGAAGCCGCGCAGCGGTGCGATGCCGGTGCCGGGGCCGATCAGGATCAGCGGCGTAGTGGGGTCGGCGGGCGGGGCGAAGGTCGGGGAGGGCACTCGGACGTAGCCGTAGACGACGTCCCCGGGCTCGAGGCCGGCGATGTAGGAGGAGCAGGTGCCGCGGTACTGGCCGTCGCCGGACAGGGCCGGGCCCTCCAGGAGGCCGACGGTCAGGCGCACATGGCGCGGGTTGGCCGACGGGGCGGAGGAGATGGAGTAGAAGCGGGGGCGGATCGGGCCCATCATCTCCAGGAAGACTGCCAGCGGCAGCTCGATGGCCGGCAAGCGCTCCAGGAGGCCCAGCACCGAGACCCGCTTGCCGAGGATCTCCTTCTGGTAGTGCTCCTCGGCCTCCTCCGTGTCGGCCGTGTACGCCTGGAGCTGCGGCCGGGTCCAGGGGCACTGGGTGTGCTCGGCCAGGGTCTGGATCTGGGAGCGGGTGGCCACGTCCTGCAGTTCGAGGAACTCGGTGAGCAGGATGCCGGCGGTGACCGGGGTGCCGACCGGCAGGTGGGTGCGGCCGCCGCCGGGCTGGTCCAGCCGGAGCACCTGGCCGTACTCGACACCGAGCCGCCTCAGCGCGCGCTCCACCAGGGCGTGTTCGTTCTTGGCGAAGACGGCCAGGTGGTTGCCGGTGTCGTAGGTGACACTGTCGGGCAGCTCGACGGTGATGGACTTCGCGGACGGGCGCGGCGGCTCGATGCTGAAGTCCCACAGACCGGTCGCGTCGGCCACGAGCTCCTCGTTGGCCACCACCGTGACCGGGTACGCCTGCTCGGAGACGATGGCGGGACGCACGTCGGACTCGGTGAGCAGCTGGACCTCGTAGCGCGGACCGCTCGCCGCGGAGGTGTCGGCGGCGTACTCCTCGGCCAGGGTGGCCCACAGGGTGTCCATCCAACGACTGGCCATGCCGTCGAAGTCACCGGCGGCGTCCGCGATGCCGCGCTCGACGACAGGGGTGGCACCCGCGGCCAGCAGACCTTCCTCGATCCGCTTCGGGAATGCCTGGAAGGTGGCCACCCACTGGGTGTTGCCGGCGCCCAGCAGCGCGAACCGCACATTCGACAGCGCACCTTCGGGCAGGCCGGCGGCGAGCAGGTCGTCGAAGCGCTGGGCGTTGTCGGGAGCCTTGCCGTTGTAGCTGGCGGCGACGACGGCGAGCAGGCCCTCGGTGGGCAGGTTGTCGCCGAGATCGTCCAGGCTCATCAGCGTGGTGCCGAAGCCGGAGCGCTCACCGCGGTCGGCGATGGTGCGCGCCAGGTCCTCGCAGGAGCCGAGGCTGGAGCCGTAGGCGACAGTGAGGTTGACGCCGACGCCGCTGACCGCTGTCTGTGCCTGCGTGTCGCCGGTCTGCGGGTCGGTGGCGCCGAAGACGGTCCGCTGGTGCTCCTGACGCTTGCGGACGACCAGTTGGAAGTCGCCGGGCTTGCGGGTCAGGGCCTCGCGGACGTCCATCTTGTAGTCGGTGGTGTCGGAGAACCTGAACTTCTGCAGCACCAGCGCCAGCGCCAGGCGGGCCTCGGTGAGCGCGAACTGCCGGCCGATGCAGGCACGCACACCGTTGCCGAACGGCTTGTAGGCGTGCGGGTGCTGCTCGGCGCGGTTCTCCGGCAGCCACCGGTCGATGTCGAACTCCTCCGGCCGGTCCCACGCCTTGGGGTGGGAATGCAGGGCGCCCATGAGGATGTTGGCCCTGGTTCCCTTCTTCAGCTCGTACCGGTCGCCGATGACGGTGTCGTCGATGGGCGCCTTGGCGATCAGCGGGATGGGAGCCCACAGGCGCAGGGTCTCCTCCAGGATCCGCGGGATCACGTCGAGCTGCATGATCGTGTCGTAGTCGGGAACCGTGTCACCGGGCAGCAGGCGGTCCACCTCGGCGTACGCCTGAGCCAGCACGTGCGGGTTGCGCATCAGGGAGTACGTGGCGAACGACAGCAGGCCACTGGTGGTCTCGTGACCGGCGATCAGGAAGGTGACCACCTGGTCGCGGACGTTGTCGTCGGCGAGCAGCTTGCCGGTCTCCGGGTCGGTGGCCTCCAGCATCAGGCCGAGCAGGTCCTCCTCGCCGGTGCCCTTCCCCTCGCGGCGCTCCTTGATCACGCTCTCGACCAGGTCGCGCATCAGCTGGATGTTCTCGCGGTACTTCCTGTCGTCCGCCTTCCGGAACTTGGTCATCATCGGCAGTTCCTGGGAGCGCCGCATCGACTCGATCAGCGCTTCCAGCAGCGAGTTGAGGAAGGGGTGCAGCTCCTCCTTGTCGAAGGACCGGAAGCGGTAGCCGAACCCGGACAGAGCGATGGTGTCCAGGGTGAGCCGGGTGTAGTCGTCGGTGACGGCGACCGGCCGGCCCTCCCGGCTCTCCCACTTGCCGACCAGGTTCTGGGCGATCTCCAGCATCTGACCGAAGTAGGTCTTCATGGCCCGCTGGCTGAAGGCCGGCAGCAGGATCCGGTGGGCCATGGCCCATTCCTCTTCGTGCTGGTGGGCCGTGAACAGGCCCGCCCCCGTGTAGTCCCGCACATGGCTCAGCGGCGTCTTCTCGATCTGCTTGAAGAACCGCGTCTCGTCGCAGACTTCGGCCACCAGGTCCGGGTCGTAGACGAAGACCTGCTCGATGCCGGCGATGTCCATGCCGTAGATGCCTTCGGGGAACTGCTTGGACAGCTCGTTGAAGTACTCCACCGGGTTGGTGTCGGGGATCTGCGGCGTGTGGCCGAGCAGGGGTATGCCGCGCGGGGACCGGATGGGGCGAAGGTCGTTCGCGGAGTGCGTGGTCATGGCTTGCTCCTCTGCGTGGAGGGAGGTGGAGGGGACGGGCAAGGGCGCGTTGCGCTGGTCAATGCCATGGCGCCAGACAGAAACATACGCCGTATGGAATTGGTACCGTACGCCGTATGGAAACTCGAGGCAACCCCGGCGGCCTGCCTGGCCACCGTGATGTAGGTCATTTCCGTACGATGTATGAAACTGGTACCGTACGGGGTATGGAAAAGCAGGTGAGGCGTCCCGCGCGGGGAACGCGGAAGAGGGACGTGCCTCTGACCGAGGCCGGGATCCATGCCGCCGCCCTGCGGCTCATCGACGCGGACGGAGTCGAGGCGCTCACCATGCGCAAACTCGCGACCGAGCTCGATGCGAACCCGATGTCGCTGTACCACCACGTGCCGAACAAGGAAGCCGTGCTGCGCGGCGTGGCGAGAATGGTCGGCGCCCAGTTCCGCACCGTGACGCTTCAGGACGCTCCCTGGCAGGAGCGCATCCGCCTGCTCGCCACGGACTTCCGTACGCTGGCGCACCGTCACCCGAAGCTGATGGCCTACTCCTTCAGTCAGCCGGGCTTCATCCAGCCCGACGACCCGTTCTGGACCGCACTCACCGCGATCGTGGCCGCTACCGGAGTATCACAGTCGGAGGTACCGGAAATCGCCGCTCTCATGGTCGCCGTCGTCGTCGGTGTCCTGAGCGCCGAACTCAACGGCTCGCTCCAGCAGTGGGCGACCCTCAAGCCCCCCGGTGTCGCTCGCGACGCGGGCGAAGCTACGGTCGCAGACCGTCCGGGCCCTGATCGGGACCACATGTTCCGGCTGGTGATGGACACGCTCATCACGGGGCTGGAGGTCCGGTTCGCCGCCGATCGTAGCGGCCGGGGCGCCGACCGCTGAGTCCATGGGCGCATCAAGCGCGAGCGGGAGTCGGGCCTGTGCCGGCCGCTGGAGTCCGGCCTCGCCTACCAGTGCATGAAGGCCCTCGCGCTGCCCTTCGAAGTGCGCCCCGCCTGGCAGGACATCGCGCATCCCTGGCCGCCGGCGCAGGCTCTGCTCCGCCCACCGGGCAACCGAGAAACCGGGTTCAGGCAAGCATCCCTACCAGCACCGCGGCTGCCACCGTGACCGGCGGTATGTCCACACGCGGCGAGCCCACCGACCGCTGAGGGGGGCCCTGTCTGGCGGCGGTCGGTGTCCAGCTCGTGTCCGGTGTCCTGATCAGGCCGAGGTCTTCGGCTGCGCCCCGCCCTGGGTGCGCAGTTGCTCGTTGATGCGCTGGGCTTCTTCGAGCTGGTCTTCGAGGATGACGATGCGGCAGGCGGACTCTATGGGGGTGCCCTGATCGACGAGTTCGCGGGCGCGGGCGGCGATGCGTAGCTGGTAGCGGGAGTAGCGGCGGTGGCCGCCTTCGGAGCGCAGTGGGGTGATCAGGCGGTGTTCGCCGAGGGCGCGGAGGAAGGCGGGGGTGGTGCCGAGCATCTCGGCGGCCCGGCCCATGGTGTAGGCGGGGTAGTCGTCGTCGTCGAGGTTGTCGGCGAGACGGGGACTGGCAGGGGGCATAGACCTCTTCTTCCGGGGACGCGTCGGGGGGCCCGGGTGCCGTGCTGGCACCCGGGCCCCGAGCTTGCAACACCATCTACCGGCCAACTGCGCCGGCCTTCTGTGACCGCAGGTTCCGCCTGGGAGGACGGGGCTGCGGGGATCGCGGATGCGTGACCGGGGACCACCTTCCAATCCGGGGCCTGCGGTACCCGGGCGGACTGCTTCCTCGCCCGGGCGATCCTGATGGCGTTCTGCTCCTTACTTTCGGTTACTCGGTTGTACTGCTGGGGTACCGCGGGTACTGCTCACGGCCGTTGTGGGCCGCGTCCTGCTTGAC
Source organism: Streptomyces sp. NPDC007971 (assembly GCF_042958635.1). NCBI lineage: Bacteria > Bacillati > Actinomycetota > Actinomycetes > Kitasatosporales > Streptomycetaceae > Streptomyces > Streptomyces sp. NPDC007971. Next base: position 24,923 of record NZ_JBIBJK010000036.1, read on the forward strand.
CTGCTTGCACGGCAGTTCATGTCTGCCGTGCCCACTTCGACTTCCTGGGTACGACAACACAGTAACTCCGTGACGGGGCAAGGTCTACTTCTGCCGCGACAGATTTTCTTCATGGCGGGCCGGTGGAGTTCTATGTCGGATATGCACGAAAGGGTGATGCGACAGGGCTGTCTCCCAGCTTGGCGGGCCACACGCTGAGCCAGGCGGCGCAACCGGTCCGGGTGGGGTGGTAGCGCATGTCCCACACGGGGACGACATCCCCGGAGGTCCGTCGCGCCCCTGTCTGGGTGGAGAGCGGCAGTACCTCCGACGTCGCTCGTGCCCCGTACTGCCGTCCAGGCGTTCGTCGAAGCCGGATCCGGCTCCGGGCCCCGGAAACGGCGGACGCGCTCGCTCTTGTGGTCTCCGAGCTCGCCACCAACGCCCTGCGCCACGACGGCAGCCGCTACCCCCTCAGTCTTGGTGCCGCTGCCGATGCGGTGCACGTCGCTGTGAGTGATCCCAACACGTACGCCCCAGGGAACGCGCCCCTGACCTCAACGGCTGCGCCGGCGGCTCGGATGGCCCATGGTCCGCCTCCTGGCCCGCGAGGTGAACCTCACTCCCGGCCCCGGACGGGGAAAACCCTTCACGTCCGCCTCCCGCGGTGATGGCGACCGAAGGATCAACCGCGGATGATTGAGATTGATCTCCAGGAATGGCGTGCCCCGGCCGGCTCGCCGGGGGCCTGTTACGGGGTGCGGTCCGCCTTCGTGCGTCCGCGCTGTGTATCGGTCAGTCGGGAGCGGCGGTTGTGGCCGTGGCGGAGTTCGTGAGGGCGTCGAGTTGGGTGGCGAGGTCGGGGTGGGTGGTTGTCAGGTGGGGGCGGGTGGCGTTCAGGGGGTGGATGAGTGCGGCGGGATCGTCATGGGCGAGGGCCGCGTGGAGCTGGCTGAGCGGGTGGCGGGCGACGGTGGGGAGGTCGGTGAGGGCGGTGATCTGGCCGGCGATGCGGCGCAGATCGGCGGCGTTGTCACGGGCCCAGGTGGCGAGGGTGCGGTCGGCGGCGCGGCGTTCGCGGGTGGCCTGGACGCGTTGTTCGCCGGTGGTTCCGGCGGGGCCGGGTCGGTTGCGCAGGTAGCGGCGTTCGGCGGCCTGGCGGCTGGCGACGCCGAGGGGGCGGGCGAGGTCGGCCCAGCTGGCGCCTGCGTGGCGGGCGGTTTCGATCAGGCCGGTTTCCCAGTCGGCGAGCTGCTCGCGAACCTGCCTCAGCAGCAGGAGGGAGGCCAGGGCCTGCTCCGGGCCGATGTCGGGCGTATCGAGGACGTCGGGAGCCTCGTGCTGGGCGGCGCGCAGGGTGTCGTCTATGGCGTGCAGGGCCGCGGCTGCGGCGAGGAACGAAGCCGGGTTCTGGGAGTCGGGACTGGAGGAGACCGGCTGGTCGGCTGCTGTCATGAGCACCTCCCTCGGGTGGTTGTCATCCTTCTGACGACACCATGTTTGTCATCCATTGGATGACATGTTACAACGGTTTCAGTGAGGCGCACTGGCAGCAACTGCCCGAACCTTCTGGAGGTGTTTCACCATGTTGATGCGCACCGACCCCTTCCGTGAGCTCGACCGGCTGGCTCAGCAGCTGATGAACACGGGCACCTGGTCACGGCCGTCCGCGATGGCGATGGACGCCTACCGCGAGGGCGACGAATACGTCGTGGCCTTCGACCTCCCCGGCGTCAGCGCGGAGGCGATCGACATCGACGTCGAACGCAACATGCTGACCGTCAAGGCCGAGCGCCGGCCCGTGGCGAAGGCCGACGACGTCCAGATGGAACTGTCCGAGCGGCCGCTAGGCGTCTTCTCCCGGCAGATCGTGCTCGCCGACACGCTCGACACCGAGCGCATCAAGGCCGACTACGACGCCGGGGTGCTCACCCTGCGCATCCCGATCGCCGAACGCGCCAAGCCCCGCAAGATCGCCATCGGCGGGGGATCCGACCGCAGGGAGATCTCCGGCTGAGCCGGGCGATGCAGGTAGAGCAGCGGCGGAGGACGGGCACCTGAGCTCCCCCTCACCCGTCCTCCGCACCACAGGAGCCGAAGAAGGGCGGCGGTCGACGTGGGCCTGCGACGGGAAGCGTTCCTCGACCAGGTGACGGAACGCGGCGAGTACGGCAGCCGGCAGGAAGCAGAACGCGCGGCCCGCGTGGTGCTCGCGCTGCTGGGCGCGCACCTGGTCGGCGAGGTGCGTGCACAGCTGGCGGCGCGCCTGCCGGAAGGCTTCGCCCTTGTCCTGCTCAACCCGCTGCAGAGCGCCGAACCCCTCTCACCCGAGCGGTTCGTGCGCGCGACTGCGGCCTGGATCGAGGGAGCGACCGACCAGACCGCGGCCTGGGACGTCAGTGCCGTCCTCAGCACGGTCGCCGACGCGGTCGGCGAGGACCTGATGCGGCAGATCCTGCTCCAGCTCCCTGTGGGCTACGACCTGCTCTTCGGCCGCCCCCAGTCCACCTGACCACCCCAATGTCCGCGGCGCCCCTTAGGGCGCCCGTGCCGTCGGCGGCTCCCGGCAACGTGCCCGCGCCGGGGGCCGCAACCGCCGGTCCCGTCCGCTCCTGACCATCGATCCGAGCCCTGGCCCCTGCTCGGGATCCGGACCTCGAGTCGTCCCCGCACCGGTGCGCGAGCCGGGGCGGTCCCTGGAAGCCCGGGTTCGTGCGCATCAACGGTCGCCCTCGCGGCACTCAACCACAAGCCGGCGACGAAGCCGCTCCTTCGTCGACGCGGAATCGCGGGGCGGGAGTCGTCGCAGCGGAAGCGCCGAGAGCGGAGCCCGTAGGGTCTCAGCTTCCGCAGGAGGCGTCGTATCGGGGTCAGCGCAAGGGTGAGTACGCGGTGGGCGTCAGCAGGCAGGGTCTCGTCGAGGCCGACGATCTGGCTGATGTCGAAGCCCTCCATGTCCGCGCGGAATTCGGGACTCGACAGGTACGCCTCCAGCCGCTCCTGTACGTCGTCGGTGTCCCTGTAGGAAACGAGGGCGTACAGCTGAGGAGTCTCGCTTCTGGGCGCCGCGGGCACCGCCCAGACGCCGTGGGTGGTGATCCGGTGCTTGGCCATGCCGGGAATGTGCTTGGCCCAGATCTTCTCGTAGGCGGAGAGCGCGTCGGGGCTGCGCAGGGTGTAGACGCGGAGCTGGTACTGGGGCATGACACTGGTTCCTTTTCTTCTGGGCATGGATGGCCGGCGGTCAGCCCGGGGAGAGGAGGCGGGCCAGTTCGGCGTCCCAGTCGATGTGTCCGGACTCGGTACCTCGGGGCACCAGGGCCTCCGTGTACTGCAGGAAGGACGTGATGTCCCGCACGGGGACCTCGAGCAAGGCGGTGCCTGCGGAGGACCCGAGGGCGATGAACATCGACTGGTCACCCCGCCCCGCGGCCGACCAGATCCGGACGTCCGCGTAGCCTGCGGAACCCTCCAGACCATCAGCCAGAAGATCCCGCCCCAGCACCCATTCGACCGGCTCGTCACCGTCGGCGAAGAAGACGGCATGGACGACATAGGGGTCGGTGGGCTCATACCGAAGACGTACGCGAAGGGGCAGTGAGCAGGCACGCGAGACGACCAGCTGCACGGTCACCCGCCGCTCCACAGTCTTCAAGGACTTCTTCATCGACTTCTGCTCCTGGGCGTGGCTTGGCGGCGGCTGACGTCCGGCCGGCCGCGAAGAGGCGGCGTGGGCGGAGGCGGTACAGCAGGTCGCGGGCGCCGGATGGCACCGGCGCATCGCACGATGAGTGACGCGGCGCTCACTCATCCGGGGGTCGGGGCCGCCGACCCCCGACCGCGGTAGAAGTGACCATCGCGGTAGAAGTGACCATCGCGGTAGAAGTGACCATCGCGGTAGAAGAGACCGTCGCAGTCGTGCCGGGTCGAATCGGTGGCGCGCGGGTCCTGGTGCCAGCCGCGGGTCTCGTCGCAGGAGTAGCCCTGCTCGAGCAGGTAGCCGACACCGTGGTCCCAGCCGTCATCAGTGGCCTCGGCCCCGACGGCCGGGCGCTGGACGTGCGTGGACGCAAGGGGCGCGGCCGAGGCGGCGCTCGCGGTACCGAGGACGGCGACAGTCGCGACCGCCACGGAGGAGACAGTGACGGCGATGCGCTTCGTGAGCTTCTTCATGATCTTTCCTTCCCGGTGGCGTGGTCTGCGCCAACGGCGGTTTCGGTCAGGCGATGTGCGGCGCCTGATGTGGTCCGGGCGAGCAGTTCCATACGTTGTATGGAATCGCCCTCCCATTATTGCCATACGTTGTATGGAAATGTCGAGGTGACGAAGGCCACTGGGTGGCCGGCGTGCGCGAGTGACGACAACTTCCGTCCGTCACGTGCGAGTTGGGCATCTCCGTCCCCTCGGTGCGCCGGTGTTTCCGTTCCGCAGCTGCGACGTGCGGGCCCCGGCCCATGCTGGAAATCGAGGGGGGCGGGACAGCGGTCGGACTCAACATCAAGTCCGTGGGCGTACCCACCTACTCCGACCACGTGGTCATCGCCCAGGGATCCCTGGAGGCGCGCCGCCTGGCGATGGTTTACGGCTACCAGGGCCGGGTCACCGCCGCGGTCACCGTCGACATGGCCAAGTCGCTCGACTACTACCGGCACCTGATCGAGACGGCCGTGCCGTTCCCGCCGCCGCCCGGCGCGGCCGACCGGGCGATCGCGGCCGACGTCACGATCCCCTCCGATGTGCCGGATCCGTCGGTGCTGTCCCACGGCCCGACCGTCGCGCTCACCGGTTACCTTCCCGACCGTCGGCTGACGGTGGTGTAGCCCACGTCCTGTCCCATCACGAGGAGCCGTCATGGACTCCGCCACGTTGCTGGCACGGATCACCGACTACGCCAGCCGCCCCAACCCCTACCCCCTGTACGCGGAACTCCGCGAGGCCGGTCCCGTGGTACAGCAGGCAGACGGCAGCTACCTGATCGGCACCTACCACGAGATCGCCGCTCTGCTCCACGATCCGCGGATGAGCGCCGATCCCCGCACCCGGGGGGAAGTGGCCCACAAGCCGCCCTTCCTCCGGCTCGACGACCCCGAGCGCCACAGGCTGCGCACGCTGGCCATGCGGCCCTTCGGGCCCCCACGCAGCCCCCGCCGGGTCGACTCCATGCGCGGCGAGATCGACCGGATCACCGAGGAACTGCTGGAGCCCTTCGAGGCGGGCCGGCAGATCGACATCGTCGACGACTTCGCCTACCCGCTGCCCGTCACGGTGATCTGCCGGCTGCTCGGCGTGCCGCGCGAGGACGAACCACTGTTCCGGGCCTGGTCCGACGCGCTGGTCGCGGCCGCCGACGTCAGGCCCGAGGGCGACTCCGCCGAGGAGGACAAGGCCGGCGACCAGGCGCGGACGGAAATGGGCGGGTACCTGGTGAACCTCGCCGAGCAGCGGCGTGGTGATCCGGGCGACGACATGCTCTCCGCCTTCGTCAACGAACCGGACCCTGCCCTGCGTCTCACTCAGGAGGAACTCGCGGAAACCGCCGTGCTGTTGCTCATCGCCGGGCACGAGACGACGGGCGACCTGATCACCAACGGCTCGCTCACCCTGTTGCGCCATCCCGAGCAGCTGGACCGGCTGCGACGCGAACCCGAACTGCTGCCGCGCGCGGTGGAGGAACTGCTGCGCTACGAGCCCCCGGTCCACATGCGCGGGCGCGTCCCGCACGCCGACATCGACGTCGCCGGCACCGAGATCCCGCAGCACGCGTCCGTCATTCTGGCGCTGGCGTCGGGCAACCGCGATCCCATGCGGTTCGACGAGCCCGACCGGTTCGACCCCACCCGCCCGGACAACCAGCACCTCGGCTTCGGCAGCGGCATCCACCTCTGCTACGGAGGACCCCTGGCCCGCATCGAGGCGCAGGCCGCGCTCGGCGCGCTGCTTCCCCACCTCGGCGGGGCCAGCCTGGTCGAGGACCCGCCCCCGTACCGGCAGAACGCCATGCTCCGCGGCCCCCGCCACCTGCCTGTCCAACTGTGAGGCCGCGTGGCCACGGCGCCCTCGTCCCGCTCCGGCGGGATGAGGGCGCCGAGTAATGAGCCCAGCGAACGCGCCTGATGATCCGATCACCTGTGAGGGACTTGACGTACGGGCGATTACATCTGATTATTCCATCAGAAATGGACATATTGCTCAACTACGACACATACCGCACCGTGTGCCGCTCACCAGGACATCGCCGTTCACCCCGGCTGCACACAGGGCCGTCGCGCCAAGTGCCGACGCTCTCACTTCCGCCCCGATGGGACGACCGCGATGACCAACACTGACCAAACCCCCGACCACACCCTCCTCGCCCGGGCAGGCGAGCCCCGCGAGATGCCCGACGCCGCGATCGCGATGCTCGATGCCGAGGGCATCGTCGTGGGGTGGACGCATGCCGCTCAGCAACTCGTCGGTTACTCGGCCGGGGAGGTGGTGGGCCGCTCCGCCGCACACGTCCTGGCGCCCCCCGACAGCGAACGAAGGGCTTCGGAGTTCTCCGAGCAGTGCCGTGCGCACGGCGGCTGGTCAGGCACCGCAGCGATACGCCACCGCGACGGCCAAACGCTCAGGATGACCCTGCGGGTCTCGCTGCTGCGGGGGCGGGACGCCGGCATCCGGTGGCTGGTGTCCGTGACGGACATAGGTTCCCTGTCCTCGGGGGCGACCGGGGAACCGGTGCGGGAGTCACTCCTTGCCCGAGCCCCGATCGGCATCGCCGTCTATGACCCGCAGCTGCGCTGTGTATGGGTCAACGACGCCATGGAGCGTCACGACGGCGTCCCCCTTCACCGGCGCTTTGGACGCGGTCTGAAGGACTCACTGCCCGCCGTCGAGGCCGAGGCGCTCGAGGTGGTGATGCGGCAGGTGCTGCAGAGCGGCACGACGACGGTGCACGAGTACCGTGCGTGGCCGCCCGCGGACCGGCCCCGTGAGCACGCCTTCGCAGCCTCGTTCTTCTGTCTCCAGGGCGCGGACGGCACGCCGGTGGGCGTGTGCTCCATGACCGTGGACGTCACCGGGAACCGGCGGGCGCGGGAGCGCCTCGCCATCCTCAGCGAGGCCGGCACGCACATCGGGAGCACCCTCGACGTGATGCGGACCGGGCAGGAGCTGGCAGAGCTCGCCGTGCCCCTGCTGGCCGACCACGCCCTCGTCGATCTCGTGGAGTCGGTTCCGTTCGGCGTCGAGCCGTCGGCACGGACCGGCACGACGAGTGGCCGCCCGCCGCTGCTGCGCCGTGCCGGTCTGGCCTCCGTCGACCTGGGCGTCCTGGAGTTGCCGTGGGTGCGTGAAGAGGTGGTCCACGCCCACCCGGACTCGCTGTTCTCCGCCGCCATGCGCACGGGCCGCTCGTACCTGGAGCCGGTGCTGGACACCCATGCCGGCCCCTGGGTCGACCACGACCCGGTGCGGGCGCAGAAGGTACGCGACAGCGGCGTCCACTCCTTGATGGTCGTACCCATTCGTGCGCGGCGCTGCGTGCTGGGACTGGCGCTGTTCGGCCGTTCCATGGAACAGGCACCGTTCCAGGAGGACGACCTCCTCCTCGCCGAGGAACTGGTCACCCGGGCCGCGCTCTGCCTGGACAACGCGCTCCAGTACGCGCGCGAGCGCACCGCCGCCCTCACGCTGCAACGCGACCTGCTCCCGCACCGTGTGCAGGGCGGTGCCGCCGTCGAGGTCGCCTCGCGCTATGTGCCGGCCGACCTGGACCACGGTGTGGGGGGCGACTGGTTCGACGTGATCGAGCTGTCCGGCGCCCGGGTGGCCCTGGTCGTCGGCGATGTGGTGGGACACGGCATCAACGCCGCGGCGACCATGGGCAGGCTGCGCACCGCCGTGCGCACCCTCGCGGACCTCGACCTGCCCCCGGACGAACTGCTGGCGCACCTCGACGACACGGTCCGGCGACTGAACGACGAAGACGCCGACGACTCCGACGAGGTCCCCGCGGTGGTGGGTGCCACCTGCCTGTACGCCGTCTACGACCCCGTCACCCGACGGTGCACGATGGCGCGGGCCGGGCATCCGCCGCCCCTGATCGTCGACGCGCAGGGCAGGGTCACCATCCCCGACCTGCCCGCCGGAGCACCGCTCGGCCTCGGTCTCGGCCTGGTGCCCTTCGAGTCCGTGGAACTGGACCTGCCCGAAGGGAGTGTCCTCGCCTTCTACTCCGACGGCCTGGTCGAATCCCGCGACGAGGACATCGACGTCGGCCTGCGGCGCCTGGGCGCCGCCCTGGCCCAGCCGGGTGCATCCCTGGAAGACCTGTGCTCGCGGGCGATGGAGACCTTGCCGACCCAGGCACCGGCCGACGACGTCACCTTGCTCCTTGCGCGGACTCGCGCACTGCGACCCGCCCAGGTCGCCTCCTGGGACCTTCCTGACGAACTCGTCACCGTCCCGACAGCCCGGCACCTGGCAGCCCGTCAGCTCAGGCAATGGGGTCTGGAGCCGCTGGTGACGCCCGTGGAGTCGATCGTCAGTGAACTGGTCACCAACGCGATCCGGCACGGAAATGGCCCGAGCCGCCTACGGCTCATCCAGCACCGCGTGCTGACGTGTGAAGTCTCCGACACCAACACCGGCCAACCGCGCCCCCGCCATCCCCGCCCTCTCGACGAGCACGGCCGCGGCCTCTACCTCGTCGCTCGGCTGTCGCGCAGGTGGGGTTCCCGCTGCGCAGCGGACGGCAAGGTCGTCTGGGCCGAACAGGACCTGCCCTCCGCAGCCGTCGCCCTCTGACGCCGGTGGCCGACAGCCGCCACCGGATTCCCTCTCCCGCAGCCGCGGGCTCTCGTGATGGAAGCCAGACACATGGACACATCGAATGCTGAAAACCCCGACTCGCCAGGCGCCTCCCAAGCAGTGACGAGGGTCTCCGGCGCCGGTCCCGGAGGCAGGCCGTACGCCTTCGACGGCCTGGCCGCCGCCGTGCTCGACCAGCGGGGCGCGGTGGTGGGGTGGACCGGGACAGCACAGGACCTGACCGGGTTCCGCGCCGACGAGGTCCACGGCCGCTCCGTGCAGAAGCTGGTGGTCGACCTCCCGCACGACCTGCGCAGGGCCACACGATTGCCGGCGACCGGCCGGGTACGCCTGCGGCACCGGTGCGGCGACACGATCGACGTCACCTTCCGGACCACACGGGTGAGCGGCTCGGCGGACTTCCTCGTGCTCGCGGCCCCCACCCCTCACCTCGTCGACCACCAGCACGGGGCAGCGCTCCTGCGCGCACTGTCCGCGCAGAACCGGATCACGATCGCTCTGCACGACACGGATCTGACCACCGTGCAGACGAACGCCATGCCGGACCCGCTCGACGGCCGTCCCGTGCAGCCGGGCACCCGGCTGGGCGACGTGCTGTGCGACCAGGACGCCGAGAGCATCGAGGCGGTACTGCGCCAGGTCCTTCGAACGGGCATTTCGGTGCTCGGCAGGAATCAGCACGTGAGCTGGCGGCACCATCCGGTGCGGCGGCACGCGCTGTCGCTGTCCGCCTTCCGTCTGGAGGACGCGCGAGGCCACCCCACGGGGGTCGCCGCTCTGTACATGGACGACACCGAACAACTACGTGCCCGCCGGCAGCTGGATCTCGCCCGCGAGGTTGCCGAGCGCGTGGGAGGCTCCCTGGATGTCGCGCGGACCGCGCAGGATCTCGCGGACGTCCTGGTACCGGCCTTCGGGGACCGCGCCGCAGTCGACCTCGCGCAGGCCGTCTTCGACGGTGAAGAACCCGCCGAACGGCTGGGCGGCGGGGATCTGCATCTGCGCAACGCCGCCCTGGCGCCGGCCACAACGGTCTGGCCGCCCGGTATCAAGGCCGGCAACATCGTCCCACCCCTGTCCGACCACCCGCTCCTGCGCCGCTTCCAGCGCGGTGAAACGGTCGTCTACGGCCGGGACGACTTCATCGCCCTGATCGGCGGCCCGCAGCTGGTCGAGCAGCTCCTCCCGCAGGACACGGACGCGGTGATGGTGGCACCGCTGCACGCCCGCGGCCTCACCCTCGGCGCGATCGCGCTCTGGCGCACCGGCCTGTCCGGACCGTTCACCGAGGACGAGGTGGGTCTCATGAGGCAGATCGCCTCACGAGGTGCGCTCGCCATCGACAACGCCCGCCGCCACGCGCGCGAGCACAGAGCGGCCATGGCCCTGCAACAGAGCCTCCTTCCTCCGGCCATGACCGACACCCCGGCAGCCGAGACCGCCGGCGTCTACCTGCCCACCGGCCGCGGAGCGGGCACCGGCGGCGACTGGTACGACGCCATCGCCCTGCCCTCTCTCAGGCTGGCCCTCGTCGCCGGAGACGTGATCGGCCAGGGCATACCCGCAAGCGCCACCATGGGCCGGTTGCGCGCCGCCATTCAGACGCTCGCCGACCTCGAACTGGAACCGGACGAGTTGCTCACCCGCATCGCCGACCTGGTCCAGCGCCTCGCCGCGGAAGCACCACCCGGCAGCCACGACGTCATGGGCGCCACCTGCCTCTACGCGGTCTACGACCCGGTCGCCCGACGCTGCGCCATGGCCAGTGCCGGACACCCGCCGCCCGTGCTCGTCCGGCCCGACGGGACCGCCGAAGCCGTCGGCCTTCTCCCGGGGCCACCCCTCGCCGTCTGCGGCATGCCGTACGAGACCACGGTGATCGACCTGGAGCCGGGCAGCGTCCTCGCGCTCTACACCGACGGCCTGGTCCACCGACGCGCGCACGACATCGACGACGGGCTCCGCCGGCTGACCGACGCGCTCACCACGTCCTGCCGCCCGGACCGCGCCCTGGACGAGACCGGCAGGGCCCTCCTGGATGATCTGGTGGGCGAAGCACCACGTGACGACGCGACCCTGCTGCTGGCCCGCACCCGCGCCGTACCGGCCAAGGACACCGCGCACTGGCAGATACCGGCCGATCCGGCCGCTGTCTCGGACGCCCGGGCATGGGCGACCCGCCAACTCACCGCATGGGGGTTGGACGACCTCCTCTTCCCCACCGAACTCATCGTCAGCGAACTGGTCACCAACGCGATCCGCTACGGTCGTCCGCCGGCGGAGCTGCGACTGATCCGCCACAACGTTCTGGTCTGCGAGGTCACCGACTCCAGCGGCACCCAACCCCGCCTGCGCCGCGCTCGCACCACCGACGAGGGCGGACGCGGCCTGTTCCTCGTCGCCCACCTCGCCGAGCGCTGGGGCTGCCGCCATGGCCAGAACCACAAGACCATCTGGTCCGAACAGTCCATCTTGTGTTCCAGCTGATCACGCCCGGAATTCGCTGCACCTGTGGCCCGGTGCTCGGCGCCCAGGTCGCCGCTCTTGCCGCCGGCGACCATTGATCGCGCCGCTCGCCTTCGTGTGCCGTTGTGCTCGGCCGGGATCAGGTTCGGGGTGTTGCGTGAGGGGGATTGAGCATGTCCCGCGGTTCCTGAGTGGTAGCGAGATCGGGGGCGGGAGGATGGGCGGGTGCTGTCCCGGGGCAGGGGTCTGACTCATGATTTCTCTGACCGAAGTGTCTCGATCACACGGTGTCGGCCGTTGGCCGGGGATGTTCACGTGGCTGCGGTGCTCTCCGTGTCGGGGCCAGTCCTTGCCACCGATGAGTGCCCGGCCACCGCGGCCGGCTACCGCGATCTGCTGAAGCGCGCCAGGAAGTGGGGAACCGTGAGGCGGGCCGGGGTGAGGGGACCGGCTCATAAGGAGCGTCATTGTCCCGCCATCTGCTGGCCCAGGGGGTATGCCCCGCAGCTGCTCGACGTGGTGGGGATCGGTCCGGACACGGCGCTCACGTTGCTGGTCACGGTGGGGGACAACCCGGAACGGCTGGACAACGAGGCGTCGTTCGCCGCGCTGTGCGGTGTCAGCCCTGTCGAGCGTTCCCCGGGGCGCCGGCAGTTCCGCCGTCTCAACCGCGGCGGCGACCGGCAGGCCAACGCCGCGCTGCATCGCATGGGACCGTCCCGAATTCGAGTTTCGCATTCCTTCGGAAGGACGCGGTGTGCCGGTTGGCGGAACACCGGCTTCGCCTGCGGGGTGGCCGGCGTGCAGGAGCCGCTGGACGCTTTTCGAAGGCGTCTTACGGACAGCCGCGTACGTCGTCGCTCTTTGGGGGCCGGGGTTGCACTTCGTGAGACCGCTCTTCCTGAAACGTAGCACTCCAAGGGGATCAATATCTGTGCTCGCGAAGTGAGGCTTTGACGGACCGCGTAGTGAGAGTTCTTGTCGCACCGAGTAGAGCGGAATTACATTATGTGCACGGGCCGTTCCGGTGTGCTACTGTCGATCTCAGTTGCAGTTGTGGTTCCCGAAACTTCAGGTGCCCCATCCGGTTCTGTCGGTTGGGAGTGCTTCTGTATTTCCGGTCATTTCCGGCGGGGCAATCATCGCGGCGACGCGGCGTTCGCGCAGTGCGGACTCCGATGTACTGCCCCAAGGAGATATGACATGGCTGCTGGTACCGTGAAGTGGTTCAACGCGGAAAAGGGCTTCGGCTTCATCGAGCAGGACGGTGGCGGCGCTGACGTGTTCGCCCACTACTCGAACATTGCCGCGCAGGGCTTCCGTGAGCTGCTCGAAGGCCAGAAGGTCACCTTCGACATCGCGCAGGGCCAGAAGGGCCCGACGGCCGAGAACATCGTTCTCGCCTGACGCTCACGCACAATCTGTAGCTGGGGCCCGCATCCTTCGGGGTGCGGGCCCCAGCTGCACGCGTCTCCCGCGTTGGTTTCACCCGCGGGACTACGCGGAGGAATCCGCAGTCTCAACACGAGCGACTCCTCCTTCAGGCGTGCAGACGCATCCTGAAAGGCCGCACCGCAGTCGACGCCCGGATCTCAAGGCTCCCATTGCGTCCCCCGTCAGCGCCTGTGCCCCGGAGATTTCCGTCGGCCAGATCTGCTTTCTTTTGTCATCGGTCCATACTTGTAATTCTCCATGCCGCTCATCGCAGCGGGAATTCCTTGATATGTGCCGCATCGAGGAAGGTTCCGCATGAACCGCACACGCACGAACGACCGCTCCGCCCGCGCCCGTAAGGGCAGTGCCGACGCCGGAAAGGGCGCCAGCCGCTTCGCGACGCAGGCACCGCACCCTTCCGGCGGGCCGGCCCGTTCTGCCGGTTACGGCCGCCGGCCCGCCGGGGTGCGCGGTGAGTTCGCGCTGCCCAGGACGATCACCCCCGCGCTCCCCGCCGTCGAGGCGTTCGCCGATCTCGGCATGCCCGAGCAGCTCCTGGCCGAACTCGGCAAGCAGGGCGTGACCGTTCCGTTCCCGATCCAGGGAGCGACGCTGCCGAACTCCCTGGCGGGCCGTGACGTCCTGGGCCGCGGGCGCACCGGTTCCGGCAAGACCCTCGCCTTCGGCCTCGCCCTGCTCGCCCGTACCGCTGGACGGCGTGCTGAGCCCCGCCAGCCGCTGGGGCTGATCCTCGTACCGACGCGTGAATTGGCGCAGCAGGTGACCGACGCGCTCACGCCGTACGCCCGTTCCGTCAGGCTGCGGCTGGCCACGGTGGTGGGCGGGATGTCGATCGGCCGGCAGGCCGGCGCGCTGCGCGGCGGGGCCGAGGTCGTCGTCGCGACGCCCGGACGGCTCAAGGACCTCATCGACCGCGGCGACTGCAGGCTGAACCACGTGGATGTCACGGTGCTGGACGAGGCTGACCAGATGGCCGACATGGGTTTCATGCCGCAGGTCACCGCGCTGCTCGACCAGGTGCGTCCGGAGGGGCAGCGGATGCTGTTCTCCGCCACCTTGGACCGTAACGTCGACCTGCTGGTACGCCGCTATCTGACCGACCCCGTCGTGCATTCGGTCGACCCGTCGGCCGGTGCGGTCACGACGATGGAGCACCACGTCCTGCACGTCCATGGCGCCGACAAGCACGCCGCCACGACCGAGATCGCCGCCCGCGACGGCCGCGTGATCATGTTCCTGGACACCAAGCACGCCGTCGACCGGCTGACCCAGGATCTGCTCAACAGCGGAGTACGGGCCGCGGCGCTGCACGGCGGCAAGTCGCAGCCGCAGCGCACCCGCACGCTGGCGCAGTTCAAGACGGGGCACGTCACCGTGCTGGTGGCGACCAATGTCGCGGCGCGCGGCATCCACGTCGACAACCTCGACCTGGTCGTCAACGTCGATCCGCCGACCGACCACAAGGACTACCTGCACCGCGGAGGCCGGACCGCCCGCGCCGGCGAGTCCGGCAGTGTCGTCACGCTCGTCACACCGAACCAGCGCCGAGGCATGGTCCGCCTCATGTCGGACGCCGGAATCCGGCCGCAGACCACCCAGATCCGTTCGGGAGACGAGGCCCTGAGCCGGATCACCGGAGCCCAGGCCCCGTCCGGCATCCCGGTCGTCATCACCGTACCGGTGGTCGAACGCCCCAAGCGCAGCACTTCCTCCCGAGGCCGGCGGCGCCCTTCCTCGGCGACCCGGCGCGCCCCCGTACGCCGGGCCGTCCTCGACACAGTGGCGTAGCCAGGACCTTCGTGATCAGGAAGTTGACCCATCTCGGCAGGAGGCACATTTTGACGCTGATTCAGATGCAGCCCCGCACGGCGGACGCCCATCCCGTGCACAGGACGGCGGTGGAGGTCATGGACGCGGCCGGACCGCAGGTCTGTGACGACATGAGCGTCGAGGTGGCGCTGGCCCTCATGGCCGCCGCACGCACGGGCCGACTGGTCGTCTGCGACCAGGACGATCAGCCCATCGGCCTGGTGACCCGAACCGACCTCACCACCGTCCGCGACAGCGGCGCTCGCACGGACCGCGTCCGCCTGCGCGACATCCGCGGCTTCCACGGATCGTTCACCCCACCTATGACCACGATGGCGAAGCCGAGCACGCGATGCGCTCCCATCGGCTCGGTGCTCTGCGAGTCGTAGCCGAGCACGGCAGCGCCCCGGGCATTCCCGCCCTCTCCCGCCGAAACTCCTCCCCCCCTGGTCGGACCATTCTTCCCTTCTCCCTGTGAGGCCACATGCGCTGCGTCATCGCCCGCTTCCCCTTCGAGCTCACCAAGGGCGGAGTTCTGGAATCGATGAAGGGCATCAAGCCCGAACCGGTCACCGGAGAATCGGTGATCATCGGCCGTCGCCACTACCCCGTCAAGCAAGTCGGCCAAGTCATCACCCGCCAGGACCGCCGTGACTTCAGCGCCACCGAAGTCCTGCGGGCCATGACTCAGCTCGGCTTCACCTGCCGCGCCCTCCCCAAGGCCGCCCCTCGGGGCATCCCCGGCTCGCTGCAGCACGCCTCCGCGATGCTCGGCACCCCCGTGACGGTCTGACCGGGTCAACAGGCACGAGCCGACATCTGACCAGCAGTGTGGGGCCCCCCCGGGCGCCCGGGGGGCCCCCCCAGCGGGCCCCCCCGTCCCCCCGCCCGCGCGCCGCGGGGGGGGGGTCGCCACACGCGCGGGTGGGCGGGGCACCCCGGCCCCGCTGCCCCCCGCCCCCGCCTGCCGCGCCCCCCCCGTCCGGGTGGCCCGGGGAAAACCGCCCCGCCCCCACATCTCCCCCGCTGTGGGGCCCCCCCCGGTCCGCGGGGGGGCCCCACACTGCGTGCAGCCAGTTCCCCTGGCCGTCGCTCAGCGTGGTGTTCTTCGCAAGACGCGCTGTTGGCCGGTGCCCGCCGACGGCAGCCGCAGCGCAGTCGGCGACGTCACGCTCAGCCCGACGTGCTGCGCGGCGGTGGGTCACTGTGAACGCCGTACTGGGCCCCGGAGCTGCTTGAGCCACCCATGGACCGGTCGAGGCGGATTACCTCGTCTTCGAGCGTGGGGAAATCTATGCCAGCCGGAGTAGACATTGGGTGGCGGTGTAGTTATGGTTTTTCTCGTAGCCGAGATCGAACGAGCCCGGCAGAGATGAACTGCCGGGCAGCAGTACCGCAGTTGCAGTTCGCAGGACGGTGCGGTGGTGGAGTTCCGAAGCCAGCGGTTGCAGGACGGCGACGGGACTGACGACCGGACCGGGTGGCCCGTAGTGATCAGGGGCCGCCATGAGTAGAACCATCAGGGAAAGTTCGCAGTACCCAGCAGTGAAGTCAGTGAGCAGTACCTCGGTGAAGGCGTCGGCTGCGGGCGCGCGCACCGGGAGGTTCGGCGGTGGGGTTCCAAGCCAGAGCAGACGCAGGACGGGCGACGGGGCTGGCTGCCGAAGAGTGGTGCTGTCCGAGGCGACAGTGAGTAGTTGATCAAGAGGGAAGAACGGAGGAGCCGAGCGCCATCAGGATCGCCCGGGCGGAAGTCCAGGACCCGGGTACCGCAGGACATCGATAGTGAGGTGGTCTCCGGTCAAGCAACCGCGATCCCCGCGCTCCCGGCAGCATTTCGGTCGGGTCTGCGGAAACAGAGGGCCGGTGCAGTATGAGGGCCGGCAGATGGTGTAGTAGTTCCTTCGGGGCCCTGGTGCCAGTACGGCGCCAGGGCCCCTCGACGCGTTCCACAGAGAGGTGCAATGACAGCAGACGACACGTTCGGCCGTCTCGATGACGACGATTACCCCGCCTACACCATGGGCCGGGCCGCCGAGATGCTCGGCACCACGCAGGGCTTCCTCCGCGCCATCGGCGAAGCCCGCCTCATCACCCCACTGCGCTCCGCGGGCGGCCACCGCCGCTACTCCCGCTACCAGCTGCGCATCGCCGCCCGCGCCCGGGAACTCGTCGACCACGGGACGCCCATCGAGGCCGCCTGCCGGATCGTCGTCCTCGAAGACCAGCTCGAGGAAGCCCAGCGCATCAACGCCGAATATCGCCGCGCCGCCGAATCAGCGAACCCCACGGCAGCAGCATGAGATGAGCGTGCCCGTCGGCCTCGGCGGGCATCGCACGCACGCTTGCTGTGCGGCGTGATCATTTCCTATGGTGACGCGGTGTGTGGGCGTGTAGCGTCTGTGTCACCTATCGTGGTTCGAAATTCCCTCATGCCCACGCCTCTGGTGTGGGCGTTTTGCTGTGCTGTGCCGCAGAGACCAGGGCGATCACCTCCGTCTGCCACATGGAGTGGGAGGCGTTCACCGACTGGAAGGCATGACCATGGCCAAGGGAACTGTGAAGTGGTTCAACGCGGGGAGCACATGATCAGGGGCCGCGCAGCCATTGCTGCGCGGCCCTGCTGTTGCGGCGCGGGGGCCGGTGGGACCTGGGCGGTACCCCTGAACTCAGTCGCTGCAGGCGTCGTCGAGCTCGGGGACCGCAGGCCCTGCGGCTGTTCGTGCAGCTTGGAGAGGCAGGCGGTCAGGCACCCGTCCAGGCGTCGACGAAGGCTTGCCGTCCAGCAGGATCGTCCCATCTGCGGTCCGCATGCAGAACGCGCCAGGCGGTCAGTTCCAGATCCCGGAGCCACAACTCCCCAATGACCTGTGTCCTGAGGTCGGGCAGATGGTCGGACTCGGCGAGGGCTTGACCGATCACCTCCCCGGCAGCGACGCGCTGGGGCGGCGTCATCTCATCGACGGCCGAGAGGATCTGCCGGGCCAGGGCGGTCCCCTCTCCTGCCAGAGCACGCAGCACCAGAGCTTTGACGTTGACGGGCAGCAGGTAAGCGGTGCCCGAAGACCTCCACAGGTCCGACCAGAAGCGTTCTCCTGCTGCGGTGGGGGCAGGCAGCGCGGCCAGCAGCCCGAGGAGATGGCCGGTGGCCGCATAGCCATCACAGTGGGCGGCTGCGACGACTGCGATGCCGGCGACGCCCTCCACATCGAGATGGGTGGCTTCGAGACACGAAGCCAGACCCAATTGATGTTCCAACTGGCTTGCCAGGCAGCGGATACGTGGGGGCGGACCTCAGGAAGCATCGGCGATCCTTGCGCGTAGGCGAGCGGAGATGCCCGTTCGTAAGCCCTGATCGTTCCCACGACCGGCCGATTTACTCGGCTTGGGCAAGCCCGATCGGCCGCAGCGTCCACGGGGGCTGGAGTTCACACGGTGGTGAGCCGACCCAGGCCCGGCGACGTGGGTCTGGGGCGCTGGAGAGACAGTGATGATTGCTGTGGCTCCGCTCGGCGGTCTGACTCCTGGACTGACGGTGACGGCTTCGTAGCCGGACGGGGTGGCCAGCGGTAATTGGTCAGCCGCTGTCGGCCGGGTCTACGGCACGCCCCCGGCCACCCTGGTCCGTGGTCCGTGGTCCGTGGTCCGTGGTCCGTGGTCCGTGGGACGCGGGACGGGCTGATGCCGAGCGGTCGGTACGGCTCCTGGAGATCGCCGGTCTCCAAGCGAGAGCCCCAGCAGAAACGCTCTCTGATCTCGGCAATTGCCAAATCTAGGTGCAGAGTGCGACCCGTCGCCGGTGGCCGGCGCATTCCCCGGAGGAGTAGTCGCCGTCGTCCACTACCAGTTCGGGCCTTGGCGACGGCGGCGATGCGCGGCTGATGGTCGGCGCCATCCGACGGAGAACGTCCGTCCTCTTCATCGGAGTACGTCCCCGGACGCCGGTGATGCTCCGGTCGACGGTCTCGGCGACGGCCTCGGGGAGCACTGTGCCGGGGCGCGATGTGCGGCAGGCGGTCTTCGACGCCGACCACCCGGCCTGGACGCCCTTCGGGTCGGCGATGTCACCAAAGGCAGCACTCTTCCGGGTGCGCATACGGTAGGGGCGCATGCGTCAGCCCAGAAGAAAACCTGTTGTGGAGAGAGTAGACATTGGCTCATTGTGGGGTTACTGTTTTGTCGTACGCAGGAAGTCGAAGTGGGCACGGCAGACATGAACTGCCGTGCAAGCAGGTCAAGCAGGACGCGGCCCACAACGGCCGTGAGCAGTACCCGCGGTACCCCAGCAGTACAACCCAGTAACCGAAAGTAAGGAGCAGAACGCCATCAGGATCGCCCGGGCGAGGAAGCAGTCCGTCCGGGTACCGCAGGCCCCGGATTGGAAGGTGGTCCCCGGTCACGCATCCGCGATCCCCGCAGCCCCGTCCTCCCAGGCGGAACCTGCGGTCACAGAAGGCCGGCGCAGTTGGCCGGTAGATGGTGTTGCAAGCTCGGGGCCCGGGTGCCAGCACGGCACCCGGGCCCCCCGACGCGTCCCCGGAAGAAGAGGTCTATGCCCCCTGCCAGTCCCCGTCCCGTCGACAACCTCGACGACGACGACTACCCCGCCTACACCATGGGCCGGGCCGCCGAGATGCTCGGCGCCACCCCCGCCTTCCTCCGCGCCCTCGGCGAACACCGCCTGATCACCCCACTGCGCTCCGAAGGCGGCCACCGCCGCTACTCCCGCTACCAGCTGCGCATAGCCGCCCGCGCCCGCGAACTCGTCGATCAGGGCACCCCCATAGAGGCCGCCTGCCGCATCGTCGTTCTCGAAGACCAGCTCGAAGAAGCCCAGCGCATCAACGAGCAAATGCGCACCCAGGGCGGGGCGCAGCCGAAGACCTCAGCCTGACTCGAGCACGCAGGCCGTCGGCCGAATCCTGACCGTCAGCGAACGAGGCCGTCGCCTGATCGCGGCGGTGCAGTCGAAGCATGGCCCGTGATGGGCCGCGGTTGACGCTCGGCGTGGCAGCTTCCACCCTGTTAGGGGGCGGTGAAAGGACCGCGGTCGTGAGTGGTGGGCGCAGTGGGTATCCCGAGCTGCTGACGGCTGCGGAGATGGCGGCGCCGGTGGAGGCCGTCGACGTGTTCGCGGAGGAGCTGCGGCGGCGCTTCGGTGCCACGAAGGTGTCGTTCCTCATCGTCGATCTGACGGGGAAGGCAGTGGGGCGGCTCTCCACAGCCGGGGCGGTGGAGGACGGGCGGGAAGCGGAGCGGATCCCTCTCTTCGGCAGCGTCTACGAGGTCGTGATCCGGACCCAGCGGCCGTATCAAGAGGCGACAGACCAGGGGCAGCGGGTGATCGTGCCGGTCACCAACCGCGGAGACGCCATCGGACTGCTGGAACTGCTCCTGCAGGCCACACCCGACCCGGACGTCCTGGAAGCGGTCGGGGAAGCCGCCCACGTGCTGGCGTACGTCGTGATCGCCAACGGGCGCTTCACCGATCTGTACACCTGGGGCAAACGCTCCCGGCCACCCACCCTGGCAGCGGAGATCCAGTACCAGCTGCTGCCGCCGTCGCTCTCGTGCGAGGCCGCCCAGTTCACTCTGTGCGGGAGTCTGGAGCCCTCCGCAGCCCTCAGCGGCGACACCTTCGACTACGCCCTGGACCGCGACACCCTGCACATATCGGTGACCGATCCCATGGGCCACGACATCGACGCCGCCCTGGCCGCCACGGTCCTGGTGGGCGCCCTGCGCGGCGCCCGCCGCGCAGGAGCCGGTCTCGCGGAGCAGGCCCACCTGGCCGACCAGGCCCTGGCCGACCACAACCGCGGCCACGCCACCGGGCAGCTGCTGCGCATCAACCTCCACACCGGGCGGGCCCAGCTCGTCAACGCCGGCCATCCCTGGCCCCTGCGCATGCGCGACGGGATCACGGAGACGATCACCTGCGAGGTGGACCATCCCTTCGGGCTGTCCGTGCGCGTACCCCACCCCTACCGCGTCCAGGACATCGGTCTGCGCCCCGGTGACCGTCTGCTCATGCTGACCGACGGCATGCTCGAACATCACGGAGACAAGGTCGACCTTGCCGACCTGCTGGAGAGGACCCGGGATCTGCACCCGCGGGAGACCGCGCTGATGTTGACCTCCGCAGTCCTCGACGCGGCAGGCGGCCGCCTCGAGGACGACGCCACCGTGATGTGCCTGGACTGGCACGGCCCCCAGCACACCCAGCGACACGTCAGCTCCGGCGCGGACACCCGGCAAGCCTCAGCCGCCCGTACGAAGCATCCGTGACCGCGGGCGCTCTCGGGGAGGCCGCATGGTGGCCGCGGACCCGAATGACGTGAGGGCCGGTCCAGCCCGCCCCATTCCTGCCAGAGGGCCCGTGCCCGCGATGACGGGCTCAGCCTGGCCGAAGCATTGATGATCAGGACATGAGCCGGGGGCCGTAGGGCATGACGGCCTCCCTTGCCGGTGCCACGAGCATGGGCCCGGCGGGGCAGGACAGAGGCACAGTCGGCCCTTCCTCCTCGGCCGCCTCGGACTTCGACAGAGCGTTGACCGGCTTGGGCACTCCGGCCTCGCCAGGTGGCGACGTACGCCGTGGTCCGCAGGGACTTGTAGAA
Source organism: Streptomyces sp. NPDC007971 (assembly GCF_042958635.1). Taxonomy (NCBI): domain Bacteria; kingdom Bacillati; phylum Actinomycetota; class Actinomycetes; order Kitasatosporales; family Streptomycetaceae; genus Streptomyces; species Streptomyces sp. NPDC007971. Next base: position 46,063 of record NZ_JBIBJK010000036.1, read on the forward strand.
GAGCGGCCGGGACCGGGTAGAGCCGCCACCTCGCGGAGGAGTTGAGGAGAAGCCGGCGAGGATCTCGCTCAGCAGCCACGGGATTTGGGGCCAGTGGCCGACCCTCGCTTGCAGTTGGACCTTGAAGTCACGGGCTTCCGGCATGAACCCGGAAAACGGTGCCTCGAACTCGATGAAGAGTTGTTGCGCCCCTCTCGGCCGGGCACCACGAAGCCGGCTGGCAGCTTTGCATCCTCATCCGGCCCGGGCTGGAAGCGGGACGGTGAGGACACCCACTCAACCGAACGCAGCCAGGGAGACCGGCTGCCACTTACGCCAGGTACTCAGACGCTCCTCGTAGAGACCAGCGACGTCGGTGAAGGACTTGCCGAGGAAGATCCTCAGTGGGGGCCGCTCCGCATCGACGATCCGAAGAATCGCGTCGCGGGTCGCGCGCGGATCGCCCACCTCGAAATCCTGCGCGGTGGCCGCGTGGACTTCGGTGTAGTCCGGGTGGCGCTCACTGTGCCGTGCCCCGCGAGCCAGCCAGTCGGTGGCATAGGGGCCGGGCTCGACGTTGGTGATGTGGATGCCGAAGGCTGCCACCTCCTGCGCCAGGGACTCCGACAGCCCCTCAAGAGCCCATTTCGAGGCGTGGTACGCACCGATGCCGGGGAATGCACGTACGCCTCCCTCGCTGGTCACCTGCAGGATCCTTCCCGAGCGTTGCGACCGCATGAAGGGCAGCACGGCCTGCGTGACCCACATCGCGCCGAAGAAATTGGTCTCCATCTGAGCCCGGAGGTCGTCCTCGTTCACCTCCTCGACCATGCCGAAATGCCCGTAGCCGGCATTGTTGACCGCGATGTCCAGCGAACCGAAATGCGAGTGGGCCAGCTGCACCGCCTCATGCACCGCGGAACGGTCGGTGACGTCGAGCCGGACCGGCAATACCGCGTCCCCGTACCGCTCGGCCAAAGGAGTCAGCAGGCTGACGTCCCGAGCCGTCGCCGCGACATGATCGCCGCGTTCGAGCGCCGCCTCTGCCCACTCGCGGCCGAACCCCCTCGAACTGCCCGTGATGAACCACGTCTTCGCCATGACCGGTGCTCCCTGTGCGTGAATTGCTTGCTGTTGCCACTCCAGCGTGCTGCTGATCCAGGCATTCCACCAGCGAAGGTCTTACATGGAAGACATGCGGTTTTGGAATGTGTCAGGATGACGGCATGGCCGACTTCTCCCTCACCGGTCTCCGCGTCGTCCAGGCAGTGGTCGACACCGGATCGTTCACCGCCGCGGCCGACGCACTCGGATACACGCAGTCAGCGGTGTCCCGTCAGGTGGCGGCGATGGAAGCCGCCGCGGGCGTACCGCTGTTCGTCCGGGGCGCCCGCGGGGTGGCCCCCTCTCCCGCGGGCATGATGCTCGCCCGCCGAGCCACGACGGCCCTCAACGAGATCGACGCCGTCAGCACAGACCTCGCCGGACTGCAGGACCACGTCACCGGACGAGTCGCCATCGCGGCGTTCCCCTCGGCCGCCGCCGTGCTCGTCCCCAGGACACTGGCCCGCCTGGGAAACGAGCACCCGGGTCTGATCGTCGAGTTCGGCGAGGCGTCCTCGCCCACGCAGCTTCGCCAGCTCCGCGCTCACCGCATCGACGTCGCAGTGATCGGGGTGGGACCGGACCTGCCCGCCTACGATGTCGAGGGCCTGCGCCGCGACCTGCTCCTCGACGGCGGCCTTCTGCTCGCCGTCCCCGCCGACCACCGGTTCGCCGGCCGCGGAACCATCCCGGTGACCGAGCTGAGGGACGAACCCTGGATCGTCGGCAAGGGCCTCCGAGACGACCCGCAGTTCGGCGCCTGGCCGACCCTCGACCACCCGCGGATCGCCTACGCCGCCCGCGAATGGCCCACTCGCCTCGGCCTCGTCGCCACCGGTCTCGGCGTCGCCGTACTCCCCGAAGTAGCCGCGGCCGCGGTTCCCACCGGAGTCCGCACCGTCCAGGTCGACGACCCCGCCTGGCTCGGTCGGGCCATCGTCGCCGTCACGGTCCGCGACCGCTCTCCCGAGGTGACGGCCACCGTGGGGGCACTGCGCCACGAGGCCGCACAGCTTCGTGCGGCGCCATGACGCTCACTGCTGATGGGAGTGAACGGTCTTGTGCAGCAGGCGTCTGTCCAGGGTGGCAAGCATCTCCGTGCTGTAGTGCGGGTCCTGCCGGCACATTGCCCGTAAAGCTGAGGCCAGTTCGTCGATGACATCTTCGTCCGTCACGCCGCACCATTCCTGGTAGGCGTGGTCGAGGCAGGTGCGCGTGCTGGGGAGATCCTGGTGTGTCGAGGAGGCGTGGAACCGGGCGGCGGTCAGCCACAGCCGGGCGGAGAGGGCGTGGTCCGCGGCGACGCGGGCGACGACGGCGCGTACTTCGATCCAGTGCGTGGCCTCCTTGGACTTGGCGCCGTGGAGGCGGACGGCCTCGTTCTCCAGTTTCCTTATGGTGTCCTCGACCGCCCTGAAGCGTCCCCTGTGCGCTTCGCGCCACAGAAAGGCGTGGATGTCGCCACCGGGTATGTGGTTCAGGGCGAGGAGCGGATGCTGCGGGAAAGCGACGAGACCACGTACCTCGCCTGTGGTGTCCATGTCCGTGACTGTGTCCGTGTCCGTCGCCGGGTCCGCGCGTCGCGCGTCCGCGACCACCACCGCGGTCACTCCCAGCATGATCATGAGCAGTCCCGGCCACGCTGTCGCGGCGGGCAGCTGGCCGAGCCACAGCCAGGCGATGAGCGCGGCCACAGGTGCCTCCAGCAGCAGCAAGATGCTCACCGCCGTGGCCGGCGCCCGCCCGAGGACGAAATTGAGGGAGAACAGGCCGAGCAGCTGAGGAAAGATCAGCAGACCCAGCAGGGCGAGCCAGGTGCCACCGTCGAAGGCGAACAGAGGCGTTCCGGTCACGAGGCAGAGGATCAGCAGCTCCACCGTGCACACCGAGGAGCACAGCACCGAGTACACCATCGTGCTGACATCGGGGCGGGCCTGTTCGCTGATCGCCGTGTAGCCGGCGAGTGCGATCGCGCCCGCGAGGGCGAGCGCGTCACCCACGACCGCTGCGGTGCCCGCCCGCCCGTCCATACCGCTGGCGATCGCCGCGTCCGCCACGGAGACGCCGAGGCCGGCCCAGGTCGCGCGCGGCAGCCGGTGGTCCTGCAGCGTCGAGATGAGGGCCTGCCAGACGGGCTGGGTGGCGACCAGGGCGGTCGCCATGGCGACACTGGTCATCCGGGTGCTGGACATGAAGGTGGCGAAGTGCGCGGCCAGCGCCGTACCGGCGAGAGCGCCCAGGAGAGCACCTCGGCGTTGCTCCTTGCGCACGAGAAAACGCTCGCCGCGGAAAACCTTCCCGAACTCGCGCCGGCGGATCAACGCGACCACCGGTCCGAGGGTCAGGAGCCCCAGCGCGTTGCGGCCCAGCGCCAGCGCGAGCGCGGAGCCGGTGGCGAACGCGGTGAGGGGCGCGGTCGCGGAAAACGCGCCGACCGTCACCAGCACGGCGGTGATGGAGACGGCATCAAGCTTGGTGCGCATGGCGTGGGGGAACCTTGTCGTGATAGGGGGTCAACACCTGCCCATGTGAGGGCGTTTGAGGTCCCCTCCGGCACATCAAATTCACAGGACACTGCCGGTTCAACTTCGCCGGCAGCGGGCCGGGCGAGGGACTGCGGCCCCTGCGCGACCCGGAGGCGGCCGAGCCGGCGAGGGGGGGTATCAGTGGCGGGCGGTCATGTGGGCGAGGGTCTGCTCGGCGCTGTCGGGGGCGAAGGCGCCGTCGATGCCTTCGGCGGCTCCCTCGGCCGCGTCGACGGAGCGGGGGATGAGGATCTTCTCGTAGGCGGTGACGGCGTCGTCGACTGTGGTGTGTTCGGTGAGGGCCTGGGCGAGGTCGGCGCCGTCGCGCATGGCGAGGTTGGCGCCCATGCCGGAGAAGGGGGACATCAGGTGGGCGGCGTCGCCCAGCAGGGTGACGCCGGGGGTGGGTTCCCAGGTGTGGGGGACGGGCAGGGCGAACAGGGGGCGGTTGGTGTAGCCGGTGTCGGTGTCGGTGATGAAGCCGCGCAGGGCGGGGCTCCAGTCGGCGAACCGGTGCAGGAGGGCGTCGCGGACGGCGGCGGGGTCGGTGAGGTCGACGCCGGCCTGCTGGTGCCAGTCCTGGGGGGTGCGCATGCCGACGTAGATGCGGATGTGGCCGCCGCTGTTGCGCTGGGCGACGAAGCCGAGGTTGTTGTCGAGGGCCATCATGGTGCCGTTCCCGGTCAGGGCGGCCAGTGACGGGTGGCGGGTGTCGGCGTCGTTCAGGCCGGTCTCGACGAAGGTGACGCCGGTGTAGATCGGGACCGCGTCCGTCAGCATGCGGCGCACGCGGGACCATGCGCCGTCGGCACCGACGACGAGGTCGGTCTCGGTGCTGTGGCCGTGGGTGAAGTGCAGGCGGTGGCGGCCGTCGCCGAGCGGTTCGGCGCGCTCCAGTTTGTGGCCCCAGCGGACGGTGCCGGGGGCGAGGGAGCCGAGCAGGAGGTCGCGGAGCTGCCCGCGGTCGATCTCGGGGTTGCCCTGGCCGTCCTGGGGCGGGGCGGCGTCGAACAGGATGCGGCCGTCGCGGGTGACCAGGCGCATCTGCTCGCCCTCGGGGCGGGCCAGGGCGGTGAAGCCGGGCCACAGGCCGGTGGCGCGCAGGGCGTGCTGTCCGGTGTCGGGGTGCATGTCGAGGGTGCCGCCCTGGTCGCGGGCGGTCGCGGAGGCGTCGGAGTCGTAGACGGCGACGTCGATGCCGCGGCGCTGGAGGATGCGGGCGCAGGTCAGGCCGCCGGGTCCGGCGCCGATGACGGCGATGCGGTTCATGGTCGTTCTCCTTGTCGCGGGTGTGCGGGGCAGGGGCCGGCACGATCGGGTTCCGTCCGGCTGCTCCACAAAAGCACAACCACCAAATAAGTGCAACGGTGCAACTTTTTGTGTCAGGCACCTTTGTGTACGATGTGACCATGACGACACCTGCAGGACGGCGCGAGCGCAAGAAGGCCGCCACGCGCCAGGCGCTCGCCGACGCCGCCCTGAACCTCTTCATCGAACGCGGCTACGACACGGTGCCCCTGCACGAGATCGGCGAGGCCGCCGACGTGTCCACCACCACCCTCCTCAAGCACTTCCCCAGCAAGGAGGCGCTCGTCTTCGACGAAGAGGCCGACCAGGAAGCCGGCCTCGTCGCCGCCGTCCGCGACCGTGCCCCCGGCGCGACCGTCCCCCAGGCGCTTTGTGCGTACGTCAAGCGCGAGCGCATCCGCGCCGTCGACTCCGGCACCCGCTACGCCGACTTCCTCAACCTGGTGAGGACCACCCCCGCCCTCAGCGGCTACGCCCACCGCATGTGGATGCGCCATCAGGACGCCCTCGCCCGAGCCATCGCCCATTCCCACGGCGTCGCGCCCGACGACCTGCGCAGCGCCGCCCTGGCCCGCTTCGCCCTGGAGACCTCCGCGCTCGCCCCACCGCGCCGACGACCCCGGACGAGCCGTCGAGGTCGCCTTCGACCTCCTCGAACACGGATGGAGCGCCCCGGCCACGCGCGGGTGACGACCGCGACTGACCTACCGCTGCCGACCGCGGTCCGCCCATGCCTCGGCGGGACCGTCGGGGTTCGGCTCCTCTTCCTCCGTACGTGGCATGCGCGGCATGCGCAGGAGCAGGGTGTCGAACGACCCCGCACCGTGATAAGTGAGGGTGGCCGTTGGGCTCTCGTCCCGGGGGTACCTTGCCCAGTCCACTCGAGGGTCCTGTCTGGCGGAGTCCGGGTACGGCGGCGTTTCCGTACTGTGCTGTCTGCCCTGCTGTGCCGTGGCTTGTTCCGCGACGCCGCTCGTCACCACGACCGTGACGCCGACGATGATCAACAGGAGCCCGGGCACGGTCGCGGGCTTGATGCCCTGCCCCATGAACCACCACGCGGCGAGCGCCGCCACGGGGGTCTCCAGCAGGAGCAGGACGCTCATGGTCGTCGCCGATGTCCTGCCGAGGGCGAAGTTCAGTGAGCCGAGTCCCAGGATCTGGGGAAGGACGAGCAGCCCGAGCAGCGACAGTTGCGTGGATCTGTCGAAGCCCGTCAGCGGGATGTGGGCCAGCCGGCAGACGGCGAGGAGTTCCACACCGCAGACCAGCGAAGTGAACGTCGAATACAGCGGTGTGCTCACATCCGCGCGCGACCGTTCGCTCAGCGCGGTGTACCCGGCCTGGGCGATGGCCCCGACGAGGGCGAGCAGGTCCCCCGGCAGCGCCGTGCCGCCGGACCTGATGTCGAGACCGCCCGCCGCGGCCGCTCCCACCACGGCGAGCGTGAGACCCGCCCAGGTCCGGCGGGGCGTCCGGACGCCCTGGCCCGCGGCGATGAGGGCCTGCCAGACGGGCTGGGTGGCGACGAGGGCCGTGGACATGGCGACCGAGGTCAGTCGGGTGCTCGTCATGAAGGACGCGAAGTGGAGGGCGAGCGCCGTGGCCGCGAGGAAGCCGAGGACCAGGGGCCGCCACTGCTCCCGGCGCAGGACGCCGCGCTCACCTCGGGCGACGCGTACCACCTCGCGACGGCGCAGTAACAGCAGGAGCGGCCCGAGTACGGCGAAGCCCAGGCAGTTGCGCCAGAAGGCCATGGCGAGCGGCGAGGCGGAGGCGGCGGCGGTGAGCGGGGCGGTGGCCGAGACGGAGACCACGGTGACTGCCACCGCCGCCATGGACAGCGGATCGAGCCTGGACTTCACGCCTTCGTACCGCCGTCCGCGGTATGTCCGATAGTGGTCACTGGGCACGCGGTTTCTGGGAAGTGGGGATTGCGGCTCAGGGCTTCGCCGGCGGAAGTGAGGCCGTTCGGCGCCGACGTGTCCTCGTCGCTCAGGCAGGCTGCAGGCGCCGGGAGCACAGCAAGGAGTGCGAAGCCGGGGTTGCCGCGCGGCGCGACGGGGAGAGTTCCACCGGCCGAACGCCCCCGGCTGTGGTGGCCAACGGGCCTGGTGGGCACGGCTGCCGCCACCGCGCGGCGGCGGCAGCCTCTGAGGCTCTTCGGGGGCGTCGGCTGTCCGAAGTCCCTGGTCCCTTACTGGACCGTGGCCGTGAGGGTCACCTCGATGTTCCCCCGGGTGGCGTTGGAGTACGGGCACACTTCATGGGTGGCCTTCACCAACTGGTCGGCGGTGGACTGCTCCAGGCCCGGCAGGTGCGCGGTCAGCGACACGGCCAGGGTGAAACCGCCGGCCTTCCGCGCCAGCAGGCTCACCTTCGCCTGCACGGTCGAGGCCGACACTTCGACCCCCTGCCCGCTCGCGATCAGGCGGAGTCCGTTGTGGAAGCAGGCGGCGTATCCGGCGGCGAAGAGCTGCTCCGGGTTGGTCTTGTCGCCGCCGGGGCCGCCCATCTCCTTCGGGACCGCCAGGACTTCGTCCAGGACGCCGTCGAGGGACCGGACCTCGCCGTTGCGACCGTCACCGGTCGACAGGGCCTCGGTGGTGTACAGCGCAGACATGTTGTTTCCCTTTCGTGAGACGCGGCCCGGCCGGTACGCCGGACATCGCGTCCGGGACGTGGTGGGCGGGGATGCCGTGTCCGAGTGAGTCGGGCCGAGCCGAAGCCGGGGCCGCGTGCACGGCGAGGTCGCCATACCGGGTTCCGGGCCGGTGACACCGGTCGGCCCCCGCCCGTGTTCCGTTCCGGGGCCGACCCTGCGTCCTGCTCGTGGCTCCGAGTGTGCTGGCGTCGGCCGCTCGCAGCCTGCCCCTGCCAGGGGCAGGCTGCACGGCGTCCTGGTGCTCGATACTCGGCGCATGGACAAGAAGCCGCGGTTGGGGGAGTTCCTCAAGACCCGCCGGTCGCAGTTGCAGCCGGCGGACGTGGGACTCCCGGATTTCGGAGAGCGCCGTCGCGTGCCGGGTCTGCGCCGCGACGAGCTGGCGCAGCTCGCCGGGGTGGGCCTGTCCTACTACACGCGGCTGGAGCAGGGGCTCTCGCTCAACGCGTCACCGGAGGTGCTGGACGCGCTGGCCCGTGCCCTCGGTCTGGACGAGGTGGAGCGGGCCCATCTGCACGACCTGGCCCGCGCCTCGCGCCGCACCGGCACCCGGCGCAGGCCCGCGCCGGAGCGGGCGGGTGAAACGACCCAGCAGTTGCTCGGCGCGTTCGGCGACGCACCCGCGGTCGTGCTCGGGCGCCGCAGCGACGTACTGGCCTGGAACCGCACGGGACACGCACTGTTCGCCGGGCATCTGGACCCGCACATCCCCGATCAGCCCGACCAGCGCCCGAACACGGCCAGGCTGGTCTTCCTGGACGCGCACACCCGGGACCTCTACGACGCGGACTGGCCTAAGAAGGCCAGGGACGTGGTGGGGAAGCTGCGGCTCGCCGTCGGGCAGTATCCGGACGATCCCCGGCTGGCCGCGCTGATCGGTGAACTGGCCATGAAAAGCGCGGAGTTCACCACGATGTGGTCCGAGCACCGGGTCAGGAAGTGGGACCTTGCGACGTACCGCATGCACCATCCGCTCGTAGGCCGCATGCAGCTCAACCTCCAGACCTTGAACGTCCCGCAGGAAGAGGGCCAGCGCATCGTCGTGGCGACCGCCGACACCGACACCACCTCAGCGGCAGCACTGTGCCTCCTCGCCCAGACCGGCGTTCCGACCGCTGTTCCGACCGTACGGCAGGCGGGACGCACCGAGACTCCGGGATCCCCACGGGACGGGGCGGACAGCCGGAGATAGGCGCCTGTTGCGGAAGCGATGACCGCGCCACACAACGAGACCGGGCCGGCACAAAGGGACGGCCGCCGGCGACTTCGCCGTCTCATTGCAATCCGTTCCCCTACTGCCACATCTCTCCGAACGACCCGCTTCACTCTCTCGACCGTAAGGCCCCTGTGATGACACGCTCGAACAACCGCCGCATACTCCTGGCCGGCGCAACCGCCACGGTGGGCGTCGAGGGCCGAGTTGCGCCGGGTGCGCCACGGACACAGCGAGGCAGCCCCGGTTGATGGCGGCCACCGATCAAGTCGCCTGCATTGCCCGGCCATCAGCGGCTGACGGCGGCTCCAAGATCACCGACAGAGTCAAGCCAGGAGGTTTGGACGGGCGAAGCCGTCTTGATCGCGTCAAGTTTCTGTGATGGTGCGGGTTTTGACTGTTCAGCTGGCCAGTCCGGTGCTCGTCGGAGGTATGAGGCGTCCCCCGAGGCATCGTCACCCTCACACCCGTCAGCGACCACTGGACACGAGCAACCACCCGAGTCGAACGCCTCGACCGGATCCCACCCCTTCTCGCCGCCCTCTCCCTCCCTTTCATCGCCCGCATGCCCTGACGAACTGCGGGACGCCGTCAGGGTGCTCGCGACGCGGCTACTGGAAGCGGTCAACCGCGACGGACACACGCAACGCGCACCGCAAACGCCGAGCAGAACACGATCGCATCCCACAGCCGAGCCCAAGCCGCCAGTCGTCCCCTCTGCCAACCGAGACTCGACGGCCTGTCGAAGGGCACCGGCTCAATGGCCGAGTACGCCGCGGCATGGTGAGTGTGTATACGGCATCCATGTCACAGGTGTGTCTTAACGACCGTTGCCTCGCAACGGGGCTGACGACGGATCTTTCTGGACAGTCGGAAGACCCGCTCAGCGCAAGCAGAACCCATCCCTAGGAGAAGCAATGCACGTTCGGAAGATCTCGGCGCTCACCGTTGCCGCTGTGGCCGTCGGCCTGTCGCTCACGGCATGCGGCAACGGCGGCACCGACAGCACCTCGTCCTCCACCACTTCGTCGTCCGCCTCCCCGAGTTCCGCGCAGTCCCCTACCCAAGCCAGTGCCAAGACCAGCCACGGCTCCGCCCACGCCACGCCGTCGGGCACCCCCAAGAAGTCCGGGGCGAGCTGCACCAACCAGATCAACTACGCGGGAGATCCAAGGTCCAATGCCGAAATCAACACTATCGGTGAACGGACCGGTCACTGCCCGCCGGTGTCCGCCTCCGCCGGGAACGGCGCTGCCAACGCGGGTGACCACCGCACGATCGTCGGCACGCTGGAGTACCTTGCACCCGGCAAGCTGATCGTCAAGCCCCAGGGCGGCGGCACGGACCAGGCGTTCTTGGTCTCCAATGCCACGCAGATCCTCGGCGCGGCCGCGATCTGCTCCGACACCGACGGCCGCGTGACCATCGGCAGTGACGGCTATGGCACCTCCAAGTGCACCGTGAACCAGCTGGAGAAGGCTGCGAAGACCAACAGCGTGACCGTCCGCGTCACCATGAACCCCAAGTCCGGCGGTGCCGAGACGGTCGAGGAGAAGTACCACCCGTAAGCCCCCGAACCCCGCGCCGTACGACTTCTAGAACCTCTTGCCGATGACGCATTATGTGGAATGCGTGGGGTTTCTGGAGCCTGCTGGCACGCCCGCTGCTCACCCAGGAGGTGGCTTTCCTCCCGAGCTGCTCACCACCGGGGAAGGTGGTGCCGTGAAAGCGCTACTGGTGATCATGCTGCTGTCGGGTCCGGTCCTGCTCCTGCGCGCAGGGCACGAAGTGCGCGTGCAGCGCCGGCTGGGCCGCGACGGCGTCCGCGTCACCGGAACGGTGGTTCGGCACGACCGGTTCGAGGACGAGGCCCAGAGCGAGGCCCTGTACAAGGCGGTCTACGCCACGACCGCTGGAAGAACGAGATCGGCCCGGCCGTCTACGCCCTGCTGATTCCCGAGAAGACCGTCGTCACCCGCGTGGTCCCCACCCCAGCCTCACCACTGCGCTGACCCCTCTCCGCTGCCCCTCCCCGGTGGCCCTGTCCGGCACCGCGCCACCCGCACAGCACAGCGGCAAAGGGAACCGTTCATGAGCACCGACGCACTAGAAAGTCCTCCTCCACCTCCTCGATCACCCAGGCCGCCGCCGGCGCACTCATCGCGGCGGTGCACACGGCCGCCGCCCGGATCGGCTTCACGGCGGCCGTCGCCGTCACCCCCCGGGCGGGCATCTCACGGCGTTCGACCGCGCCGACGGCGTGCCCTTCCTCGCCGCCGAGTTCGCCGTCGGCAAAGCCTGGACCGCAGCCTCCTTCCACACCCCCGCCCACGTGTGGAACGACTACCTCGCCAACCCGCGCGTCGCGCCGCTGGCCGGCCACCCGCGCCTGACGGCGGTCGGCAGCGGCTACCCGGTCATCGACAACGGCCGGTGCGTCGGAGGTCTCGGAATATCCGGCGGCAGCTACGAGCAGGACCAGCAGGCCGCAGAAGAGGCGCTGGCCGCCCTCGGGTTCGAGCTGCCCGCCCGCTGGCCGCCCGACCCGGCCCGCACGGTCCGCCCTCACAGCCAGCGAGGGCGGACCGGCAGGTCAGCGCGCGTCTCCCCGGAGAATCAAGTCGAGCAACTCTGAGGCCGCCTTGAGCGCCCGGTGGGGAGACTCGGACTCGGAGATGGCCGTCATCAGGGTCCTTGCCGGCCCACTCCGGCCGCACCGCCTCGGATCTTCGCGCTGCCCAGCGGCCCCGGACCGTGGGCGAGGTGCGCTGGGCTCAGCGGACCGGGGGCGGCGTGGCGGGCCCGTCGGCTGCGGCGTTGGCGTAGCGGCGGGCCAGGTACGCGAAGGCGTCCTTGAGTTCGGCCGGGCCGACGACCTCGATGTCGGTGTCGAACCTGCCGAGGTCGGCGGCCAAGCCCGGCCAGGACCAAGAGCCGAGGATGAGCCGGCAGCGGTTCGGGCCGAGTTCCTCGACGAGTCCGTCGCGGGCGTACGGAGACACCATGGCCGCAGGAAGGCCGAGGATCACCTCGCCGCGGCAGGGCCATTTCCCGGAGCCGTCGGATCCCCGGAACCTGCCGGCGACGAAGGCGGCCACGTCCCCTCCGGGCAGCTCGCGCGGGGTGAAGCGGGGCCCTGTGGGCGTGCGCGGGGTGATCCGGTCGACGCGGAAGGTCCGCCAGTCCTCACGGTCCAGGTCCCAGGCGACGAGGTACCAACGCCCGCCCGAGGTGACGAGGTGATGGGGCTGCACCTGGCGCGGCGGATTCTCGGTGCTGTTCCGGGCGGCTCCCGGTGGGGACGGGGAGGCGTAGTCGAAACGCAGCACCTCGCGGGCGTGTACGGCGGCGCTGAGCGGCATGAGCACGTTGGTGTCGGCCTGCGGGCCCGGCCGGGTCGCGGATCCCGCGACGGCGGTGACCTGGAGGGTGTCGATCCGGCCGCGCAGCCGGGCGGGCATGACCTGCCGGACGGTGTTCAGCGCGCGTGCCGCGCCTTCCTCGATGCCGGCGCCGGTGGTGACGGCGGTCTGGAGGGCGACGGCGAGGGCGACTGCCTGCTCGTCGTCGAACAGCAGCGGGGGCAGCTCCGTCCCGGCGCCGAGCCGGTACCCGCCGTCGGGACCTTTGACGGCCGCGATGGGGTAGCCGAGTTCGCGCAGGCGGTCGACATCGCGGCGCACGGTGCGTGCACTGACGGCCAGCCGTTCGGCCAGCAACCGCCCCGGCCAGTCCCGGCGCGCCTGGAGCAGCGAGAGCAGCGAGAGCAACCGCGCCGAAGTCTTCTGCATGCTTTCCATGATGCCCCGAGAAGCGGACACAACCTGGCCGCTTCCCCTGCGACTGTGGTCACCGAGCAGGGCAAGCAGGCGGAATTCCCGTGACCGTCTTCGGCGGCGAGGGCATCAGGCTCCGCTGTCACAGCCCTGCCGCCGGGCGGCACGCGCAAGACCGCCCGACAGGATGAACCGAGAGGCTAGGAGCCCAGCATGTCCGTCAAAGCCGTGGCCCACCTGAACTTCCGAGGCGATGCCCGCGCGGCACTCGCGTTCTACCAGTGCGTGTTCGGCGGTCACGAGATCGTGGTCACCTACAAGGACGCCGGAAACGTCCAGGACCCCTCCGAAGCAGGCCAGGTGATGTGGGGCCAGGTGGCCGCTGACAGTGGTTTCACAGTGATGGCCTACGACGTGCCCACGCGCATGCCGTGGCACCAGGGCGAGAATGCCTTCTACGTTTCGCTCCGCGGCGAAACGGTCGCGGAGGTCACCGCGTACTGGGAGAAGCTCTCCGACGGCGCGACGGTCGTGCAGCCCCTGAGGCCCGCGCAATGGGCGCCCCTCTACGGAATGCTGAAGGACCGGTTCGGCGTCACCTGGGTCGTGGACGTCGTCAGCGAGTACGACGGTTCCTGACCGCCAAAGCCCGGGTGGCGGGCATCCGCCGCCCGCGCGGTGCCTCGATGACGGCGTGCAAGAAACGGCCCGCTGCCCGCCGGCCGACAGTGGGCCGTGGCAACTGGTCCGGCCAGGAACTGCGGACCACCACCCGTGCTCGGCCGCGGCAGTACCGGTTTTCCACCAGAGCGATACGCGACGCGAAGGCAAGGACAGAGCAGTGAAGACGCGCGCGCTGGGCCGGACCGGAATCCGGGTCAGCCCCTACTGCCGCACCCTGGAACACCTCGATGACCTCCTCGCCGGGCCCGAAGTCACCGTCGATGAGGAGGTCTTGGATCGCATCGACCAGATCGCGGCGCCCGGATGTGACATCGGCCCGCTCGACGTGTCCTGCACCACGCCGGCCCTCACCCACGCGGCGCTGCGTCGGCGACCGGTCGGCGAACGCGCGGCGGTGAGCCGATGACCGTTCTCGGAACCCGGGCGCTGGGCCGTGCCACGCTCGCCCGGCAGCTGCTGCTCGACCGCGCCGACCTGCCGGTCCTCGACGCCGTCGCGCACCTCGGCGGCCTCCAGGCACAGGAACCGCAGGCGCCGTTCGTCGGGCTCTGGTCGCGGCTGCGCTCCTTCGACCCGGCCGTCCTCTCGGACCTGCTGACCGGGCGGAGCGTGGTACGGACCCACCTCATGCGCCGTACCGTCCACCTACTCAGCGCCGACGACGCCCTGGCCTGGCGCGCCCGCCACGAGACCATGCTGCGCCAACGGGTACTCGGCACCTACCGTCGCGAACTCGCCGGGACAGACCTCGACGAACTCGCGGCAGCGGGCCGGGCGGTGATGGCCGACGGCGAACCCCGCTCGATGGGCGAGCTCGCGCGGGCGCTCGCAGGGCGCTGGCCGGAGCCGGGGCCGAGGCCACTGGGCGAAATGCTGGTCGCCGCCCTCCTCCCGATGGCACAGCTGCCACCGCGCGGGCTGTGGCGGACAAAGGCAGGCGTGCGCAACGCCATGCTCTCCTCGTGGCTCGGGCGTGAGATCGCCCCGCCGTCCCCGGACGTCTCCGATCCCGTGGGCCAGGCACTCGTACGGCGCTACCTGGCCGCCTACGGCCCCGCCGCCTCAGCCGACCTGCGTGCCTGGTGCGGACTTGCCGGACTCCCGGCCGCGGTCGCCGCGCTACGCGAAGAGCTGGTCACCTTCCGCGACGAGCGGGGCCCGGGAACTGCTTGACCTCCCCGACGCACCGCGCCCCGACCCCGACACACCCGCCCCGGTGCGGTTCCTGCCGGCGTTCGACAACGCGATCCTCGGCTTCCACGACCGCAGCCGGATCATCGACGACGCCCACCGCGGCCTGTCCGTCGCCGGCGAACGCGTCGTCCTGCTCGACGGCCGGGTCGCCGCGACCTGGACCGTCAAGGACGACACCGTGACCGTCACCCCGCTGCGCACCTTCTCCCGAGCCGAGCGCACCGCCGTCGCCGAACAGGGGCAGATGCTGGCCTCGTTCCTCTCCGACCACGAAAGCCACCGCGTTCAGATCGCCGCGTTCTCCCCCTGAGCCGTGCACCCGCGAACTGCTCCTCCTCAGCACGGGATGGCGCTACACCGATGGCAGGACCGGTGTCCCCAGAAGGTGGCCGGGCACACGTCTCGGGGGCTCACGACCTTGCCCGGTCCCTGGCGGCGGTGGAGACGAACACCGGACCGCGCGTCGGCCCCTTCAGCAGCCGTGGCAGGAGCCGGGTGCCGGAACGGGGACTCGATCGGGTCCCGGTCGATGACGTTCTTTGGCCGGCAGATGCTCATCCCCGTCCCTCGCCTCAGCCATCCACTTCAGCTCATGTGCGGTGATCAGCCGCTTGAACCGCAGGTGGGCGGTCCGCTCGATCGAGGTCACAGACAGCCCCGGGCCCCGACAACAGCTCCCCAACACCACCAACGACGCTCAGCCGAACGGTGACGGGCCGGGCGTTCAGGGGTTGTGAGCTGCTGTCGGCTTGCTGAGCTGGAGTGAGTTGTGGTGAGTGGGAGTGAGTGCGGTCGGTGGGTTTGCGGGGTGGGGAACGGGGGTTCTGGGGCCGAATGGGTGACCTTCGCGGCTGTGGCTCGTTGGGCTGTGTGGAAGGCGTCCGGCCTTGCGGGAGGGGGTGACGTGGTGGATGGTGTGCGGGAGTTGGCGGCGTCCTTCGTGGTGCCGGGGCCTTGCGGGGGTGGCGATCCGCGACCGCCTGAAGCACCTCACGCCCCGGGACGAGGAAGTCCTCCGCTTGGTCGGTGAGCACCAGGGCCGTACGGGACGCGAATGCGGGAACCCAGCGCATCCAACACCGTTCGGGATGCGCCCAGAACGCAGCAGTGGGTCCAGGACTCACTCATGCACACTGGTTAGGAACGGTGGTTGGCCTTGGACGCGATGGCCACAACCGTGGCGCCGGATCGGCGCAGCAGCTGTACGGCGATGCTGCCGACCCGGCCGGCCGCGGCCGAGACGGCCACCACCTCACCCTCACTCACGCCCACCGCTTCGGTGGCGCCGAACGCAGTGGCGCCGGCGACGTACAGCGACCCGGCCACCTCCCAGCTCAGCGCCGCCGCCCTGGGGCACCACCTGCGTCTCGGGCACGAGGACGTATTCGGCGTGGCCGGCGCGCTCTGTCCCGGCCGCCGTAGCGATCGAATCGCACCGCGCGCATGGCCGTGGTCATGGTGAGCTTCCCGGCGTGAATGCCGCGTGCAGGAACTCGGTCACCTGTCTGAGCGCGGCCTCGCCTTCCTCGAGCGTCGCGGCGAAAGCCTGGAACAGGTGCGGGACATGGGGGGTGACCTGGAGGGTGACCGGGACGTCGTCCGCGGCCGCGCGGGCCGCGAGCCTGACCGCGTCGTCGAGCAGCAGCTCGTTCGACCCGGCCTGGATCAGCAGCGGCGGCAGGCCGCGCAGATTCGCGAACACCGGGCTGATCAGCGGATCCGCAGGGTCCGCGGCACCCGTGTAGTCCTCGGCCCGGACGGCGATGGCGTCAGGGGTGAACGACGGGTCGACCGCGGTCTTGGTCGTCATGCTCGCGCCGCTCAGCGTCAGGTCCGCATACGGCGAGAAGAGCACGCCGGCGGCCGGCATCGGCAGGTTCAGCTCACGCGCACGCACCAGCAGGGCTGCGGCAAGGCCGGCGCCGGCGGACTCGCCGACCATGGCGATTCGTGCCGGGTTGCCGTGGTCTGTCTTGGCGAGCAGGGCGCGGTAGGCGGCCAGGGCGTCGTCCAGCGCGGCCGGGAACGGGTACTCGGGCGCGAGCCGGTAGTCGACCGAGAGCACCCTCATCCGGGTGCGGCGGGCGACGTTCGAGGCCAGACCTGCCGAGGTGCGCGCCGAACCGAGCACGTAGAAGCCGCCGTGGAACCACAGCAACGTGCCGTGCGGGGTGACGCCGTCGATGCCGATCTCCAGTACCGGGACCTCGCCCAGCCTGCCGGGGGTGAGCACCACGTCCTCGGGCAGTGGCCGGGAAGTGAGCATCCGGGTGAAGACCTCGCGCTGCTGCACAGGGGCGCCGCCGACGTCGAGCGGGCCGTTGCGGAAGAGGGTGTCGAGCGCGTCGCGCTGTTCTTTACTCATGGCTCCAGCGTCGTTCGGCCAGGGACTATGCGGCAATGCCATATGTTGCATACGCTGTATGCGTGCCACGTATAGAGTCGGTGGACCTGAACCTGCTGGCGCCGCTGCACGCGCTGCTCGAGGAGCGGCACGTCTCCCGCGCGGCGGACCGGCTGCGCATGAGCCAGCCCTCGATGAGCCGGGCCCTCCAGCGCCTGCGCGCCACCCTCGGCGACGAACTGCTCGTGCGCGGGCCCGGCGGATACCAGCTCACCCCCCGCGCCGAACGCATCCAGACCGAACTGCAACACGCGCTGCCAAGGCTCGAACACGTCTTCTCCGGTGAGGAATTCGACCCGGCGACGGCGGCACGCTCGTTCCACCTGGCCGGAACCGACTACACGGTCTCCGTGCTCAGCGGGGCGCTGCTCGCCCGACTGTTCGAGCAGTCACCGGGCTCGACCGTCCTCTTCTCCCGCTGGCACCATGCCGTGTTCAGCGATGCCGAGCATGGCATGGTGGACCTGCTCGTCCACGGCGGTTCGGCTCCGCCACCGCTGCGCTCGCAGGTGCTGTTCGAAGAGGGCTACGCCTGCCTGGTCTCCAGCCATCATCCGCTCGCCGGGCACCCTGCCGTGTCGTTGCAGGACTATCTGGAGTGCACGCACGTCGTCGTCGACGTCACCGACGGACGGCAGGGGCACGTCGACCGGTGTCTCGAGTCGCTGGGCAGCCCCAGGAGGGCGGGCGTGACCGTGCCCTACCACGCGGCCGCGGCCGCCGCGGTGCCGGGAACCTCACTGGTGGCAACCCTGCCGGCGAGCTTGGCGATCCAGCACGCGTCGCCGGGGACCACGACCGTCATTCCGGCACCGAGCGAGATCGGCCCGATGGGCTACGCCATGTCCTGGCATCCCCGCCTGGACCACGACGCCGCCCAGCGCTGGCTCCGCGACACGATCATCACCACGCTCAACGGGACCCCGCCCGGCTCGGTGACGAACCCATGAACTAATGGCGTACAAGGTTCTACTGGATGGGGCGCTTGCGGTGGGACTCATGAGTTCGTGGCCTGGCACGCAGCACGCAGCACGCAGCACGCAGCACGCAGCACGCGGGTGGTGGCTGTCGTACTCGGTCGGGATGATCGATGGCCCGGCCGGTTCATGCCTGGAATTCGGTGAGATCGATGGCGTGAACGCGCAGGGGGTAGCCGTGCACCGGGTGTGCCGTCTCCCGCTCAGGCACCATGCCGAGCTTGCGGATGACGTTCTCGGAGGCGTTGTCACCCACCCGGTTGACACTGATGACGCGGTCCAGGCCGCGGTCCTGGAGCGCGAACTCCAGCGTGGCGTGGGCGGCTTCGGACGCGTATCCCTGGCCCCAGAACTGTGAGCCGATGCGCCAGCTGATCGCCACGGCGGGCATCACCTCCGGCAGGAACTCGGGCACGGACAGTCCCGCGAAGCCGATCAGTTCGCCCGAGGCCAGCAGCTCGACGGCGAAGAGTCCGAAGCCCTCCTCGTCCCACTCCTCCTCCCACCGCTCGATGTCCTCGGCCGTGTGGTCCAGGTCGCGCACCGAGCCGTCGTCGATCCAGCGCATGACCCGGGGGTCCGCGTTGATGTCCGCCATCGGCGCGAGGTCGTCGTCGTGCCAGCTGCGGAGGAGGAGACGGGGCGTACGGATCTCGGTCATGCCCCCATCCTGCCGAAGGCAAGCGCCTCATCGGTAATCCGGCGCTCGCCTGCGCTGCCGCTCCGGAACCACAAGCGTCAAGCTGCCTGCACCACACACCGTGACAGGGGAAACACCGGGCCGACGGCCGGGCGGACGACGTGCCACTTCGGCAGCGCGGTCGACAGATGTGACCGAGTCGGCGGCAGCCTGCCGTGGCACCGAGATCATTCCCGGAATCGCGGGCAGAGCCAACTTCAAGGGTTCTCCTCACCGGTCAGTTCGGAACCTCGAACAGCGGCAGTGGAGGCGCACTCACCCCCGGCGACTGACGCGGAGCATCGTCCGTCGTGAGCTGGATCATCCGCCTGCGCGGCAGCGCGACCGACTGCCCCCGGACAAAGCGCGAGGTCGTGGGGCGCACCTTGTGATCGGCAAGCCGCCTCCGGCCAACCGCACCCGCGATCGGATGCGCCGCGACCGACCGGCCGCCACACCCCGGCAGTTCCGCGGGGCACTTCATCCGGGGGAGCGCCCCACGTTTCGTGGTCTGTGACATACCGCCAGGTGCGCGATGGCACCGTCACCCGCCAGGGATGCAGCGAAGGCTCCCGGCGCCGGGGCGGTGGCACCGGGCCTGACCACCCACCATGGACTCAGCAGTCACAGCCGCACTCATCACCGCGCCCATCGCCGTCCTAGCTGCCGCCGCAGCGTACGCGGCAGGCAAGGGGTAGGGGCGCGGCAACGCAGAAGCCATTCGCCGCCGGGACCAGCGGGGGCCGTCTCAGTGGCCGGTGTCAGCGTTGCATCGCTTGCCGCAGCGCGGCCTCCAGGGCCTCGCAGGGCGTGTCGGCGAGGTGGGCGGAGCGCCAGCTCACGACGCCGTCGGGTCGGACGAGCACGGCTCCGGTCTCGCTGATGCCGCAGTTGTCCTCGAAGCTCGCACCGGGTGCCAGGGTCTGCGGGGTGAGGACCACGGTGTCCAGGAGAGCGCGGCCGGGGTCGAGGCTCCGGGCTGCCTGCGCCCAGATTCGGCCCTGCCGGCCGATCAGGAGTGCGTGGCGTCCGCCGCGCACCAGGTCGAGAGTCGAGGAGCCCGCGTCCGTGCCCTCGGCGAGCGGGAGGTGTGGCAGTCGGGTGCCAGGTTCGCCTCGCCAGCGCTCGGGTTCGTCGGCTGGCGGCAGCGGCGCCTCGGCGCGGGGCGCGACGGCGTCGGTGGCGGGGTAGCGGTAGCCGAGCGCCACAGCGGCTTCGCTGAGCAACAACTGTTGCTTTTCGGCGCAGTGTTCGCGGATGCCGGCCAGGCGCGCCACGGCCTGTCGTACCGTCAGCTCCGCGACGGGGCGGCGTTCCGGCTCGTACCGGTCGAGCAGTCGCTCTCCGGCGTCCCCGCGCAGTACGGACACCAGCTTGGCGGTGAGGTTCCAGGCGTCCTGGATGCCGGTGTTGGCGCCGAACCCGCCCACGGGAGGGCAGACGTGGGCGGCGTCGCCGACGAGGAACACCCGCCCTACGCGGTAGGTGTCGGCGACCCGGGCAGCCATCTGCCACGGGCGGGCACCGGTGATCCGGAAGCCGGAGGTGGGCAGCCCGAGCGCTGCGGAGACGATGGCCCGGCAGCGGTCGGGGGTGAACACGGTGTCCGGATCCGTGGTCGAGGGGTCGTAGCCGACGGAGACGGCTCCGGCGTCCTGGCCTGTGCTCCAGGAGATGAACGGGCGGCCCGGCTGCTCGGCGAAGGCCAGGGCCAGGGCGCGGCCGTCGAGCAGCGGGCGCAGGTCTGCGGTGAACGCCAGCTCCATGGCGGACGCGAGGACCTGGTCACCGCTTCGGGTTATCCCCAGGCCGTCCCGGATCGAGCTGGCGCTCCCGTCCGCCGCCAACAGGTAGTCGGCCTCAACCGTGTAAGGGGCGCCGCGGTCGTCGAGTACCCGGGCCGTGACGCGCGGCCCGCTCTGCTCCCAGTCGACGAAGTGGTGCCCGAAGCGCAGGTCCGCGCCGTCGGCAGCCGCCCGCATCCGGAGCACGCGCTCGGCGTCCCCCTGCCTGACCATGGCGCCCTGGCACGGGGAGACGGCGCTGTAGTCGTCGGCGGCTGGCAGGCGCCAGCGTCGGATCTCGGCGCCGGCCAATGACTCCACGACGGCGGCGTACTCGCTGCGGGGACGGTCGCGTTCGATCGCATAGATGTCGTCGGCGGCTCCGACGGCCCGGTACGCCTCCATGGTGCGCGGGTAGAACAGTTTGGCGCGCAGCCGGGGCGAGATGCCGGTGTGCCGTTCGACGAGGATCGGTGTGACGCCGCGTGCGGCGAGGAAGAGCGCGGCGGAGACGCCCACGATGCTGCCGCCCACGATCAGGACCGACGCGCGGTCCGGGGCCGCGCCGTGCGGCGCCGGTGATGAAGTCGCAGTGTTCTCGTTCATGGGCCGATCGTCGGCCCGTGGATGGTGTGCATCCATCCAGCCCCCGTATGGTGGGCAGATCCGATGCGATGAAGGAATGCCTGATGCTTTCCGCCGGATTCGACAGCACCGACGTGCAGATCCTGCATGCGCTCCACGTCGACGGACGCGTTCCGTTCTCCCGGGTCGCCCAGGTCATCGGCGTGTCGGATCAGACCGTCGCCCGCCGCTACAGCCGCCTGCGGTCATCGAACGCCCTGCGCGTGTGGGGCCTGGTGGACCGGACCAGGCTGGGCCATGTGGAGTGGCTGGTGCGCATCCGCTGCACCCCGGACTCGGCGCAGGCGATCGCGCGGTCATTGGCCCGGCGCAGCGACACCTCGTGGATCAGCCGCACGTCAGGCGGCACCGAACTGGTCTGCGTGACCACCGCAGCCACCCCTGATGACAGCCTGCTCCTGCGGGACCTGCCCAAGACGGCGCGCGTCCTGGACGTCACCGCCCACTGCCTGCTCCACATCTACTCCGGACGCGCCGCGGGGATCGTCACCAAGCTGAGCGCCCTCACGCCCGAACAGGTCGCGCAACTGCGCCCTGTGGAGCCGCCGGCCACCGACCTGACGCGGCCCGTCGACCTCGACGGCCTCGACCGGCACCTGCTTGGCCTGCTGAGCGACGACGGCCGCGCCACCACCGCCTGGCTGGCCGCGCAGACGGGTGCCTCACGCTCCACGGTGCAGCGGCGGATCGCTGAACTGCGCGCCGCCGGAGTGCTCTACTTCCACGTCGACGCCCGGTGGTCCATGCTCGGCCTCGGTGTGCGCACGCTGCTGTGGCTCTCGGTCAAACCCGCGCAGCTGGAACGCGTCGGGCTCGCCCTCGCCGAACACCCCGAGGTCGCCTTCGTCGCCGCCACCAGCGGGGCCCTCAACCTTCACGCCTCGCTGGCAACGCGCGACATTCCCGCGCTGTACACGTACCTGAGTACGCGGATCTCCACCTTGCGCGGCGTGCAAAGCGTTGACAGCGCCCCGGTGCTGCAGACCTTCAAGGGCGCTGCCGGCCTGCACGGCCCCGCCACCGACACCTGAGCGGTTCCATGACAGCCGGCGCTTCCCGCGTCGAGAAGTAGCTCCCGGCAACCTCGCCCGGTGATCTCACGAGCCGTCAGCCCTGGGAACACAGGCACTCACCAGCATCGGATCCCCGGCGCGCCTGCTCGGGTTCGGCCCGTCGGCAGGTCGACCCGCACGGGCATCCAAGCTATCCCTCGGCGGCTAGGCGGTCGAGCCATTCGCCGAGGAGGTGTTGCTCGGCGCTGCTCAGTGATGTCTGTTCGGGCAGGAGGGTACGCAACGCTCGGGCGGCACCGGCGGGGCTCGCATCGTGCACGGCGGGTTTCTCGTTCGTGACGGCGGTGACCATCGACTCGCGCATCGCGGTCAGCAGGGCCGGGTCGCGTTGATCGTCGGGGAGCGACAGCCAGGTGAGCACGGCGCCGCGCGCGGTCGCGTGGATCAGGGCTGCCGCGAGTTTCTCCTCGACGCGCAGCCAGCCGCCGGCGGCGAGGCGGCGGATGCGGCCTGTCAGGATCTGCATGCCGGCTGCGAACGCCGCGGACGTCGTGCCGCGTCTGGGCTCGCCGTACATCAGCGCGTACAGAGCGGGGTTGGCGAGTCCGAACTCGACGGCGAGGTCCCATCCCGCGCGCAGATCCTCGACGGGGTCACGTGGATCGGCGTCGAGGTGTTTGGCCGCCAGGAACGTGGCGTATCCGTGCTCGGCCACCGCCTCGAGCAGCCCGTCCTTGTCGCCGAAGTGGCGGTAGATCACCGGAGGCTGCACCCCGGCCGCCGACGCCACCGCGCGGGTCGTCACCGCGTCGCGCCCTTCGCGTGCGAGCAGGTCCGCGGCGGCCTCGACCACTCGCCGGCGGATCAGCTCACGGCCGGTGCCCACTGCCCCCGATTCGGAGGCAGGCACGTCATCGCTCGTCCCATCAGCCATGAATCAACGATATCGCCGAGGCTGTACCGCTGCAAATATCGGTGATACGGTCCACTTGATTCCACTGGAAACATGAGCTGGTGGATGCGGCTCGCCCGTGCCGGAACAAGGAGCATCAAGTGCCAGAGAAATTGCGGATCGTAGGACTTGAGGAACACGTGGCCCTGCCGGTACTGCTCGACGCCTGGGCGAAGGCGGGAATACCGCAGATCCCGCAACTCGGTTACGGCGACGAGCCGTTCGCCCAGAGGCTGCGGGACGTCGGCGAACGGCGGCTGGCCGACATGGACGACCAGGGCCTGGACGTCGCGGTGCTGTCACTGGCCACACCCGGCGTGCAGAACCTCCCGGCCGCGGACGCCATGAGCGTCGCACGCGAAGCCAACGACGCCCTGGCCGACGTCGTCAACAGCAACCCGGACCGGTTCCAGGCGTTCGCGGCCATCCCGACGCCGGCGCCCGAGGCAGCCGCGGCAGAACTGGAGCGCGCGGTCACACAGCTCGGCTTCCGCGGCGCCATGCTCTACGGGCGCACCGGCGACAAGCTGGCCGACGCCCCGGAGTTCGACGACCTCTACGCCACTGCCGAACGGCTGCGAGTCCCGCTGCACTTCCACCCGCAGACCCCCGTGCCCGCGGTCCTGGACGCCTACTACTCCGGCTTGGGTCAGGTCGGCATGGGGCTCGCGACCGCCGGGCTGGGCTGGTACTACGACCTCGGCGTGCAGTACCTGCGGATGATCTTCTCCGGCGTGTTCGACCGCCACCCCGGGCTGCAGGTCATCGCGGGGCACTGGGGCGAGGTCGTGCTGTTCTACCTCGACCACATCGGGATCATGGCGCACAACGCGAAGCTCGAGCGGCCGCTGGCCGCCTACTTCCGCGAGAACTTCTGGGTGGCCGGCAGCGGCACGGTCAGCGAACGCTACCTGCGATGGACGGCGGAGGTCGTCGGCACCGACCGCATGCTGTACTCGACCGACTACCCCTACACCTTCGGGACGCGGCCCGGCGGGTTCCCCTTCCTCGACACCAGCGGCGGGATCGCCCGGTCATTCCTCGAACAAGCACCCTTCACCGAAGAGGACAAGGCCGCTATCGGCTCCGGCAACTGGGAGAAGTTGACCGGACACCTCGCAGCACAGCGCGGACATCAACAGTCGGCTTGATGCGCATACAGCCGGCCTGATCGGGGTGGCGCGAACCGGGCGGGCGCCTTCGACGTCCTTCACGGGAAGGCTCTCGCGCCGGTTCTCACCGTGCACCGGCGCGCATGGCACCAAGTGCGCGTGCAGCGCCGGCTGGGCCGCGACGGCGTCCGCGCCACCGGAACGGTGATTCGACACGACCGGGAAACCGCCGACGACGCCGGCGGGTGCTTCCCGGTGGTGGCCTTCACTGACGCGGCCGGTCGGACCAGGGAACGCCGCAGTGCCCACTCCGGCACCCGTCGATGGCCCATCGGCCGTCAGGTGCCGGTGCTGTACCCGCCCGGCGCTCCGCAGACCGCCGTGATCGACACGCGAGCGCAGAAGGCAGCCGTCGCCGGCGTCCTGGTCGTCGTCGGAGCGGCCTTCACAGTGGTTCCGCTGCTGCTTCTGGTGGGTGTCCTTTGACAGGTGGTCGGAACCGTCTCCTGACGTCCACGTGGTCCGAAACGACGCCGTTTGCGTAGGCGGGGTCCTTGTGGTCCGGGTGCGTCGATTGGCGTTCGTGACACGCGTGTGACAGGACAGGCGATGCAGAGTCCCGGCTGGCGCGGGTCAGCCGGGGGTTCTGCCGCGTGCTGAGTCTGGAGTGCGCGGCCGTCCTCGCTGAACTCCGCGAACCCGCTGGCGCCCGTCTATGCCGGTCACGAGTGGGCGAAGAGTCAACTCATTGTCAGCCCGTCCAGGCCGCGTTGAGCGCCGGTTCGGGCGAAGCCGCCCGGGAGTGATCGGGCGGTGCCGTTGTGCCGGGATCAGTGGGACGGTTGCGCAGTGCCGTTCCGGACGGGGGCCTGATTCATGACACCTTTGACCGAAGTGTCTCGTGCTGGACTTGTCGGCTGCCGTTGCGGGACGGTGCCTGCTGTCACCGAGCCGCAGGGCGTGTCCCCCTAGGGGCCTTGCCGTCTATTCAGGCGCCGTCACGGTTCAGACCGCCCGACCGGGCCGGCACCATGCGGGAGGCGGACCACCATGACACCCAGACGGCGCGGCACCCACTCCGCCAGCACAGGCCCGCCCAGGCGAGGTCGTCGTGGGGGTGGACATGCACGGCGAGGTCCATGTCGCCGCAGTGGTCTGCCCACTGGGTCAGATCCTGGGTACGAAGTCCTTTCCGGCAACGGCGGTCGGATACGGGCGGCTGCTCGCCTGGGCCCGCAGGCTGGGGACGGTGCGCCGGGCCGGTGTGGAGGGCACCGGCACTTCGATGCGGGTCTGTCCCGCTATCTGCCGGCGCAGCACGTTCAGGTGTTCGAGGTGAACCGGCCACCGAGAACCGCACCGGCTACCAGCGCAGGCCGGCAGAGAGCGATATGCCGCCCGCGAGGTCTTCAACCTGGTCAAGTCGGTCTCTACCGACCCCCTGTTATAGGGGCGTCCGTGACAGATGAGAGGCTCAGGCGGGTGAGCGAGACACCACCGAACACCCTGCAATACCGCCTCGACGGGCCGGAGGACGCCCCCGTCCTGATCCTGGGTCCCTCACTGGGCACGACCTGGCGCAGGTTGTAGAGACCGTCCAGGGACATCTATGCCAGTCCAGCGCGGGCATGAAACCGCAGGTCAGGGCTTCCTGGTCCGGGAGCGGCTGCCCAGTTGGTGATGGCTATGTGATAGACGGGTGATACGGCGAGGCCCCGTCGAGGACCATCCTGGTGGGGCCTGCGCGCGGAGCCGTGAGACGACGAAGCCGCACCGGAGCTCTCCGGTGCGGCTTCGTAGTGAGTGCGGCTGCGCTGTCGGGCGCGATGTGGTCGGTGCCTCATGCGGCCTGTCCCGGTGACGCTTTTGGGGTGCGCCTACTTTGCGATTGCACTCGCCTATGCGCCTAAGAAGCCGGTTTCGTCAGGTGTTCCGTTGTGCTGAGCTGCGGATGGTGCGGTTCCTACTCTCGTTGAGCTGAGCGGCCTGGGCATCGTAGGTCTCCTTCAGGCCGGCAGGTGTCTGCCCTGCAGCTGGGCGCTTGCGTTCCTTCGCCGTCCACTGGTCGGTGGTGAAGAAGGCGATTAGGTAGATGCCGTTGCGGTGCCCAGCGCGGCGAGGTGGTCGTCGGCGTGCTGGGTTTGCATGGCGGTTTTGATCTTGTCGTGCCAGTTGCCCCTTACTTCGACGAGGCTCAGCAGCGCGAGAGCTTCAAGGATCTGGTGCAGGCAATACGTCGACGTCGGCCTGCACCATCGCGACAGCCACGCCATCCGGTAACGGACGTGATCAAACCCCGGACGGACAGACCACCCCTGTCGTACCGTCACACCACAGAACAGCGTCAACTCGCCCAGGAGCTCCAGTGCCGTCCATCTATCTCGCCGGAAAGATCGGCCCAGGCGACTGGCGTTACGACCTGATCGGCTACCGGCTCCGCGGAGCCTGGGAGGTAGACGATGACCACCCCTCCGAGCCGTGGCCCGTCCTGAAGCGCGGCGTTCTTGGCTTCTTCGACTACGTTGGCCCGTACTTCGTCAGCGACGACCACGGCTGTGGCCACGGCCCCAATACCCACGGTTGCGGCAATGACGGCGCTGTTCCCTGTTTCACCTACGAAAACCTGCCCAAGAGGAATCAGGTACGGGAACTCTGCCTCTCGGCCATCGACACAGCAGACATCGTGTTCGCCTGGCTCGACGACCTCACCGCCTACGGCACGCTCGTCGAGATCGGCTACGCCAAGGGACGCGGCAAGACCATTGTCATCGCAGCACCCGAGACACCCCAGACCTTCGGATGGTTGTCGGAGGCCAACGAGGTTGGTATCGGGATCGCGGACAGCGCCACCAACGATCTGTGGTTCGCCTTCTCTTACGCCTCAAGCACCATCGCCGCCGCGACTCCCCTTGAAGCCCTCAAGGAGGTCGTACGCCTATCCCCCGATCTTGAGTCCCCTATCGAGCAGGCATTCTGGGGGGCCTACGTGCAACAGATGCCACGTGAGTTGAACGGCCTGAGGGCTCAGCACCCAGTCTTCGGCGGTCGGTACCGCATTGACTTCGCTTTGCCCAAACAAAAGATCGGCATCGAACTCGACGGGTACGCGTGGCACTCCAGTCCCGAAGCCTTCACCCGAGACCGGGCCAGGCAGCGCGAACTCGAACTCGACGGCTGGCGGATCGTCCGCTTCAGCGGCTCGGAGATCATCAAAGATGCCGACGACTGCGTCCGTCAGGCCGCGGCATTCGCCGCCAGCATCGAACGCGACCGACCAACCTCTTGAATCCCCAGGACACACCCGCTACCAGGGGAGACATGGCGGTCCAACCGATAGAGACCCGTCCTCGCTGTACCGGAGCTCGACCTGCTGTTCGTCGCTGACGAAGCGCAAGGACGGGGCATTGGACGACTGCTCGTCGCGCACGTGCAGTCCGAGGCCCGTGCCGCCCGGCTCGACCGTGTGAAGGTCGTGTCGCACCTTCCCGCCGAGGACTCCCTTCGATCCTGTCCTCATGGACAGGGCGAAGGCGTCTGTGTGCTTGTGGAAACCTTGGTCAGGGGCGTCGGTCGGTCGGCTCGTCCAGCCTGGGCGGGGCCACGGGCGACTCAGCCCTGGATACCTGGTCGGGTGTGGTGGCTTGGTGGCCGTGGAGTCGATAGACCATTTCGTCAGGACAACGGTCCAGGCGGGCCTGGCGCCAGGCGATGTCGTAAGACAGAGGGGTTGCGCTGCGCCGTTGAATAAGCAGGGCTCGTAGGCTCGTCAGGGGGGCCAACAGTATCCGCCACAGGGCGAGCTTCATGGGTGCGCCCTTCGGGATGCTCCTTCAGACCCGGACATGTCCACTGGCGCGATGCTGTTGGGGAGACTGCCGCCGTTGAGAGCCTTGAGGGAGTCAGACAGTACGAGCATGGCCTGCTGTCGCTTCTCGATGTCCGTAAACCCTTGGCCGACCTGCTCCCACTGCTGCAGGAGTGGGAACCACCATCGGTCGCAGGAGCAGATCAGACGAGCGAGGCGCTGGAGTTCGGCAACGTGATCGTCGCCCAGCGCGCCTGGGGTGTGGTGCTCCAGTTGGTCCAGGACGACGAGGTCGGGGTGGTCGTAGAGGTTCTCCTTCAAGAAGCGGAGGCGGCGGATGCGTTGCTCGTCCGCCGTCCGCTGTGCCAGTAACTCCTGTGCTGCGGTGGGCAAACCGAGAACTGCGTGGACGATCAGCAGGCAGTAGCGCGGCGCACGGCGAGGCAACTGGCCTAGGTGTATTGCCCTGTGAGGTTGGGGACGCGGCTGGCGGGTGGTTGGCCCTTGAGCGCGGTGTGTCCGCGGTGGTGATTGTAGGTGTGCAGC